>DASSHE010000013.1:0-21532 GCA_035693065.1 Solirubrobacterales bacterium
GAACCATGTGGCGCCTGCCCTTCGGGCCGAGGGGCGCGTTAGCGTGGAGCTTCATCCGGTTCCTCCTTGTTGCTGGGGCTTCGACACCGCCAGCCTCCAAGGAGGTCCGGATGAACAACGTGCTTAGGAATTACACCTAGGGGCTACGGGCGCGATTCGGCGCGCAGGTCGAGGACCCGCTGCGCCGCGAGCTCGAATTCGCCGCGGTCGAGGCTGCCCACGCGGAGTTTCGCCAGCAGCTCCCGCCAGGCCGCTTCGGCCGGGGCGAGCTGGGCGAAGAGCAGCACGTCGGCGCCGGCCCGGGCCGCGGCGAGGCCCGCTTTCTCCGGACCGCCGAAGCGGCGCACGGCGACCGTTTCCAGGGCGTCGGTGATCGAGACGCCTTCGAAGCCGAGTCGGTCGCGCAGCTCGCCGGTGGCGATCGCGCGGGTGAAGGCGGCCGGCCGCTCCGAGAAAGCCGGGTAGATCGCGGTGCTGAGCATCACCAGCTTGCCGCCGGCGGCGGCGAAGGCCCGGTAGGGCGCCTCGTCGACCCGGCGCAGCTCGCTCTTCGAGAGCCCGATCCGTTCGACCGCGAAGTCGGTGTTTTCACCAGCGGCGCCGAAGCCAGGGAAGTGCTTCCCGGTCGCCGCCACACCACCGGCTTGGAGCGCCCGCGCGAACGGGATCGCCGTTTCGCGCACCCGCTGGGCGGTGGTCCCGAAGCTGCGTTCGGTGGCGGCGATGACGCCTCCTGGCCGGCCGACGTCGAGGACCGGGGCGAGGTCGACGTTGATCCCGAGGTCGCGAAGGTTTGCCGCGGTACGCCGGCCCTGGCGAGCGCTGAAATCGGCCCCGCGGGCGCCCATCGCCGCCGCCGAGGCGGTCGGGGCGCCGTCGACCCGCTTCACCTGGCCGCCCTCCTGGTCGACCATGATCAGCAGCGGATACCGCAGCACCGGCGGGCGCCGAATTCCCTGCAGGTGGCGAATCAGCCGCCGGCCGGCAGCGCGGCTGGGGAAGTTGGCGGCGAAGAGGACGACGCCGGCGACCTTGCCCTTGCCGATCGCGGCGCGCAGCCGCGGCGAGACCCGGGTGCCGCTGAGGCCGACCACGATCCGCTCGCCCGCGAGCAGCCGCGGCGAAAGGGTGCTGGCGAGGTCGGGGGCCTGCTTCGACGCGGCACCGTCTTCCCCGAGCGTGGCCCCAAAGGCGAAGGCGCCCAGCGCCATGCAGGCGATCAGCCCGAGCGCCACTCTTCGTCGCCGCTTCAGCGCTCGATCCATCAGCCTGATGCTAGGGCGGCGTCCGGCCCAATTCCTAGCCTTGCGCCCGATGTCCCCCCTGATCACCGCCGAGGAGGCGCTCGCCTACGGCGCCCTGAGCGAGCACGAGGAGATCGAAGCCCTCGTCGAACGCGCCTGGGAGGTGCGGGTCGAGAACTTCGGCAACTCGACCGACATGTGCTCGCTGGTCAACGCGAAGTCCGGCGGCTGCGCCGAGGACTGCGGCTTCTGCGCCCAGTCCCGCTACGCCGAGGCCGACACGCCGATGCACGCGATGATGGAGCCGGAGCAGATCCTCGAGCACGCGAAAGCGGCCGAGGCGGCGGGCGCCCACCGCTTCTGCATGGTCACCCAGGGCCAGGGCCTCTCCAAACGCGACTTCCAGAAGATCCTCGACGGCGCCCGGCTGGTGGCCGAGCAGACCAACCTCAAGCGCTGCGCCTCGATCGGGCACATGTCAGCCGACCGGGCCAAGGCACTGAAGGACGCCGGCATCCAGCGGGTCCACCACAACGTCGAGTCGGCGCGGTCGTTCTACCCCGAGGTCTCGACCACGGTCCGCTACGAGGGCCGGCTGCGGACGATCCAGGCGGTCAAGGAGGCCGGGCTGGAGACCTGCGTCGGCGGCATCCTCAACCTCGGCGAGACGCCCGAGCAGCGGGTCGAGATGGCGTTCGAGCTCTCCGAGATCAACCCGACCTCGGTCCCGATCAACCTGCTGATCCCCAAGGAGGGGACGAAATTCGGCGACCGTGAGGTGATGGACCCGTGGGAGGTCGTGAAGTGGATCGCGATCTTCCGCCTGATCATTCCCGGCGCCCTCTTCCGCCTCTGCGGCGGCCGGGTCGAGAACCTCGGCAGCCTCCACAAGCTTGCGGTCAAGGCCGGCCTCAACGGGGTGATGATGGGGAACTTCCTGACCACGCTGGGAGCCGAACCGGCTGAGGACCGGGCGATGTTCGAAGAGCTCGGCCTCAACGTCGCCCGCCAGGCGGACAACGGCTCCAACCCGCGCCCGGACAACCGCTCCGGCTGGCTCGAGGGCGAGGCCCCGCGGACGCCGATGGACGAGCTGGTCGACAGCCAGGCCGAGGCCAACTTCTGGGATCCCTCGACCCAGCTGCGCGTCGTCAAGAAGGCGGGGAAGCCGCCTTCCTACCCAACCGCGGCCTAGATGATTGATTCCACGACCAGACCCACCTGGATAAAGCGCCTGGCACACTGCGCGTCTCTGCGTCCTCGGCCTTGCCTTTGCCAACCGGCAAAGGCGGCGGCCTGCGTCCTTGATCCGCTTGGCCAGGCGCGCCCCCAGTCGCACCTGGCCGTGGAATCGATCATCTGGGTGGCCGCCCGGGCGTGACCGACGTCTCCGAGCGGCTCGAGGAGCTGCGTGGGCGCGGCCTCTACCGACAGCTGCGGTTGATCGAAGGACCGCAGGGGCCGACCGTCACCGTCGACGGCAACCCGGTGCTGCTGCTCTGCTCCAACAACTACCTCGGCCTCGCCGACCGCGCCGAGGTGCGCGAGGCCGCCGCCGAGGGGGCGCTGCGCTGGGGCGCCGGCGCCGGCGCCTCGCGGCTGATCTCCGGCAGCATGGAGCCCCACCGGGACCTGGAGGCGCGGCTCGCGGCGTTCAAGGGCTACGAGGCGGCGCTGCTCTTCGGCTCCGGCTACCTCGCCAACGTCGGCGCCATCGGTGCCCTCGCGGGCCCGGGCGAAGTCGTCTTCTCCGACGAGCTCAACCACGCCAGCATCATCGACGGCTGCCGTCTCTCGCGAGCCGAGACGTTCGTCTACCGCCACGGCGACCTCGAACACCTGGCCTGGGCGCTCTACCACGTGCGCGGCCGCCCGGCGCTGATCGTCACCGACGGGGTCTTCTCGATGGACGGCGACCTGGCGCCGCTGCCCGAGCTGCTGGAACTGGCGCGGCGCCACGGCGCCCGCCTGATGGTCGACGAGGCCCACGCGACCGGGGCGGTCGGTCCCGGCGGTCGCGGCTCGGTCTCGGCGGCCGGGCTCGGCGGCGAGGTCGACGTCGTGGTGGGGACGCTGGGGAAGGCGCTCGGGTCCTACGGCGCCTACGTCTGCGCCAACGCCGAAACCGTCGAGTACCTGGTCAACGCGGCGCGCCCCTTCATCTTCTCCACCGCCCCGCCGCCGCCGGCGGTCACCGCCGCCGCCAAGGCCCTGGAGATCCTCGAAGCCGAGCCCGAGCTGGTCGAGCGGCTGCAGGCGAACGCGGCGACCCTGCGCCGGGGTCTCGCGGGTCAGGGCTTCAGCGCCGGGCGCTCGGCGACGCAGATCGTCCCGGTCGCGATCGGCGAGGCGGAGCCGACGATGGCGCTCTGCGAGGAGGCCCTGCGGCGCGCCGTCTTCGCCCAGGGCATCCGGCCGCCGACGGTTCCCGAGGGTTCCTGCCGCCTCCGGTTCACGGTGATGGCCACGCACACCGCCGCGGAGCTGGCCGAGGCCGCGGCCGCGGTCGGCGCTGCCGCCCGCGCGCTGGGGCTGCAACCGTCCGCGGCGCTCGCCGCCTAGGCGCAGGAGGGCGCGTGGCCGCCGAGGGCATCTTCGTTACCGGCACCGACACTGACATCGGCAAGACGGTCGTCGCCGCCGCGATCGCCCGTACCCTCGCCGCCGAGGGGCACCGGGTCGCGGTCTTCAAGACCACGGTGACCGGGCTCGACGAAGGGGGCGAGACCGACCACGCGCTGCTGCGCCGGGCCTCCGGCTCAGCGCAGAGCGACGAAGAGATCGCGCCCTACCGCTACGGCGCTCCCGCTTCGCCGCACCTGGCCGCGGCGCTCGCCGGCGAGCAGATCGACCCGGAGCGGCTGCGGGCCGCCGCGGCTGCCGCCGCCGAGGGGGCGGAGGCGCTGGTCTGCGAGGGCGTCGGCGGGCTCCTGGTCCCCCTCTCCCCCGGCTACCTGGTGCGCGACCTGGCGGCCGATCTCGGCTACCCGCTGGTGATCGTCGCCAGCCCCGGTCTGGGGACGATCAACCACACGCTGCTGACGATCGAGGCGGCACGGACGGCGGGGCTCGAGATCGCCTGCGTCGTCCTCAACCCCTGGCCGGCCGAGCCGAGCGCAGTCGAGCGCGACAACCGCGAGACGATCGCCGCCCTCGCCGCCGTCGAGGTCCGCACCCTCCCCCGCCTCGACCTTGCCCGGCCGGAGAGCTGGCCCTCCCTGCGCGTCTAGGAGGCGACGATCACGTCGAGACTGCCGGGCGTGAGCTCGACGGTGAAGCCCGCGGCCTCGGCAATCGCCGCGGCCGCTTCGACATCTCCCGGCGCCTTCTTCGCCAGCAGCAGCGCCCGCGCGACTTCGCCCCGCACGGCCTTCGCCATGTGGGAGATCGGCTTGCGCGCCCCGTCGCTCTCGCTGAAGGCGCGCACTGCCAGCAACGTCGCCCGCTTCGGCTTCCAGGCGGCGGAGTAGGCGGCCGAGCGCATGTCGACGATCAGCTCACCCGCCTTGTCGGGCAGCGCCGCCGACAGCGCCGGGCGCCAGTAGGCCGCCGGCGGGCCGATTCCGTCCAGGCGCGTCTTCGGCGAGAAACGGTAGGTCGGGATTCGGTCGTCGGGTCGCACCACGCCCCAGAGAAAGCTCGCGATCAGAACCCGCCGCCGCGCCTTCGCCGGCAGCTCCGGCAGCCGTAGCCGGTCGAAGAGGACGCCGGTGTAGATCTCGGCCGCCGGTGCCGCGGGCGCCGCCCGCAGGCCCGGATCGAGCGCGTCGAGCGCCGCCTCCCGCGCCGCGCTCAACTCCGCGGCGAAGGCCAGGGAGCCGAGGTCTACCGGCTCACCCGTCTCGGGACGGGCCTTGCCTTCTGAGGGCGGGAGGAGGACGAGCATCGGGCGGCAGCCTATGCCGCCCCGCCGTCTCAGGCTGCCTGCGGCGCCTCCCGCGCCTCCTCGGCGGCGACGGCTTCGCCGCCGGGATTGGCGGTCGCCTCCGCCGCCTCGACGCTGGTCGCCACCCGCCTGCCCTTGGCCCGGATCGCGGTCGCCCCGATTGCCGCCCCGACCAGCGCCACCACCGCGGAGACGGTCATCGCGTGGCCCAGCGCATAGACGAAGGCTTCGCTGCCGGCCGCGGTCACCTGCTTGGTCTGAGCGGCGTCCAGACCCGGCACCTTGGCGACGGTGCCGCTGCCGAGCTGTTCTGAGATCGAGTCGCGCTGGGCGGCGGTGATGCCGCTGCCGCTCAGCAGCGAGTCGAGCCGGGAACTGACCAGGCCCTGGAAGATCGCCCCGGTGACCGCGACGCCGAGGCTGCCGCCGACCATCCGGAACATCGAGAGGACGCCGGAGGCGATCCCGGCTTTCTGCACGGGCACCGCGTTCATCGCCGCGCTCGTCATCGGCGACATCGTCATCGCGATCCCGATGCCGAGCAGCATGAACCCGGGCAGCAGGTCGAGGTAGCCGGAGTCGACGGCGATGCGGCTGAAGGTGAGCAGCGAGGCCGCCACCAGGACCAAGCCGCCGGCGATCAGCCAGCGCGGGCCGAAGCGGTCGGAGAGCCGACCGGCAACCGGCGCCACGGCGACGATCATCAGGGTCGAGGGCAGGAACCGGACCCCAGCTTCCAGCGGCGAGTAGTGGAGGATGTCCTGCATGTAGAGGGCGAGGAAGAAGAAGACGCCCAGCATCGCGAAGCTGATGATCATCGCCACGCAGACGGCGGCGAGGAAGTTGCGGTCGCTGAGCAGGTCGAACTGGACCATCGGCGCCCGCACCCGGTTCTCGACCCAGACGAAGGCGGGCAGGGCGAGCGCGGCGCCGACCAGCAGGGCGATCACTTCGGTCGAGCCCCAGCCCCAGCTGTTGCCCTCGACCAGCGCCAGGACCAGCGCGGTCAGGCCGGCGGTGAGGATGGCGACGCCGGCGTAGTCGACCTCGCGGCCGACCGAGGTGTCACGGGACTCGCGCACTGCGAACGTCGTCGCCAGGACGGCGCCGATCGCGACCGGGATGTTGATGTAGAAGATCGCCCGCCAACTGACGTGCTGGGTGAGGAAGCCGCCGAGGACGGGGCCGATCGCCAGCGCCAGGGCCGAGACGCCGGCCCAGGTGCCCATCGCCTTGCCGCGCTCGTGGGCGGGGAAGGCGTCGGTGATGATCGAGAGCGTGCCCGGCATCATCAGCGCCGCGCCGACGCCCTGGACGACCCGGCTGAGGACCAGCGAGGTCTCGTCAGCGGCGAACCCCGCGGTCGCCGAGGAGAGGGCGAAGATGACCACCCCGGCGAGGAACATCCGCCGGCGGCCGAAGATGTCGCCGAGGCGGCCACCGGTCGCCAGCAGCACCGCGAAGGACAGCGTGTAGCCGTTGATCGTCCACTCGAGGCCGGAGATCGAGGCGCCCAGGTCCCGCTGGATCGAGGGCAGGGCGACGTTCACGACCGTGTTGTCGAGCATGATCATGAACAGCGCGAAGCACATCGCTCCGAGCGTCCACCACTTGCGATTCTCGTCGGTGATCAGGTGGCTGTAGCGGGTCAAGCGGGGTCACTTCCCTTCAAGAGCTCGTAGGTCTGGGCGATGTCCTCCCGGTCCATCAGCGAGTCGACGGCGGCGTCGAGCTTGCGGCGCTGGGCCGCGGTCAAGGTGGCGACGAAGGCCTCGATCCCCGCCTGGCGGACCGTGACCAGGCGGTCGACCAGCTCCTTGCCCTTGGCGGTGATCTTCACGCGGCGGACGCGGCGGTCGTCGGGGTCCTCGACCCTGGTGGCCATCTTCGTCTTGACCAGGCCGTCGAGGGCCCGGCTCATCGAGGGGACGGAGACGCCGAAAAGCTCGGCGAGGTCGCTGACGTGCCAGCTGTGGGTCTCGAGATGGCCGAGCCCCCCCAGCTCCAGCAGCGCCTTGACCTGGGTCATCGAGAGCCCCGTCTCATCGATCACCCGCAGCTGGTTACCGCGGTCGTAGAGGAAGAGGTGGCGCAGCAGCGCGGTCATCCGGGCCGCGGTCTCCTTCTCGCTGAGGGTGGCGTTAACTTGCATTTCGACAATAGTTGCACGGCTGCAACCTTTTCTGAAGGGCAATAGTTGTTCGTGTGACCAAGATCACGCGCGGCGATCTGGCCGGCCTCGGAGCTAGGGTGCGCGCGGATGGCACTGGACCACGCGCAGCTCGACCGGGAATTCGTCTGGCACCCGTTCACGCAGCAGCAGGGCTGGAGCGAGGAAGAGCCGCTGGTGATCGAGCGCGGCGAGGGCAGCTACCTGTTCGACACCGAGGGGCGGCGCTACCTGGACGGCACCGCCGCACTCTGGTGCAACGTCCACGGCCATCGCCACCCGCTGATCGACGCTGCCGTGCGCGAGCAGCTCGAGCGGGTCGCCCACTCGACGATGCTCGGCCTCACCCACACCGGGGCGGTCGAGCTGGCCGCCCGCCTGGTCGAGATTGCGCCGCCGGGCCTCTCCCGCGTCTTCTACTCGGACTCCGGCTCGACCGCGGCCGAGATCGCCCTCAAGATCGCCTTCCAGTACCAACAGCAGCGCGGCGGCGAGCACGCCCGCCGCACCTCCTTCGTGCGCCTTCGCGAGGCCTACCACGGCGACACGATCGGCTCGGTCTCCGTGGGCGGGATCGATCTCTTCCACTCGACCTACGGGCCGCTGCTCTTCGAGACCCACGCCGCCGAGCCCGGCGACGCGGCCGACCTCGAGCGGGTGCTCGCCGCTCACCACGAAGAGGTGGCGGCGGTGATCGTCGAGCCGCTCGTCCAAGGGGCCGCGGGGATGCTGCTTCAGCCGCCGGGCTACCTGCGCGCGGTGCGCGAGCTCTGCGACCGCTTCGGGGTGCTGCTGATCTGCGACGAGGTGGCGACCGGCTTCGGCCGCACCGGGACGATGTTCGCCTGCGAACAGGAGGACGTGGCGCCCGACCTGATGTGCCTGGCGAAGGGGATCACCGGCGGCTACCTGCCGCTGGCGGCGACGCTGGCGACGGAGGAGATCTACGAGGGCTTCCTCGGCTCCTACGAGGAGTTCAAGACCTTCTTCCACGGCCACACCTACACCGGCAACCCGCTGGCCTGCGCCGCCGCGCTCGCCAACCTCGAGGTCTTCGAGAGCGAGCGCACGATCGAGCGGCTGCAGCCGAAGATCGCCCTGCTGGGCGAGCTGCTGGAGGCGGTCGAGGCGATGCCGGAGGTGGCCGAGGTGCGGCGAAAGGGCTTCATGACCGGGATCGACCTCGGCCCGCACGACGCGGCGCTGCGGATGGGGCACCGGGTGACGGTCGAGGCGCGCCAGCGCGGCGCCTTCGTCCGCCCACTCGGCAACACCGTGGTGCTGATGCCGCCGCTCTCGGTCTCCGAGGGAGAGCTGCGCGAGCTGGTCGCGATCACCGCCGAGTCGATCGCGGCGGCGGTCTCCTCGGCGCCAGAGCACCTGCCTCAAGCTGCCTGAGCCGATACTGATCCTGTGACGGATCCCGAAGTGCCCCGTAGTACGGGCATGGAGCAGACGCTCGTAGCCAGCGCCGGGGAAGCGCCGACGGCCAGCGAACTCGCCTTCGACCGCCTCTACCGGTCGAGCCGCGACGACCTCTATGCCTACGTCGCCAGCCTGCTGCGCGACGACGCGGCGGCGGAGGAAGTGACCGCGCTCGCCTTCGAGCGCGCCTACCGCAAGCGCCGCCGCTTCGATCCCGAGCGCGGTGAGCCGCGGGCCTGGTTGTTCGGGATCGCCCGCAACGCCGCCCTCGACGAGCTGCGCCGCCGCGGCCGCCAGGCGGAGCTGGCAGCGGACCCGGCCGACCTCGACGCCCTCGGGGCCGATGAGAGCATCGAGCGCGGCGAGCGCCGGCTCGCGGTCGCCACCGCGCTCGAGCGGCTGACCCCGGCCGAGCGCGAGCTGATCGCCCTCAAATACTTCGCCGGCCTCGGCAACGCCGAGATCGCCCAGGTGATCGGGACCAGCGAGTCCAACGCCGGCACCAAGCTGCACCGAGCCATGACCAAACTCAGGGAGGCCTGCGATGGAGCCGCTTAGGGACGACCAGTTGATCGCCGAGCTGCGGGCCCTCCGCCCCACCCCGAGGCCCGAGTTCGCCGCCGAGCTCGACGAGCGCGCCGCCGCGGGCTTCCCGCGGCGGCCGCGCTTGCGGGTGAAAAGTCCGGCGGACCTTTGGGCCGCTATGCGAAACAAAGGTCCGGCGGACTTCAAGCGTCTGCTGCTGCCGGCGACGGGCCTGGCGGTGCTGGCGATCGCCGCCGTCATCGCGCTCTCGGGCTTGCAGGACAAGACTTCAGAGGGAGGCTTCCTCTCGCAGACGAATCCGGCACCCCAAAACTTCGATGGGTCCGGTGCTTACGCGGGCAAGGACCGGGAACGCGCCGCCGTCGTACCAATCGAATCCGCTGCCTCTGACGGGGCCTTCTCAGCGGCGGGCTCAGCCGAGGCCGAAATGACTCCGTTCTCGAAGGAAATGGAGACCCGAATCCGCCACCGCGACGTCGAACGCTCCGCCTCGATCACCCTCGGCGCCAAGCCCGAGGACGTCGCCGGCGACTCCGCCAGGGTCTACGAAGTCGTCCACGCCAACGACGGCATCGTCATGCGCTCCGGCAGCCGCGAAGGCGGCGAAGAAGCCGAAGCCCACTTCGAGCTGCTGATCCCGAGCGCCAAGCTGGGCGAGGCGATGGCCGCCTTCTCCGGGATCGACAGCGTCCGCTCGCGCCACGAAGCGAGCGCCGACATCACCGCGCCCACCGTCAGCACCGCCGAACTTCTGAAGGAGTCGCGGGCGCGGATCGACAGCCTGCTCGCGCAGCTGGCCGACGCCGAAACCGAAGCCGAGCGCGAAGCGGTCGAAGCCGAGCTGCGGCACGAGCGCCGCCACGCCAGCCGCCTCGCCGCGCAGCTCACCCACCTGCACCGCCGCGCCGACTTCTCCCGCGTCTCCCTGCAAATCGTCAGCGGCGGCGGCGAACCCTCAGCAGGTGGCGCCTGGGGCGTCGACGACGCCCTCGGCGACGCCGGCCACATCCTCGCCGTCGCCGCCGGGGTCGTCCTCGTCGGCCTCGCCATCCTCGGGCCAGTCGCGCTGATCGCCCTCCTCGCCTGGCTCACCCACCGCGCCTGGGTCCGCCGCCAACGCCGCCGCGTCCTCAGCTGAGACGCCAAATCCATGGGTGTGGTTGAGCTTTGAGCCGCTATGCGGAACGAAGCTCAACCACACCCCGGTACGCTGCGGCGATGGAGGAGCGGCGACGGGGGCCGGCGGAGCTACCGAACTTCGGGCCGCCGTCGACGCCGCGGCCGGCCGCCTCGATCGTGCTGCTGCGCCGCGGCGGCAAGCACTCGCAGCGGGCGCTCGAAGTGCTGCTGCTGCGCCGCAGCGAGGAGGCAAAGTTCATGCCCGGCGTCTGGGTCTTCCCCGGCGGCTCGCTCGACGCCGCCGACGGCGAGAACGAGGCGGGGCTGCGCGCCTGCGCCCTGCGCGAGCTCGCCGAGGAGGCGGGAATCGAGCTCGACGCCGGCGAGGAGCTGGTCCCCTTCAGCCGCTGGATCACCCCAGAGGTGATCGCGACCCGCTTCGATGCCTGGTTCTTCCTCGCCCTCGCCCCACCCCACACGCCGCCGCGCCCCGACGGCATCGAGACGACCGAGGCTCGCTGGTTCCAGCCGCGGGAGGCGCTGGAGGCGGAAGAGGTCGTGCTCTCCTTCCCGACCAGGACCCAGCTCGGCTGGCTGGCCGAATTCGACACCTCCGACGAGACGATGGCCGCCTACCGCGAGCGGACGGTCGAGCCGATCCTCCCCAAGGTCCTCGCCGACGAGGGTGCCGAACCCCGCGTCGTCCTCCCCGGCGACCCCGACTACCCGGCCTAAAGCCTCGCCCTAACCCTGCGGAAACGGAGCCAGGCCCGCGTGCCAGGGCCCCGGTGGGTAGGTGTGGATCCCGCTCTCGTCCATCTCGCCCTGGATCCGCCGGAACAGCTGCCCGGCGTTTTTCAGCGCCGCTTTCAGTTCTTCCTCGCTGCGCTCGCCCAGCCGCCAGAGGAACCAGAGCTGGCGGTCGTTGACGCCGAAGTCGATCTCCCCCTGGATCGTCGTCACCCAGCCGAGGAACCCGGGGCTGAACAGCTCCCGCAGCGCGACCGGGTCGTACTCCTTCGGCACCGTCACCAGGAAGCGCTTGTTGAAGTCGATCGACTCGAACTCGACCTTGCGCTGGAACCGCTGCGTCACCGCCTCGTGCCCCTCGATCGACTCGACGTTGAAGGCCGGCACCACCTGGGCTAGGTCTGGCATGTGCGCCTTGGCGAGAATCGCCGTCGGCACCACCGCCTTACCGAAGAAGCCGCCGACCTCCTTTTCGTCGGCGTCGCAGGAGGAGCCCCAGAAGCCCTCAGCAAGCTGCCCGGTCAGGCGGTTGACGCCACGGACGCAGAGCGCGACCGGCCCGTCTTTGGGGTTGATCCCGCCGACCGGCTCGTAGGTGAGGTCGTGCCGCTCGCCGTAGCGGCGGACGGTCTCGGCCCATTCCTGCGCTTCCTGCTTCGCGCTCACGGCGGCGATCCTATGAGTTCGCCCCCGGCGGCGGTTAGGATGCCCGCAAGCCGGTCCAAACACAGGAGCCTCCATGACCATCGTCATCATCGCCGTCGTCGCGATCCTCGTTATCGCGGTCCTCTACTACATCGGCAAGCGCAACTCGATCATCGCTTCGCGCAACCGAGTCGACGAGTCCTGGAGCGGGATCGACGTGCAGCTGAAACGGCGGCACGACCTCGTCCCCAACCTGGTCGAGACGGTCAAAGGCTACGCCGAGCACGAGAGCGCGGTCTTCGAGAAAGCGACGAAAGCGCGGGCCGAGGCGATGCAGGCCTCCAGCGTCGCCGACACCGCCAAAGCCGAGTCGAAACTGACCGGCGCCCTGACCGAACTGCGCGCCGTCGCCGAGAACTACCCGACCCTGCGGGCGACCGAGAACTTCCAGCAGTTGAGCCGCAACCTCTCCGAGCTGGAGGACGAAATCCAGGCCTCGCGCCGGATCTACAACTCCAACGTCCAGTCCTACAACACGGACATCCAGCAGTTCCCGGGCTCGATCATCGCCAACCAGGGCGGCTTCACCGCCCGCGAGTACTTCGAGATCGACGAAGCCGAGCGGGCGGCGCCGCAGGTCAGTTTCGGGCAGTAGTCCTGGCCAGCTAGCCAGGATCCCTAACATCCAGATATGACCACGGAGACCAAAGACGCCACCCTCTGGATCTGCGACAGCTGCGGGTTCATCTACGACCCCGCGATCGGTGACCCAGACGGCGGAATCCCGCCTGGAACGGCGTTTGAAGACATCCCCAAGGACTGGTTCTGCCCCGTCTGCGGCGCCCGCACCAGCGACTTCCGCCCGCTCGAGCCGGGCGAGGCCTGAGCCGCTACAGATAGTCTTCCTGGCCGATGAGCCAGTTCGACTACGACTGGATAGTTATCGGGTCGGGGTTCGGGGGATCCGTCTCGGCCCTGCGGCTGTCCGAAAAGGGCTACAAGGTGGGGGTCCTGGAGTGCGGCAAGCGCTTCACCGACAAGGACTTCCCGAAGTCGACCTGGGACATCCGCCGCTACTTCTGGGCGCCGCGGGTCGGCCTCCGCGGCATCTTCCGCCTCTCCACCTTCAAGGACGTCTCGGTCGTCAGCGGCTGCGGCGTCGGCGGCGGCAGCCTCGGCTACGCCAACACGCTCTACGTGCCGCCGGCGAAGTTCTTCAAGGACCCGCAGTGGTCCGACCTCGCCGACTGGGAGAGCGAGCTCGCCCCCCACTACGCCGAAGCGCAGCGGATGCTGGGAGTCACCGATGTCGAGAGCGACGACCCTGCCGACGACCTCCTGCGCGAGTACGGCGAAGCGATCGGCGTCGGCGACACCTACCGCAAGACCCCGGTCGGGATCTACTTCGGCGAGCCCGGCAAGACCGCCCCCGACCCGTTCTTCGGCGGCGAGGGCCCGGACCGCACCGGCTGCAGCCTCTGCGGGCGCTGCATGGTCGGCTGCCCCCACGGCGCCAAGAACACGCTGGTCAAGAACTACCTCTACCTAGCTGAACGGCGCGGGGCCGAGGTCACGCCCGACCGCACCGTGACCGAGATCCGCCCGCTCGGCGCCGCCGACGGCTCCGAGGGCTACGCGATCACCAGCGAGCGCTCGGGCATGATCCCGGGCCGCGATCGCCGCACGATCACCGCCCGCGGCGTCGTCGTCGCCGCCGGCGCCCTCGGCACCAACAAGCTGCTGCAGCGCTGCCGCCTCGGCGGCTCGCTGCCGAAGCTCTCGCACCGGCTCGGCGAGCTGGTCCGCACCAACAGCGAGATGATCCTCGCCGTCACCGTGCCCGAGGACTACCCGGCGGACCTGACCAGGCGGGTGGCGATCAGCGGCAGCATCTACCCCGACGCCGACACCCACATCGAGACCGTCAGCTATGGCAACGACGGCGACTCGATGGGCCTCCTCTACACGCTGCTGGTCGGCGACGGCACCCGCGTCACCAGGCCGCTGAAGCTGCTCGGACAGATCGTCCGCCACCCTGCCCGCTTCGCCAAACTGCTCTGGCCGAAGGGGTGGTCGCGGCGCACGATCATCCTCCTGGTGATGCAGACGCTCGACAACGCGATCGCCCTGCGGCCGAAGCTGAAGCGCTCGGGCGACGTCCGGCTGCAAACCGAACAGGATCCGGAGAAGCCGAACCCGACCTTCATCCCGGTCGCCAACGAGGCGGCGGAATGGCTGGCCAAACGCACCGGCGGGGTCGCCCAGAGCTCCGTCATGGAGGCGATGCTGAACGTCCCCTCGACCGCCCACATCCTCGGCGGCGCGGTGATCGGCCACGGCCCCGAGGACGGCGTGGTCGACGCCCGCCAGCGCGTCTTCGGCTACGAGAACCTGCTCGTCTGCGACGGCTCGGCGGTGCCGGCGAACGTCGGCGTAAACCCCAGCCTGACGATCACCGCACTCGCCGAGCACGCAATGAGCGAGATCCCCGCAGCCTCAGAGCAGCAGAGCTACGAAGCGAACCTCTCAGCGACGTAGTCCCAGTTGACGACGTTCCAGAAGGCGTCGAGGTATTCGGGGCGCTTGTTCTGGTACTTCAGGTAGTAGGCGTGCTCCCAGACGTCGGCGCCGAGCAGCGGCGTGGTCCCGTCGGAGATCGGCGAGTCCTGGTTCGGGGTCGAGATCACGGCGAGGCCGGAGGAATCCTTGACCAGCCAGGCCCAGCCGGAGCCGAAGCGGGCGATGCCGGCGTTTTTGAACTCCTCCTTGAAGGAGTCGAAGGAGCCGAAGGTCTCGTCGATCGCCGCCGCCAGGTCGCCGCTCGGGGCACCGCCGCCGTCGGGGCTCATCATCTGCCAGAAGAGCGAGTGGTTGTAGTGGCCGCCGGCGTTGTTGCGCACCGCCGCCTGCTTGTCGCCCGGCAGGCTCGAGAGGTTGCGCAGCACGTCCTCGACGTCGCGGTCGGCCCACTCGGTGCCCTCGAGGGCGCCGTTGGCTTTGTCGACGTAGGCCTGGTGGTGCTTGTCGTGATGGATCCGCATCGTTTCCTCGTCGATGTGAGGCTCGAGCGCGTCGTAGGGGTACGGCAGGTCAGGTACCGAGAAAGCCATTCGAAAACTCTCCTTCTTTCGGTTGGAAGTCCGCTGGGGAGCCTAACTTCCTCTGCCTATTCCCCGTCACTCGCCCGCGGAACCGCGTCCGGGTCGCCGCCGGTCCAGGTGGTGAAGCGGTACCACGAGGGCTTCGCTTCGCGCCGTTCGTTCAGCAGCCCGGCCGACTGACAGAAGCCGCAGCCGCCGCCTTCGTCGGTCCAGGTGAACCACCAGGCGCCGGCGACGTTCCACCGCACCCGGTTCGCCGAGAGCATCGAGAAGGCTTTGTCGAGCTGGTTCGCCTGCCCCCAGAGGCCACGCTGCCAGCGGCTGGGGCCGCTCTGGGACCCCCAGCCGAGCTCGGTCACGTAGAGCGGCGCCGAGGCGTCGCCGTGCAGGCGCATGATCCGCCGCAGGTTGGCCAGCTGCACCCCCATCGCCTTGGCGTCGGCGACGTAGGGGTGGAGGCCGATCCCGTCGAAGAACGGCTTCACCCGGCCCGCTTGGTAGAAGCGGGAGACGAAGTCGCCGGAGCCGGCGTTGGGCGGGATCTGCAGCGGCCGGCCGAAGAGCCCGCCGAGGATCACCTTCGAGCCCGGGTCTTCCCGGTGCAGGAGCCGCCCGGAGATCCGCACCAGGACCGCGAACCGCGCCGGGTCGGGCCGGCTGGCGAAGGTGACGATGTTCTCCTCGTTCCAGATCTCCCAGCTGCGGATCGGCAGGTAGTCGAGCTTGGTGTGCTCTTCCCAGAATTCGCCGTCGGGCCCGTAGCGGCGGACCGCTTCGCGCAGGAACGAGATCCAGGCCCAGCGCTGGAACGAGCTGCCCACCGGCAAGTCGATCCTTTCCGTCGCGACCCAGTCGGGGCTGCCCCAGACGAACGGCATCACCCGGATCCCCTCTTCGGCCGCGAGTTCGACCTCCTTGTCGAAGCCCGACCAGTCGGGCTTGGCGACGAGCGGCGGCTGCGACTGGACCCCGGACCAATAGAGCGGCAGCCGCACGCCGCGGATCCCCGCTTCGTGCATCAGCCGGAAGTCCTTCGCGTTGGAGGGGTTCTGGGGCGAGATCCCGATGAAGCCCGGCGGCAGATAGGCCGAAGCCGCCGCCGGCGCCATCGCCAGCAGCGCCAGAACCAACGCCGGAATCAACCTCAGCCTCATCTCTCGAATGGAACCGCTTCCCTTCTCAAAGTAGCGCTCGCGCCCTCGCGCGGCACCCGCCCCTCCGCTCTGGGATAATCACCCCTCTCGGGGCGTGGCGCAGCCTGGTAGCGCGCACCGTTCGGGTCGGTGAGGTCCCCGGTTCAAATCCGGGCGCCCCGATGTAGGCAATAACTTCCGATCCGTCAGTCGGGCAGAGGCGCGCCGAGTGAAAAGGCGACGAAAGGCAGCAGCTCGCTGGGCTTGTCGAACACCCTCTCGCCGCTTGGCGACCGCGGAGAGCTCGCCAAGCCGGTGTAGTAGGCGAGCGGGGCCCGGATGTCGGCCTCGCGCAAGAGCCGCGGAAGCTCAAGCCCAGCCGTTTCCGGCTCGGGAGGAGTCCTGCCGATGTCACTGAGCACAAGGTCATAGGCAGTCGCCCCCGCATAGGCGAGCGCCTCCGCGTTAGAAGCGGCGGTGTCGACCTCGACGCCCTGGGCCCGCAGAGCCTGGATCTCCAAGCGGTTGTTTGCCGGCTGATCGTCGACCCAAAGGATCCGTCCGCCGGAGATTTGGCCTAGCGCCGGCCGCACCTCCTCGGGTTCTGGGTTACGCGGCTCCTTCTGCCGGATCGCCTCTTCGTAGATCACCCAAGCGACACCATCGCGGCCGACCGAGACCGACCGCGTCCGCCGGATCAGCGATCTCACCTCCTCCGGAAAGCGGATCAGCAAGACGATGCCCACTACGAACGCGAACCCAAACACCACGCCAGTAGCCCAGACCAGTTCCACGACACACCTAGGCCGCTCGCACCAGCTTTTCAGTGACCTTTACAAGCGCGACGAGGGCCTCCGCCCCAAGGCTAAATTCGACTAGGGCAGCAAGCAGGTCCCGACTGTGCCCGAGCGCATCCAACGCCAGGCGGCCCCAGTCCTCCGGAGCCTGCCCAGAGACTGGCGACTCGGAGCCCCCTGCTCGCTCGATGCTGCGCAAGGCAAACGCGACCCGCATCTCCAACTGCGCACCGGCAAGTCCGACGGAAGCAAGGCGGCCGCTACCAGAGGCATCGCCGAGGGCACTCCGCAGTTCCATCAGGTTGATTCGGTTTGCTTCGGCGAGGGCGCGATGAAAAATGACCTGATCGGCGGAGGGCAGCACCCTCCCCGAGGCGCCGTCCAGAAAGTGGATCACTTTCTGGCCGAAGTCGGTCAGCGTTTCAGCCGATTGGGATTCATCCATCCACTCGGTTTTCTTCTCCTCCACCTGAGCAAGGATAGATCGGCTGCGGTCACCCGGCAGCGCTAGTGTGCTCGTTGATGGCCCCCGACTTCGAGGCCCATGAGGTCCACCTGCACGGCCACCGCGCGGTCTACCGGACCATCGGCAGCGGGCCGAACGTGGTTCTGATCCACGGGATGATCAACTCCTCGCGGCACTGGGAGACGGTGGCGAGGAAGCTCGCCGGCTCCTACCGGGTGATCGCGCCGGATCTGATCGGCCATGGCGACGCGGCGACGCCTCGCGGCGACTACTCGCTGGGAGCCCACGCGGCTGGGATCCGCGACCTGCTGACGACGATCGGGGTCGAGCGGGCGACGATCGTCGGGCACTCGCTCGGCGGGGGCGTCGCGATGCAGTTCTTCTACCAGTTCCCCCAGCGCACCGAGCGGCTGGTACTGATCTCCAGCGGCGGCCTCGGCCAGGACGTCAGCCCACTGCTGCGCGGGGCGGCGCTGCCGGGCTCGGCGACGCTGCTGCGGCTGGCGGCGCAGCCGCGGTTGGTCGGGGCGATCGCCGCCGCTGGCAAGCGCCTGCGCGAGCGCGGCAACTCGACCGGCGTCTACATGCAGGCGGTGGCGCGGGCCCTGGCGCCGCTGCAGGAGGAGGGCTCGCGCCGCGCCTTCCTGCAGACGCTGCGCGCGGTGATCGACGTCCAGGGCCAGAAGGTCAGCGCCAGCGACCGCCTCTACCTGCTCGGGGAGATGCCGACCCTGATCGTCTGGGGCGAGCGCGACCGCACGATCCCGTTGGAGCACGGCCTCGAAGCCGAGCGCTCGATCCCCAACTGTCGCTTCGAGACGCTCCCCCGTGCCGCCCACTTCCCCAACCTCGAAGACCCGGAAGGCCTCGCCGCGGTTCTCGGCGACTTCATCGCCACCACCTCCCCCGCCCACATCGTCGACTCGGAGTGGCGGGACGTGATCGCCCAGCGCTCGCGCCTGCGCCGCGTCGCTTAGCCAGCCAGCGCCCGGCGCTATTCGACTTCGGCGATCGCCGCTTCGACCTCGGACAGCGACGGCCCTTCCTGCAGCGTCGTCGTCCCGCCGGGTCCGGTGATCACCATCCCGCCGCCGACCCGGATCCCGAGGTTGCGGCCAAGTTCCTCGTTCGTTTCCAGGCGGGTGTCGATCGGGCCCCCGGGAGCGCCCTTTTCTTCGAGGTCCTTTTCCCATTCGGGGAGGTCGAGTTCGCCGATGCTGCCGGCGATCGACTGCTGGAAGTTCTCGAATGCCTTCTCGCTGCTGAACTTCTCGGCTTCTTCCTGGTTGCGGAAGAAGAGGTAGGTGTACTGCCAGCCATAGCCCTGCTCCGCCGCCGCTTCGGCGCCGTAGAACCCAAGCTGCTGCGGGTTTTCGCTGTTGGAGTAGTGGCGGTAGAGGAACTTGACCTCGCCGCTGCGGGCGTATCTTTCGGACAGCGCCGGGATCGTCGCGAGGAAGGCGTCGCGGCAGTTCGAGCACTGCAGGTCGTTGAAGACCTCGGCGGTCACCGGGGCGTCCGAGGAGCCGAGCCGCTGCCCCGCCTGCGGGATCCCGCCGAAGATCTCCTGCGCTTCGGAGATGCCGGCGACGTGGACGATCCCGGTGTCGGCCTTCTTCGTAGAGATCTCGACGATCGAGTAGGCGAGCGCGACCAGGCCGAGGCTGAGGAGCGCGATCACCCACAACCTGCCGCGGCGGGGCATCGCTCTGACGGCGGCTTCAGACATCGGCGCCCATTATCGCGGGCCAAGGGCGCGGGCCGATTCCCGGACCCTGCGGTCAATTGGGTTTGACACGTCCGCCACAAGGGATAAACATGGCAGCTACCCAATTTTTCAACGACCGGGAGGTCCTCCATGGCCAATCACCTGACGCCCGCCGAGCTCGCCGACCAGCTCAAGATGGAACGGCAGGAGGTGATCGGCAAATGCGTGGAGATGGGGGTCCCGATCTTCCACGGGCGGATCGATCGCAGCCTCTTCGAAACCTCGCTGCGCAGCCTCGATCCCAGCGGCGGGCTGAAGGCAGCGCCTCAAGCGCCCCACTGAATTAGACTCCCCCCAGATGTCGGGGAGGGGCACCAACTCCAAAACGCTTGCCGATCTGCTGCCGCGCGCGGCGGAGATGTACGGCGACAAGGTCGCGATCCGCTTCAAGGAGGGCGACCAGTGGCTCAGCCGCACCTACACCGAGGTGGCGGAGATCGTCCGCCCGCTCGCCTTCGGCCTGGTCGAGCTCGGCGTCGGCAGGGGGGACCGCGTCTCCATCCTCGGCAACACGCGGCCCGAGTGGACCTACTTCGACTTCGCCGCGCTCTCGATCGGGGCGACGGTCGTCCCGATCTACCAGACCAACTCGCCCGAGGAGTGCCGCTACGTCCTCGAGAACTCCGACTCCAAGGTCGTCGTCGTCGAGGACGCCGAACAGCTGGAGAAGGTGCGCCAGGTCCGCAGCCAGCTGCCCCAGCTCGAGCAGATCGTGCTGATGACGGGTACCGCCGATGATGCGATCTCGATGGAGGACCTGGCGGCCAAAGGCGCCGCCGGCGACAACGCCGCCTGGCAGGGCTACTACTCCGCGGTCACCCCCGAGGACATCTGCACCTTCATCTACACCTCCGGCACCACCGGGCCACCGAAGGGCTGCATCATCAGCCACGGCAACTACCGGGCGATGCTCGACATGGTCAACGACGTCAGCGTCATCGAGGACGAAGACGTCGCCTACCTCTACCTGCCGCTCGCCCACTCCTTCGCGCTGCTGATCCAGTTCGGCACCTTCGACCTCGGCACCACCCTCGCCTACTGGGAGCGGGACCCGCTGAAGATCCTGCCCAACCTGGCGGAGCTGAAACCGACCTACTTCCCCTCGGTGCCGCGCATCTTCGAGAAGATCTACACCGCCGCCACCAGTGGCATGGAAAAACAGGGCGGCCTGAAAAAAGCGATCTTCGACTGGTCGATCAAGACCGGGGAGAAGATGCGTGAAGCCGAGCGCAGCGGCCGCAAGCCGGGCTTCCTGCTCTCCCGCTCCTACGCCTTCGCCGACAAGCAGGTGCTGTCGAAAATCCGCAACCTCTTCGGCGGCAGGGTCCGCCTCGCGGTCTCCGGCGCCGCTCCGATCAACCCCGAGATCCTCCGCTTCTTCGACGCCGCCGGCGTGCTCGTGCTCGAGGGCTGGGGGATGACCGAGACCTCGACCGCGGCGACGATCTCCCGCCCCGAGGACTTCAAGGTTGGAACGATCGGCAAACCGTTCCCCGGCTGCGAGGTCAAAATTGCCGACGACGGCGAGATCCTCGTCAAGGGCCCCAACGTCTTCCAGGGCTACCACAAGAACCCCGAGGCGACCAAGGAGACGATCGTCGACGGCTGGCTCCACACCGGCGACATCGGCGAGATCGACCCCGAGGGCTACATCCGGATCACCGGGCGCAAAAAGGACATCATCATCACCGCCGGGGGCAAGAACATCACCCCGGCCAACCTCGAGGCCGAAATCAAGCAGCACCCGCTGGTCTCCCAGTGCGTCGTCGTCGGCGACCGCCGGCCCTATCTTGTCGCCCTCGTCACCCTCGACCCCGAAGAGGCGGTCAAATGGGCCCAGGAGCACAACCTGCCCGAGGACCCCGTCGCCCTCGCGACCAACCCCGAGGTAAAGGCCGAACTCGAAGCCCACGTCGAGAAGATCAACCAGAACTTCGCCCGCGTCGAGCAGGTGAAGAAGATCGCCATCCTCCCCCACGACCTCTCCCAGGAGTCCGGCGAGCTGACGCCGACCCTGAAGGTCAAGCGCGCCATCGTCGCCCAGAAGCACGAGGACGCGATCGAGCAGTTGTACGCGGCCTGAGCACGGCACGCCGGCGGTCAGTCAGCGACGTAGAGATCCCGCTTTTCTTCGGATTTATTCGGGTTCTCCGCCGTCACTGTGAAGGTGCCAGATGTTTCCCCGCTGGTCCCTTCGCCGGTGCCTTTGAAGGGGCAGCCGAAGCCGTCTTTGAGTTTCGTGTAATGGATGCCGGTGAGGCTCGCTTTGATCGAGATGTCCTTTTTCGGCGAAGCTTCTGTGTTGTCGGTGACTTCGACCGTGCCCCCCAGCGCCTGGGTTCCGATCGTCGCTTCGCAGACGCCGCCGGCTGAGATCGTGATCGATTTGCCGCTTTCGCAGACGATTTCTGCGCCTGCAGCCCACTGGTCGGCTTTGAGTGTTTCGCCCAGCTGGTAGTGGTAGTCGCAGCCGGTGGTGGTG
>DASSHE010000014.1:0-63063 GCA_035693065.1 Solirubrobacterales bacterium
CGTCACCTCCAAGCACGGCGGCATCCGCACCACCTTCGCCACCGCCCCCGACGCCCCGGTGACGAAGTTCACCCTGCGCCTCAAAGGCGGCAAGCAGGGCCTCCTGGTCAACAGCGAGAACCTCTGCGCCAAGCCGCGCTATGCAGAAGTCAGCCTCAAAGGGCAAAACGGCAAGGTCAGCTCGGGTCAGACGCGGATCGGGACTGGGTGCGGGAAGAAGGCTGGAGCCAGTAGCGCTCAGCGCCCGTAGCGGTCCGAGGAGAGCACGAGCTGCTCGGGGATCGCGGCGCGGGGCGGCGGCGAGGGGTTGGCGCGGACCGAGACGGTCTCGGCGACGCTGCGGCTGACGACGTGCTTGCCGTCGGCGGAGGCGATCGTGACGCTCTCCTCGTCGGAGCTCTCGAGGGTGCCCTTCACGCCCGGCTCGAGGCCGGCGTCTTTGAGGTAGTGGAGTAGCTCCTCGGCCTCGTTCTCGAAGCGCAGGACTGTGACTTCGGCGCCGACCTCGACGTCGGCCAGGAGCGCGCCCTGCTCGCGCGCGCCCTCGACGATCGGGTGGCCGTGGGGGCAGGTGGTGGCGTCGCCGATCGCCGCCCGCATCCGCTCCTCCAGCACCGGCGACATCGCGTGCTCGATCCGCTCGGCCTCCTCGTGGACCTCGTCCCAGGGGATGCCGAGGACGTCGGTGAGGAAGCGCTCGATCATCCGGTGGCGGCGCACGATGTGGCTGGCGTGCTCGCGCCCGGGCTCGGTGAAGGAGAGCGATTTGTTCGGGTTGCGCTCGACGTAGCCGTCCTCGACGAGGCGGCCGATCATCTCGTGGACCGTCGGCGGCGAGAGCTGCATCGCGCGGGCGATGTTGGCGCCCGTCATCGGCAGCCCGGCCTCCTCCAGCCAGAACATGATCTCCAGGTACTCCTGCTCGGCGACGGTGGCGTGCTCCATGCGGCCGAGTCTAATGAAGCTTCAGCGGTCTTCCATGAGGGTGCTGACGACGGCCTCGTAGAAGCCGTCTCCCATGCTTCCCTCGGTGACGGTGACGTTGTCCCAAGAGGGCAGCGCCGCCCGCAGGCCCTCGTCGTTTTGGGGGCCGTTGGCGACGACGAAGAAGCGCCCGACCGCGGCGGCGACCTCGAGGTCCTCGACCGAGTCGCCGACCGCGATGCACTCGCCCGGGTGGTAGCCGCGGGCGCGGGCGTGGCCCGCCACCGCGGCCGCCTTGCTGACCTGGCGCGGCACCAGGTGATAGGCGTGCGTGCGGCCCTCGACGGTCGGCATCGGCCGCCCGATCGCGCCGTTGTCGAGCAGGCGCAGGTCGTCGTCGCCGTGCTCGCCGAGCAGCGCGTTGGCCTCGTCGACGTCGACCTTGCCGCGGAAGAGGTGGGAGAGGACGCGGCCGTGGTGCCAGGGCGCGTGGTACTCGAGCCGCCCTTCGAAGTGCTCGAAGAGCCGCTTCGGGATCCCCCGCGCCTCGATCTGCTCGTAGATCGTCCCGTTCTCGTTCGGCGCCATCTCCCCGGTCATCAGGGTCGTCTCGCCCTCGATCGCGAAGGCGCAGCCGGCCTCGTAGATGTAGGAGGCCTGGCCCATCAGCCGGGCCGCCTCGTGGACCTGCGGCTCGCGGCGGCCGGACATGATCACGACCTCGACCCCGGCCCGGTGGCAGGCCTCCAGGGCCCGCGCCTGGGCGCTGGAGAAGTCGCCCTCCGCATCGCGGAAGAGCGAGGCGCCCCGCCCGAGCAGGGTGCCGTCGAGGTCGGTGTAGACGCAGCGGAGTCCCATGACGCGCGGCCGCTACCGTAGCGGGCGTGGAGTGGCGGCTCGCCGACAGGACCCTTGACTTGGCGCGCCCGCTAGGGGCCGGGATCGTCAACGTCACCGTCGACTCGATGTTCGAGGGAGCGCGCAGCGGCACTCCCGAGCAGGCGATCGCCGACGGGCTGGAGCTGGCGCGGGCCGGCTTCGACATGCTCGACGTCGGCGCCGTCGCGGCCCGATCCGGGCCGCCGGTGCCGGCCGCTGAGGAGGCGGCGGCGCTGGTCCCGGCGGTGGAAGGGCTGGCGCGCGAGTTCCGTGGTTCCTTTCGGACGGATGCCGTCCGAAAGGAACCACGGAATGGGGCCGGGGTACCCATCTCCGCCGACACCTTCCTCCCCGCGGTGGCGCGGCAGGCGGTGGCGGCCGGCGCCGAGGTGGTCAACGACATCTCCGGCGGCTGCGAGGAGATGTTCGAGCTGGTCGCCGCCAGTGGCTGCGGCTACGTCCTCATGCACATCGAGGGACCGCCGCGGGTCGACCGCCCCTGGCGGGAGTACGACGACGTCGTCGACCACCTGCGCGCCTGGTTTGAGGGGAGAGTCGAGCTGGCGCGCGAGCTTGGCGTCGCCGAGGAGCAGATCGCGATCGACCCCGGACTCGACTTCGACCTCAGCCCCGCGCAGGATCTGGAGATCCTGCGCCGGCTCGGCGAGCTGCGCGCGCTTGGCCTCCCCCTCTACGTCAGCCTCTCGCGCAAGGACTTCATCGGCGCCGTGCTGGCCGGCTCCTGGGAGGAGCGCTTGCCGGCGCGCGAGCGCGAGTGGGGGACGGTGGCGGCGGTGACGCTGGCGGTGCGCGAGGGCGCCGACGTCCTCCGCATCCACGACCGCAGCTCCCTGCAGGCCCTGAGGGTGGCCGGTGAGATTGTCCGCGTAGAGGCTGGCGAGGCCCACGGGTCGTCAGGCAAGGACGCAGGGAGCCCGAATAGCAGCGCTATTCGGGCGACTGAGGACGCCGCATGACGGCGCGTGGGGCCGCCAGCCTGCTACGCGGCGAGTGGGCCGTCGCGATCGACCCGGCGCGCCGCGACGGGCGCATCGTCGCCGAGACTTCCGAGGCGGAGCGCCGCTCGCGCCCGGCGCCGCTCCCCGCCGAGCTGCACCCCGGCCTGGCTGAGGCCCTCGGACGGGTCGGGATCGACTCCCTCTACACCCACCAGATGGCGGCCTTCGAGGCCGCCGAGCGCTCGAACCTGGTGATCACCAGCGGCACCGCCTCCGGCAAGAGCCTCGCCTTCAACCTGCCCGTTCTGGACGGGATCGCGGCGCGGCCGAAGGATCGGGCCCTCTACCTCTACCCGACCAAGGCGCTGGCCCAGGACCAGGCGCGCAAGCTCTCGCAGTTGCGCCCGCCGGGCCTGCGCGAGGCGATCTACGACGGCGACACCCCGCGCGAAGAGCGCCCGGCGATCCGCCGCAAGAGCAACCTCGTCCTCACCAACCCGGACATGCTCCACGTTGCGATCCTCCCCAACCACGCCAGCTGGGCCGACTTCCTCCGCAACCTCGAGTGGGTGGTGGTCGACGAGGCCCACACCTATCGCGGCGTCTTCGGCTCCCACGTCGCCAACGTGCTGCGCCGCCTGCGCCGGCTGGCCCGCCACTACGGCCGCGAGCCGCGCTTCCTGCTCGCCTCGGCGACGATCGCCAACCCGGTCGAGCTGGCCGGGCGCCTGGTCGGCACCCCCTTCGAGCTGATCGACGACGACGGCGCGCCGCGGGCCGGACGCGAGATCGCGATGTGGAACCCGCCGCTGATCGACGAGAAGAGCGGCACCCGGCGCTCGGCCCTCTCCGAGGCGGCCGACCTGCTGGCCGAGCTGGTCACCCACGACGTGCGGACGATCTGCTTCCTCAAAAGCCGCCGCGGGATCGAGCTGATCCAGCGCTTCGCCCGCGAAAACCTGGAGCGGCGCGGGAAGCCGGAGCTGGCGAAGCGAATCGTCCCCTACCGCGGCGGCTACACGCCGCAGCAGCGGCGCGAGATCGAGGCGCGGCTGGCCGCCGGCGAGCTGCTCGCGGTCGTCGCCACCGACGCGCTGGAGCTGGGCATCGACGTCGGCGAGCTCGACGCGGCGATCTGCGTCACCTTCCCGGGCACCGTCGCCAGCCTGCGGCAGATGTGGGGACGGGCGGGACGGCGGCGGCTGGGGCTGGCCGTCTACGTCGCCGGCCAGGACGCCCTCGACCAGTTCTTCTGCCGCCACCCGGAGGAGTTCCTCGGGCGCCCGGTCGAGGCGGCGATCCTCGACCACGGCAACGAGCAGATCGCCGCCCGCCACCTGATCGCCGCCGCCTACGAGCTGCCGCTCACCGCCGCGGACGAGGAGATCTTCGGCGAGGGCTGGCGCGAGCGGACCGAGGCCCTGCTCGAGACAGGGGAGCTGCGCGGCGTCGGCGGCAAGCTGCTGCCGCGGCGCAGCGAGTTCGTCGCCAACCGGATCCCGCTGCGTTCGGCCTCGGCCGACTCGGTCGCGGTGATCGAGCGCGAGGCCGGCGAGATGCTGGGGCTGGTCGAGGCCGAGCGTGCCTTCACCACGATCCACCCCGGCGCCGTCTACCTCCACCTCGGTCGCTCCTACGAGGTCGACCGGCTCGACATCGAGGAGCGCCGGGCGCTCGTCTCCAGCTTCGACGGCGACTGGTACACGCGGCCGAAAAAGGAGACCGAGATCTACATCGAGCGGGTTCGCGAGCAGCGCGAGGTCGCCGGCGTGCAGCTCAACTTCGGCGAGGTCTCGGTGACCGAGCAGGTGATCGCCTTCCAGCGCGTCTCCGTTACCGACCAGGAGCCGATCGACATCGTCGCCCTCGAGCTGCCCGAGCAGAGCTTCGTCACCCAGGCGCTCTGGTACGTGCTGCCGGACCAGCTCGCGGGCGCGCTGCCGACCGACGCCCTGCTCGGCTCCCTGCACGCGACCGAGCACAGCCAGATCGCGGTGCTGCCGCTGATCGCGATGTGCGACCGCTGGGACATCGGCGGCCTCTCCACCAACGTGCACTTCCAGACCGGACGCTCGACGATCTTCATCTACGACGGGCACCCGGGCGGCGTCGGGATTACCCTGCGCGGCTACGAGCAGTTCGAGCGCCTGCTCGGCGACGCCGAGCGGCTGATCGCCGAGTGCCCCTGCGAGGCCGGCTGCCCCTCCTGCGTCCAGAGCCCGAAGTGCGGCAACCTCAACGAACCGCTGCACAAGGCCGGCGCCCTGGAGCTGATGGGACTTATGCGTTCCTGAGGTGGAGGGCCATGACAAGGGCCGAGCGCAGGGAGCCGTCGCGGCGCCGGTAGTGGTCCCGCAGCAATCCCTCCTGCTCGAAGCCGAGCGAGCGGTAGAGGCCGACTGCCGCCTCGTTCTCGGGAAAGACCTCGAGCCCGATCTTGTGGACGTCGGCTGGCCGGGCCTCGATCGCGGCCCGCAGCAGCATCCTTCCGCCGCCGCGACCGCGGTGGCTCGGCAGGACCCACATCCCGAGGCCGACGACCCCGGGCGTCTGCGGGTGCAGGTCGACCATGCCGACGATCTCCTCCTCGTCCACGAGGACGAGGACCGTGTCGCCCTCGCCGATCATCCGCTGGAAGCGTCGTGCCAGCGCGGCCGCGCTCGCCTCCTCGGTCGCCAGCCAGATCCCCTCGTCGACCACGACCTTCATCCCGGCGCCGATCGCCTCGCAGTCGTCCATCGTCGCCGGGCGAACCTCCATGAAGCGAGGATAGGAGCCTCAGCGCGAAGGCCAAAGCTGCCGCAGCGCCAGGATCGCGAAGGCGTGCGACCAGGCGAGCGGGGTGGTCGAGCGGGGGAGGCCACTGCGGGCGTCGACGCGCTCGGGGAGCGTGCCCGCGGGGGTGGCGGCGCGGCGCAGGCCGGTAAGCAGGCGTAACGCTGCGTGGCGTTCGCCGAGGGCCGCGAGGCTCCGGGCGCTCCAGGCGGTGGGCGCGGTCCATGGGTCTTCGCCGCCGTCCCAGCCTTCGCCGGGCGTGATGCCATAGCGGGTCGACTGGGCAGCGAGGTGGTTCAGCGTCGCGCGGGCGGCGGGATACAGATGCGGCGTGGAGAACGGCCGAACCGCCCAGGCGGCAGCCGAGTCGAGTCCCGAATCAGGATCGCCCGCCTCCCGCACCAGCCCTGAGGGGGTGCCTGAGCTTTCCCCCCATATATGACGGGAAAACTCAGACACGTCGGCGGCGGAGGCGAGGGCGTTGCCGAGGTAGTCGCCGGAGCCCTGCTCGCGATAGTCGGGACGGTCGCGCCAGGGGATCGGCCCTCCTCCCGTGAGGATGCGCGCCGCCTGAGGGGCGGAGTCGACCAGGCCGGCGGCGCGCGCGGCGGCGGCGACCCAGCCGACCGCGTCGCCCTGGGCCACGCGGCCCGCGACCGGGCTGCCGTCACCGTGGAAGCGCGCGGCCTGATCTAGGCCCAGCCCGAGGAGGAAGCGCGTCACCCGTTCGGCTTCGCCGCGGTAGCCGGCAGCCGCGTATGCCATCGCCGCGGTCGCGGCGTCCCGCGGCCAGACATAGGCCCAACCGTCGCGGGCGCCGGCGGCGACGGCGCCCGAGCGAGCGTTGGTCAGCGCCCGCAGCACCAGCAGCGAGCGCTGGTACATCGCCGTCGCCCAGGCCGGGGCGCCGGGACCGAGCGGGCGGGCCCGATGCAGCCACCGCCGGTCGTTCCGTTTGGCGGCTCTGACCGTCAACCGTGCCACCCGATCGTCGCATCGCAACCGCCGGGCCACCGCCGGTTCGGCGACGCGCAGGGAGATCCGGACGCCCCCGGTTGACCTGGTGAGGCAGGCAAGCGAGCTGGTGCCGGCGGCGTAGAGGATGCGCACAGGCCTCGCTCCGAACCGCGCGGTGGTGACGACCATGTTGGTCCCGGAGAGGTAGCGCTGCCTGACCGAATCGGCGGTCCAGAGCGGTCGCGGCCGACCGCCACCGAGCGAGACCAGGGGCACGATCCCGGTGTCGCTCGGTACCGACCCCGCCGCCTGGCGGGCGCTCGGGTTCTCGATCAGCGCCGGTCCTGCCGGGCTCGGCCGCAGGTCGACCACGTCGCCGTAGGCGTCGACGGCCGCGGTCAGCCCGCCGTCGCCGACGACCGCGGTCCCCAGGAACGGCGGCGGCATCTCCGGCAACGCCGGGGGAGTCTTCGGATCGGCCCCCGAGCCCCCGGAAAGGAGCAGCGCCCCCGCCGTCAAGACGGCGACCAGCGCCAGCGCGGCTCGAGCCCAGCCCATCCCGCAATGCAATCAGCCCCGCCTCCAAAACGACCGGTTCATTTCGGCCATGGCGATGCTTCGGCATGCGACCCACAAGAAACTTCATCCAAAAAATAAGTATGGACTTTCACGGAAATATCTGAGGAAGATGCGCGCCGCCGACGCATTCGAAAGGTATTCGCGCCGGTCTGTCTCGTCCACAAAGGAAGGAACATCTTGCAGCCGACGCGTCGGTCCCGCTCCGCCTCGTCCGGTAGGAACGCTGTTGGTCGCCGCTGGCAGCGCGTCTCCACCGCGCTGCTCGGTGTAATCGCGTTTGTGGCTCTAACAGCGTTCACTGCCGGAGTCGCCAAAGGAGAGGGTTCGGGGGGTGAGACGACTAGAGCCTCCAAATTTCAGGCAGATCCAGTTCGAGAGCTTCCGAAGCGTCGGACCGCCAACACCCGCACCTTCGAATTGTCCGATGGGAGATTTGAAACCCGTGTCTTCGAGACCCCTGTCAACTACCGCGCCGAGGATGGGCACTGGAAACCAATCGACAGAAGTCTCGAAGAACCTCCGACAGGTGGGCTGACGAACGCGGCAAACAGCTTCGATTTACATCTTCCCAATAAAATGGGCAACGGATCAGTTCGGCTTTCCGTTGCAGGCGAGTGGCTTTCCTACCGCCTCCTCGGACCGGTGACCGAGCCGGTCGAAGTGGAACACGCTGTCGCGACCTACGATACCCATGGCGGTGATCTTTCCTTCGAACTTCACAGCCTCGCGAATGGCGTCAAGGAGGAGATTGTCCTAGCCGACAGCTCTCAGCCGAGGCGCTACAGGTTCGCCCTCGACTTCTCGCAGGGACTCACCCCGCACCTTCGACAGAACGGCTCAATCGCGGTCGAGAATTCGGCAGGAGCCCTCTTCGCCACGCTGCCCGCCCCGACGATATTCGACGGGAGCCAAGACCCGCCGGTCGATGCCGCCCATTACATCCTTCGAGAAGGCTCGGAAACGGGCCGCTGGACGCTGGACGTGGAAGCTGAGGAGGCCTGGCTCGCTGACCCAGATCGCTCATGGCCGGTGACCATTGACCCCTCGGCATTCATCCCCACTGAACAGAATTGCTCAATCGGCAGCACGCCCCTCCCGAGCGGCTGGACCGTTTGCGGAAACAATGGCGCCACCGAATTGACCACCGCCTATAGCCAGAAAGAAAAACAGCCGGTCCGCACCTTCCTTCGGTTCAAACTCGGCAGTCCAAAAAATGGCGTCATCCCTTGGAACGCATACATCAGCAAAGCTACGCTAAGGCTTTACGCACCGAATTCTGCCGAGAATACCCTGCCGGGTCTGGAAACCCGGCGGGTGACGAAGGACTGGACGACGGCGCTCAACTGGCAGCGTTTCAGGGAAAACAGCAACTGGACGACGCCGGGGGGCGACTTCACCTCAGAAGGCCGCGCTGAAGTCCTCACGACCAGTCGCGGCAGCGGGCCCGGCTGGTGGGAATTTAGCTCACAGAGCCTGCGCGACCTAGTGGAAGCTTGGGTCGAATTCCTCAAATCCCAGAACTCCGAAATTGGCCTGAAGAACCAAGGCGTCATCGTCAAGCAGATCGACGAGACCCGTACCGCGGAATGCGAATCGAGCGGTGTTTGCCCCCGGCGTTACGTCGCTTTCAACTCCAGCGCAGCTGCATCCAACAATCCCGAACTCGTCATCATTTACCTCCCAAAGGCTCCCTCGAGCAACAAGTTGACCTCGCCCACCGAAGGCACCACCACGGCTCGTAGGCTCATGCTGCGCTCTGCTTGGGCTCCTGGCGTAACCGGTGTTCGCTATCAGTACCGTGCTGGCAAAAAAGGGCAGTTCACGGATATTCCCGCGGCGCTTCTGCGAAACGCGAAAGGCGAACCCGTCGAAGAACTGGCGGTGAGCGAATCCTGCTGCCAATCGGAACGCCTGTATTTTGATGCGGCCCACGTCAACAGCGAACTGCAGGGCAAAGGCGGGACGGTTCAGGTCCGCGCCCTCTTCGAAGGCGGGACCGGTGCGGGTTTTAGTGAACCGGTCGAAGCCAAGGTCGACCGCTACCTTGGTGGTCCCCAGGACGAAGCCATCACGGTTGGACCCGGGACGCTCGATCTCCTGACTGGCAACCTCAGCCTTGGTGCGAGCGACGTCCAGATCGGCGGCTACCGCCCGCTGTCGTTCTCTCGCTCCTACAACACTCGCGACCCAGGAAGCCTTGGAGAAAAATCCATACTCGGCCAGGGCTGGAAATCAGGCGCTGAACTGGATGGTGGCTCGGATTGGCTCAACATTGCGCTCACCGTCGGAAGCGAAACGATCGACGGGGAAACCTACAACTTCGAATACGCCACCGTGAGGAGCATCAAGGGAGCGACGCTCCCGTTTGAAAAAGTCGAAGGAAAATATGTAGCGCCAGACGAACTCCCCGACTATTCGCTTGTTCTCTCTGAAGGCAAATTCATTCTCACCGACCCTGGCGGCAACAAAACTACGTTCGGGAACGAAAACAGCGGCAACGCTAGTGAATACCTCCCGATTTCGGTCACGGAGCCGGGCGGCGGCTCCACGGTAACGACTTGGGCGTTTGTCAACGGCCAGCGCCGGATGGTGCGGGAGGTCTCACCGACGGCAGCGATGTCGAGCACCGCCTGCGCGGAAAGCCCGACGACGAAGAGCGGCTGTCACACCCTGGAATTCACCTACGCTCCAGCGAGTAACTGGGGGGCGCCCTCAAGTTACGGGGACCGCCTCGAAAACATCACCTACTACGCGCCAGGCGAGGGCGGTCCGTGGGAAGTTGCTGCCTACGCCTACGACAACCTTGGTCGCCTTGTCTCCGCATGGGATCCGCGGATCGGTGCGAGTCTGAAAGACACCTACACCTACGAAGGCGAACGGTTGTGGAAAGCTGCACTCCCGGGACAAGAACCTTGGATCTTCGAATACACCCCAAACCTGGACGGCGAATCAGGGCCGGTCTCGCGGCTTAAGGCCGTAAAGCGCTCCAATCTCCTTGGAGGGGAAACGGCGACCTCCATCCGCTACCAGGTCCCGCTTAGCGGCAGCAATGCGCCTAATGACATGAGTGCATCTTCGATCGCATCTTGGGGTCAGTTGGACCTCCCCACTGACGCCACCGCTGTCTTCCCCCCGTCCGAAGTGCCGGCCGAACCAGCGAGTTCTTATGAAAAGGCGACCGTCTATTACATGGATTCCGAAGGCTTCGGGGTCAACACCGCGATGCCACAGGGCGCAGGAATGACCGGGATGCCTATCTCGACGACCGAAACCGACGAATTCGGCAACATCACCCGGGAACTCAGCCCGCAGAACCGCCTGCGCGCCCTGGCCGACCCGGGAGGCAAAACGGTCGAACGCTCTCATCTGCTGGAGAGAAAATTCACCTACTCCGCCGACGGCACCGAACTGCTCGAAGAACGGGGGCCCCTTCATCGAGTTAAGCTGCAGGAAGGCGGCGAAATCGCCGAAGCGCGTCTGCAGCGTTCAATTGCCTACGACAACCCGGAAAACCTCAATCCTGCGCCGCTCGTGCCAACTCGGGAAGTGACCGGGGCTGTATTCCCTGCCAAAGGCACCGAAGTCGACCAGCGAGTCACGGAATACAAATACAACTGGAAACTGCGCGAGCGAACCGAAGCAATCACCGACGCGGGCATCGGCCACCTCAACATCCGGCGGAAAATTGCCTATGACCCAGCTACGGGTCAGCGGAGTGAAGTCCGCCAACCCGTAGCCTCAGAAGAAGCCGGCAACGTTCCGGGGGCAATCAAGACGACCTATTTCGAAAACAACCCAAACGGTTGTCCAGCGCAGAAAGGTTGGTCGGGCCTTCCCTGCAAGATCGAGCCGGCCGCCCAGCCCGTAAGCGGCCCTGCGCTACCCATTACTTGGATCAAATCCTATTCGCCGCTCGGTAAGCCCACCGAAATCGTCCAGGAAGTCCCCGGCGCGGGTGAAGCCGGTCTTCGCAGAACCGTGTTCACCTACGACTCCGCTGGCAGGCAGACCTCGAAGAAGGTAACCGGAGGAGGTCAGGCGGTTCCCAAGGTCGAATACTTCTACAGCCCGACGAACGGGATGCCGACGACCCAGCGATTTGCCTGCGAACCCAGTGAATGCGCCGGCTTCGACACCCAGGCCACCACCACGAACTATGATGCTCTCGGCCGCGTCAGCTCTTATGAAGACGCAGACGGCAACAAAGCTGAAACCGTTTATGACAGCTTTGGGCGCCCATCTTCCTTTTCTGACGGCAAAGGCTCCCAGTCACTGGAATACGACCCTGTGACGGGCCTTCTGATTAAACTCACGGACTCGGCAGCCGGCGCATTCACCGCCAGCTATGACGCAGACGGCAACATGGTCCGACGCGGCCTCCCGAATGGTCTAACTGCAGAATCCACCTACGACGCGACGGATGCGCTTGTCGGGCTCACCTACACCAAGGCAGCGAGTTGCGGTGTGAGCTGCACCTGGCTCAGTTTTAGTATCGATCAGTCCATCTACGGCCAGACCCTTTCCGAAGTGAGCACGCTTGGTAGTGACCGCTACGCCTATGACCGGGCGGGCCGGCTGATCGAAGCCCAGGAAACCCCCACTGGCGGCAACTGCACGGCTCGCAGCTATAGCTATGACAAAGATTCCAACCGACTTTCGTTGACGACGCGTACCGCAACGCTTGGAGGGGCATGCGGAAGCGGCTCTTCAACGGAAAAGAAATACAGCTACGACCAAGCCGACCGTCTGGTCGACGCCGGGGTCGTCTATGACAACTTTGGCCGAATCACCAGCCTCCCCGCGGCCGATGCAGGGGGCAACGGTTTGACGAGCAGCTACTTCGCCACCAACATGGTTGCAGTCCAGTCGCAGGGCGGTGTGACGAACACCTTCGGAATTGATGCGTCGGGCCGACAGCGCTCGCGGCTTCAAGGCGGCGCCGGCCTCGAAGGAACCGAAGTGTTCCATTACGACAACCCTGGGGACTCTCCTGGATGGACGGAGCGCGGTTCAGCGTGGACGCGCAACATCGTCGGCATCGGCGGGGAGTTGGCGGCGGTGCAGGAAAACGGGAAAGAAATCACGCTTCCGCTGACCAACCCGCACGGGGATGTCGTTGCGACTGCGGGTATCAACCCCGAAGTCACGAGCCTAAAAGGCACTTTCGCCTACGACGAGTTCGGAAATCCGATCTCGGGCACCGGGGCTCGATTCGGCTGGCTCGGCGGAATACAGCGGCGGACTGAACTGCCTTCGGGCATCATCCAAATGGGGGCTCGTAGCTACGTTCCCGCTATTGGCAGGTTCCTCTCGACGGACCCGATCGACGGTGGTTCGGCGAACACCTATGACTACGGAAACGCGGATCCAGTCAACCAGTTTGATCCTTCGGGGACGAAGCCCTACGACAACGCTTGCGACCCCGGGAAGGTTGGATGCCAAGTGTGGCTCCACATCAAGATGTGGTCTCCGAAGGGCGGTCGCATGGGCGTTCGAATGATTTATCGGTCCAACCGTGCCGGTGGAATCAGCCGAATCGCCTTCGACATCTTCTATTGGAGAGACGAACGATGGGATGTCTACCAGGAAGGTTTCGTCGAGATGGCGCCCCCTCACTACCTGAACTCCTATCCAGGAGTGCCACGCAGCTGTAGGGGCACTGATCCATGTGCCAATAACCATGACGGCCAGGGAACCTTTGCTTGCGAACCGGGCGACGAGTACCAGATTCAAATTATCTTCAAGTACATCTATAACTTTGGGGCCGGAGTAGAGGAATCACACGTATTGGAAGTCAAGGCTCAGGAATTCTGCAGCTATCGGTAGGGCGGAGCGTTGAAGCCTTTGGCCATCGCCATAGTAACCGTGGCTTTAATCGGCTCAGTTCTAGGCTGCGGCCAGGACAGCCCTCAGGCGGTCACCCGTGGCGCTCTCGATCGAGTTGTTCCAAGGCTTCCTAGGGGTCTCTCGATTGATGAAGTTGAAGAGCTGCTAGGCGAGCCTCGTGCTCGCTTCGAAGGCGAAGGCGGCGAAATAGTATTGAACTACGAACCCTGGCTGCTCGTATTCAAGCCCTCGCTGTACGAGAGAACGCGCAACTACCCGTCAGGGTACTGGCCACGAAAACGACCTGTCGCTCCACTGGATCGCCGAGTGCGCGCGTTGCGGCTCGGGAGCTCAAGGCGTACTGTCGAACGGGAGCTTGGCAGAACCGAAACGTGGCAGATTCTCATAAGGGGGAAAGACGAGAGTGTGTGGTATGGAAACGGAAGATGGAAGCTTCAGTTCCTCGACGGACGGCTCTCTAGGAGGACTCTGTTTAGCTAGCCACTCAGCCCGCAGTCCCCATGCTCGCGAAAGACGTGCTGGGTGCCGCGGGGGTAGAACTCCCAGCCACGATGGAGCCCGTGACCAGGTGGCGAGCAGCCAGGTATTCTTGCGCGAGGTAGCCCGGAATACGCGAACCGAGCGGTTGGGCGAGTTCCAGGCGAGGTAGCTCAGTTGGTAGAGCACACGACTGAAAATCGTGGTGTCGCCGGTTCGAATCCGGCCCTCGCCACTTGACGGCCCTCTCCTGGAGCGGCGGTAAGGACTCCTCGCTGGCGCTTTGGGTGCTGCGGGAGGAGCTGGGGATCGAGCCGGTCGCGCTGCTCACCACGCTCACCGAGGACTACGACCGGATCAGCATGCACGCGGTCCGCGGCGAGCTGCTGCGGGCGCAGGCGCGAGCGACCGGGGTCGAGCTGGTCGAGATCGGGATCCCCGCCGGCTGCTCCAACGAGGTCTACGGGGAGCGGATGGAAGCGGCGCTGGGGCGGCCGCCCTTGGACGGGGTGGAGACGATCGCCTTCGCCGACCTCTACCTGGAGGACATCCGCGCCTACCGGGAGGAGCGGCTGGCAACGGCGGGTCGGCGCTGCCTCTTCCCTCTCTGGGGCCGCGATACCGCCGCGCTGGCGCGGCAGTTCATCGCGGCCGGGTTCGAGGCGACGCTGGTCTCGGTCGATCCGTCCCAGCTCGACGCCTCGTTTGTCGGCCGGCGCTTCGACGAGTCTCTGCTGGCCGACCTTCCGGCGGGTGTCGACCGTTGCGGCGAGAACGGCGAGTTCCACACCTTCGTCCACGCCGGGCCGGTCTTCGACCGCCCGATCGAGGTCGAGCTGGGCGAGATGGTGATGCGCGACGGCTTCGCCTTCCAGGACCTGCTCCCGGCCGCGTCGGCCGGGGTCTGATCAACCGCCGCTGGCGGAGAAGTGCTGGTAGTCCTTCGGCCAGTTCCAGTTGCCTCCCCACTCCCAGCCGGCGGCGGCGAAGGCGGCCACCACCGGGCCGCCGCGGTGGACCAGGCCGGGCACCCGCCGCGAGCGGTCGGCGTAGGGGGCTCCGGCGGGCGGCGAGACGTAGCCCGAGGCGGTGACGTAGGGGTTCTCACGCGGGTTGAGGTCGATCGCGTGCCCGTAGGCGTGTTCGGACCAGCGGTCGCTGCCGGCGACGACCCGGCAGTTGAAGGCGGAGGTGTTGTCGGCGTCCATGCTGCGGTGGTCGTCGGCGCCGTAGGCATCGACGAGGCGCATCCGCCGGATCGGGAAGTGGAGCCGGAAGAGGGTTCGCATCGTGTCCAGGATCGGCCGGGCCGAGTCGCGGTTGACGACGAGGCGACCGTGGTGGACGCGGCCGTCGAAGCCCCAGTGGCTCAGCCTCAGCAGCCGCAGGCGATCGAAGCCCACCGGGCAGCCGCGGTGCCATGAGACGCCGGTCATCCGCTGCCGCAGCTCTGGCCCGAGCGGCGAGATCTGGCCACGGAATCTCTCTCCGCTTGCCATGCCGGCGGCGGCCGGCAGGAGTGCGAGCGCGATCGCGAGGGCCGCGAGGACCAGGCGCGGGCGGGGCATCGCCCGACAGTAGCGGCCGGTTCGGCATCCCCACGCTGATCCCGCGGCGCAACCCCGATGCGCTCCCGGCCGCCGCGGCTAGCGTGGCTAGGGAGATGCCCGCCACCCGCCACACCATGCCCGCCGCTGACGCCGCCTGGCTGCACATGGACAGCGCCACCAACCCGATGGTCGTCAACGGCCTGGTCCGGCTCGGCGGCACTCCCACCCTCGAGGCGGTCCGCGCGGTGATCGAGACGAGGATGGTCGACCAGTACCCCCGCTTCCGCCAGCGCGTCGCCGACCCGCTCGGTCGCACCCCGGCCTTCGAGGACGACCCCAGCTTTGAGATCGGCAACCACCTGCACCGGATCGCCCTGCCGGATCCCGGCGACGAGGGGGCCCTGCGGGAGACGATCGCCGACCTGATCTCCCCGCCGCTGGACCCGAACAAACCGCTTTGGCACCTCTACCTGATCGAGGCTGCCGACGGGACCGCGGCCGCCCTCTGGCGCATCCACCACTCGATCGCCGACGGGATCGCCCTCGGCCAGGTGATGCTGGCGACCGCCGACGGCGGGCCCGCGCCGGAGCCACCGGCCCCCACCGCCGAGCACCATCGCGGCCTGCTCGGCCGCGTCGCCGCGGTCCCCGGCGAGGCCGCCGCCAGCGCACGCAGCCTCGCCGGCGCCGCCGTCCACGAGACCAGCGCCTCCCTCGCCAACCCCGCCCACCTGCGCGAGCTCGGCTCCGGCGCCCTGCGCGAGGTCGCCACGGCGGCGAAGCTGATCGGCAACCCGGCCGACCCCGCCACCGTCCTGCGCCGTCCCCTCAGCGGCGCCCGCCGCGTCGCCTGGTCGGACCCGTTCCCGCTGCAGCGGGTCAAGGACGCCGGCCACCGGCAGCGGGTCACCGTCAACGACCTCCTGCTGACCGCGCTCGCCGCCACCCTCGCCGAGGCGGTCCCGTGGGACGAGCGGCCGGAGTTCCTGCACTCGATGATCCCGGTCAACCTGCGCCCGCTTGACCAGCCGGTCCCGGCCGAGCTCGGCAACGACTTCGCCCTCGTCCTGCTCGAGCTGCCGCTGGCCGAGCTGCGCCCGGTCGAGCGCCTGCGCCAGGTCAACAGCGCGATCAACAAGATCAAGGACTCCCCCGAGGCGCTGCTCTCGTTCGGGCTGCTGGGGGCGATGGGGATGGCGCCGCGCTGGGTCGAGGACCGGCTGATCTCCTTCTTCACCGAGAAGGCGAGCATGGTCGTCACCGACGTCCCCGGACCGCGGGAGCCGCTCTCCTTCGCTGGCGTCCCGATCGTCGGGGTACTCGTCTGGGCCCCCTGCTCGGGCAGCATCGGGATGACCGTCAGCATCTTCAGCTACGCCGGCGAGGTGACCACCGGCTTCATGACCGACACCGGCCTGATCCCCGACCCCGAGCCGCTGGCGCGGCGCTACCAGGAGGAGCTCGACCGCCTCTGTTGACGGCGGTCCGGCCCCGCCATAGCTTGGCGACGAGATGGCGGCGCACCTGCCCGAGTCCGCGCGGTCCCGCCTCCCCGAGCTGACCGCCCGCGAGGAGGAGCTCTTCGCCGGCCGCACCCCGCGTTCCCGCCGCCTCTTCGAGCAGGCCCAGAGAGCCCTCCTCGCTGGGGTGCCGATGAGCTGGATGTCCCGCTGGGCGGGGCCTCACCCGATCTACCTCGACCGGGCCGAGGGCGCGCAGCTCTTCGACGTCGACGGCAACGCCTACGCCGACCTCTGCCTCGGCGACACCGGGGCGATGGCGGGGCACGCGCCTGCGGCGGTGCAGCAGGCGGTCGCGAAGCGCTACGGCGCCGGGGCGACGACGATGCTGCCGACCGCGGACGCCGCCTGGGTCGCGGCCGAGCTCAGCCATCGCTTCGGCTCGCGGCGCTGGCAGTTCACCCTCAGCGCAACCGACGCCAACCGCTTCGCGATCCGGATCGCCCGCCACCTCACCGGCCGGGCCAAGGTCCTGGTCTTCAACTACTGCTACCACGGCACCGTCGACGAGTCCTTCGCCACGCTTGCCGCCGGCGCGGTCGTTGCCCGTGGCGGCAACGTCGGCGCCCCGGTGCCGCTGGCGGAGACCACCCGCGTGGTCGAGTTCAACGACGTCGAGGGGCTGGAGCGCGAGCTCGCCGCTGGCGACGTCGCCTGCGTCCTCGCCGAGCCGGCGCTGACCAACATCGGCATCGTCCTCCCCGAGCCCGGCTTCCACGAGGCGCTGCGCCAGCTCACCGCCGCCACCGCGACCGTCCTGATCGTCGACGAGACCCACACGCTGAGCGCCGGGCCGGGCGGCTGCACCCAGCGCTGGGGCCTGCGCCCGGACATCGTCACCCTCGGCAAGGCGATCGGCGGCGGCGTCCCGATCGGCGCCTTCGGGATGGACCCGGAGCTGGGGGAGCGGATCCTCGCCGCCGGCAACGCCGACCTCGAGGACACCGGCGGCGTCGGCGGCACCCTCGCCGGCAACGCGCTCTCGCTCGCCGCCGCCCGTGCCACCCTGACCCACGTCCTCCACCCGGGCGCCTGGGAGCGGACCGAGCAGCTTGCGACCCGCTTCGCCGACTCCGCCCGCGGCGTCATCGACGCCCACGGCGCCCCCTGGCACGTGGTCCAGCTCGGCTGCCGCGCCGAGTACCGGTTCTCGCCCGAGCCGCCGCGCAACGGCGGCGAGGCGGCGGCGCTGGGGGACGAGGAGCTGGAGCGCTTCCTCCACCTCCACGCGCTCAACCGCGGCGTCCTGATCACGCCGTTCCACAACATGGCGCTGATGTGCGGTGAGACGAAGCCGGAGCAGATCGACCGCCACGCCGAGGTCCTCGACGCGGCCTTGCGTGACCTGTTCGACGCCTGAGACGATCGGGGAGCCCGATGGAAGCCGATACCTACTACGCCGACTCCGACGGGGTCAACATCGCCTACCAGGTCTACGGAGAGGGGCCGCTCGACCTGATCCTCGTCCCCGGTTTCGTCTCCCACGCCGAAGTGCTGCCCGAAGAGCCGCTGGTGGCGCGGATGCTGCGCCGGCTCGCCTCGTTCTCGCGGTTGATCGTCTTCGACAAGCGCGGCCAGGGACTGTCCGACCGTCCCGGCCGGCCGCCGACCCTGGAGGAGTCGATGGACGACGTCGAAGCGGTGATCAAGGCGGCGGGCTGCGAGCGGCCGGCGATCTTCGGGGTCTCCGAGGGCGGGCCGATGTCCGCCCTCTTCGCCGCCAGCCACCCGGAGATGGTGCGCTCGCTCGTCCTCTACGGAACCTACGCCCGCATGCTGGAGGCGCCGGACTTCCCGCATGGCATCCCGGAGGCGCAGCTTGACGCCTGGCAGGAGGTGGTTCGGCGGGAGTGGGGCTCGCCGGTCGGGGTCTCGCTCTGGGCGCCGAGTCGTGAGGGAGATGCCGAGTTCGAACGCTGGTGGGGGCGCTTGCTGCGACAGGGGACCAGCCCTGCCGGCGCGATCGAGCTGACCGACCTCTACCGGCAGATCGACATCCGCGCCGTGCTGCCGGCGATCGACGTCCCGACCCTGGTCCTGCACCGCGCTGGCGACCGCATGATCGCCGCCGCGCAGGGCCGCTATCTGGCCGAGCGGATCCCCGGCGCCCGCTACGTCGAGCTGCCGGGCGAAGACCACTTGCCGTTCGCCGGCGACGTCGACGCGCTCCTCGACGAGGTCGAGGAGTTCCTGGTCGGCAGCCGCCGCGCGAGTGAGCCCGAACGCGGGCTGGCGACCATCCTCTTCACCGACATCGTCGGCTCCACCGCGAAAGCGGCCGAGCTCGGCGACCGCCGCTGGCGCGAGCTGATCGAGCGCCACGACGCCGCCGTGCGGCGTCAGCTCAGCCTCCACCGCGGCCGCGAGGTGAAGACGATGGGCGACGGCTTCCTCGCCACCTTCGACGGGCCGGCCCGGGCGATCCGCTGCGCCCGCGCCCTGCAGGGGGAGGTCGCCGGGCTCGGGGTGGACGTCCGCGCCGGGATCCACACCGGCGAGGTCGAGCTGATCGGCGACGACGTCGGCGGCATGGCGGTCAACATCGGCGCCCGCATCGGTGCCCTCGCCGAACCGGGCGAGGTCCTCGTCTCCAGCACCGTGCGCGAGCTGGTGGTCGGCTCCGGTCTCGAGTTCGCCGACCGCGGCGTACGGCCTCTGAAGGGCGCGCCGGGAGAGTGGCGCCTCTTCGCCGTCGACTCGGCCCCGGCCTAAAAGTGCTTTAGGTGAACGTAAAGAAGTTGTGACAGCGTGGAGGCGGTGGACTGGCCGGTTCTGCACGCCCTCAACGACTTCCTCTTCCACCACGACGGGGTGGAGGATCCGCTGCTGTTCTACGTCAACGTCTCCGAGGCGCTCTTCGCGGCGACCCTGGCGATCGTCTTCCTCGCCGCCCACGGGCCGCGGTTTGCCGACTGGCGCCGCGCCTCCGCCGCCGCCGTCCTCGGTGCCGGCTTCGGCCTCGCGGTCGGCAAGGTGATCTCGGAACTCGTCGACCGCGCCCGGCCCTTCGTCGCCGACCCGCACGGGGTCCACCTCTTCTCCGGTCACGCCGCCGACCCCGGCTTCCCCAGCGACCACGCCACCGCCGCCTTCGCGATCGCGGTGGCGATCCTGCTGCGCAAGCGGGGCTGGGGGATCGCCGCCCTGGCCGCGGCGACGGTGCTGTCGATCGGCCGCGTCGCCCTCGGCGTGCACTACCCGAGCGACGTCCTCGCCGGCGCCGCCCTTGGCGCTGCCGCCTCGCTGGTCCTCTGGGCGCCGCCGCTGCGGATGCGGATCGACGCCCTGGCCGACTGGCTCGGCGGGCACTGGGACCGCCTCCTCGACCGCGGCGCCAGCACCCTCGCCAGCCTGCGCCAGTAGACGGACGCGCCGTCCGCGCCCGTCTCTACCTTGACCGGAGATGAGCGAGCAGACGCAGATCGAGGCGTTCGCCGTGACTGAGCCCCCGACCGAGACGAGGACGGCGGAGCCGGTCTCCCGGGTTGCTCTGGGCGAGCTCGAGGACGGGCAGCGGGTGCACGGGGTCTACGCCGTGCGCGAGCGCGAGCTGCGCCGCAAGCGCAACGGCGAGCCCTGGCTGCGGCTCTCGGTGGGGGACGCCTCCGGCAACGCCGAGGCGGTCTGCTGGGAGGAGGCCGAGGCCAAATACGCCCTCTGCGCCACCGGCGCCGCGATCTTCGTCAGCGGCGTCTTCGAGGTCAGCGAGCGCTGGGGCGCGAAGATCAAGATCTCCTCGCTGCGCGAAGCCGAGCCGCACGAGTACGCGGTCGAGGAGCTCGCGGCCGAGTCGGAGGTCTCGCTGGAGCTGCTCGAGTCCGACCTGCGGGCGCTGCTCGACACCATCCAGAACCCGGCGTTGCAGCAGCTGCTCGACGTCTTCTTCGCCGCCGACTCGCCGACCTGGCACCGCTTCCGCGACGCCCCGGCGGCGAAGACCTACCACCAGGCCTACCGCCACGGGCTGCTCGAGCACACGCTCTCGGTCGCGCAGGCGGTTTCCGCCGCCGCCAACTTCTTCCCGGGGATCGATCGCGACGTCGCCGTCACCGGCGCCCTCCTGCACGACATCGGCAAGTGCGTCGCCTACAACGACGACCCGCTGGCGATCGACCTCACCGACGCCGGCCGCCTCCAGGGCGAGATCCCGCTCGGCTACTACACCGTCCGCCGCGCGATCGAGGACCTGCCCGGGTTCGACCCGGCGCTGGCCCAGTGCGTCCTCCACATCATCCTCAGCCACCACGGCTCGCTCGAACACGGCTCGCCGGTCGTGCCGGCGACGCGCGAGGCCGTCCTCGTCCACATGATCGACAACCTCGGCGGCCGCCTCGGCAGCTTCGACCGGCTTGAGCGCCAGCTCCCCGCCGGTGAGGCGTGGTCCGGCTTCGACCGGGCCCTCTCCGGTTCGGCTTTCTTCGCCCAGCGCGCGGCCTGAAGGCTCGAAAATTCGCGAAAGACCCTTCGCTTCCGTGCGTTTCGGGTCTTGTCTCGTGAAGACGAAACGTTACGCTACGATCGTGGCTGTGATGATGAGCCCCAGGGAGCAGTGGACCGACGAGCGGCTGGACGACCTCAACAAGAAGGTCGACCGAGGATTCGACCGGATCGACGAACGCTTCGACCGGATCGACGAACGCTTCGACCGCATGCAGAACACCTTGGTCGCCTCCGCGGCGGTGATCGTCGCCGCCCTGATCGGCAGCAACGCCTTCTAGACCCTCGAGCCGCTACTGAAAGCGTTCGCTGCAGCGCTGGATCCGGTCGACGTTCTGGTGCGCCCGCTTGATGCAGCGGATCAGCTTGTCGGCGTCGCCCTGCTGCTTCGAGGCCCGGAAGGACCGCTTGATTTCGCGCTCGACCTGCCGGTTGACGTCGTCGATCGTGGTGCTGATGTCGCCGAGGTTGGCTTCCTGGAAGCCCTTCTGGACGTTGACGTTGACTTCGTGGCTGATCTTCTCGGTCGTGTCCAGGGTCGGCTTGACGACGAAGAAATAGACCGCTGCGAGGACCCCGACCGTCACCAAAAGCCGGATAATGCCGCTGGTTAGGCTGCCGAAGAGGTTCCGGAGGAGTTCCATCTGTCGCCCGCAGACTATCCTGCCGGGCAGTGGCGAAGGACACCGAGAAGCTAATTCGCCAGCTCTCGTTGATCTCGTTCCTGATGGCTCAGGGGAGGCCGGTTTCGGCTCTCGAGATCAAGCGGGAGGTGGAGGGCTACAGCGACATGAACGACGACGCTTTCGCGCGCCGTTTTTACGCCGATCGCGCGGAGCTGGAGAGCCTTGGGATCCAGCTCGGGGTCGAGAAGCCCGGCGAGGGCTTCTTCGAGGCCGAGCTCTACTCGCTACCGCCCGAGAACTTCTACCTCGACGCGATCAAGTTCTCCGACGACGAGCTGGCGGCGCTGAGCACGGCGCTCTTGCTGCTCACCGACGGGGGCTTCGCCTACGCCGAGCCGCTGCGGCTGGCGCTGCAGCAGGTCGCCTGGGGCCACCCGAACCCGCTCAACGAGGGCGAGCGCGCCCCGGTCGAGATGGCGATGACCGCCTCCGCCGGCGGCCGCGACCTCTCCCAGCGCCTCTCCAAGATCGAGACCGCGATCAGCCGCCGCAAGACGATCGAGTTCACCTACTACACGATGGAGCGGGGCGAGACCGAGAAGCGCAAGGTCGATCCGTTCCACCTGGTCTTCCGCGGCGGGCAGTTCTACTTGATCGGCCACTCGCACGAGCGCGACGCGGTGCGGGTCTTCCGCCTCTCGCGGATCCAGGGCAAGGTCGGTTACGCCTCCAAGGCCGAGCACGACTTCTCCCCGCCCGAGGACTTCAACCGCCGCGACTACGGCAGCCGCGCCGACTGGCAGCTTGGCGAGACCAAGGGCACGGCGAAGATCTTCATCCGCGAGCGGATCGCCTGGCTGATCGAGCGCGACTTCGGCGTCTACGGCGAGCTCCGCAACGCGAAGAAAGCTGACGGCGCGCCGGGCAAGGGTCGCGTCTTCGAGACCAAATACGCCTCCGAGCGGGAGTTGATCGCCTGGGTCTTGCGCTGGCGCGCGAACGCCGAGGTGCTGGGCCCGGAGGACCTGCGGGTGGAGGCGGAGAAGCGCCGGGCGCTGCTCCACGACCGCCACGTCAACGGCTTCAAGCCGGCCGACGTCGTCGACCGCCCGCTGCAAGAGAGCCCCCGCCGCGCCCGCTCCAACGGCCGCGGCGAGGCGGCGATCCGCCCCGAGCGCTTCGCCCGCCTCGTCACCCTCGCCGGCCTCCTGATCGAAGCGGCGAAAAAGGGCGAGCGGCTGCAGGTCGTCGAGCTGCGCCAGCGGCTCGAGCTGACCGACGAGGAGCTGCGCGAGGACGTCGAGCTGCTCAACGTCGTCAACTTCGGCGGCGGCACCTACGTCCTCTACGCGGAAATCCTCGGCGACGAAATCGAGGTCGACTCCGAGCCCTACGGCGACAACTTCGCCCGTCCCGCCCGCCTGCTGCCGCTGGAGGCGAAGGCGCTGGTGGCGGCGATCGACCTCTTCGGCGACCACCTGCCGCAGTCGGACCTGCAGAGCGCGCGCTGGAAAATCGTCAAGGCGCTCGGCCACGATCCCTCCGAGGAGGGACTGGAGATCGCCTCCGCTGGCGGCGGCGACGCCGAGGTCGCCCGCCTCGTCAACGAGGCGATCGCCCAGAGCCGCGTGCTCGAGCTCAGCTATTACAAGGAGAACGAGGACCAGTTCACCGACCGCCGGGTCGAGCCCTACCGGCTCGAGAACGGCAAAGAGGGCTGGTACGTCGAGTGCTACGACCTGACCAAAGAAGGGGTTCGCCACTTCAAGCTCGACCGGGTCAAGGAGGCGAAGCTCTCCGAGGAGACCTTCGAGCCACGGCCCGAAGTCGAGGAGTTCGCCGGGGTCGAGGGCTGGATGACCCACGGCGAGGTGCCGACTGCCGAGGTCGCCCGGGTCTGGGTCTCGCCGGAGCGGGCGCGCTGGCTGCGCGAGGAGCGCACCGTGGTCGAGGAGCTCGCCGACGGCGCCGTCGTCGTCGAGCTTCCCTACGCCGGCAAGCCCTGGCTGGTGCGGGAGATCCTCCGCGGCGCCGGCGACCTGGTCGTGCTCGAGCCGCCCGACGCGCGCGAGGCGATCGCCAAAGAGGTCGAGGGCTGAGCGAAGCACCCGGTCACCCCGAGGTTCTGAAGATCGTCGCCCCCAACCCGGGGCCGATGACCCTCGAAGGCACCAACACCTATCTCTACGGCGCCGACCCCTGTGTCGTCATCGACCCCGGCGACGCCTCGCCCTCCCATCTGGAGGCGATCCGCGCCGCCGCCGCCGAGCGCGGCGGCATCGGTCTCGTCCTCCTCACCCACTCCCACGGCGACCACACCGCCGGCGCCGAGGAGCTGGAGGCCGAGGCGGTGCTGCCCGCGGGCGGGGAGACCCACTTCGGCCTCCGCGTCCTCGCCACGCCCGGCCACTCCGAGGACCACGTCTGCTTCCTCTCCGAGAGCGGCGTCTGCTTCAGCGGCGACCTCGTCCTCGGCCTCGGCTCGACGATCGTGCCGCCGGGCGGCAACGCGCTCGCCGCCTACATGGACTCGCTGGCGCTGCTGCAGGCCGAGGAGATCGATCTGATCGCCCCCGGCCACGGCCCCTGGATCACCGATCCGGAGGCGAAGCTGGCCGAATACGTCGAGCACCGGACGATGCGCGAGCGTCGCCTCGTCGCCGCCCTCGAGGCCGGCGAGCGCTCCCGCGCCGAGTTGCTGGTGATCGTCTGGGACGACATCCCGATCGAGCTGCTGCCGATGGCGGCGATGGCGATGGAGGCCCACCTCGAAAAGCTCGAGACCGAGGGGCGGCTGCCGGGGGACCTGGAGGCGTAAGGATGCAAACTGGCTGAGCGGCCAGTACCCTGCACGGATGAGGCGGGCACAGGCGGGACTTCTGAGCGGAGCGGTCGGCGCCGGACTGGTCGCTTCCGCCGGCGCCGTCCTCTGGCACCGTCTCGCCCGCCGGCCGTTGCCGCAGGTGCGGGGCACGCTCGAGGTCCCCGAGCTGCGGGACCGGGTCAGCGTCCGCCGCGACCGCTGGGGCGTGCCCCACATCGAGGCTGCCGACCGGGAGGACCTCTTCTTCGCTCAGGGTTACTGTCACGGCCAGGACCGGCTTTGGCAGATGAGCTTCTACCGGCGAGTCGTCGAGGGCCGGGTCTCCGAGATGGCCGGCGAGGAGGGCCTGGCGGTCGACAAGCTGATGCGGATGCTGGGGATCCGCCGTACCGCCGCGGCCGAGGAAGCGGCGATGGACCCGGAGCTGCGGGCAAAGCTCGAGCGCTTCTGCGCCGGCGTCAACGCCGCCGCCCGCGACGCTCGCGCGCTCCCCTTCGAGATGCAGATCCTGCGTCAGGAGTGGGTGCCGTGGCGGCCGGTCGACATTCTCAGCCTCGGCAAGCTGCTCGCCTTCGGCCTCTCGACCAACTGGGAGCGGGAGCTTCTGCGGGCCGACATGGTGCGCGAGCTCGGGCCGGAGCTGGCGGCCCGCCTCGACCCGGTCTACCCGGCCGGGAACCCGGTCGTCGCCGAATCCCTGGAAGCCTGGACCGGCGAAGGGATGCCGCTGGTCGAGCAGATCGACCGGGTGCGTAGCTCGCTGGGCCTCGCTGCCGAGGCCTCGGGCTCCAACAACTGGGCGATCAGCGCCGCGCGCTCGAAGGCGGGTGCGCCGCTGATTGCCGGCGACCCGCATCTCTCCCCGAGCATGCCGGGCATCTGGTACGAGGTCGAGCTGCGCCACGATGGCCGCTTCGTCCGCGGCGCCTCCCTACCGGGGATGCCCGGGATCTACATGGGCCAGAACAACGACGTCTGCTGGACGATCACCAACGTCATGGCCGACGTCCAGGACCTCTTCGTCGAGCGGATCGAGGGCGACCGCTACCTGTTCGAAGACGAGTGGCGGCCGTTGCAGACCGTGCGCGAGGAGATCGTCGTCAAGGGGCGCGCCGCGCCGGTCGTGCTCGAGGTCCGCAGCACCCACCACGGGCCGATCGTCAACGCGGCGCTCGGCGCCGACGCGGGTGAGCCGCTGGCGCTGGCCTTCCAGACGCTGCGCGAATCGACCGCCTTCGAAGCCGCCTTCGAGCTGCTCGACATCACCTCCGGCCCGGAGCTCGTGGCGAGGCTGGAGGGCCACACCTCACCCGCCTCGAACATGGTCTGGGCCGACCGCCACGGCTCGATCGGGTACAAGCTGATCGGCCGCCTGCCGAAACGACGCGGCGGCTGCCCCGACCTGCCGAAGCCGGGCTGGAGCGGCGAGTTCGAGTGGGAGGGGACGGTCCCTTACGAGGAGCTGCCGGAGGTCGTCGACCCCGAGTGCGGATACGTGATCACCGCCAACAACCGGATCGTCGGCGACGATTACCCCCACCACATCACCAGCGACTGGCTCGACGGCTTCCGCGCCAAGCGGATCGAGGAAATGCTGAAAGAGACCGAGAAGCACGACCTCGAGAGTTTCGAGGCGATCCAGAACGACAACTACTCGCTCCCCGGCGTCGAGGCGGCGGCGCGGCTCAGCCGCCTGCATCCCCGCGGCCAGCGCGAGCGCAGCGCGATCGAGCGGCTGCGTAGCTGGGACGGCAACCTCGACCCGGACTCGATCGCCGGGACGATCTACCAGGCGTTCCTGCTGCGGCTGGCGCGGGAGGTGGCGCGGGCGGCGATCGGCGACCGCGACCTCTGCGAGCGCTGGCTCGACCGCGCCGACAACGGCTTCCTCCCGCACGTGACCTCGCCCTGGCGCTGGCACTCCCACCTGATGGAGCTCTGGGCCGAAGAAGACCCGCGCCTGATCGGGCGGCCCTGGGAGGACCTCGTCCTCGAGGCCCTGGCCGGCGCCCTCGACGACCTCAGCGACCGCTTCGGGGACGACCCCGAGGCCTGGCGCTGGGGCCGCGTCCACGAGCTCAAGTTCCCGCATCCGCTGGGCGACGCCAACCCGCTCTTCGACCGCCTGCTCAACCGCCGCCTCCGCGCCGGCGGCGCCCAGGAGACGGTCAGCCAGATCGCCTACGACCCCAACGACCCCTACAAGGCCGTCTGGGCGCCGAGCTGGCGGATGATTGCCGACCCGACCGATCCCGACCGCTCGCGCTGGCAGATGTTCACCGGGCAGTCGGGGCACCCGGCCAGCCCCCACTACGACGACCTCCAGCCCGACTGGCTCGACGGCCGCACGCAGCCGATGTGCGGCGAAGGGCCCTGGGCAGAGCTCGACTTGGTCCCGCGCCGGGGCTGACGAAGCGTCGATCAATGCGGTGCTGCACGGTGCTACACTCACGCCTGTGCCGACCACGAGACCCCGCCACATGATCACCGAGACCGCACCCGTGCAGGCGGTGCTGGACGAGCTGCGGCAACTGCAGGGGGAGGAGAAGATCGAGCTTCCCGACTTGGTGATCCGTGGGGCTGAAGACAAGATCCGCGAGCTGAGGGCGCAGAGTGAGGCGGCGCGACGGGCGCGCGCAGAGATCGCCGAATGGATTCGGTCCGGCAATGGACCGGAGATCGACCTCGAGGCGGCCGCGGAGGTCAAGTACCTCGGCCTCGATCCCAACTACGACGACGAGTAGGTTGCTCCTGCTCGATAACTCGGCCTGGTCACGACTGCTGGCCGGCGTACCTGGGGTCGGGCAGGAGGCAGTTCTTCAGTGGATCGAAGAAGGCCGGCTCGGGACCTGCCTGCCGTTCCTGCTGGAGGCCGGTTATTCGGCTCGCTCGGCGTCCGACCACAAGGAGCTGCTGCGTCGTCTCGAGCAGCTGCCCCGCCTCCCGGTCGATAGCGCGGTCGAGCGGTTGGCACTGGACGCGCAGCGCGAACTCGCGGCGGACGGGCACCACCGGATCCCCCCGACGGACCTGGTGATCGCCGCCTGCGCCCACTTGGCGGGCGGCGGAGTCCTCCATTACGACCGCGACTACGACCTGATCGCCAAGCGGACCCGGCTCAAGTACGAAAGCGTCTGGCTGGCTCCGGCCGGGTCTCTGCCCTAGCCCGGGTTTTGCCCGGCGACGGCCCTCACCAGCTCGACGATCTCCGGCGGCGCCTTCTCCGGCGAGCCCGAGTCGAAGGGCGGGTCGGGGTCGTACTCGATCCCCAACTGCACCGCCTGGGCAACCTCGGGTCCGACCTCGCGGGCGACGAGGTGCAGCGCCATGTCGATCCCGGCGGTGACGCCGGCGGCGGTGACGATCTTGCCGTCCTCGACGAAGCGCCCGCCGATCGGCTCGGCGCCGAACTCGCGCAGCGGCTCCAGCTCCAGCCAGTTGCCGGTGGCGCGCTTCCCTCGCAGCAACCCGGCGGCGCCGAGGAGCAACGAGCCGGTGCAGACCGAGGTCGTCCATTTCGTCGCCCGGTCGACCTGGCGCAGCCAGTCGAGCAGCTCCTCGTCCCGCATCAAGGGTCGGTTTCCCCTGCCGCCGGGGACGAGGACGATCTCGGGCTCGGTCACTTCGGCGAGCTCGTGGTCGGCGATCAGTGCCAGCGAGCCATCCTCGCTGCGCACCTCTCCCTTCTGCTTAGCCACGGCCCGGACCTCCCAGCCGGGGACGTTGCGCATCACTTCGTAGGGGCCGACCGCGTCAAGCGGGGCCAGGCCGTCGTAGAGCAGCAGGGCGATTTCCATGCCGCCATGGTCAACCCTGCCGACCGACCCTGCCAGTGGCAGAAACGCCAATATCCGATAGATTTCTGCCATGCACCGTGTGGTCGCCCTCTGCTTCGAGGGTCTGGTCGCCTTTGACCTGACCGCGCCCGCGCAGGCCTTCGCGTTGGCGGCCCGTCCCAGCGGGGAGCCGCTGTATGAGTTCTCGACCTGTTCGCTCGACGGGGGGCCGGTGGCGACCACCTCGGGGTTCGTCGTCACTCCGGGGGCAGGGATCGAGGCGTTGCGCCGGGCCGACACCGTGGTCGTCCCCGGCTACGCAAACGTCCTCGCGCCGCCGCCGTCCGAGGCGCTGGAGGCGCTCGGCGCGGCAGCCCGTCGCGGCGCCCGGGTGATCTCGGTCTGCACCGGCGCCTTCGCCCTTGCCCACGCCCGCCTCCTCGACGGGCGCCGGGCGACCACCCACTGGGGCTGGGCCGCGGAGCTGGAGCACCGTTTCCCCTCGATCCGGGTCGAACCGGATTCGCTCTACGTCGACGAAGGCGAGGTTCTCACCTCGGCTGGGCTGAGCGCCGGGATCGACCTCAGCCTGTACCTGATCCGTCGCGACCACGGCACCGCCTGTGGCGAGCGGGTCGCCCGCCACATGGTCGCCCCGCCCCACCGGGATGGTGGCCAGGCGCAGTTCCGCATGCCGCAGCCCGAGGTCTCCTTCGGTTCCCTGGAGCGGACCCGCCGCTGGGCGGAGAAGCGTCTTTCCGAGCCCCTGGACGTCGCGGCGATGTCCCGGCACGCCGGCGTCAGCCCCCGTACTTTCGCCCGCCGCTTCCGTGAGGAAACCGGGACGACGCCGCTGCAATGGCTGCTCTCGCGGCGGGTTCTGGAGGCACGGCGTTTGCTCGAGGAGTCCGATCTCCCGATCGACGCGGTCGCCTGGCGCTGCGGTTTCGGCACCGCCGCCTCCCTGCGCGAGCATTTCCGCCGCACCACCGCGACCACTCCCTCCGCCTATCGCAGGTCGTTCACCCCCGTGGCGCCAACGTCCCACTAAGGTGAGCGGCCGTGAGCAGGCGCGACCAGATCAAGCTCAGCGAGGCGGAGCTGCTGGGGCTGATGGAGGAAGAGCGGATCGCGGTGGTCTCCAGCCTCGGCCCGCGCGGCTGGCCCCACTCGATGCCGCTCTGGTTCGTGCCCCGGGGGGGAGAGGTCTGGATCTGGACCTACGCCAAGTCGCAGAAGGTCCGCAACCTCGAACGCGACCCGCGGGCGACGGTTCTGATCGAGGCCGGCCATGACTATGGCGAGCTACGCGGGGCGATGATCGAGGCCGAAGCGGAGATCCACCGCGACTTCGAGACGGTTATCGGGTTCGCGGAGGAGCTGACGCTGCGCTACGCGGAGGGGATCTCCGCGGTCGAGGGCGACGCCAAGGCGGCCTTGGAAGCGCAAGCGCCAAAGCGCGTCGCGATCCATTTCCGACCGGTCCGCACGGCAACCTGGGACCACCGCAAGCTCGGCGGCACGTACTGACCACCCGCTACCGTTTTCGCTTCGATGAGACGACTAATCCCAGCCACGCTGCTCTCCGCCTGCCTGTTGGCAGCGCTCCTGTTCGGCGCCCAGCAGGGCTCCGCCAAGCCCCCGCTCAGCCACCCGAAGGGATTCTTCGGAATCGGGCCGCAGACTCTGGTGACGCCGGAGGACTACGGCTACATGAGGGCGGGCGGGATCGAAAGCGTGCGCGTCGCGGTTCCCTGGGGAAGCATCCAGCCCACCGAAAATGGCGTCTTCAACTGGACTGGCCTCGACGCCACGGTGGCCGCCGCCAGCCGTAAGGGCCTTCGCGTCCTCCCCTTCATCTACGGGACGCCGAGCTGGCTCGCCTCCAACTGGCGCACCCTGCCGGTTGACACCGGCAAGCAGCGGAAGGCCTGGCGCACCTTCATCAAAGCCGCGGTCGCCCGCTACGGCCCCGGCGGCGATTTCTGGGATGAACACGCCCCCTCGGTGGTCAAGTACGAATCCGAAAGCGTGCCCATCGGGGCGTCACCGATCCGTGTCTGGCAGATCTGGAACGAGGCCAACTTCTTCTACTTCGCCTACCCGGTGTCGCCGGCGCGATACGCGCGGCTGCTGAAGCTCACCACCCCGGTGATCAAGAGCGTCGATCCCAGCGCCCAGGTGCTCCTCACCGGGCTCTTCGGCGAACCGACCGCCAAGGGCCGCCGGGGGATGGCCGCGACCGACTTCCTCCAGCGCCTCTACAGGACGCCAGGGATCAAACGCTACTTCGATGCGATCTCGCTGCACCCGTACGCGGTCGACGCCGAAACGCTGGAAGAAATGGTCGAGGGGCTGCACGAAGTGACGCTGGAAAACCGTGACCGCCCGGCCTTCTACATCACCGAGATGGGCTGGGGCTCGCAGAACGACTTCAACCAGGTTGCCTTCGAGCAGGGGATCCGCGGCCAGGTCAAGCAGCTACGCGCCTCCTACGGCTACCTGCTCGAAAACCAGCGGCGCCTCAACCTCAAGGGCGTCTACTGGTTCTCTTGGAAGGACCTGCCGGGCTCGTGCAACTTCTGCGACTCCGTCGGCTTCTTCCGAGCCGGAGAAGGTTTCCGGCCGAAGCCCGCCTGGCACGCGTTCGTCCGCCTCACCGGCGGCCGCGCTCGCCCCTGAGCTTCGTCCCTTGGGGACAATCTGCGCTTGTTGGGCCTAGCGCGGCTGACGCCGGCGCAGCGGCGCCGTCAGCTTCCAGGAGCGGGAGCCGAGTACTTCGGTCAAGGCGGCGTGGGCGGCGGCTCCTTGCTGTTCGGCCGCCTCGGCCCGCGCCTCGGCCTCGACCCCGCGGCGTTCGGCTGCCTCCAGGCGCGATCCTCCCGAGCTGGTTCCAGCGGTGAGGGCGACGCGGGCGAGGGCGGCGAGCAGCTCGGCTTCGGTCTCTCGCCGCCGTCCCCGCACCGCCCCCGCGTGGATCGCGATCCGCTCCCGTAGGGCGGCGCCGTCCTCACCGGCGAGGTGGTCCGCGATCGTCGCGGCCGCGGTCGCCGGATCGTCGCCGGAGCTCAGCGAGAAGGCCGGCGGCAGACCGAAGTCGGCCAGGAGCCCGGCCGCCTTCTGCCGGTAGTAGCTGTTGTCGCCGAGCAGCGCGGTCGGGACCCCGAGCAGGAGCGAGGCGAGCGCGACGTGGTAGGAGCAGCTGACCGTCAGGGCGGCTTCCGCCAACCCTGGCGCGAGCGCGGCGAGCGACGCCGGCCGCAGCAGCTCGGGCTCGGCGACCTCCAGTCCCGTGGCCGCACAGGCATCCCGCAGCCGCGCGACCGCGGGGCGCTCGTCGACGCGGTGGTCGAGGTAGGCGAGGAAAGGTCGCACCGGGGGTGCTTGACCTCCGGCGGCGCCGCCGAGCTCGGCGAGGAAGGCGGCGAGGAAGGTCGTCGCGGCGGTGGGGTCGTCGGTGACCCAGTCGTGCTCGGCGACGTGGACGTTGACGATCGGGCGCGAAGCTGTGGCCGCCGGCGAGGCATCCGGGAGGACGCCGACGGCGTCGTCGCCGCCGTTGAAGGTCCGGGGTGCCGCGAGCGGCGCCAGCGCCTCGAGCGAGGCCTCGTCGCGGGCGGCGATCAGCTCGAAGGAGCTCAGCGCCTCGAGCCGCTCGCCCCCGAGGCTCCCGATCCACTCGGCGTCGACCTGTTGGCCCGAGCCGATCCGGGCCTGGGTCCCGGCGCCGGCAAGCGCGCTCTCCGCGGCCTGCAGCATCTCCAGCTTGCGCTCGCCCCAGGCGGGGTTGAGGAAGCCGCCGCCGTAGAGGTAGACGAGGCCCAGGCCCGGTCCGAGCGGAGCCGGGATCGGGACCAGGTCATCGCTCCCTGCCGCCGCGGGACCGAAGAACACCGCGTGGGCGGGAGGGCTGAGCATCCCGGCGACGACCTCTTCGTGACTGCGCCGGTACTGGCGCTCGAGCACCGGCACCGGCAACAGCCGCGGGCCGAGGCGGTCGAGCAGCGCCAGGGCGGCGTCGAGCTGACAGATGTCGCCGAGGTTGCCGGAGCCGTCGTAGCTCCCCACCAGCAGCGCCAGGTCCTCGGCCGCGGTGAGCGCCCGCGCCGTCTCCCTGGTCGCGAACAGCCGCGGCTCGCCGGCGCCGGTCGCCGGGGCGGCGGGCCCCGGCGAGGGGCGGCGGCGGTAGGTCTGCGGCAGGCCGAGCGCCGCTTTTCCTTCCGAGGTGAGCCGTGCCACCGTCCGCTCCAGCTCCGGCTTGTCCCCTCCCCGCAGGACGTCCAGGAGGTCTTCCCAGAGGGTTAGCTGGACGAACTGGGTGATCCCCTCGGAGCCGAAATCGTCGATGTCGATCCGGTCCGGGAAGGTCTCCACCGACGGCAGCGCGTCGACCGTTTCCAGCGCCGCCATCGTCAGCAGGCACTTGCGGCAGCGACCGCAGTTGTAAGCGCCGTCCGGGTTGCGCCAGCAGACCCGCAGGGTGCGCTGGACAACCGGGTGCTCGGCGATCCGGGCGACCTTCTGCATGCGACTGAGGCCGCCGCTGTCGTCGACGATCTCGAGCTGCTCGGTGCTCCAGAGCTGGTCGACGAGCCAGGAGGAGCCGATCTTCCCCTGCACCTCGTAGTCGGTGTCGGCGGCGATCAGCACCCGGTCGAAGAGAGGCTGGAGGAAGAGGGCCACGGCGGCGATCGCGCAGCCGTAATAGATCTCCCAGCGGGCGAGCGGATCGGTCAGCTCCCGCAGGTTCGTCTCGACCGTTTGCAGCTCCATCCCCAGTTCCGCGGCGGCCTCGCGCAGGCGCGCTTCGACCCGGTCCGCCAGCCCCTCCTGATGGGGCAGGGTGGGGAGGATGTCGATGCCGCGGACGAAGATCAGGTCGGTGAGGTCGGGGTTTTCGAGGATCGTCGCGAAGGAGTCGACCCCACCGCTGAAGAAAGCGGCGACGCGCCCCTTCGGCTCCACCGCGCCGGGCTCGCGCGCCGGTGCCTCGACCTCGACCTCGCGCAGCGGCGGGTCGCCGAACTCCCACTCCAGCGACCAGGCTTTCTGGATCGCCTGGAACTCCCGCTGCGTGCGCAGCATCCGCGAGCTGACCGGGAACGGCAGCTCCAGCACGCCGCCGGCGCGCATCGCCGGCATCACGCAGGTGGCGAGCGCCGCATCGGCGTTGGGGACCAGGTCCGAGTCGGTTCGGAACCAGACCCGCCGCGGCTCAGAGCCAGCGATGTGCGCCTCGAAGGAAAGTTCCCCCGGGGTCGCGCGCAGGTCGGTTATCCGGTGGCGGGGAGCCGTGGCCATCGCGCTGCAGCCTAGGAGCGGCGGTGGCGATGACGATGCGCGATGCGGATCCTCAGCGGCCGCGAGAAGGCGGCGGCGAAGCCGTCGACCTCGCGGATCTGGGCCCGGAAGCTGGTTCCCCGGCGCACCGTGCGGGCGAAGCGGGCGGTGCAGGCGCGGTCCAGGACCTGGCTGCCGTTCAGCCGCCCGTTGCGGAGCAGGGCGACTTCCTCGCCGCGGTTGCGCCTGCCTTCGCAGGGACCGACGAAGACGGTCAGCACCGCTCGCTTGCCGCGCTTCACCCGCCGCCGCAACGCCCTGATCCCGATGTAGGTCGCCTTCGGCGCCGCCGTCGGTTCCGTTGGCGGCAGGGGGCGCGGGCAGCTCGCGGGCGGCAGTCCGGCGATTCGGTAGACCGGCCCGCCCTTGGTGACGACGTAAAGACGAGCGGCAGCGTCTTCGCCGAAGGAGACCGGTTCTTCGACATTCAGCCCGGTGAAGCAATCGGCGGCGGAGGCGAACGCGGTCGGCAGGGTCAGCGCCCGCACCGCCCCGGCGCAGAGGTCCGCGTAGAGATAGTGGCCGAAGAGGGCCCCGAGCGCCGGATCGCGGACGACGTAGCCGCCGATGATCGCGCAGCGGTTCTCGCCGGTGTCCGGGTCCTCCGTGTGTGGATAGGTGAAGATCGGATCGACGAAGTCCCCGCCGCTCAGCGAGGCGCACTCCGGGTCGTCCGCCGGCCCGGGCAGGAAGCCCTCGCGGCAGTTCCAGCCGTAGTTGGCGCCGCCGCCGCGCCCCGGCGCAGGCGCGTAGTCGACCTCCTCGGCCGCCGCCTGGCCGACGTCGCCGATCAGCATCGCCCCGCTGGCGCGGTCGAAGGAGAAGCGGAAGGGGTTGCGCAGGCCGTAGCTCCAGATCGCGTCGTACGGAGCGTTGGCCGAGGGGAACGGGTTGCCGTTGGGGACGGTGTAACCGCCGCCGGGAGTCGGCGTCACGCGGAGGATTTTGCCGAGCAGGCTTTCCAGGTCCTGCGCGTGGTGGAACTGGTCGTTGGCGCCGCCGCCGTCGCCGGTGGAGGCGTAGAGGTTGCCGGCGGCGTCGACCTGGAGCTGGCCGCCGTTGTGATTTTCGTTCTCTCCGTGGGGGATCGGCGAGAGGACAGGGCTTAGGGTCGAGGCGTCGGCTTCTTCGTGGCTGGGGCCGGTGGCGAGCATTTCTTCGATGTGGATCGCGCCGCCGACGTCGTCGGCGTACTGGACGTAGAGCCTGCCGCTGGCGTCGAAGTCGGGGGCGAGGGCGATCGACATCAGGCCGTGCTCGCCGCCGCAGAGGACGCCGCAGCCAACCTCGGCGCTGATGTCGGCGAACTGCGTCCAGGTTTCGCCTTCGAGCACCTCGATCGTGCCGTGGCGCTCGACGACGAAGAGGCGGCTGGCGTCGCCGGGATCGGAGGTGACGTAGGTGGGGCTTTCGAAGTCCCCGACTTCCTCCAGCGTCAGCGCTCTGGCGCTACCGGCGCCGAACAGCAGCAACGAGAGGACCGCGACTATCCCTGCGCGAATCACTTCGCTCAAGTTAGCTGAGGCCCGACCCGGCGAGCCGTGCGGTCCACCTGGCGCGTTCGGCGCCGGCGTCGCCGAGGCCTACCAGCAGACTGGCCACCTGGCGGCCGTACTCCGGCAGTCGGTGGCGGCGCTCGACCAGGGCCCGCCCCTCGCGCCCCAGCCGCCGCCGCTCTTCATCGTCGCTGTCGAGCGCCCGCTCGAGCGCCGCCGCCAGCGTGGCGACGTCGCGCGCCTCGCAGAGCCAGCCGTTGCGGCCGTCCTCGATCACCTCGGGCAGCCCGAACACCGCCGTCGCCAGCACCGGCTTCTCCCACGCCATTGCCTCCAGCACCGTGCGCGGCATCGACTCCACGTCGGAGGCGCAGGCGAAGACGTCGGCGATGCCGAACCACGGCTGCACGTCCGGCGTCAGCGGCACCACGTGGATGCGCTCGGCCGCCCCCAGCCCGGCCGCGTGCTCGGCGAGGAAGCGGGTGTCGGCGTCGGCGCGTCCGCCGACGAAGACGAGCCGGGCGTCGCGGTGGCGGGCGGCGACCAGCTCGAAAGCCTGCGCCAGCGCCACCTGGCCCTTGCGCGGCTCGATCGTGCCGACGCTGAGGATGACCTCCGCCTCGGCTGGGATCCCGAAGCGATGCCGGGTGCCGGCGCGGTCGAAGCCCTCCCGGGCCGCCTCGATCGGGGCGAGGTCGATGCCGTAAGGGATCGTGCGGCCGTTATGGGCGACGGCCTCGCCGAACAGCCGCTGCGTCGCCTTGGCGACGAAGAGCGTCGTCTCGGCCTCGGCGAGGAGAGTTTCGCCGCGGCGGCGGATCGCCGGGTCGAGCCCCGCCCACAGGGTGGCTGGCTCGAAGCTCTCGTGGACCGCCCAGAGGACCGGCAGGCCGAGCTCCCGCGCCGCCTCGACCCCGGGCAGGGTGAGGCCGGTGGCGGTGTTGACGAAGGCGACGTCCAGCTCGCGCTCGCCGATCCAGGCGACCAGCTCCTCGACCCTCCCGCGGTGAGCGGCGAGGCTCTCCCGCGGTGGCTCCCCGGAGACGTGGACGGGGACCCCGCTCGCTTCCAGCACGCTCCGTAGCGGCCCGTCGACGGCGCTGACGACGAGCGGGTCGACCGTTTCCGTCCGCAGCAGCTCGCCGATCAGGTCGAGCAGGTAGAGCTGAGCGCCGCCGAGGCCGAGCTCGTGAGCGACGACGAGGGTGCGCAGGCCCTGGCGCCTGATCGGGGCGGGCCTGGCGAGCCGCTCCGGCGGCGCTGACCGCTCGGGGGCGGCCACCGAGACCGCGGTTGGGCCGATCTCGAGCTTGTCCCCGAAAGGCCCGGTGACCGTCGCCCGCAGCTCCTTCGCGGCCCCCTGAAACCGCTCTTGGCCGAGGTCCACCCGCAGCTCGAAGCCGGTCACCGCCCCCGGGCCCAGTTGCAGCGCCTCGCCGACGTCGGGGCGAGGGAGGCCCAGTCGTGCCTTCCCCAGCGGCTCGTCACCGAGCTTCAGCTCGACCCGCAGGGGCGGTCCGGCGGCGAAAAGCGCCCAGCCGGAGAGCGTCGTTTCCGCCGCCGGCAGGATCGCTCCCGGGCGCAGGTCGAAGCGGCCGCCGGCGAGCTTCTCCTCGGGTTCGAGGATCGGCATCCCGGGGCGGGTGCCGGGGCTCCAGAGGCGCCGCGTCGCCCGCAGCCGCCAGCGCACGGCGTGGAGCTTCTCTCGCAGCCGCCTCACTCCCCAGTTTGGCTTTGGTGCGATCGGCACCGCCTCCAAGATAGTGGCTCCCCTGGCCGGCGTTTGGGGGGTTTGCGGCGCAGCCCGCTGTCTCGCTCCGTGTTCATCCATAAGATGGCCGACCATTGATCGCGGCGACAAATGGCCCGGGAGGCTTTTTTGCAAACGCTGTCAGTAGTAATCCCCGCCTATAACGAGGAGGCGCGCCTGCCGGAGCTGCTGCGGTCGCTCTCGACTACCGCCGAGGAGGCCGTGGCGGCGGCGGGCCTGACGCTGCTGGAGGCGATCGTCGTCGACGACGGCAGCGACGACCGCACCCGCGAGATGCTCCGTGCCGCCAGCCAGGAGGACCCGCGTCTGCGGCCGGTCCTCGACTACACCCACAACCGTGGCAAGGGCGCCGCCTTCGCGGCCGGGGTGAAGCGGGCGCGCGGGGACTGGGTGCTGCTGGCCGACGCCGACCTCTCGACCCCGCTCGAGGAGCTGCACAAGCTCACGGCGGCGCTGGCCGGGGGCGCCGACATCGCGATCGGGTCGCGCGCGGTGGAGGGGGCGATAGTCGAGCGCGGCCCGACCCACCGCAAGGTCCTCGGCGCCACCTTCAACGGCACCGTGCGGGCGCTGACCGGCCTTCGCCTGCGCGACACCCAGTGCGGCTTCAAGCTCTTTCCCACCGAGGCGGCGAAGCGCCTGGTCGACGACCAGCTCTGCCCCGGCTTCGCCTTCGACGTCGAGCTGCTGATGCGGGCCGACCTCGACGGAATGCGGATCGCCGAGGTGCCGGTCCTCTACCTGCACGACTCCCGTTCGCGGGTGCGGGTGGTCTCGGCCAGCGTGAGGATGCTGCGCGACGTCAGCGGCCTCGCCTACCGGCTGCGGTGGAACGGGGGACGGCGTTCGACGGGGCTAGCTGCCGCGCCGGCAGACGATCCCGACCGAGACGCCCGCCGGCAGCGGCACTCCGAGGCGGATCAGGAGCGCCTCCCCGCGCATCGGAAGTGAGAGCGGCCCGTCCAGGGCAGCCGGGGTGCGATCGAGGTCGGCCGACCCCTCCGCGGCAGGGCGCAACTTCTTCGCCAGGGCGATCGGCGGCAGCAGCAGCGAGTTGAAGTAGGTCGAGAAGAGGGGTTCCCAGCCGGCCTCAACGACCGCCTTGCGCAGGCGCCGCCGGGTGTAGCGACGGTGATGATGGAGGTTGACGTCTTCCTCGCTCCAGAGCCATTCGTAAGCGGGCACGGTGAGCAGCAGCGCCGCCCCGGGAGCGGCGACGCGCCGTAGCTCTCCCAACGCCTGCTGTTCGGCGGCGACGTGCTCGAGAACATCGGTGGCGGCGAGGAGGTCGAAGCTCGCGTCCTCGAAGGGCAGCTCCTCGAGTCCGGCTTGGTGGACGCGCTCGAGCCCCCGCTCGCGGCAGAACCCGATCGCCTCCGGCGACATCTCGACACCGGTCGCGACCCCGATTCGGTCGAACTTCCGCAGGTTGCCACCGGTCCCGCAGCCGGCATCGAGGATCCGCGGACGCGGCGGTAGTTCGAGGTGCGTGAGCAGAGCCTCGACGACGGCCCAGCGGCCTCGATACCACCAATGACGGTCCTCGACTTCGAAGTGGTCTCGGTAGGCGCTCTCCCGCAAACCAGTCCTCCTTGGGGTGGGGGCGCCGCACCATACGCAATCGCGGCCCCGGGTCTCGGTATCGTGCTCCGCTCGTGCCAGCCGCAGGTGCCAGCTCAACTAGCGCGCGGGCGCGCCCTTCGTGGCGGGAGACCTGGTCGGACCCAACGGTGGTCGCGGTCGTCGTTTACTCGTGCTTCGCCCTCGCCGCCCTCGCCGCCGCATATTTCTCGCTTTTCAGCTATTTCGCCCCTTACGATGACGAGGGAACCCTGCTGGTGACGCTGAAGGCGTTCGCCCAGGGCCACGTTCTCTACCGCGACGTCTACTCCGAGTACGGGCCCTTCTACTACGAGTTCTTCGGCGGCCTCTTCGCCCTCACCGGCAAGGCGGTGACCACCGACGCCAGCCGCACCATCGTCTGTTTCGTCTGGGTCGGGACCAGCCTTCTCTACGGCGCCGTCGCGCAGCGACTGACCGGGCGGCTGGCCCTGGGCGTCCTCGCCGCCGCCTCCGCGTTCGGGGCCCTTGGCGTTCTGAGGATGGAGCCGATGCACCCGCACGGCCTCTGCGCGCTGCTGATCGCAGTCTTCATCCTCGTCACCACCTTCGGCCCCAGCAAGCGACCGCTGCTGATCGGAGGGGGCGCCGGAGCGTTGCTGGCCGCGCTCGTCCTGACCAAGGTCAACCTCGGCGGTTTCGCGGTCGCCGCCGCCGTTCTCGCCGGCGTGATCGCGATCGAGGGCCTGCGGCGGCGGCGCTGGCTCGTCGGCCTCGCCATCCTCGCCTTCCTGGCGATGCCCTTCGTCGTCCTCGGGCGCGACCTGAGTGAAACCGCGACGCGCGAACTGCTGCTGCTCGAGCTGCTCGCGATCGCCGCCGTACTGGTCGCTGCCGCCCCCTTCGGCCCGGCCCGCGAGAAGGACCGCGAGGAGGGCCCGATGGCGCGCTGGCTGCTGGGGGCCGCCGCCGGTTTCGCCCTGGTTTTCGCCGCCATCCTGCTGGCGATCATCCTCACCGGTCCTTCCCCCGCCGATATCTGGGAAGGCATGGTGACCGAAGCGTTGCGGGTCCGCGACGTGCTGAAACTGCCGCTTGCCTTCCCGTCGGCCGCGGCCGACTGGGGCGTCGCCGCGGTCGCGGGCTCGCTGCTGATCGTCCGCCTGCAGCGGACCGGCGCGGTGGGGCCGTCGGTCTGGGTCGGCGTCCTGCGCGCCCTTGCCGGGCTGACGATCCTGCTCGGCGTCGCCCACATCGTCCCGATCGGCTTCAACCCGACCTCGCAGAACCCGGTCGTCGTGCCGATGCTGCTCGCCTGGGTCGCCGCGGTCGCGCCGACCGGCACCGAGGAGGCAACCGGGAAGCGCTTCCTGCGAGTCCTGCTGCCGGCGCTGGCGATCGGCGAGACGCTCCAGGTGTATCCGATCGCCGGTAGTCAGGCGGGTATCGCGGCGACCACCTTCGTCGCGGTCGGTGCCCTTTGCCTTGCCGACTCGCTGACCGAACTGCGCGCTTGGAGCGCGGTACGCGGGCCCGCCGCGGTCAGCCGCTTCGGCACCGTCGTCGCGATTGTCACCGTCGCCCTTGCCGCCCAGTTCACGCTCGACACGATCTTCCGCCCGACCGTGACCAGCGCGATCGCCTACCGGGACCTGAAGTCGCTGCCGTTCCCCGGCGCGGGGGCGCTGCGCATCGGGCCCGCCGAAGCCGAAACCTACGCCGGTCTGGTCGACCTGCTCCACCAGCACCGATGCACCACGTTCATCTCCTACCCCAACGTCGACAGCCTCTACCTCTGGTCGGGAATCGAAGCGCCGCCCCCGCGGGCTCCCGGGGCCTGGATCGAGGCGCTGAAGGCCGAGCAGCAGCAGCGGGTCGTCGACGCGATGAAAGCCTCGCCGCGTCCCTGCGCGATCCGCTCCGACAGCCTCGCCGAAATCTGGCTGCACGGGACGCCACCACCCGAAGCACCGCTCGTCCGCTACATCTTCGACGACTTCCGCCCCGTCGCCGGAGTCGGAGAATTCACCTTCCTGTTGCCGAAGAAGAACTCGTGAACAGACTGCTAATAACCGGCGGCGCCGGCTTCGTCGGTTCCAACCTCGCCGTCTCCCTCGCGAACCGGCACCCCGACTGGGAGGTCCTCGCGCTCGACAACCTCTACCGCCGTGGTTCGGAACTGAACCTGCCGCGGCTGGAAGAGGCGGGGGTCGAGTTCGTCAAGGGCGATGTCCGCGAGCCGGACGATCTCCGCCGGCTGCCGGAGCTGACGGCGCTGATCGAGTGCTCGGCCGAGCCCTCGGTGATGAGCGGGGTCGACGGGGACACCGGCTACCTCGTTCACACCAACCTCACCGGCGCCTACAACTGCCTCGAGCTGGCCCGCCGCGACGGCGCCTTCGTCGTCTTCCTCTCGACCAGCCGGGTCTACCCGGTCGCGCCGCAGGTCGAGCTGGCTCTGGAGGAGACCGAGACCCGGTTCGAGCTTGCCGCCGAGCAGCGGCTGCCGGGGGTCTCGCCGGCGGGGATCTCCGAGCGGTTCCCGCTCGACGGCGCACGCACCCTCTACGGCGCCACCAAGCTCGCGGCCGAGCTGCTGATCGAGGAGTACCGAACCGGGCTCGGGGTCCCGGCGGTGATCGACCGCTGCGGGGTGATCGCCGGGCCCTGGCAGATGGGGAAGGTCGACCAGGGGGTATTCACCCACTGGATGCTCGCCCACCACTTCCGCAACCCGCTCAGCTACATCGGGTTCGGGGGGCGTGGCAAGCAAGTGCGGGATCTCCTCCACGTCGAGGACCTGGTCGACTTGGTCGAGCGCCAGCTGCTCGATCGCGACGCCTGGGACGGGCGCACCGTGAACGTCGGCGGCGGCCGCGAGTGCAGCCTCTCGCTGCTGGAGACGACGGCGATCTGCCAGCGGCTGAGCGGCAACGAGGTGCCGATCGCAGCGGTCGAGGAGACGCGACAGGGCGACGTGCCGATATACCTCTCTGACTGCAGCCGGCTCTTCGGGTTCGACGAGTGGCGACCCCGGCGCAGCGCCGAGCAGGTGCTGGCCGACATCCATGAGTGGATCGCGGCGGACGAGGAGCGGATCGCGGCAGCCCTCAACATCGATGCCCCCGCGGGGGGAAGGGAGTAACAGAGCGAATGCCGGTGGCGATCATCACGGGAGCGGGCGGGCTGATCGGGTCCGAGGCGGTTGAGCACTTCGTCGGCGAGGGATTCGACGTCGTCGGAATCGAGAACGACATGCGGGCGAGCTTCTTCGGCCCGGAGTCATCGACCTCACACGTCACCCAGCGCCTGGTCGAGGCATACCCCTCCGCCTTCCGCTGGGAGAACGCCGACATCCGCGACGCCGAGACGATCGAGCGCATCTTCGCCGCCCACGCCGGGCAGATCGAGCTCGTCGTCCACACCGCCGCCCAGCCCTCCCACGACTGGGCCGCCAGCGCCCCCCAGATCGACTTCGGCGTCAACGCCAACGGCACCCTCAACCTGCTCGAGGCCGCCCGCGCCCACTGCCCCGACGCGCCCTTCGTCTTCTGCTCGACCAACAAGGTCTACGGCGACACCCCGAACCGGCTGCCGCTGCAGAGCCTGGAGAAGCGGCTCGAGCTGCCCGAGGACCATCCCTACTACAAGGGCATCGACACCTCGATGTCGATCGACTCCTCGACCCATTCGCTGTTCGGGGTCTCCAAGTGCGCCGCGGACCTGCTCGTGCAGGAGTACGGGCGCTACTTCGAGATGCCGACCGTGGCCTTCCGCGGCGGCTGCCTGACCGGCCCGCAGCACGCCGGCGCCAAGCTGCACGGCTTCCTCGCCTACCTGATGAAGTGCGTCGTCACCGGCACGCCGTACACGGTCTTCGGCTACGAGGGCAAGCAGGTCCGCGACAACATCCACAGCGCCGACCTGATCGCCGCCTTCGACGCCTACCGCAAGGCGCCCCGCCCGGCTGCCGTCTACAACATCGGCGGCGGCCGCTTCAGCAACTGCTCGATGCTGGAGGCGATCGAGATCTGCGAGCGGATCGCCGGCCGCGAGCTGCAGTGGGAGATGGGCGAGGAGCCGCGGATCGGCGACCACCGCTGGTGGATCTCCGACCTCGAGCCGTTCAAGGCCGACTACCCCGACTGGGACCTGCGCTACGGGATCGAGGAGATCCTGCGGGAGATGTACGAGCAGAACCTCGAGCGCTGGGTCGGCGCCGCCGCCTGAGCGTCAGAGGACGTTGCTGCCGACGATGGCGGCGACGATCGTCACCAGGCCGGCGATCAGGTTCCGGTTGAGAGACTCGAAGCGCGTGTTCATCTCGCTCCGCAGTTCGCGAATGTCGGAGTCGACGCGTGCGAAGCCCGCGCGCATCTCCGCTTTGGTGTCGGCGAAGCCCAGGTCGACCTTTGCGCTGAGGTCGTCGAGGCGCTCGTCGGTCCATTTCTCCCTTGGCATCATCACCGTCATCAGCATAGCGTAATGTTTTGACTGCATGAGTGGCGCGCAGAAAGCAAATCTTCCTGCGCTACTTTGCGGCAGTTTCGCGACTTCCGGTAGCGTCGCCGCCTCATGGCAGACGCATTGAAGCTCTCGGTCGTGATCCCGGCCCAGAACGAGGAGGGATCGGTCGGCAAGACGGTCGAAGGGGTCGCCGCCGCGCTCGAGCGCGAAGCGATCGACTACGAGGTGATCGTCGTCAACGACGACAGCGAAGACTCGACCGAAGCGGTGGTGGCTGCCCTGGGCGAGGTCAATCCCCGCATCCGCGTTCACCGTTCCCACAACGAACGCGGCTTCGGCAACGCGATCCGCGCCGGCCTCGACGTCTTCGAGGGCGACGCGGTGGCGATCGTCATGGCCGACGCCTCCGACGACCCCGCTGACCTGGTCCGCTACTACCGCCTGCTCGAGGAGGGCTGGGACTGCGCCTTCGGCTCGCGCTTCATGCCCGGCGCTCGCGTCTACGACTACCCACGCCTCAAGTACGCGATCAACCGCCTCGCCAACCAGTTCATCCGCGTCCTCTTCCGCCACCGCTACAACGACACCACCAACGCCTTCAAGGCCTACCGGCGCGAGGTCATCGAGACCGTCCAGCCGCTGCTCTCCAAGCACTTCAACCTCACGGTCGAGCTGCCGCTGAAGGCGATCGTCCGCGGCCACACCTACGCCGTCGTCCCCACCTCCTGGACCAACCGCACCACGGGCGAGGCGAAGCTGGCGATGAAAGAGATGGGCAGCCGCTACCTCTTCATCGTCCTCTACGTCTGGCTCGAGAGCACCCTCAGCCGCGGCGACTACCAAGTCCGCCGCGCCGAGAAGCACCCCAGCGGCAACGCCGCGGCGTCTCGGTAGGGGAGCCGGTCGTCGTCTGAGCGAATTTGTCGCGCCCCTATCGGGGCAGCGGGAGCTCAAAAAAGCTCCCGGCCCTAGGACGTCTGGCGGAGCTCGTTGGCAGGAGGGTGTCCATGCCCCTCCGGAGGAATGTTCGGCGACATGCAATCTGACCTTCGCGCGGGCGAAGCCCGCGCAGCAGGTTCTCCCCGAGCGAAGCGAGGGGAGGTCAATTCCGGAGGAGGGGCATGGACACCCTCCCCCGCAACGCCGTCCCTCGCTTAACCGTCCTTGCGCCCGATCACCAGGAATTGCTTGCCCAGCAGCCTCCACGCGAAGGGCATCTTCAGATACGTCCGGGTCAGCGCCGGCGAGGGCGGGAGGATGCCGCGGAAGGAGTAGGGGAGGTAGCGGGGGATCACCCGCTCGAGCTCGAAGCCGGCGGCGTAGAGGTGCTCTTCGATCGCCACGTGGGTGAGGGCGACGTAGTGGTCCGCGCAGTCCCAGTACTCGTCGGAGCAGTAGCGGTAGTTGGGGCCCATGATCGCGATCCGGCCGCCCTTCTCCATCGCCCCGTGCATCCGTTCCAGGAAGGAGGCGATCTGCTCCTGGTCGTAGAGGTGCTCGAGGAAGTTGGAGACGAAGACCCCGTCGAAGTGGTCGGTGGGCAGCTCGGCGTCCATGATCGAGGCGGTGATCACTTTCGTGTCCGGCTTGTAGGAGGCGTGCTCGTAGCGGACCGCGTCGACCGCCCAGGTCTCCCGCGCCGGGATCGCGCCGATGAACTCGCCTCGGCCGGCTGCCGGGTCGAGAACCTTCTGCGGCCGTCCCATCGTTTCGTGCACGTGCGGCGCGATCTGCTTCCAGACGGCGATCCGGCCCTCCTGATCGATGTCGCGGAAACGGAACTGGTAGAGGCGCTCGTAGTTCATCGCGGGCGGTCTGCTCCTTGCTCGGGTGGCGAATGCGGCCCCTGCGGCCGCGGGTGAGTATGCGAACCTACCGACGAATGCGGCCCGCGGGTATCCAGTAGCCGATGGTCGGCGAACTCATCCTGCTCCTTCTGGGGCATCTCGTGCTCACCGGCCTCCCCTTGGCGGCGGCGATGCTGTTCGCCGCCCGCAACCGAATCGAGTCGGTGCCCCTCCTGCTCGCGATCGGCCTCGCAACCAGCGGCGCCACGGCGCTGATCGGTTTCTGGGCGTACTACGCGGACCCGATCGTCGGCGAAACCTTCTCCTACCTGCTCCTCTTGGGGTCGGCCCTCCTGGTCGGCTGGTCGCTCTACGGCGGCCACCTCAGTCGCGATCTTCTGCGATCCCTGGCGACGCCGCTGGCGCTCTGGGGCCTGGGCTCGGCCTTTCTCCTCTTCCTCGGCTTCGTCCACGGCGGCACCGAGACCCCCCTCGTCACCGCCGCCAGCCGCTTCTCGCATCCCCTGCCGAGCGACAACCAGATCCCCTTCTTCTTCACCGAATGGTTCTTCCACCACGGCTCGCACGGGCGCCCACCCGTCTTCCCCGGCGAATGGCTCTCCAGCGACCGTCCCCCTCTGCAGGTCGGCTACGCCCTGGCCCAGCACCCGTTCGGCTGGGACGCCAAGGGACTCAGCTACCAGACGCTCGGCGTCGTCCTCCAGCAGCTTTGGATCGTCGGCCTCTGGGCGCTTCTATTGGCCGCCCGCGTCAGCCGCGGCACCCGGGCCCTGGTCACGATCGCCGTCCTGCTCAGCAGCCTCACGATCGTCAACGCCTTCTTCATCTGGCCGAAGCTGCTGCCGGCGGCGATGCTGCTCGCCGCCGCGGCGCTGGTGATGACGCCGCTCTGGGATCGCTTGCGCCGCCAGCTATGGGGGGCAGCGCTGGTGGCGGCGCTGTGCGGAGTCGCCATGCTCGGCCACGGATCCACCATCTTCGGGATCATCCCGCTGGCCGCTCTCGCCCTCTATCGCGGTGTTCCGAGCTGGCGCTGGGTGGGGGTTGCCGCCCTGGTCGGCATCGCCTTCATGGCGCCCTGGTCCGCGTACCAGAAATACGACGACCCGCCGGGCAACCGCCTCGTCAAGTGGACGCTTGCCGGGCAGGTCGAAGTCGACGACCGCGGCAGCTTGGAGGCGATCGTCGACGCCTACCGCGAAGCCGGCGTCGGCGGCACCCTCCACAACAAGGCCGAGAACTTCGCCACGATCAGCGGCGGGACGATGACCACGGACGCGATCAGGGCCGCCCTCGACAGCGGCAACCTGACCGAAATCGACCGCACCCTCCGGATCGTCTCCTTCTTCTACCTGCTGCCGTCGCTGGGCCTGCTCCTCCTGGCCCCGTTCGCGATGGCGGCGGGTTGGCGGCGACGGGGCTCGCCGGAATGGAGCTTCGCCCTCAGCTGCCTCTTCGTCTTCGCCCTCGGCACCGTGATCTGGGCGCTGCTCGTCTTCGGCAACGGCAACGACCGCACCCTCGTCCACATCTCCAGCTACGCCCTGCCGATCATCGGGATGACGGGTCTCATCGTCGGTTTGCGATCGGTCTTCCCGCGCTTCGCCCTGGCCTGGGTCGGACTCGGGGCCGCTCTGGAGCTGCTCCTCTACGCCCCGGTGCTCGACCCGCTGCCGGGAACCGCCTACTCGCTCACCGCGGCGGTGATCGCCGGCTTGGGCCTGGTCGGGTTCGTCGCGCTCGCGGCGAGCGGCGAGCGGCTAGGCAGCCCTACGGAGCGCGGGCCGCGGCAGTCGCCGCCGCGCCCAGAACAGGAACGAGGTGACCCGGGGCAGGCCGCGCCGCAGGTGCGGGCTTGAGTAGGGGTCGGCGGCGGTGACGTGCCGCCAGCGTTCCAGTAGCTGCTCGACCTCCCAGCGTTCGACCTCGGGGTCGCGGCTGGAGGACTCGAAGTGGTACATGAAGAGGTCCGGGTCGTAGACGATCCGCTGCCCGTGGGTGTGGACCTTGAGGCAGTAGTCGACGTCGTTGAAGTTGACCGGGAAGGTCGAGGTGAGGCCGCCAAGCTCTTCGAAGAGGCCGCGTGGGGTCATCAGGCAGGCGCCGGTGACGCCGAGCACGTCGCGGGCGATGCGGACCGAGTTGGCGTAGCCCTTGAACTCTCCGGAGAAGCCGCGGTAGTAGTGGTGGGGGAGGGAGTCCTCGAAGGTGATCCCGACGTGCTGGAGCCGCCCGTCGCCCCAGACCAGCCGCCCGCCGACGGCGCCGATCCCCTCGTGGTCGCTGTACATCACCATCCGCTCGAGCCAGTTCGGCGTCGTCACTTCGATGTCGTCGTTGAGCAGCAGCAGGTGCTCGCCCTTGCTGCGCACGGCGCCGGCGTTGATCTTCTTCGAGAAGTCGAAGGGGCCGGTGAACTCGACCAGGCGCAGCCGCTCCCCCGCCAGCTCGCGCAGCTCCCGCAGGACCGACGGCTCCATCCCCTCGTCGTAGACGACGACGATCTCGTAGTTGTCGTAGCTGGAACGCTCGACGATGCCGCGGACGCAGTTGACGACGAGGACGACTGGTTTGAAGCGGACGTCGCGGACCTGGCCGTTGGTGGGAATGACGATGCTCACCAGCGGTTCGCGCTCGAGCCGCGGCTCGAGGTGGAGGATGCCGGGGTCGCCGGGGTCGAGCGAGACCGTGGCCGGCAGCCCGATTCGGTCGCAGTGCGCCTGCACCGCCCGGACCCCGGCTTCCGCGGCCCAGGGCTTGGCCTCGCCGCTGGCGGCGGCCGAGCTCTCCAGCATCCGCCAGTGGTAGAGCACCCGCGGCACGTGGAGCACCGCCCGCGCCCGCTCGGTCACCTTCAGCACCAGGTCCCAGTCCTGGGATCCCTCGTAGGCCGGATCGAAGCCGCCGACCTCCTCGACCAGCGCCCGCCGCAGGACGCTGAGGTGGCAGGTGTACATCTGCGTCCGCATCCGCTCCGGCGACCAGTCGGGCTTGAAGAACGGGTGGGAGTGGCGCCCGGCGAGGTCGATCTTGTCCTCGTCGGTGTAGACGTAGTCGGCTTCGGGCTGCGCCGCGATCGCATCGGCGACGTGGGCGAGGGCGTCGGGGTGGAGGACGTCGTCGTGGTCGAGCAGGGCGACGAACTCGCCGCTCGCCATCTCCAGCGCCGCGTTGGAGGCGGCGACGATGCCGCCGTTGGCCTCGAGGCGGCGGACCTTGACCCGCGGGTCGCGGGCGGCCTCGCGGTCGAGAATCTCACGCACGTGGGGCTGCTTGGAGCAGTCGTCGGCGAGGCACAGCTCCCAGTCGCGGAAGCTCTGGTGGCGGACCGAGCGCAGCATCCGCCGCAGCACGCCGGGGGGCGTTTCGTAGACAGGGGTGACGATCGAGAAGCGCGGCGCGGCCACGGTTCTCAGCGCTGGCCGCGCATCAGGCGGAGCACAGCTCCCAGCAGCAGCCGCAGGCCGGGAATCTGGGAGGCGATGCGGTGTTTGACGCCGGCCAGCCGCATGCGGTGGTCCTCGAGCTCGGCGACCCGTCCCTTGGCGGCTCCCAGTTCCGCGTCCTTGGCGATCAGCAGGTCGCGCAGCCGCAGGACTTCTTCCCGCGCCTGCTCCAGCTCGGCTTCAACCTCGGGCTCTCTGCCAGCCTGAGCGGCGACCAGCGGCGTTACCTGCTCGGACATTCCGCCGCAGTGTACTCACTATTTCGCGGTGCTCCTGGGAATACACTGCCGCCTCGCATGGAGCGGCTGCAGCGAAACGCCCCCCTCGTCCTGCTCGCGGCCGCCTTTGTCGCGGCGGCGGCGATGACGCTCGCCCTCACCGCGCACTTCACCTTCCTCCAGGACACCTGGGAGTTCCTGATGAGCCGCCGCCAGCTCTCGGCGGACAACCTCTTCCGGCCCCACAACGAGCACCTCGTCGTCTTCCCGGTCCTGATCGAGAAGTTGCTCGTCGCTGTCTTCGGGATGACCAGCGCGCTCCCGGAATACATCGTCCTCACCGGCTTCCTCCTGGCCACCGCGGCGCTGCTCTACGTCTACGTCAAGCGCCGCGTCGGCCCCTGGCTGGCGCTCTTCGCCGCCGTCCTCCTGCTCGGCCTCGGTCCCGCTTGGGAGGCGCTGCTGTGGCCGTTCGAGATCACCTTCATCGGCCCCGTCCTGTTCGGGGTCGCGATGCTGCTGGCGCTCGAACGCGAGGACCGCCTCGGCGACGTCGCCGCCTGCGCCTTTCTCGTCCTCGCCCTCGGCTTCTCCGGCCTCGGCATCCCCTTCGGCGTCGCCGCCGCGGTCGCGATCGCCCTCGGCCCGCGGGAGACCTGGCTGCGGCGCTCCTTCGTCGTCGTCATCCCCGCCCTGCTCTACGTCGTCTGGTACCTCGGCTGGGGCCACGACGCCCAGACCCACATCAGCCTCCACAACATCCTCTCCTCGCCGCGCTTCGTCGCCGAAGCGCTGGCCGCGGTGGTCGGCTCGCTGGTCGGCCTCGGGACCGATCCCAACACCACCGGCTACGGCGCCGACCCGATCTGGGGTCGGGTGCTGCTGGTCGCGCTCGTGATCGCCCTCGCCTACCGGCAGGTCCGCACCAGGGCAGGGTTCGCGCCCGGCCTCTGGCCGGTGGCCGCGGCGGCGCTGGTCAACTGGGGGCTGATGGCCTTCAACACGATTCCCGGCCGCGAAGCGACCTCGAGCCGCTACCAGTACGTCGGCGCGGTCCTCGTGCTGATGATCCTCGCCAACCTGCTGCGCGGCGTGCGCCCGAGCCGGCCGCTGCTGATCGGCCTGGGGGCGCTGACGCTGCTGGCCCTCGGCCCGAACCTGGTCGTCCTCGGGCAGGGACGCGACACCCTCGAAGCACAGTCGGTCCTCACCCGCGCCGACACCGCCGCGATCGAGATCGCCCAGCGCACCGTCGATCCCGGCTTCCAGCTCGGCCCGGAAGTGGCCGGGACCTCGACCCTGGTCGACGTCTTCGCCGGCGAGTACCTCAGCGCCGTCGACGAGTACGGCTCGCCCGCCTACTCGGAAGCCGAACTGGCGGCGGCGCCCGAGGAAGGCCGCCGCCACGCCGACCTCGTGCTCTCGCGGGCGCTGCCGCTGGCGACGGTGACGAGGCTGGGCGGCTACCGGGCCGCGTCCGGCTCCGGCTGCGTCGACGTCGCCCCCGGTGCCGAAGCCGAAGAGGTGCCGCTGGGGCCGGGAGCCACCCGGATCGAAGTACCGCCAGGTCCCGACGCCACCGTCTCGATGCGCCGCTTCGCGGAAGGCGAGTACCCGGTCAGCGCCGCGGCCGCGACGGGCGGCTCCGCGACCGTGCTGAAGATCCCCCGCGACCTCTCGCCGCGGCCCTGGTACCTGCGGGTCGAAGCGGCTCAGGGCGCGCGCGTTTGCACTAGCCGTCGGTAGTGCTGTGGCTCGTGGCGTAATCCTTGGGTTCACGTCGAGGCCATGGTCGTGACCCAGTCAAGCTGAATGCTGTTGTCTGCGCTAACGTGCTGCGTAATGAGCGCCTATTAGGGGATGCACCGATACACGCGCAGCAGTTATGGCGAGATGATTGAAGGATGGAAGAGGCAATGAGCATCGACAACGGACGATCCCCCGCCGCCAAGGTGATGGACGAAGCCATCGACCTCGCGATCGAGGGCCGCTCGCCCTATCCCGAGCGGGCTGCCTTCATCGACTCTGACACCGCCTCGGCTGGCCACGAGATCAAGCGCGCGGCCGATGAAGGGCTGCCTGTAGTCCTGGTTGCCGAGGATGGCAGCACGCGCGTCCTCATGCCCGAAGCTGCGGCCCGCTGAGGGCCGCGCTCGGTTACAGCTCCTCGGCCACCCGCGGTGCTTCGCGGGCGAAGATCCAGACCGCGAAGGCGCAGATGCCGAGGTAGATGAAGAGCGCTGGCAGCAGGTGCAGCTTGCCGCCCGCCAGGGCGGCGGCGGTGGGGGCTTCCGGTTCCAGCACCCAGACCCGGACCTGCTGGAAGATCACCGCCAGCGGGTTGATCATCAGGTACTTGGCGACGGTGAGGTCTTCGAACCCGCCTTTGCCCAGCGGGTAGAGGATCGGGGTCGCGTAGAAGAGCATCTGCGAGGCGACCACCCAGATGATCGCGACGTCGCGGAAGCGGACGTAGAGGACCGAGAGGGCCATGCTCATCGCCGCGGTGAGGACGACGAGGGACAGCACGCAGAACGGGAACAGCAGCCAGCTCCAGGTCGGGTCGACGCCCCAGGCGAAGATGAAGACGAAGACGACGATCAGGTTGAGGCCGAGGTTGAAGAGCCCGGTCAGCACGTTGGCGAGCGGGATCACCAGCCGCGGGAACTGGGTCTTGCGGACTACCCCCTCCTGGGTGACGACCGAGGTGACGGCGCTGGCCGTCGATTCCTGGAAGAAGGTGAAGAGGACGATGCCGAGCAGCAGCAGCACCGGGTAGTACGGGAGGCCGCTGCCGACCCGCAGGACCTTGGTGAAGACGAAGAGCAGGACCCCGAACAGCGCCAGCGGCCGGATCAGCGACCAGAGGTAGCCGAGGACGGTGCCGAAGTAGACGCGCTTGAACTCGGTCGTCGAGATCAGCCAGAGCAGGTCGAAGAAGCGGCGGACGCCGCCGCCGAGCGCGGAGGGGCCGCGGACGACGCGTAGCTGTGCCTCGCGGGCGCTCATCGCCGCTCCCCGCTCTCGACCTCGGCCCGGATCTCGTGCGGGAGCTGGACGATCCCCTGCGGGGACTCGGTGCCGAAGACGACGAAGTCGAAGGCGTCGTGGACGTAGAGGGCGACGGTGTTGTTCTCGATCCGGTTGACGCCGCAGTGGATCGAGTAGCGGCCGGGGACGAGCAGGTTGTCGATCTCCGCCAGCACCCGGAAGCGCTCACCGGCGGCGAGCGCGACCGAGCCGTCCTGCTTCTCGACCCGGCCGGTGCCGAACTGGAAGACGGCGATGCCGTCGGCGTTGGCGACCATGAAGCTGACGCCGTAGCCGCCGGCGCTCTCGCTGACGGCTTCGACCTCGATCGCGAGCCGGATCCGCTGGCCGAACTCGATGTTGGTCAGCTCGGCGCCGGCCTCGTCCTCCAGCCGCGCCTCGATCAGCCGCACCTCCTCGCTCTGCTCCGGCGCCGCTCCGCTGGCGGCGGCGGCGCCCTTCTCGAAGTTGAGCCGCAGGTAGCGGCGGCCGACCTCGGCGGGGTCGCCGAGGTGCTGGATGCGGCCGCCGTCGATCAGCATCGCCCGGTGGCAGTAGGCCTCGACCGTCGACATCTCGTGGGTGACGAGGACGATCGTCTTCCCCAGCGCTTTCATTTCGTGGAAGGCGTCGGCGCACTTCTGCTGGAAGGCGGCGTCGCCGACCGCCAGCACCTCGTCGACGAGGAGGATGTCGGCGTCGGCCTGCATCATCACCGAGAAGGCGAGCCGGACCAGCATCCCCGACGAGTAGTTCTTCAGCTTCAGGTCGACGAACTCGGTCAGTTCGGCGAACTCGAGCACGGCGCCGAGGCGGCTGCGCGTCTCCTGGGGGGTGAGCCCCATCATCACCCCGTTGAGGACGACGTTCTCGCGCGCGGTCAGCTCCTCGTTGAAGCCGACGCCGAGCTCGATGAAGGGGGCGAGGCGCCCGGCCATGCGGATCGTCCCGGAATCGGCCCGGTAGATGCTGGCGAGCAGCTTCAGCAGCGTGCTCTTGCCGGAGCCGTTGCGGCCGACAATGCCGAAGAATTCCCCCTGGCCGATCTCGAAGGAGACGCCGTCGAGCGCATGCAGCTCGTTGTATTCGCGGGCGGCAAACGGCCGCACCACCCGCTCTTTCAGCGAATCGACCCGGTTGGTCGGGATCTTGAAGCTCTTGTGGAGGTCTTCGACCTTGAGCGCCGGCAGGCGGCGCGCGTCTGAGTCCACCGGCCGGTCCACAGTTGCGGAACGCTACCGCTACCGCGCGTGCAAGGGTTCGGTTCATGGCAGTTGGTCGCACCGTCGCCGCCGTCGTCCCGAGCTGGAACTCGCTCGACCTCCTGCCGCGCTGCCTCGGCTCGCTGCGCGGGCAGGGGGTGGAGCTGGAGCTGATGGTCGTCGACAACGGCTCCTCCGACGGCACCGTGGCCTACCTGGAGCGGGAGGGCGTGCCCCACGTGAGCCTGCCGCAGAACGTCGGCTTTGCCGCCGCCGTCAACCTCGGCGTCCGCCGCACCGAGGCCGCCGCCGTCCTGGTCCTGAACGCCGACACCGAGCTGGAGCCCGGCGCGCTGGCGGCGCTGCTCGACGCGCTCGAGGCCGACGAGGGGTTGGGGGCGGTGCAGCCGCGGATCCTGCAGCTGCTGGAGGGGGAGGAGAGCGTGGACGGCGCCCTCCTCTACAGCGCCGGCCAGGCGCTTACGCGCGACGGGCGGGCGCTGGAGCTGGGAGCCGGCGAGGCCCAGTCGCCGCAGTGGTTGCGGCCGGCGGAGGTCTTCGGCGTCTGCGGCGCCGCCTGCCTCCTGCGCCGCCGCATGTTCGACCAGCTCGGCGGCTACGACGAGCGCTACTTCGCCTTCTACGAGGACGTCGACCTCAACGTCCGCGGGCGAATCGCCGGCTGGCGCTTCGGCTACGCGCCGGGAGCCGTCGTCTGGCACGTCGGCAACGCCTCCTGGCTGGCCGGCGCCGAGCGCCCCGGTGCCTGGAACGCGCGGCTGGTTGCCCGCAACCGGATCTGCACCCAGGCGAAGTTCATGCCGCTCGGCGCGCTGCCGCGGATCCTCGCTGTCGAGGCCGGCTCGCTGCTGCGGGCGGCGCGGCAGCGGCGGCTCGGCGCCACTCTGCGCGGCAAGCTCGAAGGCCTCTGGCGGCTGCCGGCGATGCTGCGCGAGCGCCGCCGCCTGCGCCGCGACGGCGACCTCGGCGCCGCCCAGCGCTGGCTCGGCAGGGGGGCGGAGCCGCGGTGAGGATCTGCCTGCTCTGTCCCGAACCGACCGCGTGGGGAGACGTGCGCCCCGCCGTTGCCGCCCTCGCCGCGGCGCTGGCCGGCGAGCACGAGGTCGAGGTCGTCCGCAGCGGCGTCGAGCCGGTCGCCGAGCCACCGCCGCTCGACTTCGCCTGCCCCGACCATCTGCACTCGGCGCTGGCGCTGGAGGCGATCCGCGCGGTCTACGGGAGCGAGGGCCCCGACTACCTCGAGGTCCCGGACTTCCGCGGCCACGGCCTCGTCCCGCTGCAGGCTCGGCTCGGCGGCGAGCCGCTGCTGGCGCGGACGACGATCGCGGTCCGGGTGCTGGCGCCGACGGAGCTGACCTGCCTCCACGACGGCACCCTCGACGAGCCCGCCCGGCGCCGCACCGCCGGCCTCGAGCGCGAGCAGCTACGCCTCGCCGACGCCGTCCTCTGGCCCGGCCTGGACGGCCTCGAGGTGCAGCGGCGCTACCGGCCGGACCTGGAGCTGCCGCCGGCGACGCGGCTGCCGTTGCCGGTTCCGGCGGCGGCCGGGCACGGCGGGACGGGGGGACCTGCTGGGGCGCCGCTCCGCCTCCTCTACCTCGGCCCCCTGCAGCGTCACCGGGGTGCCCTCGACCTCGCCGAAGCGTGCTTCGCCCTGCCCGCGGACGACTGGGAGCTGACCTTCGCCGGGGCCGACACCGAGACCGCGGCGATGGGGCAGTCGGTGCGGTTGACGATCGAGGCGATGAGCGGCGAAGACCCGCGGATCCGCTTCGAGGGGGAGCTCTCGGCGGAGGAGCTGGAACGGCGAGCCGGTGAGTTCGACCTGCTGGCGGCGCCGGCGAGGTTCGAGGTCGACAGCAGTCGGGCGCTGACGGCGATGGCGTGCGGGCTGCCGGTTCTCGCCACTCCGGTCGGTTCGCTGGCCGAGGCGGTCGAGCCCGGCGTCAGCGGCTGGCAGACGAGCGGCATCGGGGCGGCGGCGCTGACCGAGGCATTGGCGCTCCTGCTCGCCGACCGCGCGGAGGCGGCTCGGCTGCGCGCTTCCGGGGCTCCGGCCGAGCGGGCGGCGCGGCTCGCCGATCCCGAGCGTGTCCGCGCCGGCTACCGGACCTTCCTCGCCGACCGGTCCGCGGTGCCTGACCCTGCCGTCGGGGAGGAACCTCTGGTCACCGGCGTGGTCCCCTACTTCGCGGCGGCGGAATACGTCGAGGAGGCGGTCGCCTCCCTGCTCGATCAGACCCATCGCAACCTCCGGGTCCTGATCGTCAACGACGGCTCCTTCGGTGGCGCCGACGCGGTGGTGCTCGAGCGGCTCGCCGCGGACCCGCGCGTCACCGTGGTCACCCAGCCCAACCGCGGCGAGTCGGCGGCCCGCAACCTCGGCGCCCGGATCGCCGCCGGGGAGTTCCTGGTCCTGCTCGACGCCGACAATGTCCTCGAGCCGGCCTTCGTCGAGTCTGCGCTCGCCGCTTTCCGTCGCCGGCCCGACCTCGCCTACGTCACCTGCTGGCTGCGCAAGGTCGCCGACGACGGCGGCGAGCTGCCCGAGCCGGCCGGCTACGCTGCCCTCGGCAATGGCGTCCTGCGCGAAGAGGAGCCGGAGAACTGGGACGGCGACGCGCTGGCGATGGTGCGCCGCTCGATCCTCCTCGACCCGGCCCTCGGCTACGACCCGCACGGTGCGATGCACAACGACTGGGGCCTCTACCGGGCCTTCCGTGAGGCCGGCTTGCTGGGGACGGTGATTCCCCGGCGCCTCGCCCGCTACCGGATCGCGCCACGGTCGATCTCGCGCTCCCACGCCGAGCTGACCCGGCGCCGAGGCTGGCAGGAGGTCGCTCAATGGAATGCGCTGCGAGGGGTTCGCTGGACCGCGGAGGCGGCGCGGTGAGCCCGCGCCCCGATCCCGAGGAGGCGAGGGTCGAGGAGCTGCTGCGCGTGAACGCGGCGCTGGCGGCGGAGATCCGCAACCTCAGCGCCGGCCGCGCCGACGCACCGCGCCCGGCGGCGATGCCGACGTCGCGGCGCTTGGCCACTCTGATCGACGAACGCGAAGACCTGCGCGAGCAGCTACGGGAGCTCGGTGCCGAGGCCGAGGCGCTGCGGGTCGAGCGCGACGCACTGCGACGGCGCGGCGAGCACCTCGAAGCCGAGCTCCAGCGCCTGCGCGCCGGTCTTGGCGGCGCCCTGCGCCGGGTCAGGGCACGCTTGCTGAGGTAGGGCGTCGCGAGTCTCAGCCGCGTCGTAGCCGCCGCAGCGCCAGCGCCTCACGGGCGCCAATCCCCAGCAGGGGTGCCCCGTCGGGGTCGCGGCGCTCGAGGCCGCCGCCGTCGCGGAAGCCGCGCAGGCGGCCGCTGAGGCCGGCGGCGGTGCGGTCCTTGAGGAGCTGGCCGGCGCACAGCGCTCCCTCGCAGGCGAGCGCCCGCAGGGCCAGGCGCGGGTTCCGCATCACGCCGTAGCGGCGCAGCATGTAGCCGCGGCTCCAGCCGGTGCGCTCGTACTTGCCGGCGCTGGCGGCGCCGAGGCTGGCCGAGTAGGCGTGGACCGCGCGCGCCTCCGGCGCCAGCGCGCAGCGGGAGCCGGCGGCGGCCATCCGCAGCGCCAGGTCGAGGTCCTCGTAGTAGAGGAAGATGCGCTCGTCGAAGCCGCCCACCGCCTCGAAGGCGGCGCGGCGGAAAAGGGCGGCGCCGCCGGTCGGCCCCAGCGGCGGCGGCGCCCCCGCGGCGGCGGCGGCCGGCTCCCCGTGCAGGTAGTCGAAGCCCATCAGGGTCGCGTCGGCGACCACGCCGGCGGAGTCGATCAGCTCCGGCGCCCGTTCCTGCAGCAGCATCCCGGCGACCGAGTCGACGCCGGCGCCGAGCCCGTCGAGCAGCGCCTCGAGGAAGCGCGGCTCGCACTCGACGTCGTTGTTGAGCAGGATCAGCGGGTCGGCGGGGTGCTCGGCGACGGCGCGGTTGAGGGCCGGTCCGAAGCCGAGGTTGCGCCCCAGCTCCAGCACCTTGACCTCGGGCAGCTCGCGCCGGGCGAGCGCGACCGAGTCGTCCTCGGAGCCGTTGTCGACCAGGACCACCTCCAGCGGGCGGGTCTGCGCGGCCAGGCTGCGCAGGGTCCGGCCCAGTTGGGCGGATCCGTTGAAATTTGGGATGTAAACGGCCGGTAGCACGCTCTTTTCACCGCGCAGTAGGGTTGCAGCCTCGCATGGAGCCCTTGAAGGGATTGATCCTCTCCGGTGGCGCCGGCACGCGCCTGCGCCCAATCACCCACACCTCGGCGAAGCAGCTCGTCCCCGTGGCCAACAAACCCGTGCTCTTTTACGGCATCGAGGCGCTGGTCGACGCCGGGGTGAAGGAGATCGGGATCATCATCGCGCCTGAGACCGGCGGCGAGATCCGCGAGGCCGCCGGCGACGGCTCCCAGTTCGGCGCTGAGATCACCTACATCGTCCAGGACAAGCCCGCCGGCCTCGCCCACGCGGTCCTCACCGCGGAGGAGTTCATCGGCACCTCTCCCTTCGTCATGTACCTCGGCGACAACCTCCTGCGCGACGGCATCCGCGGCCTCGTCAGCACCTTTACCGAGCACGCGCCCGACGCCCTGATCCTGCTCACCCCGGTCGACGACCCGCAGTCCTACGGGGTCGCCGAGCTCGACGGCGAGCGGATCGTCCGCCTGATCGAGAAGCCGAAAGACCCGCCGTCGAACCTCGCCCTCGTCGGCGTCTACCTCTTCGCTCCCCCGATCTTCGATGCCGCCCGGGCGCTGGAGCCTTCCTGGCGTGGTGAGCTGGAGATCACCGAGGCGATCCAGAGCCTGATCGAGCAGGGCAAGACGGTGAAATCGGAGGTCGTCAGCGGCTGGTGGAAGGACACCGGCCAGCTCGCCGACATGCTGGAGGCAAACCGGCTGGTCCTCGAGGAGGTCGAGCCCAGCATCGACGGCGAGGTCGACGAGGAGTCCCGGGTCGAGGGGCGGGTCGTGATCGAGGCCGGCGCCGAGCTGAAGCGATCGGTCGTGCGCGGTCCGGCGGTGATCGGGGCCGGCGCTCGCATCGAGGACGCCTACGTCGGGCCCTACACCTCGATCGGCGACGACGTCTGCGTCCGCCGCGCCGAAGTCGAGCACTCGATCCTGCTCAGCGGCACCGTCGTCGAGGACCTCGGCACCCGCCTGGAGGCGAGCCTGCTCGGCCGTGAAGTGAAGCTGACCCGCAGCGACGGGATGCCGAAGACGCTGCGCATGCTGGTCGGCGACAAGTCGGAGATCAAGCTGATCTGATGAAGGTCCTGGTCACAGGCGCGGGCGGCATGCTCGGGCGCGACGTCGTGCTTGCGGCGGGCAACGCGGGCCACGACGTGGTCGGCTTCGGCCACACCGAGCTCGACATCGCCGATTCTGGTGCGCTGGCGGCCAAGTTCGAGCTGGAGCGCCCCGACGTGGTGATCAACTGTGCCGCCTGGACCGACGTCGACGGTGCCGAGGAGTCCGAGGAAGAGGCGACCGCGGTCAACGGAGCCGCCGCCGGCGACGTCGCCGGCGCCGCGGCGGGGGTGGGCGCCAGCGTCGTCTACGTCTCCAGCGACTACGTCTTCGACGGCAGCAAGGGCGCCCCTTATGTGGAGACCGACCAGACGGCGCCGCTCTCCGCCTACGGGCGCGGCAAGCTGGCCGGCGAGGAGGCGACCGCCGCCGCCAACAAACGCCACTTCGTCGTCCGCTCCTCCTGGCTCTTCGGGATCGGCGGCTCCAACTTCGTCGAGACGATGCTGCGCCTCGCCGCCACCCAGAACGAGGTCCTGGTCGTGCGTGACCAGGTCGGCTCGCCCACCTACACCTGGCACCTCGCTTACGGCATCGTCCGCCTGATCGAGGGGGTCGAGTTCGGCATCCACCACATGGCGGCGGGGGGGACCTGCTCCTGGTACGACTTCGCCCGCGAGATCTTCGACCAGAGCAAGGTCGAGTGCTCGGTCCTCTCGGCGACGACCGACATGCTCGGCCGCCCGGCTCCCCGCCCGGCTTACTCGGGCCTGGAGAGCCAGCGCGAGCACGCGATCGAGCTGCCGCCCTGGCGCGACGGCCTCGCCGCCTACCTCGCCCAGCGTGCGGCCGAGCGGGAGGCGGCGGCATGAAGCTGCTCGTCACCGGCGCCGCCGGCTTCATCGGCTCGACCTACGTGCGCCTGGCCGGCGCCGAGCACGAGATCCGCGTGCTCGACAAGCTCACCTACGCCGGCCGCCGCGAGAACCTGCCCGAGGGGACGGAGCTGGTCGAGGGCGCGATCGAGGACCCCAGGATCGTGCGCGAGGCGATGGAGGGCTGCGACGCGGTCGTCAACTTCGCCGCCGAGTCCCACGTCGACCGCTCGATCGACGATCAGGACGCCTTCGCCCGCACCCATGTGATCGGCACCGGCACCCTGCTCGACGCCGCCCGCGAGCTCGGCGTCGGTCGCTACCTGCAGGTTTCCACCGACGAGGTCTACGGCTCGATCGAGTCGGGCTCCTTCACCGAGACCTCGCCGCTCGACCCCTCCTCGCCCTACTCGGCGACCAAGGCCGCCGGAGACCTGCTGGTCACCGCCCACGTCCACACCTACGGCATCGACGCCTCGATCGTGCGCGGCTCCAACAACTACGGCCCCCGCCAGTACCCCGAGAAGCTGATCCCGCTGATCACGCTCAACGCCCTGCACGGCGACTCGCTGCCGGTTTACGGCGACGGCAAGCAGGTCCGCAACTGGCTCTACGTCGAGGACTTCTGCAGCGGCATCCACACTGTGCTGGGCAAGGGCAAGGCCGGCGAGGCCTACAACGTCGGCGGCCCTGACGAGTGCGAGAACATCGAGGTGATCAAGCGGGTGATCGAGCTGACCGGCAAAGACGAGTCGCTGATCGAGTACGTCAAAGACCGTCCCGGCCACGATCGCCGCTACTCGCTCTCCTCGGCCAAGCTGAAGGAGCAGCTGGGCTGGGAGGCCCAGGTCCACTTCGCCGAGGGTCTCGAGAAGACCGTCGCCTGGTACCGCGACAACGAGGACTGGTGGGGCCCGATTCGCTCCGGCGAGTACCGCGAGTACTACGAAAAGCAGTACGGCAAGGCGCTCGGCTGATGCCGGAGAGCCTGCCCACCAAGCTCGACGGGGTTGTGCTGCTCGCGCCCGCGGTCCACGGCGATGCGCGGGGCTTCATGGTCGAGACCTACCGCCGCGACGCCTGGGCCGAGCACGGCATCGACATCGAGTTCGTCCAGCACAACCATTCGCGCTCCTCCAAGGGCACCCTGCGCGGCCTCCACTTCCAGACCGAGCCCGGCCAGGCGAAGCTGGTCCGCTGCCCGCGCGGCAAGATCTTCGACGTCGCCGTCGACCTGCGCCGCGGCTCGCCCACCTACGGCCAGTGGGAGGGTCACGTGCTCGACGACGAGACCCATCACCAGCTCTTCGTCCCGGTCGGCTTCGGCCACGGCTTCGCCGTGCTCAGCGAGAGCGCTGACGTCACCTACCTCTGCTCCAGCACCTACGACCCCGCGACCGAGTCCGGCATCGCCTGGGATGACCCGGACGTTGCGGTCGAGTGGCCGGTCGACGAGCCGCTGCTGAGTGGGCGCGACACCAGCGCGCCGACGCTCGCCGAAGTCGGCGAGACGCTGCCCTTTTAGGAGTCCCTCCTAGCTCTGCGCCGCTCCGAGGGCGCAGACTTCGACTGATCCGCCGGCGCTGAGGCTGATCCGCCAGGGGACCGAGCTGGCGTCGGCCGGGACCCTGACCGCTACCATCCGCCCTCCCCGCGCCTCGCCCAGCTTGGCACCGAATTCGTCGGCCCAGCGCCGCACGAGAACTTCAGAATCGCGGCTAGGAACTATCACCGCACCGCCCTGGGGAAGCTCGGTCTCGGTCGAGCTGCCACCGCCAGGCACGTGGCGGCAGTCGCGTGCCTGGGACGCCGCGATGCCGGCGAGGCGCAGGCCGAGGAACTTGACCGCCACGGCGTCCGCCTCCTCGCGAACCCCCTCGTCCTGGCGGCGAAGCTGCGAAATCGAGTCGGCCGAGGAACCGTAGCGTTCGACCACTTGGAGCCAGGGTCCGACGTTGAGATCGAGCGCCCCTGGAACCAGGTACGGGGCGGCGAGATTTGGGGTGAAGGATTCATCACCGTTCTTCCCCGCCAGCTCGATTACGGCCATGTCCGCCCGCGCTTCCATCTGGATCGCGTTCAGCGTTTGCCGGCCTTCGTGGAAACGTGCAAGATTGCCGACCGCGGCCGCGCCGGTGAGCGCGATTGCGACGACCACGGTGACGCGCGTGGTCTTGACCCCCCTGAGCATCTCGATGACGACGAGCAGCAGGGTCAGCGCCCCGGCGTAGAGGTATCGCGGCTCCGACACGGTCCGACCGGGGATGAGCACGATTCCCAGCTCGACCCAGAAGGCGATCATGATCACCAGCGGGGGCCACAGCGTTCGAGGGATCGGGCCGCGGCGGCGTATCAGCCAGACAGCGACGCCGATCGCGAGTGCCTCGGCCACGGTGAAGACGACGCCGGCGGAGAAGTAGGAGATGCTGAAGCCGCCGAGGCGGATCGAGCTCCAGGGCCCCGATCCGAGCAGTGTCGCCTGGCCGAAGATGGTGCTGGCGAAGACCGCCAGGGCATCGGCGAAATAGGCCGGTAGGAAGAGGATGTTGGAGGCGATGATTCCGGTGGGTTCGTATTTCGCCGCCCAGAGCCGCCAGATGCCGTAGGCGATGGTCGGCACGGCGACCGCCCAGAGGCGCTGTTTCCAGCGGGGGTCGAGGAAGACGGCCACCGCGGCGCCGAGGAGGAAGGGAACCGCCTCGCTGAAGCCGGCGAGGGCGAGGCAGAGCAGGACGCAGGCCGCCGCGTCCCCCAGCCTGTCGCCCCGCTCCAGCATCACGATCGCCGCCAGTCCGGGGAGAAGCGCGGCGAGGAACTGGATGCCGATCATCGGCTCCATCAGGACCGGCCAGGAGGAACCGAGGAACAGCATCGCGATCGCGGGCGCGAGTGCGAGGATCGGGCCGAGGCGACGCTTCGCGTAGACGTAGAGCACCGCGGCGAGGAGGCTGAGACCGGTGACCTGGACGATGGCAAAGGCCGTGAAGCTCGCCCCGAACAGCTCCAGCATTCCCCGCCAGATCAGGTAGGGGAAGACGATCAGGTGGCCCCCATAGGGGTGGAAGAGGGTTTTCAGGTCGGTGGCAAGCCCGGCTATCTCAAGCCAGACGAATTCGTCCCAGCCATAGGTCAAGCCACGCTCGAGCCAGAAGATGAGGCCTGCGGAAACACAGATCGCCGCCGCCATCAGCAACCAGCCCGCGACGTTGGGATTGCGGAGGCGCCCAGTCAAGCTCGCGGCAGACTACTGGTTCTGTCACCGGTGATGGCGCGGCTGCCCATTACAATGCCCCGCCCGGCGCAGCGCGGCCGGAAGCGGACAGCAAATGCCCGACGGCGGCGAAACGACAGTCATCTTCAGCAACGTGCGCGCTGACCACCTGGTCCAGCGCCATCACTACGTTGCCCGCTGGCTGGCGCAAGGCGGCAGGTCGATCTGGGTCGACACCCTGGGCTCGCGCAATCCCCGCCCCGCGGATCTACGGCGGATCGGCGGCGAGCGCGCTGGGCAAAGCCCGGAGACGCTGCTGCCGGGCGTCGAGGTGATCAAGCCCCGCTTCGTGCCGCTCTTCGGCCGTCCCTTCTACGGCCTCAACCGCCGCCTGCTCGAACGCCAGCTCGACGGCCTCGGGGTCGATCCGGCGCGGAGCACGGCCTGGGTCTACCTGCCCCATCCCGTGATCCTCGACCTGCTGCGCCAGCGCAAGTGGGGTCGCGTCGTCTTCGACCTCTGCGACGACATCGACGACATGGACGTCCATCCGGCCCTGCGCGAGGGGGAGACCGAGCTGCTGAAGCGGGCCGACGTCGTCTTCGCCACCGCCGACGCGCTGGTCGAGAAGGCGCGCGGCATCCGCGACGGCGAGGTCCACTACGTCGCCAACGGAGTCGACGGCGCCAGGTTCGGCGGCGGCATCTCCTCGCCCGGCAAGCTGCGCCGCGTCCTCTACGTCGGCGCGATCTACGAGTGGCTCGACGAAGACCTGATCGTCGCGGTCGCGGCGGGCAGGCCGGACCTCGAGTTCAGGATCGTCGGGCCGGTGCGCCGGCCCCTGCCCCGGCTCGAGCAGATGGTCAACGTGACGATCCCCGGCCCAGTCGCCGCCGAGCAGGTGCCGGCCGAGATCGCCGCGGCGCAGCTCTGCATGATTCCCTTCCGCCCGGGCCCGCTGACCGAAGCCACCGATCCGCTGAAGCTCTACGAGGCGCTGATCGCCGGGCGCCCGGTGCTGGCGACCGCGCTGCACCAGGGCGAGCGCTTCGCCCCGGCCGTGCGGCTCGAGACCGATGCCGAAGGCTGGCTGCAGGCGCTCGCCGACCTCGACAGTGGCGCCTGGTCGTTCGACGTCGAGGCGCTGCGTGAGCGGGTCGCCCGCGAGGAGGACTGGCGCGAGCGCTTCGCCCACATGGAACGAGCCCTCGCCGGCGAGGCGGTCTCGG
>DASSHE010000015.1:0-124193 GCA_035693065.1 Solirubrobacterales bacterium
GAGGCGATCAAGCTGCTCGCCGAGACCACCGGGATCTTCACCGAGACCGCGGGTGGCGTGACGATCGGCGTCCTGCGCAAGCTCGCCGAACGGGGTGAGCTGCGGAGCGGCGAAAGGGTCGTCGCCTACATCACCGGCGAGGGACTGAAGACCCTCGACGCGACCCGCGATACGTTCTCCATGCACGAGATCGATCCGAGTCTCGACAGCTTCGATGCCGAGTTCGCCCAGGAGGTTTCAGTCTGATGAGCGTCACCGTGAAGATCCCGACCCAGCTGCGCGCCGCGACCGGTGGGGAGGCCGAAGTCCAGGTGGAGGGCTCCAACGTCGGCGAGGCGCTCGACGCCGTGTTCGCCGCCTACGGCGACCTGCGCGAGCGGATCACCCAGGACGGGACGCTGCGCCGCTTCGTCAACGTCTACGTCTCCGGCGAGGACATCCGCTTCCAGCAGGGCCTCGAGACCGCGATCAATGACGGCGACGAGGTAACGATCTTGCCGGCCGTGGCGGGCGGTTGCTGAAACCTCCCGTCCTCATACTCTGCGGCGGGCGCGGGACCCGGCTGCGGGAGCGGACCGAGTCGGTGCCGAAGGCGCTGGTCGAGATCGGCGGCCGGCCGATCCTCTGGCACGTGATCCAGATCTACGCCGCGCAGGGGTTCGAGCGGTTCCTGCTGGCGACCGGCTACATGGGCGAGGCGGTGGCCGAGTTCGCCGCCGCCGAGCGCTGGCCGGCCGGCGTCGAGGTCGAGTGCGTCGACACCGGGCTCGACACCCCGACCGGGGGCCGGGTGCTGGCGCTCGAGGAGAAGCTCGCCGGTGAGCCCTTCTGCGCCACCTACGCCGACGGCGTCGCCGATGTCGATCTCGCGGCGCTGCTGTCCTTCCATCGCGCCGGCGAGGCGCTGGCGACGGTGACCGTGGTCCGGCCCAACCTGCAGTGGGGCGTGGCCGAGCTCGACGGCGAGCGGGTCACCGGCTTCGCCGAGAAGCCCCGCAGCGAGCACTGGATCAACGGCGGCTTCTTCTGCTTCGAGCCCGGGGTGCTGGAGTACCTGCGGCCCGAGAGCGTGCTCGAGCGCGAGCCGCTGGCGCGGTTGGCGGAGGACGGGCAGTTGCGGGCCTACCGGCACGAGGGCTTCTGGGACTGCATGGACACCTACAAGGACGCGGTCGTCCTCAACGACCTCTGGGCCGCCGGGCGCTCGCCCTGGCGGATCTGGGACGCGGCAGCGGCGGAGGCGCGTTGAAGCGGGCGCTGGTCACCGGCGGACACGGCTTCGTCGCCTCCAACCTGGCCCGCGGCCTGCTCGAACGCGGCGACGCGGTGACCGTGCTCGACCTGGCCGCGCCGGCCGGGTCGGGACTGGACCTGCAGGGGATCGCCGGCGAGGTCGAACTGGTCGAAGCGGACCTGCGCGACGCCGAGCTGGTCGGGGCGACCGTCGCGGCGAGCGAGTTCGACGTCGTCTTCCACCTCGCCGCCCAGACCCTGGTCGGCCCGGCGATGGCCGATCCGACCCAGACCTTCGAGGTCAACGTGCGGGGGACCTGGACGCTGCTCGAGGCCTGCCGGCGGGCGGAGGTGCCGGCGGTCGTCGTCGCCTCCTCCGACAAGGCCTACGGCCCGAGCGAGGAGCTTCCCTACCGCGAGGAGATGCGCCTGCGCCCAGCCTCGCCGTATGAGGCGAGCAAGGCGGCGGCCGACGCGATCGCCCTCAGCTACCGGCCCGCCTACGGCCTCCCGGTCGCGGTCACCCGCTTCGCCAACATCTACGGCGGCGGCGACGCCAACTTCTCGCGCCTGATCCCGGAAGCGATCGCGGCGGTCCTCGAAGGCCGCCGACCGCAGATCCGCTCCGACGGCAGCCCCGAACGGGACTTTCTCTACGTCGCCGACGCGGTCTCCGCCTACCTGGCGGTCGAGAGCGCGGTCGGCGCCGGTGGGCCGGGGGCGGGGGAGGCCTTCAACGCCGGCGGCGAGACGCCGCACCCGGTGCGCGAGGTGCTGGAGACCGTGGTCGAGATCTCCGGCACCGAGCTCAGCCCGGAATACCTCGGGACCGGCAACCCGAGCGGCGAGATCGATCGCCAGTACGTCGATTCGACGAAGCTGCGCGAGATGACCGGATGGCGGCCGGAGGTCGGCCTGCGCGACGGGCTGATCCGGACGCTCGACTGGTACCGGGACCATCCCGAGGTGCGGCCGGCCGGCGCACTCGCAAGTTAGGGACTCGGGTGGCGCCCTCCCTATCCTCTGGGAAGTGAAGAAGGTCCTCATACTCGGATCGACCGGGTCGATCGGAACGCAGGCGCTCGAGGTGATCGGCGGCTCGGCGGAGCTGGCCGCGGTCGGGCTGGCGGCCGGGTCAGACTGGGAGACGGTCGTCTCCCAGGCGCGCGAGCACGGGGTACCGACGGTGGCGATCGCCGACGCCGACGCGGCCGAGCGGGCGCGTGAGGCCTGGAGCGGTCGCGTGCTCAGCGGCGAGGAGGGGATCCGCGAGCTGATCGCGAGCGCGGGCGCCGACCTGGTGCTGAACGCGATCGTCGGCGCCGCCGGCCTCGGCTCGACCATCGTCGCGCTGACCGAGGGCATCGACGTCGCCCTCGCCAACAAGGAGAGCCTGGTCCTGGGCGGGGATCTGGTGATGGCCCTGGCCGAGGCGACGGGGGCGCGGCTGCTGCCGGTCGACTCCGAGCACTCGGCGCTTCACCAGTTGATCCGGGGCGAGGCGCCGGGAACGGTGGAGAAGCTGGTGCTGACCGCCTCCGGCGGCCCCTTCCGCGGCCGCGAGGACCTCTCCGGGGTCAGCGTCGCCGACGCCCTCGCGCACCCGACCTGGCGGATGGGCGGGCGGATCACGATCGACTCGGCGACGCTGATGAACAAGGGGTTCGAGGCGATAGAGGCCCATCACCTCTTCGCGGTTCCCTTCGAGCGGATCGAGGTCGTCGTCCATCCGCAGTCGCTGGTCCACTCGCTGATCCACCTCAACGACGGCTCCTCGCTGGCGCATCTCGGCTACCCGGACATGCGGGTGCCGATCTCCTACGCGCTGAACTACCCCGAGCGCGCCGACGTGGCGGTGCCGCAGCTCGACCTCGCGGCGGCCGGATCGCTGACCTTCGAGGCGCCGGACCCCGAGACGTTCGCCTGCCTGCGCCTGGCGTTGGAGGCCGGCAGGGCGGGCGGCACGGCGCCCTGCGTCCTCAACGCCGCCGACGAGGTCGCCGTCGCCGCCTTCCTCGGGGAGCGGATTCCGTTCACGGCGATACCGGCGGTGATCGAGCGTGTTCTGGAGGAGATGCCGCCGCGGCCCGTCAGCCACTTCGACGACCTCTTCGAGGCCGACGCGGAGGCCCGTGAACGCAGCCAGGAGCAGATCAGGGAGTTGGCGCCCGCATGAGCTGGATCGCCGTCTTCCTCGGCTTTTGCCTGCTGATCATCCTCCACGAGGCCGGTCACTTCGTCGCCGCCAAGGCGACCGGGATGCGGGTCGAGCGCTTTTTCCTCTTCTTCGGGCCGACGATCTGGTCGTTCAAACGCGGCGAGACCGAGTACGGCGTGAAAGCGATCCCGCTCGGCGGCTACGTGAAAATCACCGGCATGAACCCCGAGGAGGACGTTTCTCCCGAGGTCGAGGATCGCGCCTACTACCGCCAGGACGTCTGGAAGCGGATCGTCGTCGTCGCCGCGGGCCCCGCGGTGAACATCGTCCTCGCCTTCGCGATTCTCTTCGGGGTCTACCTGGCGGCAGGCAAGCCGCAGATCGAGCAGTCGGTCGGCGAGGTCAAAGCCGGGACGCCCGCGGCCAAGGTGCTGCAGCCTGGGGACCGGATCGTCGCGGTCGACGGCAACAGCTACGCCGGGCTCGACACCGAAGAACGACTGGTCCGCTTCGGCAATCAGGTCGCCTCGCACGAATGCGCGGGCAACCAGGTCGAGGGCTGCCGCGCCGCGACCCCGGTGCGGCTCGAGGTCGAGCGCGGTGGCAAGTCGCTGAGCTTCACCGTTTTCCCCCGCTACGACGCGGGAGTGAAGCGGGCGCTGATCGGGTTCTCCTACGGCAGCGTGAACGAGGCGATCGGCCCCGGTACCGCGGCCTCGGAAGCCGGCAACGCGATCTGGGAAGTTGCCTCGGGCACCGTCCATGTCTTCACCCACCTGTTCGAATCCCAGCAGCGCGAACAGGTCTCGGGCGTGGTCGGGATCAGCGACGTCGGCCACCAGGTGGTCGAGAAGAGCCTCGAACGGGCGTTGCTGATGCTGGCCTTGGTCAGCCTCTCGCTCGGCCTCGTCAACCTGCTGCCGATCCTTCCCCTCGACGGCGGCCACATCTTCTGGAGCCTGGTCGAGAAAGTCCGCGGCCGGCCGGCCTCGCTGCGAGTGATGGAGCGGGCGACGGTGGTCGGGATCGCCCTGGTGATGATGCTGTTCTTCCTCGGCCTCTCCAACGACATCGGCCGCATCACCGGCGAAGGCTTCCAGGTCCGCTAGCGGCCGGTCCACGGGTCCTCGTCAGTAGGCTTCGAACATGGCCTCGAAACGGCAGATATGGGTTGGCAAGGTGCCGATCGGCGGCGGCGCCCCGGTTGCGGTGCAGACGATGACCAAGACCGAGACCGCCAACGTGGCGGCGACGATGGAGCAGATCCGCAAGGTCGCCGACGCCGGTGCCGATCTGGTCCGCTGCGCGGTCCCGCGCGAGCAGGACGCCGAGGCGCTGAAGACGATCGTCAAGGAATCGCCGATCCCGGTGATCGCCGACATCCACTTCAACCACACGCTGGCGCTGAAAGCGATCGACGCTGGCGCCCACTGCATCCGCCTTAACCCCGGCAACATCGGCGGCCGCGACAAAGTCGCCGAGGTCGCCGCGAAGGCGAACGCGGCCGGGGTGCCGATGCGGATCGGCGTCAACTCCGGCTCGCTGCCGAAACACCTGCACGAGCTGGAGCGCGAGGCCCCGGTCGAGGCGCTGGTCGCCGCCGCGATCGAGTTCGTCGAGCTGATGGAGGGCCTCGACTTCGAAAACTTCAAGGTCTCGATCAAGTCGACCAACGTGCCCTACACGATTGCCGCCAACCGGCTGCTCTCGGAGAAGATCCCGTATCCGCTCCACCTCGGGGTGACCGAGGCGGGGACTAAATGGGGCGGCTCGCTGAAATCGGCCGTCGGACTGGGGACGCTGCTGGCCGACGGGATCGGCGACACGATCCGGATCAGCCTCTCCACCTTCCACGCCGAGGAGGAGGTCAAGGTCGCCTGGGAGATCCTCAAGGCGCTGCAGCTACGGGAGCGCGGCCCGGTCCTGATCGCCTGCCCGACCTGCGGCCGCCTCCAGTTCGACATGGATTCGGTGGTGGCCGAGATCGAGCAGCGGCTCGAGGGCTACGAGGAGCCGGTCGAGGTGGCCGTCCTCGGTTGCGCCGTCAACGGCATCGGCGAGGCCAGCCACGCCGACTTCGGCATCGCCGGGGCCAAGAACGAGGGCCTGATCTTCGCCGGCGGCAAACCGCTGCGGAAGGTCCCGCAGGCGGACCTGGTCAACACCCTCTTCGAGGAGATCGACAAGTCCCTCGACCGCGGCCACGTCGAGTTCGACGAGGACGAGTCGCGCGAGGGGGCCGAGTGGGTGGCCACCATCGAGCGCGAAAACGCCGGCGACCTGACCCCGGAGAAGATCGCCCAGATGGAGCACGAAGCCGCCGCAAAGGGCGAGTCCGACCGGGTTCTCCTCGACGAGGCGGCCTCGCCGACGGCGGGCCGCCGCTTCACGCGGGCGTAGGCGCCCGTCGAGCGTGCCTCCCCAACCCTCGCCGGGTTGCGGTTCCTTATGGACGCATACCGTCCGCAAGGAACCACGAGATTGACCGCCTCTGCCGATCCGACAAACGAAGCCGGATAGGTTTCTCTCTGTGAGCCGCCAGTCGCAAGCCTTTCTGCCCACCCTGAAGGACGCCCCGGCCGACGCCGAGGCGATCTCGCACAAGCTGATGGTGCGGGCGGGCTTGATCCGCCAGCTCGGGGCGGGGATCTGGAGCTATCTGCCGGCGGGCTGGCGGGTCGAGCGCAAGGTCGAGCAGATCATCCGCGAGGAGATGGAGGGGATCGGCTGCCAGGAGATGTTGATGCCGCTGTTGATGCCGGCGGATCCCTGGAAGAAGACCGGCCGCTACGCGATCCCGGAGCTGTTCAAGCTCGAGGACCGCAAGGGCTCGCCGCTGGTGCTGGCGATGACCCACGAGGAGGCCGTCACCACCCACGTCGCCCGCGACGTCCGCTCCTACCGCGACCTGCCGTTGATGCTCTTCCACATCCAGACGAAGGAGCGCGACGAGCCGCGGCCGCGCGCCGGGGTGCTGCGCACGCGCGAGTTCACGATGAAGGACGCCTACTCCTTCGACCGCGACGAGGAGGGCCTGGCCCGCTCCTACGAGCTGCAGGCCGGCGCCTACGGACGCATCCTCGACCGTTGCGGGGTGCGCTGGTACCGGGTCGAGTCCGACGTCGGGATGATGGGCGGCTCCGGCGCCGACGAGTTCATGGCTCCCTGCCCGGCCGGCGAGGACGAGGTGGCGCTGGCTCCGGGCTACGCCGCCAACGTCGAGGTCGCCTCGGCGCAGGCGCAGCAGGTCGAGCTGCCGCCGCCGCTGCCCGCTCCCGAGAAGATCGACACTCCCGGCCTCGCCAAGGTCGAGCCCGTCGCCGCCCACCTCGGGCTGCCGCTCGGTGCCTTCATCAAGGCGCTGCCGGTCGTCACCGAGGGGCGGGGGATGGTGATGGTGCTGGTCCGCGGCGACCACCGCCTCAACGAGATCAAGCTGCGCAACGCGCTCGGCGAAGACTTCCGCCAGGCGAGCGTGGAGGAGATCGCCGCCGAGATCGGCCCCGCCGGCTTCATCGGCCCGGTCGGGGCGAAGGTGCCGGTGATCAAGGACACGGCGATCGTCGGAGACTCCTTCGTCACCGGCTCCAACGAGCCCGACGCGCACCTGCGCGGGGTCCAGCCCGGCCGCGACTTCCCCTTCGAGGAGATGGACGTGCGCACGGTCGAGGCCGGCGACACCGCGCCCGGGGGCGGGACGATCGAGATCGAGCCGGCGATCGAGGTCGGCAACATCTTCAAGCTCGGCAGCCGCTACTCGGAACCGCTCGGCGCCACCTACCTCGACGAGACCGGGGTCGAGCACCCGATCGTGATGGGCTGCTACGGGATCGGGCCGGCGCGGATCCTCGCCGCCTCGATCGAGCAGCGCGCCGACGAGCGCGGGATCGTCTGGCCCCGGGCGATCGCCCCCTGGGAGGTCCACCTCGTCTCCCTCGCCAAGGCGGGCGAGCCCGAGCGTGAGGCCGCCGACAAGCTCTACGACGAGCTTCGCGCCGCCGGCGCCGAGGTCCTCTACGACGACCGCGACGCCGGGCCGGGGGAGAAGCTCACCGACGCCGAGCTGCTCGGCTGCCCGCTGCGGATCGTCGCCGGTCGCCGCGGTCTCGCCGAGGGCGTCGTCGAGGCGACCGAGCGCGCCAACGGCGCCGAGCACAAGCTGCCCCTGGAGGACGCCGCAAAGCGGGCGCTGTCGCTCCTCGATGACTAGGGTTCGTCCGACAACCCCGCGTGTGCGACTGGCGAGCGCCGGACCGAGCGGGGCAAGGACGCAGGGAGGCCGAATAGCAGCGCTATTTGGCCGACTGAGGACGCCGCACCGCGAAGTGTCCGCCGCCGCCAGGCGTGCGCGGGGGGTTGTCGGGTGAACCCGGAGCACGACCCCTTCGGCCGCGGCCGTCTGCGCCGCCTCTTCGGACTCGACCGCAGCGGCCCGCGCCCGCGCCAGACCCGCAAGGGCGAGCCGCTGAACCCTTGGACGATCCCGAACCTGGTCGGCTACGTGCGCCTCGCGGCGCTGCCGGTCTTCCTCGTCCTCGCCTACAACACCGAGGACGGCACCTCGTTCGCCTCGGCGCTGGTCTTCTGGGCGATCGCCGCCGGCGACTACCTCGACGGCCTGCTGGCGCGGCTGACCCGCCAGTACAGCCGCATGGGTGCGCTGCTGGACCCGCTGGTCGACCGCCTGACGATCCTCTGCGGCGCCGTCGTCTGCTGGAGCTTTGAGCTGCTGCCGCGCTGGGCCCTGGCGCTGCTGGCGCTGCGCGAGCTGGCGATGCTCTTCCTCGCCTGGTACGGCCTCCGCCACGGCGTCGACATCGAAGTCAACTGGCCGGGCCGCATCTCGGTCTTCCCGATCATGGGCGGGATCTTCCTGGCGCTGCTCGCCCCCGGCTGGGTGGCGACGGCGCTGCTGGTGTGGGGACTGGTGATGGCGCTGATCGCCACCTACCTCTACGCGCGCGAGGGAGTGCGCCAGACGCGCGCCTCCCGCCCTGCAAGCTGACCCTCAGATCGGCCGAACCTTCAACCTGGGGTTGAACCTTGGGCCGTGGGGGAGCTATCATCCGCTCCCGCGCAAACGGAGGCGCCCCGCCTCTTCGAGTTAGGAGCACGATGGAGGACACCTTTCCCGATCTTGGTTCCCTCAGCGACAAGGAGCTGAAGGACATGATCGACAACCTCACGGCCGAAGAGAACGAGATCTCCTACAAGCGGCGCGTCCTGCACGGGAAGATCGACATCCTGCGCGCGGAGCTGGTCAACCGGCTGCGGCAGAAACGTGAGGCGGGGGACTCGCTGATCTCCGGCGCCGACGTCGAGCAGCTGACCCAGATCCTCGCCGGCAAAGCCCAACCCTCCTCGGAGGACGAGCCCGCCGCCTGAGCGGCCCGCGGGGGGAGCCGTCATGGCCATTCACTGTCCCGAGTGCGGGTTCGCCAACCCCGAGGGGGCGAACTACTGCCAGAAGTGCGGCGCCTACCTGGGCGGCCCGAAAGAGGCCGGCGAGGACCCGACGACGATGACCTACCGGGTCGACGAGACCGGCGAGATGACGCCGGTCGACATCGAGGAGGTGGTCGAGGAGAGCGGCGCCGCGCTAGTGATCCGCGCCGGAGGGGGCCGGGCTGGTGAGAGCTTCAGCGTCGCCGAGGAGCGGGTCAGCATCGGCCGCAGCCCCGACGCCGGCGTCTTCCTCGACGACGTCACCGTCTCCCGCAACCACGCCCTGCTGGTGCGCCGCCGCGACGGCCTCTACATCGACGACCTCGGCTCGCTCAACGGCACCTACGTCAACCGGCGCCGGATCGAGTCCCACCGCCTCGCCGATGGCGACGAGATCCAGATCGGCAAGTACAAGCTGAGCTACCTGGAGCGCTGAGATGGCCACGACCGAGCAGGCCGCACGCAAGGGCGAGCCGCCGAGCCGCCCCCGCAAGGCGCTGACGATCGGCGCCGTCTGCAAGATCCTCCAGAACGAGTTCGACGACGTCTCGATCTCGAAGATCCGCTACCTCGAGGACCAGAAGCTGCTGAGCCCGCGGCGGACCTCGGGCGGCTACCGCCTCTACAGCCAGTCCGACGTCGAACGGCTGCGGACGATCCTGCGCCTGCAGCGCGACGAGTTCTTGCCGCTGCGGGTGATCCGCCAGGAGCTGGCCTCCGGCGGCGACCTAGTGCTGGGCGGCGAAGGCGAGCGCAAACCGGCCTCGGGCGCGGTGCGGCGAGCGATCCTGGTCGACACCTCGCGCGCCTATCTGACCCTGACCGAGATCGTCGAGGAGACCGGCGCCCGCGAGGAGCTGATCGCCGAGCTCGAGAACTACGGCATCGTGCAGCCCGAGAAACGCGAAGGCAAAACGGTCTACGACGAGACCGACCGCGAGATCGTCCGCGCCGCCAACGAGCTCTCCCGGGTCGGCGTCGGCGCCCGCAACCTGCGCGTCTTCCGCTCCTCCGCCGACCGCGAGGCGAACCTGCTGGAAGCGCTGCTCGGCCCCTCGCTGCGCTCGCGCAACCCCGAGCGCCGCAAGGAGGCGCTGCAGAGCCTGGAAAGCCTCGCGGCCACGGTCAGCCACCTGAAGCACCTGCTGCTGGTTCGGGATCTGCGCCGGCTCGCCGGGGACTGAGCCCCGCCCGTGGCCCGGGTCACGCGTACGCGCACCGTCGAGGCGCCGGTGGGCGAGGTCTGGAAGCTCGTCTCCGACCCCTACAACCTGCCGCGGTGGTGGCCGCGGGCGACCCGGGTCGAGAACGTCGACGCCAAGCCCGGCGGCAAGCGGAGCCAGTGGACCAAGGTCCTGACGACCAGCGAGGGCCGTGGAGTCCGGGCCGATTTCCGCTGCGTCAGCTCGGCCGAGAACGAGCGCTACGTCTGGGAGCAACAACTGGAGGGGACTCCGTTCGAGCGCCACCTGAAAGCGCTGCGGGTGGAGATCGGGCTGCGCGGCAGTGATGGCGGCACCGAGGTCCGGCTCAGCGAGGAACAGGCCTTGAAGGGGATGTCGAAGTTGGGCTCGCCGCTGATGCGCCGGGCGCGGGGCGAAGCGCTCGACGAGGCGCTGGACGGGCTCGAGAGGGCGCTGGGATGAGTGTCGATTTTGTATGGCTATGCCTTACAAAGGCGACATGAGTCTCCGGCGAGACGCCAAGTGGTGGGGGTGGGGCGACCCGGCAGTGGCGCCGGCGCTGGACGAGACGGCGCTGGGGGTGCTGCGCGAACGGGTCGGCGAGCTCGAGGCTTGGCCGCTGGCGCGGACGCTGGAGGGCTTCGAGCTGCCGCCGGCGCAGTCCCTACCGCGGGTGCTGGTCGAGGCGGTGGGGGAGGAGAACGTCTTCAGTGGGGACGAGGATCGCTTGCGCCACGCGACCGGCCGGGGTTATGTCGACCTGGCGCGGCTGCGGAACGGAGTGCTGGAGGCGGCGCCGGACGCCGTCGCGATGCCGGCCAACGCCGAGGCGGTGCGGCGGCTGCTCGAGGCCTGCGCCGCCGAGGGAGTCGCGGTGGTGCCGTTCGGCGGCGGCACCAGCGTCGTCGGCGGGGTCGAGCCGCTGCGCGGGCGCCACGAGCGCCTGCTCAGCCTCGACCTCGGCGCCCTGCGCGAGGTCTCAGTCGACCGCCGCTCGCTGACCGCGCGCCTCGGCGCCGGGCTGCGCGGCCCCGAGGCGGAGGCGGCGCTGGCCGCCCAGGGCCTCACCCTCGGCCACTTCCCGCAGTCCTTCGAGTACGCGACCGTCGGCGGCTTCGCGGCGACCCGCTCGGCCGGCCAGGCATCGAGCGGCTACGGGCGCTTCGACGCGCTGGTCAGCTCGGTGCGGCTGCTGGCTCCCGCTGGCGAGCTGACGACCTTGGAGACGCCCCACACCGCCGCCGGACCCGCCCTGCGCGAGCTGGTGGTCGGCTCGGAGGGGGTGCTCGGGGTGATCCCCGACGTCACCGTGCGGGTGCGGCCGGCGCCGCGGGTGCGGCGCTACGAGGCCTGGATGGCGGAGAGCTTCGAGGCCGGGGCCGAGATCGTCCGCGCCCTCGCACAGGGGCCGGGCCTGCCCGAGATCGTCCGCGTCTCCGACGAGGAGGAGACCGAGGGGAGCATGGCGCTCTCGGGGCCGCGCGGCCTTGCCGGCAGCCTCTTCGACCGCTACCTGGGCGCGCGCAAGCGGCGCGGCGGCGCCCTGGTCATCGTCGGCTACGAGGGCGACGAGGAGTCGGTGGCGCGGCGGCGCGCGCTCAGCGTCCGGGCGCTGCGCGGGGGCGGGGCCGCCTACCTCGGTCAGGCCGCGGGCCGCTCTTGGGAGCACGGCCGCTACCAGGGCCCGTACCTGCGCGACAGGCTGATGGAGATGGGCGCGATGGTGGAGACGCTCGAGACCTCGCACACCTGGAGCCGCCTGGGCGAGCTGCACGCGGCGGTCGGCGGGGCGATCCGCGTCGCCCTCGCGGAGCAGGGGACGCCCGGCATCGTCTTCTGCCACCTCTCGCACGCCTACGCCGACGGCGCCTCGCTCTACTTCACCTTCATCTCCCGCTCCCGGCGCGGCGCCGAGGTCGAGCAGTGGGCGGCGGTCAAGCGCGCCGCCTGCGAGGCGATCGTCGCCGCCGGCGGGACCATCACCCATCACCACGCGGTCGGCCGCGACCACGCCCCCTACATGGAGGCGGAGGTGGGGAGGACTGGGCTCGACGTCCTGCGCGCTGTCAAGGAGCAGCTCGATCCGGTGGGGATCATGAACCCCGGCAAGCTCCTCCCGGCTTAGCCAGGAGCTACTTGCCTTCTTTGGCTTCTTTTTCTTCCAGCCGCTTGGCGGCGCCGACGATCGGGCCCTCGACGGTGCCGCGAAGGACTTCGGTCCCGGTGTAGACGGGGGCCTCCTTTTCCTTCGTCGCCGTCGCCAGGGAGGCTTTTAGCTGCGATTCGTCGGTGCGGGTGACGGCGATCTGGCCGAAGGTTTCGTTGGCCAGGTAGGCGAGGATTTCGGTCGGCACTTCGACCTGGGCGTTGATGCGCCCGTCCTTGCGGACTTCGGTCGAGGCCAGCGGCAGCATCCTCGACGGCGAGGCGGCGATCCAGATCGTGTAGCCGCAGTTGGCGCTCTTGGGCAGCCCTTCAACCGCGACCTGCAGGGCGAGGGCGTTCTTCACCCGGCCGAACACGGCGAGCCCCTTGGCTTCGCTGCCGTCGACCGGGTTGAGCACCGCCCGGGTCACTTCCTTGGGGCTTTTGATCGCGGCGGCGGCGAGGGCGGTCAGCAGCTTCCCGTTCGGCTTCGGGGCGCTGCCGACCTTGCAGTTGTCGCTCTGTTCGGCGCTGGCGCTGGTCGAGTCGGACCCGCCGTCACCGCCGACCCCGAAGACGATCACCAGGAAGAGGACGAGGATCGCGACGCCCGCCAGGATCGCCCACAGCCCCCGGTTCTCGAGCAGCTTCAGCTCCTTGCGCAGCGGTGGCTTCGGCGGTCCCTTCGGAAGTTCGGCCCGTGGCTTCGGCGGCTCCGGGGCGCGGACGGAGGCGTCTGCGCCCGGCTCGGGAATCGCCGGGGCCGGGATGCCTTCGCCCTCCAGTTGCTCGGCCGCCGTCTTCGCCCGCGCGTGCACCTCGGCGACGCTGACCCCGAGCAGGGCGGCCAGGTCGTCGTAGCCCGCCGCGCCTCGCTGCGCGAGCAGGCGCAGGATCGCTTTCTGGTCCTCGCTGAGCGCCACCGGGGCGGAAGCCTATTAGGGTGCGGGGCGTGAACGACGACGCTCAGGTTAAGCCTTCGCACTTCGACGATTTGATCGGGACCGAGTGGCTCAGCCACGACCCCGACGATGCCCGCGTGCGGCTCTCGATGCGCGAGGAGCTGGCCCAGCCGTTCGGGCTGATGCACGGCGGCGTGCTCTCGACCCTGGTCGAGAGCGTCTGCTCCTGGGCCACCGCCGGTGCCGTCTACGACGAGGGAATGGCGGCGATGGGCCAGTCGATCGACGTCAGCTTCATCCGCCCGATCACGCAGGGCTCGGTCGAAGTCCACGCCAAGGCCCGCCACCGCGGCCGCACCACCTGGATCTGGGAAGCCGAGGTGCTGAACGACGAGGGCAAGCTCTGCGCCCTGGCCCGGATGACGATCGCCGTGCGCCCGCGCCCGTCCTAGCGGTCGCGCTCAGCCGCCAAACCTGTTCGTTATCGGCAACCGCCGGTCCTTGCCGAAGGCCTTCGGCGTGATCCGGATCCCGGGCGCCGCCTGGCGGCGCTTGTACTCGGAGCGGTCGACGAGGCGGATCACCTCGTCGACGGTCTCGGCGGGCATTCCGGCCGCGATCATCTCCTCGCGCCCCTGGTCGCGCTCGACGTAGGCCTCGAGGATGCGGTCGAGCAGCTCGTAGGGCGGCAGGCTGTCCTCGTCGCGCTGGTCGGGACGCAGCTCCGCCGAGGGAGCCCGCTCGATCACGCTGGAAGGCACCAGCTCGCCGCCGGCGCGTTCGTTGCGCCGCTTGACCAGCTCGTAGACGAGCTGCTTCGGCACGTCCTTGATCACCGCGAAACCGCCGGCCATGTCGCCGTAGAGGGTCGCGTAGCCAACCGACATCTCGCTCTTGTTCCCGGTCGTCAGGACCAGCCAGCCGTGGCGGTTGGAGAGGGCCATCATCAGGTTGCCGCGGATCCGCGCCTGCATGTTTTCGGCCGTCAGGTTCGGCTCCGAGGGTTTGGTCGGGTCGCGGGGGACCGCCGTCTCCGGCTCGTCGAGGTAGCCGCTGAGCCCGCCTTCGAAGCTCTCCATCATCGGCGCGATCGGGACCTCCAGCAGCTCGCAGCCGAGGTTGCGAGCGATCCTCCGGGCGTCCTCCTGGGTTTCAGCGCTCGAATGCGGAGACGGCATCACCACGCAGCTCAGCCGCTCGGGCCCGACGGCGTCGGCGGCAAGCATCGCCACCAGCGCCGAATCGATCCCTCCCGAGAGGGCGACGCCGACGTGCTTGAAGCCGTTCTTGGCGACGTAATCGTGGAGGCCGAGCCGCAGGGCGCCGTAGACCTCGTCGAGGTCGGGCAGGGGGTCGGCCAGGTGGCCCGGGGAGCGGCCGGGGACCTCGCAGACCAGCAGCTCCTCCTCGAATTGGGCGGCGCGGGCGATGACGCTGCCGTCGGGGGCGGTGAGCAGGCTCTGGCCGTCGAAGACCAGCTCGTCCTGACCGCCGACCAGGTTGCAGAAGGCGAAGTAGGCGTTGTAGGCGCGCGAGCGCTCGGCGAACATCGCCTCCCGCTCGCGGCCCTTGCCGCGGTGGTAGGGGGAGCCGGAGGGGTTGGCGATCAGCCGCGCCCCGGCCGCCGCCTCTGCCTCGGCGGGTCCGCCGGGAAGCCAGACGTCCTCGCAGATCGTCAGCCCGACCTCGAGCCCGCCGGCGGCGATCATGGCCGGTTCGTCGCCCGGGACGAAGTAACGCTGCTCGTCGAAGACCGAGTAGTTGGGGAGCCGGTTCTTGCGGTAGACGCGCTCGACGGCGCCCTCGGCCAGAACCGCGAGCGAGTTGTGGGCGTGGCGGGCGTCGGTCTGGTCGGCGACCGGCTCGGCGAAGCCGACGAGGACGGTGATCCCGCTCGCCGCCGCGGCCAGCTCGGCGACCGCGCGCTCGTTGGCGGCGAGGAAGTGGCGCTTCAGGTAGAGGTCCTCGGCCGGGTAGCCGGGGATGCAGAGCTCGGGGAAGATCGCCAGCTCGGCCCCCTCGTCGCGGGCGCGGGCGATCCACTCGGCGACCTTGGCGGCGTTGCCGTCGATGTCGCCGACGGTGGGGTTGATCTGGGCGAGGGCTACGCGCATCTGTCGACGCTGGGCTCGCGGGGAATCATCCGGGAAGTATCTCCGGACGGATCGCTGGACGGATCTCCGCCCGCCAGTAGGGTCCCGTCGATGCGCCGGCACGCTCGCCACCTCCTCGGCTGCTCAGCCGCCGCGCTGGCGCTGCTGGTGGTCCCGGCCTCGGCCTCGGCGGCCCTCGACGTCGCCCCGGCCGTGCCGAGCCTCGCCTCCGACTCGCAGAAGCCGTTCATCGCCCCGCAGCCGCGGCCGACCGAACCGCGCGAGCGGCCGACCGACAAGCAGGACCCCAACCGCAACTCCTACTCGGTGCCGCAGGCGCCCGGCTCGCCGGCCTGCTCGCCCCATTTCTGCGTCCACTGGGTCGCCGAGGGGCTCGACGCCCCGAGCCTGACCGACAGCGACGGCGACGGCACCCCGGACTTCGTCGAGCGGGTCCTGCGGGTGGCCGAACACGTGCACGAAGTCGAGAACGACAAGCTCGGCTGGCGGGAGCCGCGGAGCGACGGTGCCCAGGGTGGCGCCAAGGGCAAGACCGACATCTACCTCGCCCAGATTGGCGGCGAACTGTTCGGCTACGCGGCGCCCGACCGCGGCCAGGCGAGCAGCGAACACCGGATCCCCCGGCGGCTGCACGGCTACCTCGTCCTCGACAACGACTACAGCGCCTTCGAGTTCCCGGGAACGAAGCCGCTCAACGACCTCGAGGTGACGGTTGCCCACGAGTACAACCACATCCTCCAGTTCGGCTACGACGCCTACCAGGACCCCTGGTTCGCCGAGTCCAGTGCGACCTGGATGGAGGACCAGGTCTACAACCACATCAACGATTACCTCCGTTACGTGCGGCGCTGGGTGAAGCTCTTCGAAACCCCGCTGACCACCAACTCGATCAAGATGTACGGCAGCGCCGTCTGGAACCAGTGGCTGGCGCGCCGCTACGGCAGCGCCGTGGTTCGCAGAGCGTGGGCGGGCTCGATTCACGGTAAACCGGGCGGCTTCTCGGTCAGCTCATATGAACGGGCGATCCGCGAGGCGGGAGGCTCGACCCTGAGCCGGGACTTCGTCCGCTTCGCCGCCGCCGTGGCCGAGTGGCGAACCGGTCGCGGCTTCCGCGAGAGCCGTCTCTACCCGGACGTGCCGCGCCAGGGTCGACTGCCCCTGGACGGGGAGCGCCTGACCCGGCTGCTCAACCACACCACCTTCGAGCTGCTGCGGGTGCGGCCGCGCGGCGGCCGCGCGGTCGTCGTCCACCTCACCGCCCCGCGCGGAACCGCCACCGGCCTGTCGCTGATCGGGCGAATCGGGGGAGAGAAGCGCGGCCACGCGATCTCGCGGATCAACTTCAGCCGCGGCGGCGGGCGCCTGACCGTCCGCCTCCACGACCCCGGCCGCTTCAAGCGGATCACCGCCGTCGTCGTCAACGCCGATGCCCGCGCCCGCGGCTTCAGCGCCCGCCGGCTCGACTGGCTCTACCTGACCGACCGCCTGCCGTTCGAAATCAGCGGCCGCGTCGTCCGCTAGCGGCGGCGGGGGCTAGGAGCGGGACTCGGTCGCGCTGACCGGGCCGGCGCCGTTGGTTGAGGCGGGCCGTTTTGCTTTCCGCGGCTTGCGGGCCGGGGGCACCGTCTCGATTACGTCCTGCACCGCCGCCTCGAGGTCAAGGCCGAAGCTCTCGAGGTCGGCCATCGCGTCGTAGTCGCCGATCAGGCCGAAGTTGACCTGGCCGTTGTAGGACATGATCCCGACGCAGAGCGCCTGGCGTCGGGCCAGCGGCACCATCGGGAAGATCGACTCCATCTTGCGCCCGAGCACGTAGAGCGGGAACTGCGGCCCGGGGACGTTGGTGACGACGAGGTTGAAGAAGCGCTGCGCCGGCTGCAGGCGGGCGGCCTGCGAGGCGATCGTCGAGGGGGCGAAGTCGGTCAGTTTGGTCAGGAGCTCGGCGCCGACCGCCTGGCCCGAGGCCTTGAGATCACCCATCTCGCGGGTCATCAGGTGCAGCCGCTCGACCGGGTCCTCGCACCAGACCGGCAGCGGCGCCATCATCGCCGAGATGCGGTTTCCGAGAGCGCCGTGCTCTTCGGAGGTGCGGACGCTGACCGGGACCATCGCCCGCAGCTCGAGGCCATCGGTGTCGTGGCCGCGAGCTCGCAGGTACTTGCCGAGGCCGCCGGCGACGACCGAGAGGATGACGTCGTTGACGGTGCCGCCGTGCTCGTCCTTGACCCGCTTCAGGTCGGCGAGGTCGGCCTGGACCATGGCGAAGCGCCGGTGGGGGCCGATCTCGACGTTGAAGACCGAGCTGGGCGCCGACATCCCGGCGCTGAGGGTCTTCGAGGTGGCGCCGAGGCCACGCAGCACTTGCCGCGGCCCGCGCAGGGCGGCGCGGAGGCCGCGGTAGGCCTCCTTCGGGCTGGTCATCCGCTCCTTCAGCGCCTCGGTGAAGAGATGCAGGTCGGTCGGCTCGGGGCGGGCCAGCCAGGGCGGAGCCTTGTCTGGGCGGCCCTGCGGCTCGGGGTCGAGGTCGAAGAGGACGGTGGTTATGTCCACTCCGGAGACGCCGTCGACCAGCGCGTGGTGGCTCTTGCCGATGATCGCGAAGCGATCGCCCTCGAGGCCCTCGACCAGCCACAGCTCCCAGAGCGGCTTGGAGCGGTCGAGCTGCTGGGAGAAGATCCGTGCCGCCAGGTTGCGTAGCTGCTCGTTCGAGCCCGGGTCGGGGAGGGCGCTTTGGCGGACGTGGTAGTCGAGGTTGAGGTGGGGATCGTCCACCCAGACCGGCCGCCCCTGGTCAAGCGGGACGAAGCGCAGCTTCTGGCGGAAGCGCGGCACCAGGTGCAGGCGCGAGGCGATGTGGTCGCGGAACTCCTGGTGGCTGGGGGCAGAGCCTTCGAAGATGCTGACCGAGGCGACGTGCATGTGGGCGCCGGAGCGCTCGAGGTGCAGGAACGAGGTGTCGAGACCACTCAAACGTTCCGGGTTCGCCATCCAGCAATCTTCGCATACCCGTCCAAAGCCGAGGGCGGGCCCGAAAAGGCGGCAAACGAGGCCGATCTCAAGGTACGTTGCAGTCTCGGATTGTGTGTGTCTGCTCACATTCCCACTCCATCCGGCCTCCTAGGGTGTTCGCTCTCAAAAGGACCTAATCCATCTGCCGAGTCCCCGTGCATGCGTGCCGGGGAACGGGGGACCCACCCGCCGCGTTAACGCCGCGGCCGGGGCGAATCGGGCGGCGAGCCGCCCGTAGCGACAGCCGGCGAGGTGCCGGCTCTCGCGAGCCCGTCAGCTAACCCCGTAGGCAGCAGAGAAAGCGAGCGATACACGATGCGATTCATCCTGCCCGCGGTGGCGGCTGCCACCGCGCTGACGGTCGGCCTGGCGCCGGCCCTGGCGCGGAGCGATGGCCATCACCACCAGGAGCGATCCCGCTCCCACGTCACCCTGCACCTCTCCACCCACACGGTGCTGAACGGGAATGGCCTGGCACTGCGGGGCAAGGTGCGGCCGAGCGGCCGCCACCGGGTCAAGGTCGTCTTCCGCGGCCCTGTCTCGGGCCACCTCGGCGTCACCACCAAGGCCAACGGCACCTTCGCCCTGCGCCTGACCCCGAAGCGGACCGGAACCTACGCGGTGCGCGCCTACGGCGTCCACGACCGCCGCATCCGCGGCTCCCACAGCGCCAAGCGGCGGCTGACCAGCTACCGCCTGGCCGGCGCCTCCTACTACGGGCCCGGGCTCTACGGCAACGGCGTCGCCTGCGGCGGCACCCTGATGCCGGGGACGATGGGCGTCGCTCACAAGACGCTGCCCTGCGGCACCATGGTCAAGCTCCGCTACCACGGCCGCACGGTGACGGTGCCGGTGATCGACCGCGGCCCCTACGTCGCCGGCCGCGACTACGACCTCACCGAGGCCGTGAAGGAAAAGCTTGGCTTCCCCGGGGTTGGGACGGTGATGGCGACCCGGTAGAAAGTTCTGTGGTTCCTTTCGGACGAATGCCGTCCGTAAGGAACCACGGAACTCAGCCGGCCAGGCCGAGTCGGAGCTGGCCCGCCGTGGCCGGTTCCGCCTCGGCCGCCGCGCCGGCCTCGAAGCCGGCGACGCGGACGCCGAGGAGGCGGACCGGCCGCGGCGGGTCGTAGGCGCGCAGGAGGTCGAGGGCGACCGGGCCGACGACGGCGGGGTCGTTGGTCGCGTGGTCGATGGTGTGGGAGCGGGTGACGTTGGTCCAGTCGTCGAGGCGGACCTTGATCCCAATCGTGCGCCCCTCGAGCTCACGTTTGCGCAGCCGGCGGCAGAGCTCCTGGGAGAGCTCGCCGAGGTGGCGCTCCAGCTCGCCGCGCTGGGCGACGTCGACGTCGAAGGTCGTCTCCGCCGACTGGCTCTTGGTCTCGTGTTCGGGCGTCACCGGCGTCTCGTCCCAGAGCCGGCCGCGGGCGTGGAGCCAGGCCCCGGAGCGGGGACCGAAGGCCTCTTCCAGCCCTGCCTGGTCGCAGCGGCGCAGGTCGGCAAGAGTCTTGATCCCCCTCGCTTCCAGGCGCGAGAGCGTCTTCGGGCCGATCCCGGGGATGAGGCCGGGGGAGTGGTCGGCGAACCGCTCCAGCGCCTGGTCGCGAGAGAGCACGACCATCCCCGCCGGCTTGCCGAGCTCGCTGGTGATCTTCGCCAGCATCCGACTCTCGGAGATCCCGACCGAGCAGGTGAGGCCGGTCTCGACCTTGATCTCGTTGGCGACCCGCCGCATCGTCGCCTTCGGCGAGAAGATCCCGGTCAGGTCGAGATATGCCTCGTCGAGACCGACCACCTCGACCACCTCGACGTTGCCGCGCAGGACGTCCATCACCTGACCCGACGCCTCCCGGTAGGCGGGGAAGTCCGGGGTCAGATAGATCGCGTCGGGCAGCCGCCGCCGCGCCACCGCCGCCGGCATCGCCGAGTGGATCCCGGCCAGCTTCCGCGCCTCATAGCTGGCCGTAGTCACCACCGCCCGCGGCCCCGACCCGCAAACGACCACCGGCTTCCCCCGCAGCTCCGGCCGCCGCCGCAGCTCGACCGACGCGTAGAAGGCGTCCATGTCAAGGTGCGCGACCGTTCGAGGCCAGTCTCCGAGCGACACAAGGACAAATTAGCCGTCCGGGCGGCGGAGCGAACAGACGTTCGACTCTTCGCATCGGAGCCGCATCTGTGGTCGAGTACGGGTGTTAGCGAGACTGATTTGACCGGCGTACCGAACATCTGCCGCCAGACCTTCGCGGTCCTGCTCTTTCTGATCGCGGTTGCCGCCACCAGCTCGCTGGCACTCGCGGCGGGGGCGCCGCTAGCGCTTGATCCCTCTTTTGGGGAAGCGGGAGTGGTCAGCGGCGGGACGGCGCGGTCGGACTACCGGGAAGCGGCCGGGTTGGCGATCGACGGGAGCGGGAAGATCCTCGTGGTCGGCGTCAGCGATTCGGGAGCGGCCATCGCGCGTTACCTGCCCGACGGGCAGCTCGACCCGACTTACGGTGAAGGCGGGATCGCGGCGCTTAAGTCCGTGCCGGTTACCTCGGGCCTCTCGATCGAAGCGGTGCGGGGGATCAACGGGCTGGCGGTCGACGGAGTGGGGGAGGCCCTGGTGCTTTGGCAGGGGACGAAGCTGACGCGGTTCACCTCCACCGGCGCGCTTGACACCAGCTACGGTGCCGGCGGCACGGCGACCGTCGCCGGCTTCCGCTTCAACGCCCTCACGACCCTCGCCAACGGCAGCGTCCTCCTCGCCGGCTACGGCTACGGCTCGCCGTACATGGTCGCGGCCAAGCTGCGGCCCGACGGTTCCCTCGACGACTCGTTCGGCAAGGGGGGCTTCGCCGCGGTGGCGATCGGTCCGCGGGAAACCAACGCCGCCGCTCGCCGTGTCGCCGTCCGGGGCAACGGCAAGATCGTCCTCGCCGGCTTCTCCCACGGACACCCGGCGCTGGTCCAATTGCTCGCCGACGGCAGGCCGGATCCCGGTTTCGGCCACCGCGGCCGCGTCGTCGCCCCCGGCTGGCTGCGGGGCGAAGCGACCGCGCTCGGGCTTGCCGGGGGAGGGCGGACCCTGGTTAGCTGCCGCTGCTCACGCTCCGGGAGTAAATCGACCCTGCTGCCGCTGCTTCGGTACACGGCCGCGGGGCGCCTTGACTCCAGCTTCTCGAAGCCGACCCTCGATCACCCGGTGCGCCAGCAGCTTCGCCCCAACTTCCTGCTCCAGAGCGCCGGCAAGATCGTCCTCGTCGGCACCGGCAGCGGCCCCTCGATCCGCCTCTTCGACGGCCAGGGGAGGCCAGCCACCTCGACCCCGGGCGCCCCGCGCGACCGCGCCTTCGGCGTCTTCGCCGCCCTCCAAGGCACCAAGCCGCTGGTCGCCTGGACGCCGGAGCACCGGGTCGGGCAAGCGGAGCTGAAAATCGAGCGCTTTCGCCTTCGCTGAACGTAGGATGCCGGCAACGTCCAGCGCAAAGGGGAGGCCCAGTGAAAAAGCTCGAGGGGAAGCTCACTTTTTCGAACGTAATCGCCTGCATCGCGCTCTTCGTCGCGCTCGGAGGCGCGGCGGTGGCCGCGACGAGTCTGCCGAAGAACAGCGTCGGCACCAGGCAACTGAAGAAGGCCGCGGTGACGAGCGCCAAAGTCAAGGACGGCTCCCTGAAGGGCGTCGACTTTGCTCCTGGCCAGCTTCCAGCCGGAAAGGCGGGCGAGCGCGGCCTGCCCGGATCACCGGGTGAACGCGGGCCCAGCGACGCCTATTACGTGCTCGACAACAACGCCGGCAGCAACTCCAAGACCATCTCGGTCTCGGTGCCGGCCGGGGATTACGCCGTCTCGGCGTCGGTGATGGTCGCCAACTCCGACATGGCCAACTGGGCCCGGGTCAACTGCGTCCTCGAAAGCCCACAGGACGAAACTCTCGGCCACTACGGCGTCGCGAATCTCTTCGCCGGCCTGGCGCAGGGTCCAGCCGATGCCTTCTACGGGATGAACGCGACCGAAGCCGGGCTTTCGCTCCCGGTTGACGGCACGATCAAGTACGAATGCACTCGGCCCTCGGGCACCGCTTCGGTCTCCATCTACCAGGCCCGGATCGTCGCGATCCGCGTCGGGACTCTGCACTGACATTTGGACGAATATTTGGTAATATCTGTCCAAATATTGGGTAGGTCCTAAAGGTGTTTGCATCAGTCGAATTCCAACAGCAGCGATGGGTTCAGATTGTTTTTCTTGCTGGTGCGTTCCTGATCAGCTCGGCCTTTAGCGCGCCCTCCGCGCCAGCCACGCTCGTGGGGGAAGTGACGGGTGGTGTCGGCGCGACCGTGGAAGCGGTCGAGGCCGCCCCGACCACCGCACCCTCGCTCCCGAGCGCGATTCCTGCCGCCGCGCCGCCGGCACCGACCGCGACTCCGACTACCCCTCAGGCCCCGGTCAAGTTGCAGACCGAAGCCGCGCCGACGACTTCACCATCACCTCCCAGCTCCAGCTCCAATCCGCCTTCCGTCAACGAGATGGCCGGCACTACGGAGGATTCGGTCGACCCGGCGACGAGCATTGACAAGGAAGTGACGCAGGAGGTGAGTGCTCCTGATCGCGATGAAGGCAGGCGATTCTCAACCCGCCTCGATCGCCCTGATGTGGGCGCAAACGACGGGGCCACCCGCGCAACGACTACTGCCGCCAGCGCTCCGCGCTCGCTCACGACGGCAGCCATCGCTCGGTTGCTGGTATTGGCTCCGTCGGTCCTCCGAGGGGCCAGCGGTTCCCCGGTCGTCGGGCATGCTGAGGCCAAGACCGCTCCGCGGCTCACCGTCCCCGGAGCCCCGACGGTTGCCGAGGTCGAGAGAATTTCCTACCTCGTCGTTCTCGCCGCGCTGCTGGCGCTCCTGGCGTTGACGGTCTGGAGGGAGTTCCGTCCCGCGCATCGAGCCCGCGTGCGCTGGTGATCTTCGCCCCCCACGCGGGTATCGCCAATCCCTCCTAGACTGCGGGCGATGGCTTCCCCGGAGGCGAAGAACCTCGAGGCGATCTCCAAGGCGATCGACCAGCACAACATGAACTGCCCCTTCCCGGCCGCGGAGGTGCGGATGAACCCGTTCGAGGTCGAGCGGCTCGGCTGGGACACGATTCGCGGCCTGCCGGTGGTCCCCGACGGCGAGATCGGCACCGGCCGCTTCCGCATCGTCTGTTCCCGCGACCTCGAGGACGACGGCCTCGAGATCGTCGAGGCGGTGGGCCAGGAGCTGGAAACCGTCGCCCCGAGTCAGAACTGAGAGGCCCTAGCCGGCCATCCGGCCTCTCAGACGCTGTTGAAGAAGTCGACGCCGGACTGTTCCAGCCAGTTCTGGGCTTCGACGTTGAGCTGCTTCATTTCGCCGCTGAGGATGAGGAAACCCATCGCGATCAGGATCACGCCCCCGGCGGCGACGATCAGCCGGTAGTGACGCTTGACCACGGCGAAGGCAGTGGTCATGCGGGAGAAGGCGAGGGCGGTGAGGAGGAAGGGGATCGCGAGGCCGGCCGAGTAGACGGCGAGCAGGAAGGCGCCGTGGCCGGCGGAGCCGGTGGCGCCGGCGGCCGAGAGGATCGCCCCCAGGGTGGGTCCGATGCAGGGGCTCCAGGCAATCGCGAAAGCGGCGCCGGCGACGATCGGCCCGCCCTTGCCGGCCCGCTCCATCAAGGCGTCGACCCGCCACTCGCGGTTCAGCCTGGTGATGAAGAGGGAGGCGACGAAGAGGACGCCCATGGCGATGATGAGGACGCCGGAGATCTTCGTCAGCAACGGTTTGTTGTCATCGAGGAAGGAGCCGAGCCCGGTCGCGGTCAGGCCGAGGAGGATGAAGATCGCCGAGAAGCTGGCGACGAAGATCAGGCTCGGGCCGAGGACCCGGCGCCAGTTCGCGTCCTCGAGCTCGCTCGCCGAGACGCCCGTCACCGCCGAGAGGTAGCCCGGCACCAGCGGCAGCACGCAGGGGGAGAGGAAGGAAACGACGCCGGCCGCGAGCGCGGCGAAGATCCCCACTCCCGAAGCGGGATCGGAGCTGATGGCGGCGTGGACCACGACCCCTCAGGATAGCCTCCTCGTCCGTGGGGTCCGGGGACGCGAAAGGCCGCCTCTTCAACGCCTCCGGCGCGGCGCGGCAACTGCGCGCCTCGCCGCTCTTCGCGATCGGCCCCAGCGCCCCCGGCCCGGCGCTGCGGCGCGGCTTCCTGCTCGCGGTCCCGATCGGCCTGGCGCTGATTCTCGAGCTCGGCTTCGACGCCCCGACCAAGGGGGCGATCGCCACCGGCGCCCTCGTCAACGGCTTCCCCGGGATGGATGCGCCGGCACGCCCGCGCGCCGCCTGGCAGACCGCGGCCGCCCCGCTGATCGGCCTCTTCGCCGCCTTTGGAGTCCTCACCAGCCAGGTCGGCGTCCTCGCCGTGCTCGGCCTCGGCCTGGTTGGACTTGCGGCCGGCTACTGCTTCGCGGTCTCCCTGCGGTTGGCGATCGTCGGCCTCACCGTCGCCCTCGCCACGCTGATCGCCCAGGGGCTCTTCCTGCCGGCCGGCGATGCCGCCCCGGCGCTCCTCTACGGGACTCTCGGCGGCCTCACCCAGGTCGCCTGGTCGCTGCTGGTCTGGGTCGCCACCGACCGCGCCGCCGACGAGCCGGAAAAGGCCTGGAACGGGAGCGCCGCGATGGCGGCCCTGCGCGCCAACCTCAACCTCCGCTCCCACAGCGCCCGCCACGCGATCCGCTTCGGCGCCTGCCTCGCCGCCGGCGTCGCCGTCTACCGGCTCCTCGGCATGCGTGAGCACGGCTTCTGGATCCCGCTGACGATCCTCTTCGTGATGCGGCCCGAGAGGGGGGAGACCGACCACCGGCTCGTCCTGCGCGCGATCGGGACGGCGATCGGGCTGGTCCTCGCCACCGCCGTCGCCGAGGCATTCGGTGGCGAGGACCTCGTCGTCGGCGCCGTCCTCACCGCCGCCGCGGCGCTCAGCTTCGGCCTCCTCACCGTCCAGTACGCGCTGTTCACCGCGGCGATCACCACCTACGTGGTGCTGATGAGCTCGACCCTCGGTGAGGCCGCGTTCAAGGCGGCGGGACAGCGCGCCTCGGGCACGGCGATCGGCATCGTGATCGCCTTCCTCGCTTGGCGGCTATGGCCAAATCCGCGCGGCGCGCTAGATTTGGCCAGTCAGCCAAACATGGGAGGAGCAGGCAGTTGAGCAACCGTACGTTCGTGATCGGGGTCGGGATGACCAAGTTCGAGAAGCCCGGCACCAAGGAGGGCGACTACCCGGACTGGGCCAAGGAGGCGGGGGAGAAGGCGCTCGCGGACGCCGGCATCCCGTACGAGGACGTCGAGCAGGCCTTCGCCGGCTACTGCTACGGCGACTCCACCTACGGCCAGCGGGCGCTTTACCAGCTCGGCCTCACCGGGATTCCCGTCGTCAACGTCAACAACAACTGCTCGACCGGCTCCTCGGCGCTGTTCCTGGCCCGCCAGGCGGTCAAGGGCGGAATCGCCGAGTGCGCCCTGGCGCTGGGCTTCGAGAAGATGGAGCCGGGCAGCCTCGGGGTCAAGTACACCGACCGCACCAACGCCCTCGACAAGCACGCGATGCGGATGTTCGAGATCCGCGAGCCAGAGGCCTCGCCGCCGGCGCCGCAGATGTTCGGCAACGCGGGTCGCGACCACATGCAGAAGTACGGCTCCGAACCCGACCACTTCGCCTGGATCGGCTGGAAGAACCACAAGCACTCGGTCAACAACCCCTACGCCCAGTTCCAGGACGAGTACACGCTGGAGGACATCAAGGCGGCGAAGATGATCCACGACCCGCTGACCAAGCTGCAGTGCTCGCCGACCTCCGACGGCTCGGCCTGCGCGATCGTCGCCTCCGAGCGCTACGTCGACGCGCACGGCCTCTGGGAGCAGGCGATCGAGATCGCCGGCCAGGCGATGGTCACCGACCTCAGCTCGACCTTCGACGAGGCCGCCGACTGCATGACGATCGTCGGCTCCGACATGTCCCGCACGGCGGCCAAGATCGCCTACGAGGAAGCCGGCGTCGGCGCCGAGGAAGTCGACGTCTGCGAGCTCCACGACTGCTTCAGCGCCAACGAGCTGATCACTTATGAAGCGCTGGGCTTCGCAGCCGAGGGCGAGGCGCACAAGCTGGTCGCCGAAGAAGCGACCACCTACGGCGGCAAGGTCGTCGTCAACCCCTCCGGCGGACTGATCTCGAAGGGTCACCCGCTGGGGGCAACCGGGCTGGCGCAGTGCTCGGAGCTGACCTGGCAGCTCCGGGGCGAAGCGGACAAGCGCCAGGTGGAGGGCGCGAAGACCGCCCTGCAGCACAACATCGGCCTCGGCGGCGCCGCCGTGGTCACCGTCTACAAACCGGCGGCCTAGGGAGGTCGCCAGCACCGAGGAGGAGCAGCAGATGGCGAAACAGCGGCGGTCACTCAGCGGCAAGGTGGTGGCGATCACGGGCGGCGCCCGTGGGATCGGCAAGGCCACGGCGAAAGCACTGGTCGCGAAGGGGTGCCGCGTCGCCATCGGCGACCTCGACCTCGAGCTGGCCGAGAAGTCGGCGGCCGAGCTCGGTGGGGGCACCGTGGCGCTCTCGCTCGACGTCACCGATCGCTCATCCTTCGCCCACTTCCTCGACGAGGCCGAACGGCAGCTCGGCCCGATCGACGCGGTGATCAACAACGCCGGGATCATGCCGGTGACCCCGTTCGAGGACGAGAGCGAGGAGTCGATCCGTCGCCAGATCGACATCAACCTCCACGGCGTCATCACCGGCACCCAACTGGCGATCAAGCGCCTGCGGCCGCGCCGCAGCGGCTACATCGTCAACATCGCCTCCCAGGCGGGCAAATCGGGCGTGCCGGGGATCGCCACCTACTCGGGGACCAAGCACGCCGTCGTCGGGATCAGCGAGGCGGTGCGGACCGAGCTGCGGGGGAGCGGGGTCGAGGTCCTCTGCGTGATGCCGACGGTTGTCAACACCGAGCTGACCAGCGGCGTCGGCCAGAAGTGGGTGAAAGCGGTCGAGGCTGCCGACGTCGCCAACGAGATCGTCGAGGCGATGGAAGTGCCGCGCTTCGACGTCTTCGTCCCGCGCGCCAACGGCGTCCTCTACAAGATCCTCTCGCCGCTGCCGCGGAGCTGGCGCGAGGGACTGGGCCGGGCGATGAAGGTCGACAAGCTGATGATCGAGGTCGACCACGGCGCCCGCCGCGCCTACGAGGAGCGGGCAGCGGCGAGCAAAGCCGACGCGGAGGCGCTCGACGACGAGGTCGCCCGCGAGCACGACGCGGCCTAAATTCAGCGGACGCTGAACCTTGGCCGCTATAGGGACGTAGATTCAGCGAGCGCTGAATATGGGACGGATCTACGACGCCACCTGGGGCCGAGCTTTCTCGGCCCTCTATGACCGGGCCTTCGAGGCGACCGAAGAGGCCGGGCTGCGCCAGATGCGTGCCGAGCTCCTGAAGCAGGCGCGGGGGAGGGTGCTGGAGCTGGGCTCGGGCACCGGACTCAACCTCGAGCTCTATCCGCGGGAGGGCATCGACAGCCTGGTCCTGACCGAGCCCGACCCGCACATGGCCAAGCAGCTTCGCAAGCGGGTCGACGAGATCTGCCCCGGGGCGGAAATGCTGGAAGTGGGTGCCGAACACCTTCCCTTCGAAGCAGACAGCTTCGACACCGTCGTCGTCACGCTGGTCCTCTGCACGGTCCCCGACCAGCCGGCGGCGCTGCGGGAGATCTCCCGCGTCCTCGCCCCCGGCGGCCGGTTGCTCTTCCTGGAGCACGTCCGCGCCGGGCACGCCGACCTCGCCAAGTGGCAGGACCGCCTGGAGAGGCCATGGCGCTTCCTCGGCGACGGCTGCCACTGCAACCGCGACACCCTTGCTGGGCTGGGGGCCGCCGGCTTCGAGGTGGACGAACTCGAGCACGATCAGCTGCCGAAGGCGCCGCCGATCGTGCGGCCGCTGATTCGCGGCGTCGCCCACCAGAAGGATCAGATATCCGCTCTATAAGCGGAGGCGAAGTCCCTGCATAATGGGCTGTTCTACCAGTCGAAGTTCCCCGGAAGGAGAAGCGCATGAAGGCACGCAGCTTGATCCCGGCGGTGGTCGCCGTTGGACTCTGCCTACTGTTGACGCCGGCCTTGGCTGCGGCCGGAGCCATCAAGGGGAAGGTGACGGCGGAGGGCAGCTCGAAGCCGATCAGCCGGGTCGTCGTCTGCGCGACGCCGTTCGGCGGCTCCAGCTCCTGCGCGAGCACCGGGAGCCGCGGCCGCTACGCGATCTCCGGCCTCGCGGCCGGGACCTACAAGGTCGGGTTCGACGCGATCGCGGGCGGTCTCAATTACGTCACCGAGTACTACGACAACAAACCGACCTTCGAACTCGCCCAGAAAGTCACCGTCAAGCGCAACCAGACCACCAGCGGCATCGACGCCGCGCTCGCCGTCGGCGGCCAGATCACCGGCACCGTCACCGACGAAGCGACCGCCGCGCCGCTGCAGGGCATCAGGGTCTGCGGGTTCGTGATCGGCACCGACCTCGAATCCTGCGCCCGGACCGACGGCAGTGGCGCTTACGACGTGATCGGCCTGCCGAGCGGCGATTCCTACAAAGTCGAATTCTCCGCCGCGGGTTCCGGACTCGAATACGCGACCGAGTACTACGAAAACGCGGAATCGGCCCTAGAAGGCACTTCCGTCGCGGTCACGGCGGGGGCGGTGACCGCGGGAATCAACGCCGCGCTGGCGCCCTAAGGGGCGGTTTGGCCAGGTCGCCCTCCAGACCCAACGCACGATAATGGTGGTTATGTGAACTCGTGGGGGATTCTGGGAGCGTCTCGGGCATGCACACCTCGATACAGCGCCATTGACCGTTCGGCCAAGTTATTCCGCCCCATTGAAGCAGGCCCGCCTCTTGCAGGTCGTCGAGGCAGCGCCGGACGCTCTTGGCGAAGCTGCTGAAGTCGCGCGCTTTGTCGCCAGTCACCGGGTACCCCAAGCCGGCGGCGGCCTGGGTCAGCGTGGCCCGAAAACGAGTGCCTTCGGCGAACGCCTTCCGGACACACCATCGGTACGCGCGGTCCCTGCTCTCCAAGCAGTCTCGCCGGAGCGTCCGGGGCTTGATCGCCTGTAGGGCCTCCGCGACTTCCTCCAGGCTCTGCGGTCGCCAATCGGCGCCGGTAGGGCTCTTACTATTAGTTAGCCGCTCGGGGGCTGATGCACCAGCCATCGGGCGGCATCTTTGTGTGACCGGCGGACGGAATCGCGCCAGGGGCGTTTAGGATCGCCCGCAGTATGTGGAGGCTCTTCCAATTCGGGGTAGTCGCGGTGCTCGCGGGGGCATTAGGCGTAGCCGCGGGTTTTCACCTCCAAGACTCGCAAGGGTCCTCCGGGGCCACCACCCGTGTCCTGAGCGGGAATAACGTTGCCCAGTACATCGACGATCGCCTGGGCCTCTCCTCTTTCTCGTCCCAGGACGGCGCGATCTGCCCCGAGCACATTCCCGCGATCAAGGGCAGGGTCGTCCACTGTCAGGTCGCTTACGAAGGCCACCAGGTGGGCGCCGAAGTGAAGGTCGTCAGCAAACTTGGCCTTGTGCGCCTTGTTGGCCTCTACGGGTGGACCGGGCCCGGGTGTTGGGAATACCTCCCGTGTTATGGCCGTCCCTGAAACCGCGCCGCCAGCTGCACCAACACCGGCTCCCGGCCGGCGCGTAGCTCGTCGATCGCCGCCATAGCGATCGCCTTCGCGAGCTCCTGGTCCGCGGTGTTCCACTGCTCGACCCGCTGCACCCCGCCGGGCACCGGCTCGAACGCCTCCAGGCCGCGGCCGCGGAATTCGGCCCGGACCTCGAACGTCGCCCGCGGCGCTTCGCCGCCGCCGGTCAGCGGCCGCCCCACCGTCGTCGCCCCCTCCAGCGGCACGATCTCAACCTTCCACTGCGGGTCGCCCCCCGTGATCGAGAAGATCGCCTTGCCGCGGGTGACGCTGCCGCTGTAGCCGATCCGCGGGGTTGCCGCTGGATCAGCCCTTGGAATTGAGCCCACGTCGTCTCCCTCCCCAGGCGTCGAGGACGCCCCGGTTGTAGTCGTTCACCCGGCGATAGGCCGCTTCGCGTCCCCGCCAGTAAGCGAGCAGCGGGATCACCATCAGCCACAGGAGCACCCGCAGGACCATCGATTTTTCGGCCGCCCCCGGGTTCATCGCTTCGCCGCTTCCTTCTCCTGTTCGCCGAGCTGCTGCAGCAGGTTCACCTCGGCGGCCGCCGCCGAGTAACCGATGTAGTGCAGCTCCTGGTAGCTATTCCCCATGTACCAGCCGGGGCCTTGCCGGACGTGCCGCGGCGGTACGTGGTAGTAGGTGACGATCTCCGGCGGCTCCGCCAGCTGCTGGGCGAGGATGCGCAGCCGGGTGCCCCGTTCGCCTAGCCCCGGCACCGACCCCACGTCCCTTTCCTGACTGGTGCTCCCACTGCCGACCTCTAGGCTGGCGTCTTTCGCTCAACGATGTTCTTCCGGCGCAGGTGCTCGGGAAGCGGCTTGCAGATGATCGGCTCCGAGTAGCCCTTGCGAAACCAGATGAAGGAGTGGGGTCCGTGCTCGGCCTGGGCCTGCTGCAGCATCTCCTGCAGCTGGCCCTTGGAGACCCCGATCCCGATCCTGGCGATCGCCAGGAGCTCGTCGTCGCCCTGCGGGGGCACGACGACAAAGACGTGCTGGACCTCGGTCTTGCCGCGCACCGGCATTTCCACCGGCCGCTGGGATCCGCCCATGAACCCACACCCCCAGGCCCCGCCCTTGGAGATGTAGGCGGAGATGTTCGGCGGGGTCCGCTGCGCGCTGAAGTTGCACAGGTCCCCCATCTCGTGGGCGCAGATTGAGATCGGCCGTTTGCGTTCCCGCGCGATCGCGAAGACCGGCTCCATCTCCATCGGGTCGTCGGTCTGCGTGACGAGGTGGATGATCGGCGCGGTCCAGTCGATCGCCTCCACCGAATGCACGGGCTCGACCCCGGGGATCCCCCACTCCCCACCCTTGGTGTCGAGCAGGATGCGCTGACACCGAAGGGTGGAGAACAGGTGGTTCAACAGCTCGGACTTACCCGAGCGCGTTTCGCCCAGCACCAGCACCCGCTGGTGGTAGAGGATGCCGCCGCCGCTCACTCGGCACCCTCCACCTGGGACTCCCTAATCCGGGGTGCGGTCCCGGGCTGCCGACTGGCCGGCAATTTGCGGAGGGTGTTGATCCGGCTGAGCGGCCATCCCATTCTGGCAGGGTGCGTCGGCGACATTCAGCCCTCCTGCTTCGGCGCCCGGCTCTCCGGGTCGATGGTCTCGGGTTCCAGGGCGATGAAGCTCTTCCCCGGGTCTTCCTCGAGCGCGGTCTTACCCGCGTCGAGGACGTCGCCGTCGAGCTCGAAGTGGAGCTCGTCGCGCTCGCGCTCGACCTCGGCCAGGTGCTCCAGTACCGCCTCCACCCTCTGGCCTTGGCGATCGCGGATCCGCTCGGCCCGCTCCTCGGCCCGGCGGATCCTCTTCGCCGCGCGGCGTTCGCCGGCGAGGATCAGGATCCCCGCGACCGCGACCGCCAGGTAGGCCAGGGTGAACTCGCCGGGTGCCTCTCCCCCGGGCTTCACGCGACGCCCTCGACCTTGTACTCGTGGAGGATTTCGAGCTCGGCAAGGGCGCCCGAAAGGCAGTCGGTGATGGCTGGGTCGTCGGTGTCGCTGTAGAGGCTCAGCAGCCACCTGACGATCCCGAGCAGCTGCGCGTCGAGCTCCTCCGGCGTGTCGGGGATCAGCGCCGAGAGCATCGGCTTGGCCATCCCGAGCATCTGCAGCATCCGCGCCGTCTGCTCGTCCTCCGGCTGCACTCCCTCGGCGCCCGCGAGCGCCTGGTCCAGCTTCTCCAGTGAGTTCATCGTGTCCTTTCGCTTAGCTGATCTGCCACTCGACGCCGCCCGGTTCCCCGTGGGGTCCGGGCTCCGGCGGTCCTGCGCCGGGCGGGGCCTTGACCCCGGTGATCGGCACCTCTTCCTCGGCTTGCGCTCGAAGCACTTCGGCCCGTTCCCGGGTGCTGCGCACCCCGTAGGCCCCAAGCCCCAGGGCGAGGGCTACCGGGTCGCCCATCGCCGCGGCCGCGGCCGTCGCCGGGTAGCGGTTCAAGATCCGCGTCAGCGGACCGCCGATCGCTTTGAGGTCAGCCTGCGTGTGCAGCCAGTCCTGGTCGGCGACGCCGATCGCGCCGTGGAGCAGCTGCCCCTGCACGTCCAGCAGGTCCTGCACGGTGCCCTCCTCCCAGGCGATCTCGGGCGTAGGCAAAGCATGAATGTCAGCTTGAGGCTGAGGCTCGGGGCCTGGCGGCGCCTGCTCGGCGTCGAAGGCAGGCCCGGGCTCGGCGATGAACGGGCTACCCAGCGGCGAGGGCGTCGCGGACGCCGTCCCAGAAGCCGCCACCGGCTCCTCCCCGGCGTTGATCGCCGCCGCCTCGCGCGGGCTCGGGGTTCCCGCCTCCGTCGTCGGCTGGTCCGGTTGGCTCGGGTCGTTCATCGGCTTCCTCTCGCGTCGGGGTCGGGGCGGGCGGCTCAGGCGCATCGCCGTAATCGAGAACGGTGGGTCCCTGCCCGGGCACATGCCCTGGCTCGGCCCCGCTGTGCCCGGGCACGTGCCCGGGCTCGGGGGCGGCTTTGCCAGGGCTCAGCAGTTGCTCGGCCTGCTTGCGGCGCCCGGCTGCCAGGGCTTCAAGCTGGCGCTGGCGCTTCTCGGGGTCGTTGCTGAGCCCTGGCATTGCCGGGGCATCCTGCTGTGCCCGGGTGGTCCTGGGAACCCGGGGAGACCCCTACCCACCCCTCCCCTGGTCCGGGGCCTCCCCCCGCCTCCCCATCTTCCGATACGGCCGCGCCGCCCCCAGGCTTGCCCTCTCCTCCCGGGGCGCCGCGAACCGCGACACAGCGAAAGCAGGCGCCCCGGGCACCCAACTTCCCCCCGTCGGCTCGGAAAGGACCACGTTTTGAAGCTCGCAGGCGTCACCGCCACCCAGTTCATGAAGACGGGGCTGATCGCCCTCCTCTTCATCCTCCTGTTCAAGTTCGTGGCGGCGAAGTCGAACATCGCCGGCCTGCAGAGCGTGGCGGGGGCGGTCTGATGCGCGCCGAGCTCCTCGACAACCCCGTCAAGCGGATGCCCCAGAGCTTCCGCTTCACCGGCGAGCTCCGTGAGGCGTTCCGCGCCCGCGGCATCGACCTGGCCGACAGCGAGGCCGTCGCCGGCCTGATCGATCGCGGCCTCGGCCCGATCTCCGGCGGCGCGACCGGCATGGACGGCGCCGCCTTCATGCACAACCTCCCGCCCGAGGGCACCTTCGAAATGAACTCCGATCTGTTCTTCGCGCAGACGGAGCGAAACGACGTGCCCCAGGGTCAGGTGGCCTTCCCCGGCCTCGGCGGTGCGCCATTCGACGTGCGGCTCTCCAACGTCGGCGTCCTGGCGAGCATCAAGATCATCTTCGAAGGCTCGCTCGTCGTCGCCGGCGGCGGCACCTGCACGGCCACCTACCAGTGGCCGTGGAACACGATGAAGCGCTTCTCGCTGTCGGCCAACGGGCAGACCTCCCTGCTCTCGGCCGAGGGCATGGACCTGCGGGCGCGCAACCAGCGGATCTACCGCAACCCGCGCGACCCCATGACCACGGCCACCCAGACCGACGGCGTCTTCGGCGACCCCCAGGCCGGGGTGATCGCCAACGGCACCTACCCGATCCAGCTGATCTACGAGGTGCCGATCATCCACGACTGGTACACCCTGACCGGCGCCCTGTTCGCACAGTCCGACCAGATCTACCTGGGCTGGCGCTTCACGCCGGCGGCGACCGCCGAACTGTTCACCCTCACCGGCGGCTCGACGGCGACGCTGACCGGGACGGTCAAGAGCACGACCACGTTCTTCGACGTCCCCTACGCCGACGTCCAGGGCGGGCGCAAAGTGCTGATCCCCGACCTGCAGTGGCTGCACGGGTTCGTCGGCTCGGATCTGCCTTTCGCCAACACCGGCGACGTCAAAGCGCCGTTCATCCGCACCAGCGGCGAGCTCCTGGCCTACTACTCCTACCTCGACAACGGCGGCGCCGCGGTGATCGACCCCACGGCGCTCTCCGAGATCCGCTTCGAGTACGGAGGCAACCGCAAGCCGAGGGTCCACAACCCGCCGACCACGCTCCTCGACAAGAACGTCAAGGACTACAACGGCCGCATCCTGCCCAAAGCCGGCTACTCGGTCTTCGACTTCGAGTCCGACAACCCGAGCCGCGACCTGGTCTTCCCGAAGGGGGTGACGGAGCTGCAGACGGTGTTCGGGATCCCCGCGGGGACGACGATCAACGCCAACGCTCACGTCCACTTCGTGGAGGAGGCCCTGTTCGCAGGGCGCTGAGATGGCGACCGGCAGAGCAACGGGTCGCGGCGGCGGCGTCCTCTCAGAGGCCGACGTCCGCGGCGGCGGCGAAATGGAGTGGGGCAACCTGATCGGCATCCACCCCGACCACCCGCTGGTAGCGGGCTCGGGGCCGGGCTCCTACTCGGGGGCGATCGTCAACGAGAACAGCCGGATCGTCACCACCCCGGCCGGGCTGGCCGGGCCGGCGGGCGGCGTGATCGCGACGCCCGAAGGGGTCAGCCTGCGTCACCTCGACGACTGGCGCGACGTCTTCAACTTCAAAGGAAGCCCGGCGCCCTGGCTGCTGCTGGTGATCCTCGGCGTCGTCTTCTTCGCCCACGCCTCGGTGCGGGCTCGAGCCGGCGCCTTCGGCAAGAGCGCGAGCGCCCGCGCGGCCTTCGGCTAGGGGGTCGCGTGGAAGCGCTCGCCCAGCTGCTGATCGGGATCGGGTTCATCGCGATCTTCATCAACTACATGAAGAACGGCCCCGAGGGCGTCAAGACCTGGTGGCGCGCGAAGTTCAAGGGGCAGACGGCCTGATGGCGGTCGGGATACTCCTCGCGCTGGTCGGCTTCTGGGTCGTCATGCGCACGGTCAACCGCGACTCCAGCGGCAGGACGCTGGTGAATCGGATTCTGCCCGCATGACCGTCGTCGACCAGGCGGAGAACGTGGGCGGCGTCGTCTCGGCCGCGCGCCTGCGCGAGAGCTTCATGCGCCGCCGGGCGAACGCCTCCAACGAGGAGGAGCGCGAGGCCCTGGGCGACGCGATCGGCACGATCGAGGTCCGCTTCCCCGAGCTCGAGGACCTGCCCGCCGGCGGCGCCGAGCGCTTCGCCCGCGAGCGCGGCCACGGCAAAGGCGCCCGCAGCCCCAGCCACGAGGGCCGACAGCGCCACCGCCCGCCGGTCAAGCAGAAGCCGAAAGCGAAAGCCAAACCGCGGCCCAAGGCCGGGGGCGGTAAGACCGCGAGCTCGACGAAGCGCAGCCAGAGCTCCCGCACCAGTGCCCGCCGCTCCACGCGGGTCGAAGACCGGATCCGCAGCCGCGGCCGCCGCGCCTACACCGAAACCGGGATCCCCGCCGCCGGCGCCTCGGTCTCGCGGATCGCGATGAGCGCCCTCGGCGCCACCGTCGGCCTCGCGGCGGTCTACCTGCTGCTGACCTCGGCCGAGCGCCACGCCGGCAAGGAACCACCGCTGCTCGGTCTCCTGGTCGCCGTGACCGGCTTCCTGCGGCGGATCGTCGCGCCCGTTGACTTCTTCGGCCCCCAGATGACGCAGCTGAACTACGCCAAGGCGATCGCCAACCCGACCGAAGCGGCCGCGATCGCCGTCAAGCACCCCACCAAGCTCCAGCCGCTTGGGGTGAAGCCGGCCGAGATCGGCATCTCCCCCACCCCCCGCCCCCGCGTCACTCACAAGAGGAGGTGACACCTTGAAGACCATCACCAAAGAGCTCGTCGGCATGACCGTGCTGCTCGTCCTGGCCTACCTGGTGCTCGTTCACTTCACGGGCTTTTCCCGTGATGTCGGAGCGCTCGGCTCGGCCTGGGTCAACGTCACGAAGACTTTCCAGGGCCGCGGGTAGGAATCGATGCCCCCGCTCCAGCACCGCCATCCCTCGCGCGGCAGCCTCGCCCGCCGGCCGGCCTCTGCCCGGCAGGCCCAGGCGATGCTGCCGCCGCCCCCTCCGGGGCCGAACCTCGGCGCCTTCGCCCAGCTCGGCGAGCTCCCGCAGGACGTCGTCGGGGCGGTCGTCGGGCAGCTGCGCACCTCGCTGCTAGACGGGGCGACGGCGCTGCGCCTCGCCGGCCGCGGCCGCCAGCGCTACTTCGGCACCGAGATGCCGAGCCCGCAGCGGTTCACCGCACCCGCCAACGCCAACGACGAGGACTCGATCCGCGCCGGCGTCCGCTTCGCCGGCAACGCGCGGCGCACGGAGGGCAAGAACGCGAGCCGCGGCCTGCGCAGGGTCTCCCCGGGAGTGATGATCTAGATGGCTGAGGCACCCGCCACCGGCAAGGGCCCGCTGAAGAAGCTGACGCCCAAACAGAAGCGCTACGCGATGGTCCTCGGCGCCGCCGCGGTCCTCGCGCTGATCTACCTGCTGCAGCGCCGCTCGGCGGCCCCCGCAGAAGGACAGAGCCCCAGCACCGCCGAAAGCGCCGGCGCCGGCTCCCCTTCCTACCCGGTCAGCGGTGGCGGCGGGACCGACCCCAGCGCCTTCATCGGCGCCCAGAGCGAACAGATCGGCAGCGCCCTGGGCGAAGTCAGCAGCGGGCTCGGTGAAGTCAGCGGCGGCCTCGGCGAAGTGATCGGCAGCAACGACCGGCTCGGCGTCCAGGTGGAAACCAACCTCGACGAAATCGGCGAAGCCCAGGCCCGGACGCTCGCGGCGCTCGGCAAGCAGGGCAAGAACATCACCGCTATCCGCAAAAAGCTCGCGAAGCCGCCGCGGCCGGTCAAAGGCAAGCCGGGGTCCGGCAAGCCCCATTCCAAGGCGCAGCCTCCCAAGCCGACGAAGGGCAAGCCGGGCTCCGGCAAGCCCCATTCAAAGCCTCAGCCTCCCAAGCCACAGCCGAGACCCAACCCCAGACCGCCGGCGCCAAAGGCGCCCAAGAAGAAAGGCAAGTAGATGAGTGAGGAAGCACAGATTTTCAACCAGGCGACCCAGCCGGCCGCCCCCGCACAGCAGACGGTGACGGCGACGCCGCCGGTGCAGCCGCCGGTCCAGATGCCGGCCGAGATCACTCCGCAGGCACCATCCGCGGCCGCCGAGGAAATGCCCGAGGAGTGGCCGGTCAAGGGCTACGCGGGTCCCCAGCCCTGGGAGGTCTCGCGGCCGCCGGCGCTCGCGCATGACCGCCGTCTCCTGATCTCCGGCTCCGCCGGCGACGAGGTCTTGGAGCTCTGCGCCTGCCTCGGCCGGCTCGGCTACGAAACCTCGGTCTCCCGCGGCGAGAACGCCCTCGCGGTATTCGGCGCCGCCGAGCGCACCGCGGTCGAGCGCTTCCGCGCCGACTACGGCGTGCAGGAGGACCCGGCGATCATCAGCGCCACGACCCCCGACGCCGTCGGGCCGTGGACCTGGGAGGCGCTTTTCCGCCTCGTCAACCGGGTCGAAGGAGGCGAGTAGGCGGATGGACCGGCTGCCCGGGCCTCAGTTCAGCCCCCACGACCTCGCGCCGTGGTGGGCTGAGCCGAGCATGGACACCGACCGGCCGGTAGCGGTCGGTCGGGCCATGCCCGCATCGCACTTCCCCCTGCCCGGGTGGCCGGCCGCCTCGACCGTCGACTACCTGACCAAACTGATCCTGCTGGGGCTGCTGCTGCTGGCGCTGCCCTACCTGATCGGCAAGGCCCTGACCAGCCCCGGCACGGTGCTGGCGGTCGCTGGACGGGCGGCCAAGTGAGCGTCCTCAGCGACGTCCAAATCGCCTGGTACATGCTCCGCGCGGGCTTCCCCGCGGACCCGCGGGTCCTGGCCGAAGGGATCGGCGTTGTGCGCGCCGAGAGCGGCGGCAACCCCAAGTCAGAGGTCCCCGGCAACGAACACATCGGGATGTGGGCTGAGTCCTCGGCCTTCGGGACCCGCGGCGAGCGCCTGGACCCGCTCGCCGCGACCAAAGCCGCCTACAAGCAGTGGCTCGCCGACGGCAAGAGCTTCTGGTCGGCCTGGGGCCGCTGGGAGTCCGAACAGGCCGGCCGCGACGGCGCGACCACCTGGCACGCCCACCTGGGAGCGGCGCGGCAGGCGCTCGCCGGATTCGGCTCCGCGCCGGGCTCGGGCGCCAGCACTCCCAAGAGCGCCTTCCGGCGGCCGGCGGCCGGCGAAGAAGGCAGCGGCGGACCCTCGGGATTCCTCGTCTTCCTGGTGAACGGCGTCCTGATCCTCGGTGGCGTCGCCCTGATGGCGTTCGGCGGTATGCGCGCGGTCGGCGCCGGCGGCGGTAAGACCGGGCTCGAGGGAGCGGCCGCGTGACTAGCTACGTCTACCCATTCGCATCCGGTGCTACTACGGGGCGCATTGATCAGGGTCAGGACTTCGGCGGCACTGGTCCGATCTACGCGATCGGTAACGCGAGGATCACCAGCCTCGGTGCCCCGGGTTGGCCAGGCGGTCGCGGCATCCTCTACCAGCTGCTCGATGGCTCGCGTCGGGGTCAGTACGTCTTCGTCTACGAGGGGGTGCGCCCAAGCGTGCGGGTTGGACAGGTGGTGGGGGCCGGCCAGAGGATCGGATCGCTGATCCCGGGTAGCTCCACCGGAATCGAGATTGGCTTTGCCGACGCCAACGGCGTTCCCCTCTCCCACAGCGAATACACCGAGGGCAAGGAAACCGTCCGCGGTAAGGAAATGGCGCGATTTCTGGCTCACCTGAAGGCTGGTGGCGGAAAGACCGACTATGGCGGTGGTCCGATCGGATTCGCCAAGCAGTTCGTATTCGGTGATCCCCTCGAAGCCCTAGGGATCGGGTCGGGTCAGGGCCTCAAGCAGGACATCCTTGGGGTGGGGGGCCAAGCTGCGTCCACGGTCGGCGCCCAGGTGGTCGAATACATCGGAGGTCTCCTCGGCGAGAAGGCCGCGCCGATCCTCCTGACCATCGCCCTGGTCGTCGGCGGGGCCTTCCTCATCTACTTCGGCCTGGCCCGGGCAGTGGGGGTAGCGCAGCCCGTCGCCACCCCGCTCCGCGCCGTCCGCGCGGGCGCAATCGCGGGAGCCGCGGCATGAACGATCGCCTGCCCCAACACCCCGACGACCCGACCGCAGCCAAGCTCGCCCGCATCGAGCAGCTGCTCGCCGACATGCGAGCCGAGCAGTGCCGCGGCAACGCGCCAGCGCAGCTGCACGCGATCACCTTCGAAGGCGCCGCCAAGAAGTACATCCGCCGCAGCGAGCACCCGCCCGCGGCGCTGTCGATCGGGATCGTCAACCCCGTCGAACTGAGCATCTACGTCGGCCTCTCCGGCGAGCGGGCCGCGCCGAACAGCCGCGCCTTCGTCGTGCCGCCGAAGTCGGCGATGGTCGTCCCGGTCGCCGTGGACAAGTTCGAGCTCGGCGTGGATCCCACCGTCCTGGGCGAAGAATCGGCGACGATCTTCCTGCTGCGCTTCGACACGGTGCAGCCGTTCTTCCTGGGGTCGATGTGAGCGATCTCGCGAGCTGGAGCTCGGCGCCGGCGGCTCCCACCCTCGCCACGATCTTCGTCGGCGACGGCAGCACCAACAACGTCAAACAGTTCGTCGAAGAACAGGCGCCGGCCGAACGGATCAAAGTCGTTGAGGAAGTCGTCGGCAAAGGCGCCCTGGTGCTGCAGTTCGAAGTGCGCGAAGGCGACCCCGAAATCGCCGCCGGCCACCGCTCCGAGCTCGTCTCCGGAAAGACCTTCCGCCACGGCGACCACCTCTTCTTCGGCTTCGGCGTCAAGCGCGAAGAAGGCGACAACACCCCGGGGCACTGGCAGATGTTCTTCCAGTTGCACGACCAGAGCGGGGGCTCGCCGCCGCTGTGCCTGCAGTACTTCAAATCCGGCGGCAAGGTCTGGGCGTGGCTCGGCTCGGGCGACGGCACCAAGGAATACTGGGAAGGCGAAGTCGGCGAAGAAGGCAAAGCCTGGGTCGACCTGCTGATCCGCCTCAAGGTTGGCACCACCGACGGTGAAATCGAAGTGTGGCGGGACAAGGTCCTGCAGAAGCTGATCGGCGGGGGCACGGTCAAGCGCGGCCAGAACACCGAGGGCGTCGCGCCGCTCTACGACAAGATCGGCATCTACCGCACCGGCGCCTCGGTCGGCACCACCAAAACCCGGATGCGTAACTACTTCATCGCCAGGGTGCTGCCGTGAGCGCCGCCATGAACAACGTCCAGGCGCCGGACACCTACACCACCGCGGCGACCCTCACCTGCCCCGGCACCGCCCGGGTGCGGCTGCAGATCAACAACCAGGCGATCTACTGGCAGCGCGGCTACAGCTCCCCCGGCGGCGGCGGGATCGAATGGCAGCCCGAAGAGATGCTGCTGCCGATCACCGCGAGCCTCGACGAGCGCTGCGACGCGATCCGCATCCGCGCCGCGGTGCCGTTGGCCAAACTCCCGGCCGGCTCCGAACAGGCCCGGGTGACTATCGGCACCCGTACCGCCGCCGAGATCGGCGAAGCGGCATGAGCGACGCGCTGACCCCCAGCTTCATCACGGTCGACGCCGCCGGCAACGTCGGCGCGATCTTCCCGGGGACGATCGTCGCGGGCAACATCAAAGTCGGCGACCTCTCCGAGATATCCCCGGCGCTGGGCGAAATCACCAGCGGCCTGATCGAAGGAACCACGATCCGCGGTTCGGTGTTTGAAACCAACGCCGAATCCGGCAACAACCTGGTGATCAACAACAACGGGATCACGCTGCAGGCATCCGGCGAAGCCGTCCCCAAAATCCTCAGCACGATCAAGTGGGAAAAGTCGGGGTCGATCACCGGGCAAGTCTGGACCTCTGCGCAGGCTTCCAACGACCTGCGGGTGAAGGTGAAGGGCGCCAAAGAAGGCCCCGACGTCGAACGGACGATCATCAACAACCTCGGCTGGTCGAGCTTCCTGCAGCTGGCCAAACTCCAGGCGGCAAAGGTCGAATTCGGCGCGGGTAACTGCGGCTGGAACGCCGGCGCCCACCTCAGCAACACCACGGTCGTCGAACACGGCCTTGGCGCGGTTCCGCGCCTGGTCCTCGTGTCCCCCTATCAGTCCGAAGGCGAAACCCACATCGCGATCTTCAACGCCTTCGCCTACACCGAAACCACCTTTAGCGTCAACGGCTACTGGCCCGGCATCGGGCCTGGAAATAACGGGTTCAAATGGATGGCGATCGTCTAGCCGGGCAGCCACCGGCCGAGCCCGCCGCGGCCGACGGGATCCTGATCAGCCTCCAGCGCGACGGCGACCAGGTGCAGCTTGACGTCACCAGCCTGGGCGACGTCCGCGTCACCGAGCTCCCAGCGCTCCTCGGCCTCGCCCGCAAGCTCTCCGAAGACCGCCTCGGCATCGGGAGGGGGTGAGTCAAGTGAAGCCCAAGGGCCACAAGAAGTCCTGCCCCTGCCCCGTCTGCCGCAAGAGCCGGCGCCGCCGCAAGAGCCGTCGTCGCCGCAAGCGCTGACCCCGTACTCGAGTCGAGTCTTACCGCCGTCGACCACGGCGCCGAAAGGAAGCAAATGAACCCCTATCCGCCCAAGCGCCTCGCCGTCGTCCTGGTCGGCCTGCTCGCGCCTTTGATCATGGCCTTCTCGACCGTCGTCGCCAACGAGGCCCAGACGCTCCTGCACCTGCACCTCGCCGGCGATGCCCTGGCCGCCTATCTCTCCACCTTCCTGATCGCGGTCGGCGCCGTCCTCTTCCGCCTTCTGGAGCACGAGGCGTCGCGGTTCCTGCACGGCCTGGTGCAGCTGCTCCTCAAGTCCTCGGCGTCCATGCCGATCCCCCAAGCCTCGCCCGGTCCTCCCCCACCGCCACCGCCCGGGCCGACCGCCGTGGTCCCGCCGACCCCGCCGAGCGCATGAGCGTCCGCGAGCGGATCAAGAAGCTGCGCTACCACCTGGCGCTGGGCAGGAAGCGGATCGCGCGGATCGTCGGCTTCAACACCCGCCGCCGCCGTGCGATCAAGCGGCTGCGCGACGAGCTCGGCTCCCGGGTGATGTTCGACTCGGTGACGATCGAGGAGATCCCCAAGAACGCCGACGCCGTCGCCGGCTACACCGGCGGCAACTGGCCGACCTACTGGGAGCTGGTCAAGAGGTTCCCCCACGCCTCGGTGCTCGACATCGCGATCGCGGCCTCCTACGACGCCACCTGTCTCGATATCGAGTCCGGCGACGCCTCCCCGGAGGAGGCTCCGTCCTGGGTGCGGCGCCAGCAGGCCCGCGGGGTCAAGCGCCCGGTCGTCTACACCAGCGCCTCGCAGATGGACGAGCTCCTGGCCCTGCTCCGGCGAGCCGGGATCGGCCGCCACGAGGTGCGGGTCTGGACGGCCCACTACACCTTCGCGCCGCACCTCTGCGGTCCACACACCTGTGGGGAAGTCCAGAGCACCACGGCCGACGCCACCCAGTGGACCGACCAGGCGCTGGGGCGTAACCTCGACCAGAGCCTCTTGCATGAGGGCTTCTTCGGCTGAGCCGGTGGGAGGCGAAGGAATCATTGCCGCCGCCGTCGGCGCGCTCGCCGGCGGCGGCGGCGTGCGCGCCCTGGGGCGCTTCATCGGCCCCCAGCACCGCGCCGACGTCGCCGAGTACTACCGGGAGGTGATCGAAGGTCTCGTCGAGGAAAACCGCGAACTGCGGGCCGAGCTCGCGGGCATCCGCCGGCGGATCACCGACCTGGAGCTGGCCCAGGACGACCCCCCGCCCCACCTCGGCTGAGAAACGGCCCTCTGAGAGCCGTTCTCGCGGCCTTCGAGCGGTGCCCGCTGGTGATCCGTCGCGGGCTTCTGGCCAGAAGTAAGACGCCGACGTCGGCGGGGCGCCCTCGGCCGAAAGCACCCCGCCGACGTCGGCGGTCTTACCTGGATCCGGGTCTTACCGCGCCGACGTCGACGCGGTAAGACCCGGAGATCCCCCACCTACTTCTTCTTCGGCACCTTGGCGTCGCGGATTGCCTGGCGCAACACTTCGCTGCGCTTTCGCGGCGTGCCGCGGTAGTGGTAGTGGTAACCCATTGGCACCCCGTATTCGGCTTCGGCGAGTTCGTCGAGCTTCGCCAGGTCCTCGTCGCTGAGCTTGACCGAGATCGTCGTGCGCCGGCCGTTCCAGGTCTCCTGCGGCATCACCGACCTCCAGCTGCAGACTGGTAAGACCCGTCGCGATCGCGACGGGTCTTACTCGCCGCCGGCGGGCGGTAAGACCCGCCTCGACGAGCAGGGCACGGCACCACCCGCGGCGGCGAGCCCAGGACGTGGAGGACGACGTAGCAGCGGTGCCGCGACCACAGGGTCCCGGCCTGCGTGCTCGGCGCCCGGACGCCGACGATGAGCACCACGGCGAGGACGATCGCCGCGGCGCGGCGCTCCAGCTGCTTGCGCGCCTTCGTGGCTTGCACAATTTCGGCGCGACGGCCCTGCCCTCGCTCCCGTTGCTTCTTGTGGAAGTACTGCACGAGGAAGGGCCTCGGGTATCCCTGCGGTGCATCAGCCATTGACAACTACCTCCCGTCTGTCTCGCTTCTTCAACCAAGGGTTGGCCGCGAGCGCAGCGGCGTGTCGCCGTTCGCGCTCGCGGCGGCTCCGCCGCAGCTGCTCGGTGTGTCGCGCCCAGGCGATTTCGGAGATCCCGTCCACCGCAAGGACGAAGTTGGCGACCTGGTCGAGGCCGATACCGACGCCCTCGACCAAACCGCCGCGCTTGCCGACGATCGCCAGATGCACACCTTCACCGTGCAGGGCCGGCCGCACCAGCACGGCCCTGCCCTCGGTTGTGGGGATGCGCTCGGCGACCGGCCCCTGCCGGCCGGCGATCACGCGACACGCCTGGGGTCAAACGCCGGGGCCATCAGCGCCTCAAGGCGCTGGCGCTCGCCGCCTGACAAGCAGGCGTCGTGAAGGCCGACTGGCGCCGGCGCCATTGGGTTCAGCGCCTGGCCGATCGCGTCGATCGCGACGTCGATCGCGCTCTCATGCAGGCGCATCACCTTCTCCGGCGTGGTCTCGCCGTAGGCGTAGAACCAGATGCAGGCGAGCTCGCCGGTGAAGGCAATCCGCGCGGTGCCGTTGAACGTGCGGATCAGCGCCGGCAGGCGCCGCTCCAGGGCATCCTGCAGCTGCTCGGCCTGCTTGTGGCCGAGCATGATTCCGTAGGCACCCTTTGAACCGCGCTGCCCTTCGGCGTAATACCAGGCGTGTAGCACGCCGTCGATCGGCGGGCCGCCCCCGATTACGAGGTCTCCGCCGCCGTGGGTGGCGATCGTCCTTCCGTCCATGCGATCATGCTCCTTCGGTTGATCGTTCGCCGGCGCCGTGGTTACCGCCGCGGCGCCGGCCTTTCTTTCGCTTGGGGGGAGCCCAGCTAGACCGCCAACCCGGCGGCGCCGTCTCCTCCCGCTCGGCGCTCTTGCGGCGCCAAGATTTCGACACTTCCTCCAGCAGGGGGATGAAGTACGCAGCCGATCGCGGTCGCTGGACCCGGCCCCAGCGACACTCCTCGATGTGGGCATCGACCATCGCGGTCGCGAACTCCAGCCCCGCTCCCTCCCGGCCGCGGCCGAAGTCGGCGTAGTGGTCCATTCGAGCGAAGACCCGCTCCAACCGCTTGTGGGCGAAAAAGGGCTCCTCGGGCTGCAACCGCTCCTCGACGTGGCGCAGGAAGGCCGCCACGGCCGGTGAGACGCGCCGTGGTCGCGATCCCGGACCGGCCCGACCCCCGCCCCTACCCAGCTGCGGTTGGCCCGGCTCGCTGCCGGGGCTGGCACCCTCGGGTGATCCTGGGCGCGGCAACGCCGCGCTGGCCCCTGGGCAGTTAGTCGGCGGGGCGCAGCCCCGCTGCATGGTCGCCTCGTCGCGCGCGCGCGACGAGCCCTTTAAGGGTTTAGGCCCCCCTAGGGGGCTAAACCCCCCTTCAGGACTGGGCACTTCGCCCGAACCAAAAAAAATGCGCCGGGCCGTAGAGGCGGCCCTGTGGGGGCGCCGACGATCGTCCTCCTGAGCCCCCAGGGGGCGCCTGGACGGCAGGCGTCGGTGCGTTCCACGCGTTCCACGGCGCGCAGATAACTGGTGGTTATGTCAACTCAGCTCAGGAGGCGCTGGAAATCGCCGCTTCCAGCGTCTCCCTCGATGGCACCGGGCCGAGGCTTTCCAGCCCCTCCGTCCCCGGGCCTTCGACCGCGAACGACGGCGTGCCGGTGAAGCCGATCGCTTCGGCCTCGCCGGTCGACTTCGCGACCTCTTCGCGCAGCCGGTTCGAGTTGCGGGCTTTGTTCCAGGCCGCGAGGTCCTTGACTCCCGCGGCCTTGGCGACGGCTTCGAGGAATTCGTCGGTGACGTAGCCGGAACGCTCCTTGCCCTGGTTTCGGTAGAAGATCTCGAGGAAGTTCCAGCCGCGCCCCTGTTCGCCCGCCGCCAGCATCGCCGTCCCGGCGTCAACCGATTCGGGGCCGATGATCACGAAGTTGCGGAAGGTCAGCGACGCTTCGCCATTCTTGACCTGCTTTTCGATAATCGGCGGCACGACTTCTTCTGAGAACGCCTTGCAGACCGGGCACTGCAGGTCGCCGAACTCGAACAGCTTCACCGGAGCACTGGGATCGCCGAGAACCGTCTCCCGCTGCGGAATCCCGGCGAATACCGCATTTGCCGCGGCCACTTCCTCGAGTTCGGTGTCGCCGCTATTGCCGTTGCTCGCGGCGTTGACGACGATCAGGACGACCACCACCGCGAGCGCCAGGAAAGCCGCTCCCGCTGCCGCCCGCAGCAGCTTCGCGCGGCGCTCAGCGTCCGCCGGCAAGGGCAGCCTCGTTGGTGCCGGCGTAGCCGATCAAGCGCGTCGCGTTGAGCAGGAGCAGGATCGTCATCAGCACCGCGCTGGCGACGCACCACTGGCAGATCGCTTCGATCTTGAAAATCTCCAGGTAGGTGAGGAAGACGCTGTAGCCGAAGCCACCGAGAGCGAGCGCGAAGCCGGCGAAGCGGGCGGCGTCGCTGGCGAAGAACGCAGTCGCCAGCAGCAGCACGTAGCCGACGATCCCGAAGACGGCGATGTTGACGCCGGCGACGTGCGAGTAGGTGCTGTCGGCGACGGTCTGACAGCCGGTGCTGCCGGCGATGCAGGCCGGCGCCCCGCCGCCGGAGTCAGCGATCGTGATGTAGGTGGCGACGCCGACGCCGAGGGCGGCGACGAAGGCGATCGCCCGCCTCAGGTTGTCCTCGCTGGGAAAGCTCATCGCGCCGAGGGCTCGACCTCGAGCTCGGCGGCAAAGGCGGCGATCTCCCGCGAGAGCTTGCCCCCCTGCCACGCCAGCGGCGATTCGTCCTCCGCCTCGACCACCATCCGCGCCCGCGGCAGCGCCTCGGCGTAGGCGGCGGCGGCCTCGAACGGGTGGCCGGGGTCGGCGTCGTCGTTGCTGGCGACGACCAGGGTCGGGACCTCGAGTGCCTCCAGCTCCGCCATCGACTCGAACGGCCGCGAGCGCGGAACCTCGCGCAGCGCCTGCGCCAGCGCCTGCGGGTGGCGCTGCAGCAGCATCCGCTCGCGGGTGAACCGCAGCACCGAGTCGCGCCATCGGTGATCGATCCCCTGGTTGGCGCCGATGTAGGCGACGAAGCCGTCGACGCCGCCTTCCTCCAGCGCCGTCGCCAGCCCGTCCCAGTAGGCCAGGGTCGAGTCCTTGATCTCCCCGGTGTAGACCGGCCCGACGACGACCAGCCCGGCCAGCCGCTCGGGGTTGCGCAGCGCGTAGCCGACCGCGGTGTGCGAGCCCATCGAGTGGCCGCCGAGGATGAAGCGCCCCTCGCCGACCTGATCCTCGACCACCCGTTCCAGGTCGTCGACCAGCCGCAGGTATCCATAACCCTCCTCCGCCGGGGCGGGGTCGGACTCGCCGTGACCGCGGGCGTCGTAGGTGACGAGGGCGTGGCCGGCGCGCAGCAGCGACTTCGAGCCGTGGACGACATAGCGGCGGGTCGCCGTGATCCCGTGGCAAAGGACGATCGGGGCTCCCTCCCCCCCGCGCTCGCCATGCAGCCGCGGCTCGGGGCCGACCACGAAGGCGCCCTGCGCGTCCGCTTGCATCAGGCAACCGCCTCCAGCGCGGCCTCGAGGTCGGCGACGCTGTCGTAGCCGAGGCTGGTGAGGCTGACCTTGGCGTGGCGGACGATGCCCTCCTCGTCGACGATGAAGGTCGAGCGGCGCACCACCGGCCCGACGAGGACGCCGTAGGCGCGGGCGACCGCCTTGTCCTCGTCGGCCAGCAGCGGCACGTTGAGGCTCTTCTCCTTGACGAAGCGCTCGTGCGAGTCGACCGACTGCGCGGAGATCCCCAGCACCTCGGCGTCGAGCCCGTCGAGGCGCTCGCCATCGTCGCGGTAGGAGCAGAACTGCCGGGTGCAGACGGTGGTGAAGTCGCCGGGGTAGAAGACGAGGATCAGCTTGCGGCCGCGGTAGTCGCTGAGCCGATAGTCCTTCCCGCCGGTTCCCGGGAGCTCGAAATCGGGCGCCGGGTCACCCACCTTCAGCTTGGCCACCGTTTGAGCTTAGCCGGGCCGAGGATCCGGACCGTTACCCCTTTTCGATCGTGACCGATTCGATCAGGACCGTCTGCTTCGGTTTTTCTTCCGGGTTGCCGAGCTTTTCGATCCGCGCCACGGTCGCGTAGCCGTTGCTGACCTTGCCGACCAGGGCGTATTCGGGCGGCAGGCCGGCGTCGGCGGCGGTGACGACGAAGAACTGGCTGCCGGAGCGCCCCGGGGGCTCGGCGGAGCTCTTGGCCATCGCCACCGTGCCTTTCGTGTAGGCGAGGTTGGCGGGTGGCTTCTCGTCGACGCTGTAGCCGGGGCCGCCGGTTCCCGTCCCTTCGGGGTCGCCGCCCTGGATCACGAACCCCGGGGCGATGCGGTGGAAGGTGAGGTCGTCGTAGAACCCTTCTTCGGCGAGGAAGGCGAATGAGTTGGCGGTCTTCGGCGCCTGCTTGGTGTCGAGCTCGATCTCGAAGCTTCCGCAGCTAGTCGCGACCACGGCGGTCGCCTGCTCGCCCGGCTTCAGGACCTGCTTCGGCGCCTTGAAGCTGACGCTCTTCGGCGCCGGCGTTTCGACCTTCTTGCAGCCGTCCGCACTGGCCGTCGTCGTGCTCGAGCTGGAATCGCCGGAGCCTCCGCGTGAGATCAGGATCGCGGCGACGACGCCGACCGCGACCACGGCGAAGACGCCGAGGATGATCCACCTGCGGTCCGGCTGGCCTTCCACGGGCCGGAACCCTAACCCAGCCTGCTGACGTTGTGCGCCTGGGTACCTACGATTCCCCGATGGCATCCCCCCGGCTCACCCCGCTTGCGGCGGCGGTCCTCCACGTCGGCTCGCCGGAGCGGATTCTCCAGATCGAGTGCGGCGACGGCGAGGGGGCGCTCTTCCTCGCCCGCGAGTTCCCCAGCGCCCGGGTGCGCGGGGTCGACCGCTCCGAAGAGCGGATCCGGGCGGCGGCGGCCCGGGTCGGCCTCGACCCCGAGGGCAGGCTCGCCTTCAAGGTCGGCGCCCCGGGCCGGCTGCCCTTCCCGGACGACCACTTCGACCTCCTGGCCGCGCTCGACGCCGCCCCGGCGGCGGCCGAGTGCGCTCGGGTGCTGCGCCCGGGAGGGTTCCTCGCCGTCGCCCGCTCCGCGGCGAGCGAGCCGTTCTCCGGCGCTTCCGGCTGGCTGCTCCGCCGCCGCCTGCGCCACCGCCGCTTCGAGCCGATCTGGACCGAAGCGGCCGGCGAGGGCAGCTTCGCGATCGAGCGCCTGCGCGGGGCGGAAGCGATCCCCCCATCGCACTAGGCTGGGCCTCGATGGACATCGCCGGAATGCCCTTGACGCTGCTCGTCAACCCCGTCGCCGCCTCGGGCAAGGGACTGAAGCTGCTGCCGCGGATCGAGGCCGCGCTCGACGCCAACCGCGCCGAGTTCCGGGTGCAGAAGACGAAGAGCCTCGAGCACGGCGCCGAACAGGCGCTGCTGGCAGCCGAGGCCGGCGAGGTACCGGTGGTCGTCAGCGGCGACGGGCTCCTCGGCGCCGTCGGCGGGGCGATGGCCGGATCGGACGTGCCCCTGGGCTTGGTCCCCGCCGGGCGCGGCAACGACCTCGCCCGCGCCCTCGGCATCCCCGAGGACCCGGAGGCGGCGGTCGCGGTCCTCCTCGCCGGCAAGAGCCGGCGCATCGACGTCGGCGAGGCCAACGGCAAGCGCTTCCTCGGCATCGTCAGCGTCGGCTTCGACTCCGAATGCAACCGCCTCGCCAACGAGATCCACTGGCTCCACGGCAACGCGGTCTACGCCTACTCGATGCCGCGCACGCTGCTCGGCTGGCGACCGGCCCGGTTCACGATCACGGCCGGCGGGGAGCGCAAACGGATCAGCGGCTACTTCGTCGCGGTCGCCAACAACAGCGTCTACGGAGGCGGCATGTACATCGCCCCCGAGGCCAGCCTCGAAGATGGCGAATTCGACGTCGTCTCAATCGGCGAGGTTGGCAAGCTGCGCTTCCTCTGGGGGTTGCGCGAAGTCCTCAAGGGGACCCACCTGGAGCGCGAGGAGGTCAGCGTCTTCCGGGCGCCGCGGCTCAAGCTCGACGCGAGCCGCTCCTTCCCCGTCTACGCCGACGGCGACCACCTCACCGACCTGCCGGTCTCGCTGCGGGTGCTGCCGAGCAGCCTCTCGATCATCGCCCCCGCCGGGGACGCGGCGGCGTGAGCGGCGACGGCCGCCCCGGGGCCCTCTTCGGCGCCAAGGTCGCGGTCTCGCGGGCGCTCGGGGCCGCCAGCCGGGCGAGCGGGCGCGGCGGCGGCACGACGCTGCCGGGGCGGGTGTTGCTGCGCCTCGAGCCGGAGGCGATCGCCCGCCTCGGCCGCGGGCTCGAGCGTGGCACGACCATCGTCAGCGCCACCAACGGGAAGACGACCACGGCCTCGATGATCGCGGCGATCCTCGCCGCCGACGGCCGCCATCCGGTCCACAACCGGGCCGGCTCCAACATGACCTGGGGAGTGGCCACCGCCCTGCTCGAGCAGCGCGGGCAGGAGGGCCTCTTCGAGGTCGACGAGGCCTGGCTGCCGCGGGTCAGCGAACAGCTCGACCCCTCGCTGATCGTCCTCGGCAACCTCTTCCGCGACCAGCTCGACCGCTACGGCGAGATGGAGGCGCTGGCCGACGAGTGGGCACGGACCGCGGCGGCGCGGGCCGGGCGCACCGAGCTCGTCCTCAACGCCGACGATCCGCTGATCGCCGACCTCGGCCGCGACGGCGCCGGCGAGCCCCGCCCCGGCGTCCTCTACTTCGGGATCGAGGACGCCGCGCAGGCGCTGCCGGAGCTGCAGCACGCCTTCGACGCCAAGCACTGCCGCCGCTGCGGCCATCCCTACGCCTACGAGCGCGCCTTCGTCGGCCACCTCGGCCACTACTCCTGCCCCAACTGCGGGGCGCGGCGGCCGCGGCCCGAGGTCGCCGCGACGGCGATCGAGTTGCGGGGGATGGACGGCTCCCGCTCAACGGTCCGCACGCCGCAGGGCGAGATCGCCCTGGAGCTGCCGCTACCCGGCCTCTACAACGTCTACAACGCCCTCGGCGCGATCGCCGCCGGCCTCCAGCTCGGGGTCGCGCCGGCGCGGATCGCCGCCGCGCTGGCGGAGACGCGGGCGGCCTTCGGCCGGGTCGAGGGCTTCGAGATCGACGGGGTGCCGGTCTGGCTGCTGCTGATCAAGAACCCGACCGGGGCCAACGAGGTCCTGCGCACGGTCCGCGACTCGGTCGAGGGCCCCGGCGGCGCCGACTTCTGGATCGGCCTCAACGACCGCATCGCCGACGGCCGCGACGTCTCCTGGATCTGGGACGCCGACTTCGAGCTCCTGGCGGGAGCGGTGCGGCGGGTGGTCTGCGGCGGCACCAGGGCGCCGGAGATGGCGCTGCGGCTGAAGTACGCCGGCTGGCCCGAGGAGGCGATCGAGGTCGTGCCCGGGATCGAGCCCTCCTTCGACGCGGCCCGTGCGGGTGCCGGCGGCCGCACGCTCTTCGCCCTGCCGACCTACACGGCGCTGATGGAGCTGCGCAAGCTGCTCGCCGACCGCGGCCTCGCGAAGGAGTTCTGGCGATGAGCGCGGCGCCAGCGACGGTGGCGATCTGGCACGACGTCGAGTGCGGCTCCTACGCCGCCGACCTGCCGCTCTGGGAGGAGCTGGCCGACCGTCGCGGGGGCCCGGTGCTGGAGCTCGGCTGCGGGACCGGCCGGGTCGTCCTGCACCTCGCCCGGCGCGGGCACGAGCTGGTCGGGCTGGACGCCGAGGCGGAGCTGCTGGCCGCCCTGCGGGAGCGCGCCGAGGGCCTCCCCGTCACCACCCACCTGGCCGACGCGCGCGAGTTCGAGCTGCCCGGGCAAGTCGACCTGGTTCTTGCCCCCACCCACCTCCTCCAGCTCCTGGAAGGCCCCGAAGAGCGGATCGCCTGCCTGCGCAGCGTCGCCGCCGCCCTGCGCCCCGGCGGCCTGCTGGCGGCGGCGATCATCGAGGAGATGCCCGAGCCCGACGGCGCTCCCCCTCCCCTCCCCGACGTCCGCGAGCTCGAGGGCTGGGTCTACTCCAGCCTCGCGGTCGAGGCCGCGATCGGGCCGGGCGAGATCGTCGTCCGCCGGCTCCGCCACACGGTCTCCCCCGACGGCGAGCTGAGCGAGGAACCGAACGAGATCCGGATCGCGACCTTCAGCGCCGCCACGCTCGAGGCCGAGGCCGCCATGGTCGGGCTGGCGCCGGTCGAACGGCGCGAGATCCCCGCCACCGACCTCCACGTCGGCTCCCTCGTCGTCGTCCTCGGGAAAGGGGTCTAGATGGAGCTGCGCGTCCTCAGCCTCTATCCCGAGCAGATGAACATCTACGCCGACCGCGGCAACATCATCTTCCTGCGGCGGCGCTGCGAGTGGCGCGGGGTCGGCTTCTCACACGCCGGCGTCGGGCCCGGCGAGCGCTTCGACCCGGCAGACCACGACCTCCTCTACATCGGCGGCGGTCAGGACCGCGACCAGCGGATGGTCGCGGCCGACATGGTCGCCAGCAAGCGCGAGGCGATCGCCGCCGCGGTCGACGACGGCGCCGCCCTGCTGGCCGTCTGCGGCGGCTACCAGCTACTCGGCCACAGCTACCAGCTCGGCGAGGAGAAGCTGCCGGGCCTGGGGATCGCCGACCTGGAGACGGTGCGAGAGCCCGGCGAGCGGCTGATCGGCAACGTCGCGATCGAGGTCGACCTCGGCGCTGGCCCCCGCGTCCTCGCCGGCTTCGAGAACCACGGCGGCCGCACCTACCTCGGCCCGGGGGCCGAGGCGCTGGGGCGAGTCGTCTCCGGCCACGGCAACAACGACCGCGACGGGCTCGAGGGCGTCAAACGCGACCGCCTGATCGGCACCTACCTGCACGGCCCGCTGCTGCCGAAGAACGCCTGGCTCGCCGACCACCTGATCGCCGGCGCCCTCGAGCGCCGCTACGGCACCAAGCCCGAGCTGGAGCCCCTGGACGACGAGCTGGAGGCCGCGGCGCACGAGTCCGCCCGCCAGGCCGCAGCCCGGGAGTAGCGACGGACTAGCGGCCGCTGGAGCCGAAGCCGCCCTCGCCGCGGGCCGAGTCGCTCAGCGCCCCGGACTCGACCGGGTCGGCGAGCGAGATCGGCGACAGGACCAGTTGGGCGATGCGGTCGCCCGGCTCGACCCGGAAGGTCTCAGCGGGGTCCGTGTTCAGCAACAGCACCCGGACTTCGCCGCGGTAGCCGGAGTCGATCAGGCCCGGGGCGTTGACGAGCGAGATCCCGTGCTCGCGGGCGATCCCGGAGCGCGGCAGGACCAGCCCGGCGTGTCCGGCCGGGATCTCTAGGGCAACTCCGGTGCCGACGCTCCAGCGCTCTCCCGGCCCGATGTGGGCGGACTCGCAGGCGTAGAGATCGAGCCCGGCATCGCCCTCGTGCGCCCGCGAAGGCAGCACCGCCTCGTCTTTCAGCTTGAGAACCGGAAGCTCCACGCGCGGCAGCCTATCGGGGCTCAGGCAACGGCGAGATCGCTGAAGCGGTGGAGCTCGGCCGAGGGCACCCGGGCGTGGACGAGGACGCCGTCCTCGCGCTCGGTCCGCTCGAGGTCGCCCGCCACCTCGTGCAGCTCGTGCAGGCGGGCGCCCTGGCTGTAGGGGATCAGCAGCTCGACCTCGGTCAGGGTCTCCTCGAAGGCCGCCTCGATCCGCTCCCGCAGCCCGTCCAGGCCCTCCCCCTCGAGGGCGGAGACCAGCACCGCCTCCGGGTGGTCGAGCTCGACTTCGCGCCGTGCCTCCTCGCTCAGCAGGTCGGCCTTGTTGAAGACCAGCAGGCGCGGCTTCTCGCCGGCGCCGATCCCCTCGAGGACCTCGTCGACCGCCCGAATGTCCCCCTCCCGCCGCTGCTCGGAGGCGGAGGCGTCGACCACGTGCAGGATCAGGTCGGCGAGGACGGTCTCTTCGAGCGTGGCCTTGAAGGCCTCGACTAGCTGATGCGGCAGCTTCTCGATGAAGCCGACGGTGTCGGTCAGCAGGTAGTCGCGCCCGGAGAGCTCGAAGGTGCGGGTGGTTGGGTCGAGGGTGTGGAAGAGGCGGTCGCGGACCTCGACCTCGGCCCCGGTGAGGGCGTTCAGCAGGGTCGACTTGCCGGCGTTGGTGTAGCCGGCGAGGGCGACCCGCGGCAGCGAGGAGCTCTCGCGCCGGGCCCGCATGACGCCGCGGTTGCGCTCGAGGTCGGTGAGTCGGCGCCGCAGCGCCGCGATCCGGTTGCGGGCGAGGCGGCGGTCGGTCTCGATCTGGCTCTCGCCGGGGCCCCTGGTGCCGATGCCGCCGTCCATACGGCCGGCGCCGAGGCGCTCGAGGTGGGTCCAGAGCCCCCGCATGCGGGCCATGTTGTATTCGAGCTGGGCCAGCTCGACCTGGAGCTTGCCCTCGGCCGAGTGGGCGTGGTCGGCGAAGATGTCGAGGATGATCGCGGTGCGGTCGATCACCGGCACCCCCAGCGCGCTCTCCAGGTTGCGCTCCTGCCGCGGCGCGAGTTCGTCGTCGCAGGCGACCAGGTTTGCCCCGGCCGCGGCGATTTCCTCTTTCAGCTCGACCAGGCGGCCGCGGCCGAAGTAGCGATCGGGGTCGGCCTGCGGCCGCTGCTGGGTCGCTTCGCCGGCGGTCGCGACCCCCGCCGTGCGCAGCAGCTCCTTCAGCTCGGCCAGCGGGTCGCCCTCCTCGCGGCCGCTGATCACCGCGATCGCCATCGCCCGCTGCCGGGCGCGCGGGTTCGAGACGCCGGCACCGTTGGCGGACGCCGCGAGGCGGGTCTCTGCCTTCCTGCCGTTTCTCGAAGTTTGCACTCAGGCAAATTGTATGGGTTGGCCCGGGCCGACCAGATGACTGGCTACGCGGCCAGGCAATCATCTAGGGTTTGGGATCGTGAAGGTTTTCGTCACGGGAGGCACGGGTTTCATCGGCGGCGAGGTCGTGCGCCAGTTGCGCGCCCGGGGCGACGAGGTCGTCTGCCTCGTCCGCAACCCCGAGAAGGGCGCCGCCCTGGCCGCGCTCGGCTGCCAGTCGGTCAGCGGCGAGCTCGGCAATGAAGTGGCCATCCGAACCGGAATGGAGGGCTGCGACGCGGTGATCCACGCCGCCGCCGTCTACGAGGTCGGAATTCCAGCTTCGCAGCGGCCGGCGATGCGTGATGCCAACGTTGGCGGCACCGAACGCGTCCTCGGCGCGGCGCTGGCGCTGGGGATCCCCAAGGTCGTCTACGTCTCCACCGTCGGCGTCTTCGGCAACACCAACGGCCAGGTCGTCGACGAGTCCTACGAGCACCCCGCCCAGAGCTTCACCTCCGCCTACGAGGAAACGAAGTGGGAGGCACACCAGGTGGCGAAGCGGCTGATCGGCGAAGGCCTGCCCTGCGTGATCGTCCAGCCCGGGGGCGTCTACGGCCCCGGCGATACCTCCTCGATCGGCCAACTGCTGGATCAGTTCCTCGCCGGCAAGATGCCGCTGATGCCGTTCCCCGAGCTCGGCATCTGCCTCACCCACGTCGAGGACATCGGCGGCGGGATCCTCCTCGCCCTCGACCGAGGGAGGACCGGCGAGGCCTACGTGATCAGCGGCCCGGCGACGACGATGCGGGAGGCGATCGGGGTCGTCGCCAGCCTCACCGACCGCAAGCCGCCGCGCGGCGCGATCCCAACCCCGCTGATGAAGGCGATGATCCCGATCGGGCCGCTGGTCGGCAAGGTGATGGGTCAGCCGCCGAACCTCCGCGAGCTGATCTCCTCCGCTGACGGCGTCACCTTCTGGGCCAGCTACGAGAAGGCGAAGAACGAGCTCGGCTACGAGCCCAGGGGACTCGAGGACGGCTTCCGCGCCTACCTCGCCGCCGAAGGCCAGCTCCCAGGCGCCACGCCCGATTAGCCCCACCACATAAGCTGCCCGCGTGCGCGTAATCGACGTCGAGCATCTCGGCCGCCCCCACGTGATCGGCTGCTGGGAGGTGGACGGGGTCCTTGTCGACCCCGGTCCCGAGTCCTCCCTCCCCACCCTGCTGGAGGCGATCAGCGACGAGCAGCCGCGGGCGCTGCTGCTCACCCACATCCACCTCGACCACGCCGCCGCGACCGGGGCGATGGTCGAGCGCTGGCCCGACCTCGAGGTCTACGTCCACGAGCGCGGCGCTCCGCACCTGGTCGACCCCTCGAAGCTGCTGGCCAGCGCCGAGCGCCTCTACGGCGACCAGATGGAGTACCTCTGGGGCAAGATCAAGCCGGTCCCCGAGGCCAACGTCCACGTCCTCACCGGCGAGGAGACCGTGCTGGGGATGCGCGTCGCCTACACCCCCGGCCACGCCTCCCACCACGTCTGTTACCTGCACGAGGCGAGCGGCACCGCCTTCGTCGGCGACGTCGCCGCGGTGCGGATCCCCCCGACCGACCTGGTCGTGCCCCCGACGCCGCCGCCCGACATCGACATCGAGCTCTGGGAAAGGTCGCTGGCGACCGTCGAGGCCTGGCAGCCGCAGCGGCTGGCCCTCACCCACTTCGGCGCCGTCGAGGACCCCGCCGAGCACCTCGACGCGGTCCGCACCCGCCTGCGCCAGGAGGCCGAAGCGGCGCGGGAGCTCGACGCCGAGGCCTACGAAGCCGACCTGAGGCAGCGGATCGAAGCCGAGATCGAGGACCGCGAGGTGCTCGAGGAGCTGCTGCAGGCGGTCCCCCTCGCCTACCAGTACGGCGGCCTCGAGCGCTACTGGAGCAAGCGCCCGGGCTAGGGCGGGCGCCCGACGCTAGCTGAGGTGCTCGCGCATCCGCTCGACGGCCTCTTCGATGCGCTCGTCGGGCGTGGTCAGGGAGATGCGGAAGAAGCCCTCGCCGCTGGGCCCGTACATCGAGCCCGGTGAGATCACCACGGCGGCCTCCTCGAGCACGAGCTCGCAGAACGAGGTCGAGGTGTGGCTCTCGGGGACGGGGGCCCAGACGTAGATCGTCCCCTTCGGGGCGTTGACCTCGACCCCGATCTCGCGTAGCGCCGAGACGACCAGGTCGCGGCGGCGGGCGTAGGTTTGGTTCATGCGCTCCAGCGGCCCGGAGGGGCCCTGCAGGGCGGCGACGCCGGCCATCTGCACGGCCTCGAAAAGACCCGAGTCGACGTTGGTCTTGAGCCGCCAGTAGGTCTGGATCGCCTCGGCGTTGCCGAGGATCGCGGCGCAGCGCCAGCCGGTCATGTTGTAGCCCTTGGAGAGCGAGAAGACCTCGACCCCGACCTCCTTGGCCCCGGGTGTGGCGAGGAAGCTGGGCGCGACGTAGCCGTCGTAGGTGGTCTCCGAGTAGGCGTTGTCGTGGACGACGAGGATCTCGTACTCGCGGGCAAAGGAGACGACGGTGTCGAAGAACCCCTCGGGGACGACTGCCCCGGTCGGGTTGTTGGGGTAGTTGAGGAACATCAACCGCGCCTGCTCCGCCACCTCGCCCGGGATCGCGGCGAGGTCTGGGACGAAGCCCAGCTCGGGGACCAGCGGCAGCACCTCGGCCCGGGCGCCGGCGAGGATCGGGCCGCCGGTGTAGACCGGGTAGCCGGGGTCGGAGGCGAGGGCGACGTCGCCGGGATCGAGGAAGGCGAAGCAGAGGTTGTAGATGCACTCCTTGGCGCCGATCGCCGGGATCACCTCGCCGGCAGGGTCGATCTCGACCCCGAAGCGGCGGTCGTAGAAATCGGCGCAGGCCTGGCGGAACTCCTCGCGCCCGCGGTTGCTCGGGTACTGGTGATTGGCCGGGTCGGCAACCGCCTCCTGCATCGCCTTGACAACGTGCGGGTAGGTCGGTTCGTCCGGATCGCCGATTCCGAGGCTGATCACGTCGATGCCGGCGGCCCGCTTGTCGGCGATCTGCTGCTCGAGTTCCTGGAACTTGTACGGCGGGATGGCCTCGAGGCGCTTGGAGGGGTCGGCGATGCCCATGGGCGCGGGAATCTATGCGATCCGGTGGGTTACTCGCCGTCCAGCTCGGCCAGCGCCTGCAGCAGCTCGGGCGAGAGCTCCCCGGCGAAGACCGGCTCGGCCCAACCGTCGAGCCGAACCGCGAGGTCGTCGCCGATCTCGACCTGCAGCTCGCCGCCTTCGAGCTCGACGACCAGCGGGCTGGGAGCGCCGCGGAGGAAGGCGGTGACGGCGGCCCCGCTGGCGCCGGTTCCCGAAGAGAGCGTCTCCCCCACCCCGCGCTCGAAGATCCGCGCCCGCACCCGGTCGCCGTCGACCGCGAGGAAGGAGACGTTGGTCCGGTTGGGGAAAAGCTCGTGGCCTTCGATCCCGGGCCCGATCTCACCGAGGTCGAGCTCGTCGAGCTCGGTGGCGTCGACGAGGATCGCGCACTGCGGGTTGCCGATCGAGACGTGCTGGAACTCCCAGGTCCGACCGGCGGACTCGAGCGTGCCCCTCCCGTCCTCACCGCCGGAGGGGAAGTCCTTGGAGGTGGTCGCGGCCCGGCCCATGTCGACCGAGCAGGTCAGCTCGCCGGTGATCGTCGGCCGGATCGGCCCGGCGACCGTCTTGATCGCGAACTCGTCCTCCTCCGTCCAGCCGTGCCGGCGCAGGTAGAGGATCGCCTCCCGCGCCCCGTTCCCGGACAGCTCGGCCTCGGAGCCGTCGGGGTTGAAGATCCGCAGCTCGGCGACGAACTCCGGCTCGTCGCTACGCGAGAGCAGCAGGATCCCGTCGGCGCCGACGCCGAAGTGCTGGTCGCAGAGCCACTCGACCCGCGCCTCGGTCAGCTCCCAGGGCAACCGCTCCTGCTCGAGGATCAGGTAGTCGTTGCCGAGCGCTTGCCACTTCTCGAATTTCACGGCGCGCAGCCTAGACGACCGCGCCTCCCGGCTCCTATTGAACGACCCAGATCGGGCTCGGTTGGAGCAGATTGAAATTTCCCTGGAATTCGGCGGTCGTGTGTGAGTCGCAGGTAGTGGTTTCGCCTGGCGCACCGGCTTCCCGGGACAGAACGGCTGGCCCCATGCTCATCGAGCCTGACGCCCCGCTGGTGATGGGAGCTCGTACCGGCCCCGAGAAATCGCAGACCAAGGGCCAGGAATTACAGGTGACTCGCAGCCTGCTGGCGCCAAAACGGTACACCCCATTGGCGCCACCCCCGTAGATACGACCATTCCACCAATTCACGGCGCCGACGGTACAGGCGTTGGTCCCGACGGTGCAGGTGCCGAAAATGAAATTCTGGATGACGGAGGAAAGACCTGGATTCCCCCAGCGATGCAGGGTGACGGACTTGAAAACTGCATTGGCACAGCCGACGGTCATGCTCCAGGCGCCATTATTTGACTCTCCGTTCACCTTGACCGTGGCGTTGGTCGACTTCCCTTCTATCAGGGTGCTCGCCGCGTACTGGTTAGCGAGCACGCACGGAGATTCGTTCAGCTTGCAGAGCATCGTCGATCGCCCGACGCCGACGCCGACTTTTTCCGCGCCCACCGTGCCTTTGGTCAGCATTTGGCCATTGAGATAGGCAGTAGTCGCACCTACGCCAAAGAAGGGACATGCGAATCCGTCGACATTTTTCGTAGCGGCAACGGGGGAGCTAACGAACCTGATGTTGAAAGGAGTCGGTTCCGCTTCGATGGAATTCTGGTAGGTGATCCCATTGATCCCAGTCTGACTCCCGATCGTGGCGACACAGAGGCCGCCCCCGGCATTGAGACTTATTTTGCTGCTCGATTCGCAGGCGACGTCTGCCGTTCCTCGGTATTCGCCTTCTTCGCTTTTCGCCACTTCTTCCCCCGCGTGGAAGACGAAGTTGCAGCCGGTGGTGGTCACATTTGCGCCGACAAAGCCAAAGGCGGTGCAGCCTGAGAAAGTCGGATGGAGGGTGACCTGTTCAGAGGCTTCGGGGAGCGTGCCGTTGAAATTCACATTCGAGCATTCGAACCCACTGCCGTCGATCGTCCCAACCATCCTCGTTCCCGGCGCCTGTTCCGCGGTGAAAGTGGTGCTTCCTTCCGCGGTGGAGAGAAACTTCGAGGCGGCGGCAGATGGGGCGAATGCGAGCAGGAGCACCGAGCCAACCAGGACCGACGCGCTCCAACTACCCCAACTTCGCTTCATTTCATCAGCGTAATCAGCGACCCCTAAGCGGAAGGAGATTTGCCTTCGCGACGCAGGGGAAGCGGTGTCGTCGTCCCGAATAGCAGGGCTTTTCGATTAGGCCAGCTTGGCGAGGCGCATATCTGCGCGAGCGATTTAGCACTGCCCGAGCAGTTCACCGGCGACCGCGGCGTCATTCAGCGAAGTTCGATCTACCCAGCGGAGGCCGGGGATTTTCCTCATCCAGGTGAGTTGTCGGCGCGCATAGTTTCGCGAGCGCTTCTTCATCGCATCGACGTCGCCGGCTAGGAGCTCGTCGAAGCCGAGGGCTTTGCGGGCGGTGCGGCCGGGGCCGAGGGCGTCGGCGCGGCGGGCCTCCTCGGCGGCGCCCGCGGCCACTATCGCCTCGGTGCGGGCGTCGATCCGCTCGTAGAGCTGGGCTCTGTCCATGTCGAGGCCGAAGATCGTCGTCGGGTGGCGGGTCTCGGGCGACCAGAGCTCTGAGTCCTCCGAGTCCGGCGGCACTTTCCGCAAGGAGAGGTCGGCGAGCGCGGCGCGCAGGTACAAGCCCGTCCCTCCCACGACGATCGGCCGCCGCCCCGCCGCCAGGGCAGCGTCGATCTCGGCGTGGGCAAGGGGCATGTAGTCGCCGATCGAGAAGTCGGAGGTGATCGGGACGAAGCTGAGCAGGCGGTGCTCGAGCCGGGCCTGCTCCTCGGCCGTGGCGGCTCCCGTCAGCGTCTCCAGTCCCTCGTAGACCTGGAGGGCATCGCAGTTAACCGCCACCGGGTCCTCGCCCCGCTCACGCAGCAGCTTGGCCAGCGCGATCGCCACCCCGGTCTTCCCGACCCCCGTCGGACCGAAGATCGCGACGACGTTCAAAGCCCTTAGAGGAGCGGCGTCAGCGGACGCGCCGCGACGCCGCTCAGCGTCTGCGAGGTCGCCGCTTCGATCTCGACCGGGACGAACTCGCCGGCCGCGGCGACGCCGTCGAAGTTGACCGCCTTGCCGTGGCGGGTGCGTCCCCGCAGCTTCGTCTCGTCGGTGCGGCTGGTGCCTTCGACGAGGACGTCCAGAGTCCGCCCGACAAAGCGCTGAGCCTGCTCGGCGGCGCGCCGCTGGACCACCTCGACCAGCCGTTCCATCCGCTCGACCTTGACCGGGTGCGGCAACTGCCCGTCCATCGCCGCCGCCGCCGTTTCGCGCCGCGGCGAGAAGACGAAGGTGAAGGCGCCGTCGTAGCCGACCTCCTCGACCACCTCGAGGGTCTCGCGGAAGTCGTCCTCGGTCTCGCCGGGGAAGCCGACGATGATGTCGGTCGTGATCGCGCAGTCGGGGACGTGCTCGCGGATCAGGGCGACCCGGTCCATGTAGCGGCCGCGGTCGTAGGTGCGGCGCATCCGTTTCAGCACCGCGCTCGAGCCCGACTGCAGCGGCAGGTGGATCTGCTCGCAGAGCGCCGGCAGCTCGGCGTGGGCGCGGATCACGTCCTCCTTCATGTCCTTCGGGTGGGGGCTGGTGTAGCGGATCCGCTTGATCCCCGCGACCGCGTCGACGCGGCGCAGCAGCTCGGAGAAGCCGATCCGGCGGTCGGCCGGCAGGTCGCGCCCGTAGCTGTTGACGTTCTGGCCCAGCAAGGTCACCTCGACGACGCCGTCGGCCGCCAGCGCCTCGGCCTCGGTGACGAGCTCGAAGGGGTCGCGGCTGACCTCGCGGCCGCGGGTCGAAGGCACGATGCAGTAGGAGCAGACGCAGTTGCAGCCCTGGGAGATCTGCAGCCAGCCCTGGAACTCGCGCTCGCGCCGCGTCGGCAGGTGGCCGGAGAAATCCTCGAACTCGAAGTAGCCCTGCGCGGTGAGGGAGTCGGAGTTGAGGAACTCCGCCAGCTTGTGGATCTGCCCGGGACCGAAGGCGACGTCGACGAAGGGGAAGCGCTCGAAGACCTCCTCCTTGACCGACTGCGCCCAGCAGCCGCCGACGCCGACCACCCGCTCGGGGTCTTCGCTCTTCAGCTTCTTCGCCTGCCCGAGATGGGCGATGAAGCGGCTGTCGGCGGACTCGCGAATCGAGCAGGTGTTGAAGAGGATCAGGTCCGCTTCCTCCCGCTCGCCGGCCTCCTCGTAGCCGAGCGAGGACAGCATCCCCCGCATCCGCTCGGAGTCGTGCACGTTCATCTGACACCCGAAGGTGGTGACGTGGAACAGCTTGGCCATGGCCCGTCAGGGTACCGACAGCAAAAACTGGCGACGGGCCGCCGGAGGGACCAAGCGCTCCGGCGGGCGGGTCCTGTCACGGCAGGGGCCCACCGTCCCCTTCCGGTAGCTAAAGCTTCCTCAGGGGACGGTCCCCCCTACCGTGCCACCCGCCCGAGCGGCGGGCGTGGACGCTGCTGCCGGGGGGTGGCGCCGTAGGGGGACCCATGTCTGAGGAAGCTTTAGCTACCGGAGGACATGGGGGTTCCTGCGGCGACAGGACCCGCCGGCCCGGAGCACCTCCGTCCCTTGGCCCGGAGCCCCGAGCCCGGGAGACGGCTACTTGACCGTCAGGGTTCCTTCCATCCCGGCCTCGCGATGGCCTGGGACGGAGCAGTAGAAGGTGTAGGTGCCGGGCTCGAGTTCGGCGGTCTCGGATTCTTCGCCTTCGGCGAGAGGTTCGAAGCTCGCCAGTTCTTTGCCGCCTTCTTCTTCGATCACCACGTTGTGCGGGATCGGGGCGGGGTTGGTGAAGTCGATCGTCACCTCACCGGCCTTGGCGCTCAGTTCCGTGGTGTCGTAGGCGAGCGCCGATTCGCTGGCTTCCAGTTCCAGCGTCGTAGCGGCGCCACCGCCGGCTTTCTCGCCGCCTTCGTTTGCGAAGAACTCCTTGTACTCGGCAGCCTTCACTTCGTGCTCTTCTCCTGAATAGCGCGTGGCGAAGGTGGTGGCGCCAACAACAAAGACGGCAAACCAGAGGATGACCGCCGGCAGCATTTTCCCGGGGAAGCCCTTGATTCTCAGACCGGCGAAAGTGATGCCCACCGCCGAGACCGCGAGGACGATCCCACAGATGTAGAAGAGAGTTTCGTTGCTCATGTCGATGCGGGGCGGATCCTATAGAGGAACCAGGGAGAGCGGCTCTAGGCCGCCCTCACCTCCGCCACCGGCTCGGCGTCTCCGCCCTCGCCCTCCGCCGACGCTGCCGGGGGGCTGCTTTCGCCGTCGATCCCAAGTGCCGTCCGGACCTTGGTTTCGATCTCCAGCGCCAGCTCCGGGTTGTCAACCAGGAACTGCTTGGCGTTGTTGCGACCCTGGCCGAGGCGGGTCTCGCCGTAGGAGAAGAAGGAACCCGATTTCTGGACCAGGTCCTGCTCCATGCCGAAGTCGAGCAGGCCACCCTCGCGGGAGATGCCGACGCCGTACTCGATGTCGAATTCGGCCTGGCGGAACGGCGCCGCGACCTTGTTCTTGACGACTTTGACGCGGACGCGGTTGCCGACCGCCTCGGTCCCTTCCTTGAGGGTCTCGATGCGGCGGATGTCGAGCCGCTGCGAGGAGTAGAACTTCAGCGCCCGGCCGCCCGGCTGGGTCTCCGGGGAGCCGAACTGGACCCCGATCTTTTCGCGGATCTGGTTGGTGAAGAGGCAGACGGTCTTGGTCCGGTTGAGGCTGCCGGCGAGTTTCCGCAGCGCCTGCGACATCAGCCGCGCCTGCAGGCCGACGGTGGTGTCGCCGATCTGCCCGTCGAGCTCGGCTTTCGGGGTCAGCGCCGCGACCGAGTCGATCGCGACCACGTCGACAGCCGCCGAGGCGATCAGCCGGTCGGCGATCTGCAGCGCCTGCTCCCCGTAGTGGGGCTGGGAGACGAGCAGCTCGTCGGTGTCGACGCCGATTGCCCGCGCGTAGACCGGGTCGATCGCGTGCTCGGTGTCGATGAAGGCGCAGACGCCGCCCTGGGCCTGAGCCTGGGCGATGATGTGGTTGATCAGCGTCGTCTTACCCGAGGACTCCGGCCCGAAGATCTCGACGATGCGGCCGCGCGGCACGCCGCCGATCCCAAGGGCCAGGTCGAGCGCCAGGGACCCGGTCGGGATCGCGTCGACCTTGACCGTCCCTTTGTCGCCGAGGCGCATCAGGGCACCCTCGCCGAACTCCTTTTTGATGCCGGTGACGGCGCTCTCGAGCGCCGCGTCCTTGGCCCGCGCCTCTTTCGCCGAGGCCTCTTTCAAGTTCACTTTTGCCATCTCACGATCACCTCACTGCTGCCCGCCGGGCAGCTCGACTAGGGCCAGCGGCACATAGCGCGCACCGGTCGGCTTGAGTTCAGAACGGTAGAGAGCGAGCCGGACGCCAAGGAAGGCCTCCGACAGCTCTTCCGGCAGCTTCGCCGGGGGATCGGCGACGACCGCGGGCCGCCTCGATCCGCGTGCCTCGGGCCGCACCCGAGCCACGGTCACGTGCGGCCAAAAGGGCCGCTTCTCGGGCTCGTAGAAGCCCCCTGCGACAAGCCTTTGCTCCAGCCCCTCCTGTAGCGCCTCGGTTCCCGGCGAGAGCGCCGGCAGCGCAAACATCCGCGGTCGCCCCCGCGGCGGGATCGGTACCGGGTCGCCCAGCTCGATCCAGGGCGCCGGGCCGACGCTCTCGGCCACGACCTCGGCGATCCGCGGCACCTCCTTCTCGGCCCGGTAACCGAGGAAGGCGAGGGTGATGTGAAGGGACTGCGGCGGCACCGGCCGCAGCGCCGGGTCGGCCAGCGCTCCCTCCTCCCAGGCGAGGAGCCCTTCCCGAACCCGGTCCGGGAGGTCGACGGCGACGAAGAGCCGCGCCCGCGGGCTTTTCAGTCGTTCCTTGGCCACGACCGCCAAGCTACGCGGCCCCTACAGACAGAACAACACCTCAAAGCCAATTCTTGGTCACGGCTTCGTCCCTTCCTTCTCACCGAGGAGCTGGCGCAGCAGGTGCATGCCGACCAGGGCCGAGCGTTCGCGAATGTCGGCGCGCCCGCCGGGGATCACCGGATCGCGGGCGATGCTCGTGCCGTCGGCGAGCCGGGCGTTGAAGCAGACGTAGCCGACCGGCTTCTCCTCGCTGCCGCCACCGGGCCCGGCCACACCCGTGACGGAGACGGCGACGTCGGCGTCGAAACGCTCCAGGGCGCCGATCGCCATCGCCGCGGCGACCTCGGGCGAGACCGCCCCCTTCGCGTCGATCAGGCCCGGATCGACTCCCAGCAACTGCGCCTTGGCCTCGTTCGAGTAGGCGACGACGCCGCCGCCGAAGTACTCCGAAGCGCCCGCCAGGTCGGTGATCCGCGCCGCCAGCAGTCCGCCGCTGCACGACTCCGCCAGACCCAGGCGGTGTCCCAGCAACAGCGTCGCCACCTGGGCGTCGATCGTCTCACCGTCGAGGCTGAAGGTCTCCCGCGGGTGGCGCCGCACCAGCCCCTGCCGCACCGCCTCCGCGGCCTCGAGCGCCTCGTCGCGGTAGCGGACGTCGATCTCGATCTCGCCGCGACGCAGGCAGGTCGTCACCTCGACGCTGCCCAGCTCGACGCCATCGTCCTCGATCTCCCGCAGGCTCTTGGCGATTTCCGACTCGGGCACCCCGAACATCCGCATCGTGTAGGCCCGCAGCGGCGTCGCCCGCTCCAACACCGCGCGAACCTGAGGGGTCGACACCGCCGCCTCCCACATCGGCTGCAGCTCCCGCGGCGGCCCTGGAAGCACGACCACGACCCGCTCTCCCGCCGGCACGACCAGCCCCGGAGCGGTCCCGACCGGATCCAGCGCCACCGCCCCCTCCGGCACCATCGCCTGCTTGCGGTTTGCCTCCATCACCGCCGCCGAGTCGAGCCGGAAGCGCTGCGCGAAGCCCCGCAGGATCTCCGCGATCTTCGCCTCCATCGCCTCGTCGAGGACCAGCTCGCGTCCGGCGAAGCGGCCGACGATCTCGGCGGTGAGGTCGTCGGCGGTGGGCCCGAGGCCGCCGCTGGTGACGATCAGGTCCATGCCCTCGTCGGCCATGAACCGCAGTGCCGCTTCGAGGTCGGCCGGGCGATCGCCGACGACGAGGATGTGGGCGACCTCGACCCCGCGCTCGGCCAGCCGCTCGGAGACCCAGGGGCCGTTGCTATCCGAGATCCGCCCGGTCAGCACCTCGGTGCCGGTGACGACGATGCCGGCGCGAATCACGTGCAGGTCGGCCGTTCGCCTTCGGGGATTTCGCTGACCTTGCCGTCGGCGCCGATCCGGAAGCCGATCGGGCTCGCCGGTTCGGGGAGGTTCTGCTGCTTTCCGTCAACGGTCATGGTCACGGCGCCGTTGCCGAGCGCCAGGGTGAAGCTACCGGACCGGAATGGCCCTTCTGCTTCGCCCGGGGCAAGAATCAGCCCGTTGACGAGCGGTCGGTCCTTGCCGTCGAGCAGGCAGACCCAGACTTCGGCCTTGGCGGCGAGCTCCAGCGAGTGACCGGCCGGCACCGGCTTGGTCTTGCGGGGAACAGAGGTCCCCGGCTTTCCCTGCGCCTTGCCCGCCGGGTTGGCGGCGGTGCCCGGTTCCCTCGAGTCGCCCCCGCTGGAGAGCCCAATCACCAGCAGCGCCGCGACCACGAGGGCGACGACGAGCGCCGTGACCAGCCCCGGTGAGATCCGCGGCCCGCCCCGTCGAGGGCGGCCCGTCGCCGGCCGCGGAAGCGGATCCACCCGCGGCAGTCGCTCGCCCGGCCGGGCGGCGCCGCGCCCGCGGCGGTGTTCCTCGGCCAGGCGCTCGCCGTCGAGACCGAGGTAGTTCCCGTAGGTGCGGATGAAGGCGCGGGTGTAGGTGTCGCCGGGAAGCTGATCCCAGTCTTCGCTCTCGATCGCCCGCAGGAAGCGCCCGCGGATCTTGATCGCGGCTTCGACCTCGGGCAAACCTACCCGGCGGCGGGAGCGTGCCTCCCGGAGTCTTGCGCCTACTCCTTCGTCCATTCCCCCATTTTGGCCCGCAAATGGGCCTGTATGCAAAGGAATTGCCTAGGCGTCTGACTCGGAGTCGACCGCGACCGGCGCCGGAGCGCCCTCGCCGCCGCCGCTCAGCACCCGCGACAGGTCCGCCTGGGTGATCAGTACCTGGCGCGGTTTCGAGCCCTCGTAGCCGGAGATCACGCCGCGGCGCTCGAGCATGTCGATCAGGCGGCCGGCGCGGGTGTAGCCGACCCGGAGGCGGCGCTGGATCATCGAGACCGAGGCCGTCTCGGTCTGGACCACGAGCCGGATCGCCTCGTCGAGCAGATCGTCGCTGTCGGGGTCGAAATCGTCGTCGCGGCCCTCCTCGGCGACCTCCGCGGGAGCCTCCAGCAGCTCGTCCTCGAACTCGGGTTCGCCCTGCTTGGCCCAATGGCCGGTGATCCGGGCGATCTCGTCCTCGGTGATGAAGGCCCCCTGGACGCGGGCCAGCTTCGAAGTCCCGGCGCCGCGGAAGAGCATGTCCCCCTGACCCAGCAGGGCCTCCGCCCCACCCTGGTCGAGGATCACCCGGGAATCGGTCTGGGAGGAGACGGCGAAGGCGATGCGCGAGGGGATGTTGACCTTGATCGTGCCGGTGATGATGTCGGTCGAGGGTCGCTGGGTGGCGAGCACGAGGTGGATCCCGGTGGCGCGCGACTTCTGCGCCAGGCGGATGATCGAGTCCTCGACTTCGGCCGGGGCCACCATCATCAGGTCCGCGAGCTCGTCGATCACGCAGAGGATGTGCGGCAGCGGCGCTTCTCCCTGCTTGCGGCGAACCCGGTTGAGCTCCGCCAGGTTGCGGGCGCGGGCCTGGCTCATGATCCCGTAGCGGCTCTCCATCTCGCCGATCAGGTTCTGCAGCACGTTGGCGGCGAGCCGCGGCGAGGTCACCACCGGCGTCAGCAGGTGCGGGACGTGCTCGTAGTGGTTGAGCTCGACCTGCTTGGGGTCGACGAGGACGAGGCGGACCTCGTTGGGCGAGGCCTGCATCAGGATCGAGGAGAGGATCGCGTTGACGCAGCCGCTCTTACCGGAGCCGGTGGTGCCGGCGACGAGGACGTGCGGCATCTTCGCGATGTCGGTCCAGACCGCGTTGCCGTCGATCCCCTTGCCGAGCCAGGCGACCAGGGGCGAGGTCTTCTCCGGGCGCCCGGCGTAGATGTCGCCGAGGCGGACCATCTTGCGGGTCCGGTTGGGGACCTCCACTCCCACCGCCTGCTTACCTGGGATTGGCGCCAGGATGCGGATGTCGGTCGAGGCCAGCGCATAGGCGATGTCGTTGGCGAGCTCGGTGACTTTCTTGACTTTGGTCCCCGGCGCCAGGCGCAGCTCGAAGCGGGAGACGTGCGGGCCGCTGACGACGCCGACGATCTTTGCCTCGACCCCGAAATGCCCCAGCGTCTCGACCAGCTTGCGACCGACCGCTTCCTGGTCGCGCGGATCCGGGCCTTTGTCCCCTTTGCCGCGCTCGAGCAGCTTCAGCGAGGGCGGCCGGTAGTCGATCTCCTCCGACATCGTGACGCCGCGCTTGGAGCCCATCGGGGTGAGGCCGGCGTGGGCCCGGTCGCCGGGATCGACGACGGCGACCGCGTCGTCGGAGTCGTAGTTCTGCAGCTCCAGTTGGGGAGCCTCCTCCTCGTCCTCGTCCCGCACGGCCTCCTCGTCGGCGGCCAGGACGTGCGTCTCGGTCTCGGCGTCGGCCGCGGCGTCGAAGATCTCGGCGTCGAAGGGGTCCTCCTCGGCCAGGGCGACGGTTGGTTCGAAGTCGTCGTCGTTCTCCGGGTAGGAGCTCATCACGTCGGTCGGGCCGGCGAGGGTCGCCGCCTCCGCCCGGGCGTCGCGGTGCTGGCGCCAGTCGGCGTGGGTCTTCGCGACCGTGCGCGCCGCCGCGTCTCCGCCGCTGAAGATGGCGCGGAAGACGGCTCGGATCGAGCGCCCAATTCCGCGCGCCAGGGTCGAGACCGAGGTCCCGGTCAGCAGCATCCCGCCGACGACGAGCAGCAGGACGGTGAAGATCCGGGCGCCGACCTCGCCGAACAGGTAGGTCAGCGCCGTTTCGGTCCCATAGCCGACCTTGCCCCCCTCCCAACCGAGGAAAAGAACGAAGACCAGGTAGACGCCGAAGGCGACGAGGAAGAGGGCGATCAGGTCGATGTGGCGCTGCTCGAGGGCCGCCGGTAGCCGCAGCCCGCCGCCGCCTTTCGGCTTGCGCTTGAAGGCAGCTTTACCCCGGCGCGCGGACGAGGCGCGCTTCTTACGCACGAACATGGTTCCCGGTTCGACGCCGAGCCCTTCTCCCCTGCGGGTAAATTCGCGATAAATCTCGCAGGGAGCGGCGGTTTCGCGGGCTAACATCGGCTCGTGCTCACGGATTACGACCAGACAGGCGGCCGCGTCCTGATCGTCGAGGACGACGTCGACATCGCCGACGTCCTGCGGCGCTCGCTGCGCAACGAGGGCTACGAGGTGAAAACCTCGGCCGACGGCGCCGAGGCGCTCGACGTCGCCGCCGGCTTCGTCCCCGACCTGGTGATCCTCGACCTCGGCCTTCCCGGCCTCGACGGGGTCGAGGTCTGCCGACGCCTGCGCAGCGACGGCGACGTGCCGATCCTGATGCTGACCGCCCGGGCCGAGACCGAGGACCGCGTCGTCGGTCTCGACAGCGGCGCCGACGACTATCTGGTGAAGCCGTTCGAGCGCAAGGAGCTGCTGGCGCGGATCCGCGCCCTGCTGCGGCGACGGCCGCCGCGCGGAGCCGCCTCGCTGCAGGTCGGCGACCTCACGCTCAACCCCGATACGCGCGAGGTGAAGCGCGGCGAGCGCGAGATCGAGCTGACCAACCGCGAGTTCGAGCTGCTCGAGTTCCTGATGCGCAACGAGCGGCTCGTCGTCTCCCGCGAGCGCCTGCTCGACGAAGTCTGGGGCTATGACCCGATGGCGGCCACCAACACGATCGACGTCTTCATCTCCAACCTCCGGCGCAAGCTCGAGGCCGGCGACGAGGGGCGCCTGCTGCACACCAAACGCGGCGCCGGCTACGTCCTCAAGGCGTGATGAGGGACCTGCCGACGCGCTCTCGGCACTTTGCCCGGCGCCTGCTGCACCCCCGATCCTGGCCGGTGCGCTGGCGACTGGCCGCGGTCTCCTCGGGGCTGACCCTCGCGATCCTGGTCCTGTTCGGCGGTGCGATCGGCAAGATCGCCACCCAGCGCATCCGCGATGACTTCAACAACGAGGTTCGCAGCGCGGTCCAGATCCTCGCCAGCGAAACGAAGATCGAATACGGCCTCGTCGGCCCTGGCAACATCACCCGTGGACCGCAGCTGGATACCTTCGCCCTCCCCGACGACGCGGTGGTTCGGGTCTACGACGTCCGCGGCAACCTGATCGCCCAGACCGAAGGCGCGCCCTGGATGGGGCGCGTCCAGGCCGGGGTCAGGGACTTCCACGGCTTGAGGGTCGCAACCGAACGGATCCCCGGCGAAAACGGGGAAACCCGAGGTGTGGTCCAGTACGGGCGGAGCCTGCGCCGGGTGGAGGACACGGTCGACCGCGTCTGGCTGCTGATCGCCGCCGGCATCTTCGGCGGCACCCTGCTCGCCGTCTTTGCCGGGGTCGCGATCGCCGGGCGGGCGATGCGGCCGATCGGCTCGCTGACCGCGACCGCGCGGGAGATCGCCACCACCCGCGACCCTTCGCTGAAGATGCCTAAGCCGGTCGCCGACGACGAGGTCGGCGAACTGACCCAGACCCTGGAAGAGATGCTCCGTTCGCTCGACGCCGCCCGGACCGAACGCGAGGGCGTGATGCAGAAGCAGCGCGAGTTCGTCGCCGACGCCTCGCACGAGCTGCGGACGCCGCTGACCAGCGTCCTCGCCAACCTCGAGCTGCTGCAAGCGGCGCTGAAGGGCGCCGAGCAGGCCGAGGACCGCGAAGTCGTCGATTCGGCCCTGCGCTCCTCGCGCCGGATGGGCCGCCTGATCGGCGACCTGCTGTTGCTGGCCAAGGCCGACGCCGGGCGGCTGTCGGCGCACCACCGCTGCGACCTGGCCGAGATCGCCGGCGAGGCCGCCGCCGAGGCGGCGCCGCTGATGGGCGAGCGCGAGCTCGTGATCGAGAACGACCGGCCGCTGTGGGTCGAGGGCAGCCGCGACGAGCTGCACCGGATGGTCCTCAACCTGCTCGACAACGCGATCCGCCATACGCCGAGCGACGCCTGCATCGAACTCGTCACGCGCGAAGAGAGGGGCGACGCCGTGGTCGAAGTCGGCGACAACGGCCCCGGCATCCCGGCGCCGATGCGGAAGCAGGTCTTCGACCGTTTCGTCCGCGGTCAGGGTCCCGCCGACACCGCCCGCGGCACCGGCACCGGCCTCGGCTTGGCGATCGTCAGCGCCGTCGCCGAATCCCACGGCGGCAGTGTCGTCGCCGACGAATCGAACTCCGGCGGCGCCCTCTTCGTCGCCCGCATCCCCCTCGCCAGCGGCTCGAAACCGACCGGAAAACCTTTAGAGGCGCTTTAGGACCCAGTCCTAGATTTGCCCGTGGACGAGACACACTGGCCCGCCCGGGTTCTCCCCAGACACTACCCGGGCGGGCTTTTTCTATTGGCTCGTATTTCGGGGCGTTGAGGGGAGGGTGTCTATACCCCTCCTCCGGAATTGACCTCCCCTTCGCTTCGCTTCGGGGAGAGTCTGGAGCGCGGGCTGCGCCCGCGCAAGAACCAGATTGCATATCGCCGAACATTCCTGCGGAGGGGTATAGACACCCTCCCACCAGGCGAGCTCCGAAATACGCCCAAGGCACGAAAGCTCTCCCCCCACAAGGTGCGAAAGCTTCAACCGCCAAGGGCCGAGTGGCTCTTGGGCTAGTAGCTCCCGCACCGTGGTCGGAGCTGGAGGCGCAAGCCGTCTCTCGGCGTAGTTCGCTGACTGTCGTGGGGGAGCCGGGGGACGCTCTTCACGTTTTGCGCCGCTGGCCCAACCCCAATCTCGGGAGGCCGTGACCGATCCAGCCAGGTAGGCGAGTGAAGAGCGTCCACCGACTCCCGTACCGACAACCGCCCGAACTACGCCCCTCAGACCTCGATCACGACCGGCAGCACCATCGGCCGGCGCCGCAGACGCTGCCAGACGAATTTGCCGATCGCCTCATGCAAATCTTCCTCGATCAAATGCGTCTCCCGGTTCTTGACGCCGTCGAGCTCGTCTTCGACCAGGTCCTTGAGGTCCTCGACCACGCCGTCGGCCTCCTCGACGAAGGCGACGCCGCGGAAGATCACCTCCGGGTCGGCGACCAGAGTGCCATCGTCGCCGGAAACCGTGACGACGACGATGAAGATGCCGTCGGCGGAGATTTCGCGGCGGTCGCGTAGGGCCGCCTCGTCGGGCTCGCCGATGTTGACCCCGTCGACGTAGATGACGCCGGCGTGGATGTCCTCGCCGAAACGAGCGCCCTTCGCGTCGATCTCCAGCGGCAGCCCGTTGCGGCCCTGGAAGATGTGGTCGGAGTCGACGCCGACCGCTTCCGCCAGCTCGGCATGGAGCCGCAGCCGCTTGTGGTCGCCGTGGACCGGCAGCACGTAGCGGGGTTTGGTCAGGTTCAGCATCAGCTTCAGCTCCTCCTGCCAGCCGTGGCCGGAGGCGTGGATCGGCGCGTCTTTGGCGGTGATCACGCTTGCCCCGATCTCGTAGATGCGGTCGATCGTCTCGTTGACGGCGCGCTCGTTGCCAGGCACCGGGGTCGCCGAGAAGACGACGGTGTCGCCCGAGTGAAGCTGCACGTCGCGGTGGTCGTTGTTGGCCATCCGCCGCAGCGCCGAGAGCGGCTCGCCCTGGCTGCCGGTCGAGATCACCACGACCTTCTCGTCGGGAAAGTCCTCGATCTCGCGCGGCTGGATGAAGATTCCCTGCGGCGCTTTCGCGATCCCCAGGTTGGAGGCGATGTTGAAGTTCTTCCGCATCGAACGGCCGACCAGCGCCACTTTGCGGTCGAGCCGCTCGGCGGCGTCGATCACCTGCTGGACGCGGTGGATGTTGGAGGCAAAGGAGGTGACGATAATCCGCCCCTTGCAGCGGGAGAACTGCTCCAGCAGCGCCGGGCCGACCGCCGACTCCGAGGGAGCCACTCCCGGCCGGTCGGCGTTGGTCGAGTCGCCGCAGAGCAGGGTCAGGCCTTCCTGGCCAAGTGCGGCCAGGCGCGAGACGTCGGCTGGGCGGCCGTCGACCGGGGTCTGGTCGAACTTGTAGTCGCCGGTCATCAGCACCGAGCCGACCTCGGTGGTGAGGAGGACGCCGCGCATGTCGGGGATCGAGTGGGCGAGGTGGATCAGCTCGATCTCAAAGGGACCGTGCTTGACCTTCTCTCCCGGCGGCAGCTCCTGCAGCGGCGCCGACTCGCCGAGCTTGTGCTCGTCGAGCTTGGAGCGGACCATCCCGATCGTCAACAGGCCGCCGTAGATCTTCGGCGGCATGCCGATCTCTTTGAGGACGTAGGGCAGGGCGCCGACATGGTCCTCGTGCCCGTGGGTGAGGACGATCGCCTCGATGTCGTCGGCGCGGTCGCGCAGGTAGGTGAAGTCGGGCAGGACGAGGTCGACCCCGTGCATCTCGGCGGTCGGGAACATCAGGCCGGTGTCGACGACGATGATGCGACCGTCGCACTCGATCACGGTCATGTTCTTGCCGATCTCGCCGAGACCGCCCAGGGGCAGCACTCGCAGTTTGCTTGGCACTTAGTTACTCACTCTCTTCGAAGTTGGGTGTTTAGCTGGGGACCGCGACGCCGGCGGCATCGAGTCCCGCCCTGATGGCGGCTCGTTGCTCGGCGTCGGCGGATACCAGGGGAAGTCTCAGTCGGTCCGCGCAAAGGCCGAGCATCTCCAGGGCGGCCTTCAAGGGAATCGGGTTGGTGGTGACGGCCAGGGCCTTGTAGACCGGCTGCAGCTTGGCGTCGATCTCGCGGGCGCGATCGAGGTCGGCCGCCTGGGCGGCCTCCCACATCTCGCGCATGCCGTCGCCGACCACGTGGGAGGCAACGAGAACGCCACCGGCACCGCCGAATTCAAGCGTGCGCAGGTACGTCTCGTTGTCGCCGGCGAGGACGTCCAAGCCATCGATCGGCCCCAGTTCATCGGGGTTGGCCTGCTTGACGGCAACGATGTTGTCGATCTCGCCGAGCTCGCGCAGCAGCTCGGGGTCGGCGTTGACGATCACTCGCGAGGGGATGTTGTACATCACCATCGGCAGCTCCGGCTCGGCTGCGGCGACGGCTTCGAAGTGGGCCTTGATCCCCGCCCGGTTGGGCTTGTTGTAGTACGGGACGACGACCAGCGACGCGTCGGCTCCGGCCTCGGCGGCCATCTTGGTCAGCTCGCAGGAATGGCGGGTGTCGTTGGTCCCGGTGCCGCAGATCAGCAAGGCGCTCTCCCCCGCCTCCTTGCGCACCGCTTCCAGCAGCTCGATCTCCTCGCCGTCGGTCAGGGTCGGGCACTCACCGGTGGTCCCGGCGATCACCAGTCCATGCGAGCCGTGTTCGAGCAGATACGCGGCAAGCCGCCGCGCCCCGTCGAGGTCGACCGCCCCGCTCTCGCCGAACGGGGTCGCCATGGCCGTCAGCACGCCCTTGATCTCCTTCATTGCTCCAGGGTATCCCGTCATGCGGCAGCTCGGTTGCTAAAGCAGCTTCTCGAGGCCGACGGTGAAGCGATCGGGCAGATCTGCCACGCGGCGGCAGGCCAGGACCACGCCGGGCATGAAGGAGTGGCGGTCGATCGAGTCGTGGCGGATCGAGAGGGTCTGGCCGACGCCGCCGAAGATCACTTCCTGATGGGCGACGAGGCCGGGCAGGCGGACCGAGTGGATCGGCTGGTGGACGTTGCCCCCAGCGGCGTCGATCAGCTCCTGGGTCCGCTTCGCCGTCCCCGAGGGGGCGTCGAGCTTGCGGTCGTGGTGGAGCTCGACGATCTCGCACTCGGGCATGTGCCTGGCGATCGTCTGCGAGACCTCCATCAGCAGCACCGCCCCGATCGCGAAGTTGGGCGCGACGAAGCAGTTCGCCCGCGAGGCCTCGGCCGCCGCGCGGGCGGCCTCGAGATCGAAGCCGGTGGTGCCGACCACGGCGTGGACGCCGGCGGCGAGGCAGGCTTCGACGTTCGCCAGGGCCGTGTCGGGAACGGTGAAGTCGACGACCACGTCGGCCCCGGGCAGCACCTCGGCGAGCTCCACCCCGAGGGCGGGGTCGGCCCGGCCGGTCAGCTCCAGGCCCTCGGCCCCCTCGACCGCCTCGCAGACGGCCTGCCCCATTTTCCCGGCGGCGCCGGCGACGGCGACGCGGGTCATGCGGCGACCAGGGCCTCGGAGACCGGGCTCAGCGCCTCGCGGAAGCGGCTCTCCTCGGCGCCGACGCAGGCGGCCGAGAGCCGGTCCGCCGCGTAGAGCTCGGCGGCCAGGCGGGTCAGGTCGTCGACCTCGACGGCGTCGACCTTCGCCAGCATCTCGTCGAGGCTTTCGATCGGCAGCCCGAAGAGGGTCGCGCGGGAGATCCGCGTCATCCGCGCCGCGGTCGACTCCGAGGAGAGGACGAGGCGCCCCTTGACGCTCTCCTTGGCCCGGGTCAGCTCCTCCGCGGAGACCGGCTCGGAGCGCAGCCGCGCCATCTCGGCGCCGATGATCGAGCACGCCTCCTCGACGTTCTCGGCGCGGGTGCCGACGTAGGTGGCAACCAGCCCCTGGTCGGTGAACTGCTCGTTGTAGGAGCCGACCGAGTAGGCGAGGCCGCGCTTCTCACGAACCTCGCGGAAGAGCCGCGAGGAGGTCGAGCCGCCGAAGATCGCGTCGAGGACGGCCAGCGCGTAGCGGCGCTCGTCCTCGCGGCGCAGGCCCGGCGCCCCGAAGCAGATGTGGTACTGCTCGGTCTCCTTGGGAAGGAAGCAGAGGCGGGCGCCGCCATCGAGCTCGGTAGCCGGCGCCACTCCCCCGCCCTCCGTCGGCGGGCTGACCAGCCGCTGCGCCATCTCGACGATGCGGTCGTGGTCGAGGTGGCCGGCGGCGCCGACGACGATCTCCGGGGCCGCGTAGCGGCCGCTGCGGTATGCCTCGATGTCGGGCACCGGAATCGAGGCGATGACCTCCGGTTCGCCGAGGACCCGGCGCCCCAGCGGGTGCTCGCCGAACACGGCCTCCGCGAGGACGTCGTGGACCCGGTCCTGGGGCTCGTCGTCGTACATCGCGATCTCCTCCAGCACCACCTGGCGCTCGGAGTCGATTTCGGGATAGGTCGGCGCCAGCAACATTTCCGCCAGCAGGGCGAAGACGTCCTCGGTGTGCTCGTCGAGGAAGCGGGCGTGCAGGTGGGTGGTCTCCTTGCCGGTGGCGGCGTTGACCGAGGCACCGAGCCCGTCGAAGCGCTCGGAGATCTCGATCGCCGAGTACTTCGCGGTGCCCTTGAAGAGCAGGTGCTCGAGGAAATGGGAGACCCCGGCCTGTGCCGGGGTCTCGTTCCTGGATCCGGTCCGGACCCAGAGGCCGAGCGCGACGGACCGGACCGAGGGAACCTCCTCGGTCACGACCCGCACGCCCGAGTCCAGGGTGGTGAGCCTGGCGCTCAACCTAGCCGCGCCGCTCGCGTTCACGGCCACGCCCGCGGTCGCGTCCACCGCGACCGCCGCGGTCGCCGCCGTTGCGGCGGCCACCGTCGCCCGAGCCGACCGAGGCCAGCTCCTCAGGCGATTTACCGGCGACCGAGGGGTCGTCGGAGAGGCGCAGGCCGATCCGGCCGCGCTCCTTGTCGACCTCGACCACGGTGACGTCGATCTGGTCACCGGCGCTGAGGACGTCGTCGACCGAGTCGACCCGCTCGCCCGGCTTCACGTTGGAGATGTGAAGCAGGCCGTCGGTGCCCTTGACCAGCTCGACGAAGGCGCCGAAGGTCGTCGTCTTGACGACTTTGGCGGCGTCGTAGCGATCGCCGATTTCGGCCTCCTTGGTCATCGAGTTGATGCGGGCGACGCAGCCGTCGACGAGATCGCCGGTCGGCGCGTAGATCCGCACCGTGCCGTCGTCCTCGACGTCGATTTCGGCTTCGAACTCCTCGCACAGGGCGCGGATCGTTTCGCCGCCTTTGCCGATGACCGCCCCGATCTTCTCCGGGTCGATCTTGATCGACTCGATCGCCGGCGCGTGCTGGGAGAGCTTCTCCCGCGGCCCGTCGATCGCCTCGGCCATCTTGCCGAGGATGAACTGGCGGCCCTTCAGCGCCTGCTCCAGCGCGTCCTCGAGGATCTCGAAGGTGACGCCGGTGATCTTGATGTCCATCTGCAGGGCGGTGATCCCGTCCTTGGTGCCGGCAACCTTGAAGTCCATGTCGCCGAGGTGGTCCTCGACGCCGGCGATGTCGGTGAGGACGATGTAGTCGTCGCCCTCCTTGATCAGCCCCATCGCGACGCCGGCGACCGGTGCGGTGACCGGGACGCCCGCGGCCTGCAGGGCCATCGAGGAGGCGCAGACCGAGCCCATCGAGGAGGACCCGTTCGACTCGAGCGTCTCGGAGACCGCGCGGATCACGTACGGGAAGGACTCTTCGTCGGGGATCGTCGCGACCAGGGCGCGCTCGGCGAGGGCGCCGTGACCGATGTCACGCCGCTTCGGGCCGCGCATGAAGCCCGCCTCCCCGACCGAGAAGGGCGGGAAGTTGTAGTGGTGGAAGAACCGTTTGGTCGTCTGCAGCCCGAGCGTGTCGAGGCGCATGTCCATCCGCGTCGTCCCGAGGGCGACGTTGGAGAGGATCTGCGTCTCGCCGCGGGTGAAGAGCGCCGAGCCGTGGACGCGCGGGGAGATGTCGACCTCGCACTCGATCGGCCGGATCTCGTCCTGGGCGCGGCCGTCGGGGCGCTTCTTGTCAACGGCGATCGCCTTGCGGATCGTGTCCTTCTCGATCGAGGCGAAGGCGGCCTTGACTTCGGCCACGCGGGCGTCGTCGATCTCGCCCTCCTCGTGGGCCGCGGCGTAATGGCCGACGACCTCGTCCTTGACCTTGTCGATCGCCTCGTAGCGCTCGAGCTTGCCCTCGGTGGCGATCGCGTCGACCAGCGCCTGGCCGTGGGAGCCGCGGATGTCGGCGATCAGCTTCTCGTCGATCTTCGGCGCCTCGACCTCGATCTTCTCTTTGCCGGCCTTCTGCTGCAGTTCCTCCATCGCCGCGCAGAGCTTCTTGATCTCGCCGTGGGCGATGTCGAGCGCGTCGAGGATCTCGGCCTCGGTGACGCCGTCGGCGCCGGCCTCGACCATCAGGATCGCCTCGTCGGTGCCGGCGACGATCAGGTCGAGCTCCAGCTCCTCGTGGCGGTCCTCAGGCGGGTTGATGACGAAGTCGCCCTCGAGTTTGCCGATGCGGACAGCGCCGACGTGGGTGGCGACCGGGACCTCGGAGATCGCCAGCGCCGCCGAGGCGCCGTTCATCGCGAGGATGTCGTAGGGGTGCTCGTGGTCGACCGACAGCGGCATCGCGACCAACTGGGTCTCGTAGTGCCAGCCCTTGGGGAAGAGCGGGCGGATCGGTCGGTCGATCATGCGCGCGGTCAGCGTCGCCTTCTCGCCCGATTTGCCCTCGCGACGGAAGAACGAGCCCGGGATCTTGCCCGCGGCGTACATCCGCTCCTCGACGTCGACGGTGAGGGGAAGGAAATCCACGTCGCGCAGGCTGCCGACGGTGGCGGTGCAAAGGACCATGGTGTCGCCGGCCTGGACTACGACCGCGCCACCCGCCTGCTTCGCGAGTTTTCCGGTCTCGAAGGAAATCTGGCTGTCGCCGATATCCGCCGAGACGCGGGTTACGTCAAACATGCTCATTTAGTTGTTACCTCCGGCCGTCCGGATGACGGCCCTCTCGTTTCAGAACTCTCGTTCTCTAACTGAGGAAAGGGTACAGGCATCGAAAACCGCTGGAGTGCCCGTGACCCCGGCGCGGATCCCGGATTGGAAATCCCGCCGCACCCGGGCCTCCACCTCAGGCGTGCGCCGGTCCGCCTCGAAACGGTCGAGATCGAGGCCGAGGCGCTCCACCCGCTCCCAGAGATGGGGGTCGTCGACGCGGCCGCGGTCGCCGTAGAGGGAGTCGACCATCTCGAAGAAGCGGCCCTGGCGCCCGGCCGCCTCGGCGGCGGCGTGCAGGGCAGGTGCCCGGGGATGCTTGCTGGCGACCGGGAAGTGGCGGAAGGCAACGCGCCGATGGCGCTCGTTGATCCGCCCCCACTCGCCGGCGCAGTGGGGGCAGCCGAGGTCGGCGTAGACGATCACGCCCCCCTCCCCCGCGCCGCGGACGTGGTCCTCGGGCCCCAGCGGCGGAATCGGGGCGCTGGTGAGGTCGCTCACGCCAGGGCGTCGAAGATCACGTTGGCGCCTGGGAACTCGCCCGGGTTGGGCGATTCGTAGGTCCAGGCGACGGTGCCGTCCTCGTCGACGAGGACGAGCGTGCGGTTGGCAAAGCCCATCTTCTCGACGTAGGAGCCGTAGGCCCGGGCCACCGCGCCCTTCGGCTCGAAGTCCGAGAGCAGCGTGGTGTCGATGCCGAGCTTTTCCTGAAAGGCCTTGTGGGCGAAGAAGCCGTCGACGCTGACGCCGACCAGCTCGACCCCGTTCGCGGTCAGCTCGGGCTTGACCTCCTGGTAGATCGAGAGCTGGTCCGAGCAGACCGGGCTGAAATCGCCGGGATAGAAGACGAGGAGGACCTTGCGGCCCCGGTAGTCGGAGAGGGCGGTCCGCTCACCGTCCTGGTTGAGGAGGGTGAAGTCGGGGGCTCGCTCCCCGACAGCGATCATCGCCGCAGGCCGAGCTCTTTGACGAGAGCGCGGTAGCGCTCGAGGTCGGTCCGTTCGAGGTAGCGCAGCATCCGCCGCCGCTTGCCGACCAGCATCAGCAGCCCGCGGCGCGAATGGTGGTCTTTGGCGTGCTCGCGCAGGTGCCCCGTGAGCTCGTTGATCCGCTCGGTCAGCAGGGCGATCTGGACCTCGGCGGACCCGGTGTCCCCGTCGGCCCGGCCGTACTTGCCGATCAGCTCGTTCTTTTTCTCTTTGGTCAGGCTCATCTCGTAAAAAAGCCGCGCACCCGGGGGGTCACGGCCGCTGGAAGCTAGCACAAACCCGCTTCGCCTCATCGACGTCGCGGTGCATCTGCTCGACCAGCTCCTCGACGTTGGGGTAGCGCTTCTCGCCGCGCAGGCGCTCGACGAAGGCGACGCGGAGGGTCTTCCCGTAGAGGTCCTCCTCGTGGTCGATCAGATAGGTCTCGATGAGGACGCCGCGGCCAGTCTCGAAGGTCGGCCGCACGCCGACGTTGACGGCGGCGGGAATCCCGTTGGCGAAGGCGGCGTAGACGCCGTGGCCGGGGATCACGAGCTGGTCGTCGGGGACCAGGTTCGCGGTCGGGAAGCCGAGCTGGCGGCCGCGCTGGTCTCCCCTGACCACGGTCCCCTCGACCATGAAGGGGGCGCCGAGGCAGCGCTGGGCGGAGGCGACGTCGCCGACCGCGAGGAGGCCTCGGATCCGGGTCGAGGAGACCGTCTCGCCGTCGACCTCGACCAGCGGCACCACCCGGGTGCGGAACTCCGACCGCGCCTCCAGCATCGCCGGGTCGCCCTTGGCCTTCGCCCCGAAGCGGAAGTTCTCGCCGACCGAGACCTGCTTGGCGTCGAGCTTCTCCAGCAGCACGCGCTCGACGAAGTCCTCGGCGTCGCGGTGGGCGAACTCCTCGTCGAACCGGATCACGACCACCTCCTCCACCCCGAGGCCGGCGATCACGTCGCGCTTCACCGCGAACGGCATGATCAGCTTCGGCATCGCGGCCGGGTGCAGGACCTCGAGCGGGTGCGGGTCGAAGGTGAGGACGGTGTCGGCGCCCTCGATCACCGCGCGGTGGCCGAGGTGGACGCCGTCGAAGGTGCCGATGGCGACGTTGCGGGGGCGCCGCTCGACGTCGGGCAGCGAGGTCACGGCGATGCTCAACGCAGCGCCTCCGCAACCGCTGGGACCAGCTCGGCAACCCGCTCCGCCGGCACCTCCTCGCCCGCGTCCTGCACCCGGAACGGTCCGATCGCGGTCCGGCGCAGCTCCGCGCAGTAGGCGTCACCGAGGGTCTCGAGCAGGGTGCGGACGTAGGTCCCGGCCGAGCATTCGACCTCGTAGCGGGCCAGGTCACCCTCGTGGGAGAGGAGCTCGGCCCGGTAGACCTCGACGTCGCGCTCGGGCGTCTCGACGACTTCGCCGCGGTGGGCCTTCTTGTAGAGGCGCTCGCCGCCGACGCGGACGGCCGAGGTCATCGGCACCCGCTGGCGCACGGTGCCGGTCGGCAGCTCCAGCGAGGCGGGGACCTCGCCGGTCTCGGTCAGCTCGCCGTCGGGGTCGCCGGTGCTGGAGCGCCAGCCCAACCGGGCGGTCGCCAGGTAGGTCTTCGGCAGGCCGACGAGGAAGCGCTGCAGTCGCGTCGCCCGCCCCAGCAGCACCAGCAGCAGCCCCGTCGCGAAGGGGTCGAGGGTGCCGGCGTGGCCGGCTTTCTCGCCGCGCTCGCGGCGCACCCGCGCGACGACGTCATGCGAGGTGACGCCGGCGGGCTTGTCGCAGAGCAGAACCGTGCCCGCGGTGGTCGCCGTCGCCATGCGTCAGCTGCCGAGCTGGGCGCGGACTTCGCGCTCGAGGAACTCGACCAGATCGGTGATCTCGAGGTCGGTCGAGAACCCGGCGGCGCGTTTGTGCCCGCCGCCGCCGCTCGCGCGGGCGACCGCGGAGACGTCGACGTCACCCTCGCTGGAGCGCAGGCTGACCTTGCGCGCGGCCCGGCCGCGGTTGCCGAGGTCGCGGATCACGGCGGCGACCTTGGTCCCTTCGATCGAGCGCAGATGGTCGATCAAGCCCTCGGTCATCTCCTCCCCCGCCCCGGTCGCCTCGTAGTCGGCGGCGGTGATGTAGCTGAGGACGAGGCGTCCCTCGCAGTGCATCTCGATCTTTTCCAGGGCGCGGGAGAGCAGCCGCAGCTTCTCCAGCGGCACGTGCTCGTAGAGGCGGCGATAGGTCTCGTCGACGTTGACGCCGGCGTCGATCAGGTCGGCGGCGACGCGGTGGGTGTGGGCGTTGGTGTTCTCGTACATGAACTTGCCCGTGTCGGTGATCAGGCCGACGTAGAGCGCCGAGGCGATGTCGGGCGTGATCCTCGCCCCCAGCAGCAGGGCGATGTCGTAGACGATCTCGGCGGTGCAGGAGGCGTCGACCTCGACCAGGTTGAGATCGCCGAAGCGGGTGTTGTCGTGGTGGTGATCGATGTTGATCACTTCGTTGCCGCCGTCGGTCAGCCAGTCGACCGGCATCCGGTCGATGTTGCCGCAGTCGAGGAAGATCACGGTGCGGTCGGCCATGTCGGCCGGCGGCTCGTGGAAGACCTCTTCCAGCGGCAGGAAGCGGTACTCGACCGGCAGCGGGAACTCCTTCGCGGCGAGGAACATCAGCGAGTCCTTGCCGAGCTGGGTCAGCACTTTGTGCATGCCGAGCAGCGAGCCGAGGGCGTCGCCATCGGGCCCCTCGTGCGCGGTGAGGAGAAAGCGGTCGCGAGCGCGCAGCTCCTGGCTGACGCGCTCGAGGTCGGTGGCCATCTTCGGCAGAGAGCTCATTCGTCGCCCTCCGCGGCGGCCTCGTCCTCGAGCAGGCGGGAGATCCGCACGCCCTGCTCGATCGTGTCGTCGTAGTGGAAGGTCAAGGTCGGGGTCCTCTTCATCCGCGTCTCGGCGGCGATCCGCTGCTGGATAACGCCGTGGGAAGAGCGTAGGCCGTTCAGCGTCGCCTCGCGCTCATCATCGTCGCCCAGCACGCTCACGTACACCTTCGCGGTCCGCAAATCGGGGCTAGTTTCTACCGAGGTCACGGTGACGAAACCGATCCGGGGATCGCTCAGCTCGCCGATCGCCGCTCCCACGACCTCGCGTAGCACCTCGTTGATGCGCCGCATTCGGGGGCCGGCCATGCTCGAGCCCTACTCCAACGTCTGCTCGACCTGTTTCGTCAGGAAGAACTCGATCACGTCGTCCTCCTTGACGTCGGCGTAGCCGTCGAGAACGATGCCGCACTCCTGGCCCTCCTCGACTTCTTTCACGTCGTCTTTGAAGCGACGCAGCGAGCCGAGTTTGCCGTCCCAGATCACCGTTCCCTCGCGGATCAGGCGGACGTGAGCGTCGCGCACCGCCCTGCCCTCGGCGACGATGCAGCCGGCGATCCGTCCGACCTTCGAGGCTTTGAAGGTCTGTTTGACGAGCGCCTCGCCGACGGTCTCCTCGACCTCGAGGGCCTCGAGCAGGCCCTCCATCGCGTTGCGCAGGTCTTCGGTGATTTTGTAGATGACCGAGTAGGTGCGGACGTCGACGCCCTCCCGCTCGGCGGCCCGTTTGGCGTCCAGCAGCGGTCGCACGTTGAAGCCGATGATGATCGCGTCGGAGGCCGAGGCGAGCATCACGTCGGACTCGTTGATGCCGCCGGTCTGCGAGTGGATGATGTTGATCGCCACCCGTTCCTGCGGAACCTTCGCGAGCTCGTCCTGGAGCGCCTCCAGGGAGCCGGCGACATCGGCCTTGAGGACGATGTTGAGCTCCTTGATCTCCCCCTCCTGGGCGCGGGCGAAGACCTCGTCGAGGCTGACCTTGCGGCCCTGGCGGCGAGCCAGCGCCTCGGTTTTGAGCCGGTGAGCGCGCTCCCCTGCCATCTGGCGGGCCTGACGGTCTCCGTCGACCGTCTGCACGAACTCGCCTGCGTCGGCGACGCCGTCGAAGCCGAGCACCTCGACCGGCATCCCCGGCACCGCTGCCTCGACCGCCTTGCCGGTGAAGTCCTGCATCGCCCGTACCCGGCCCCACTGCGGACCGGCGACGAGCGAGTCGCCGACGTGCAGCGTCCCGCGCTCGACGAGGACGGTGACGACGGGGCCGCGGCCAGGGTCGAGCTGGGACTCGATCACGTGGCCGGAGGCGGGCGCGTCGGGGTTGGCGCCGAGCTCCTCGAGCTCGGTCACCAGAAGGATCATGTCGAGCAGGTTGTCGAGGCCGTCCTTGGTCTTCGCCGAGACCTCGCAGAAGACGGTGTCGCCGCCCCAGTCCTCGGGCGAGATGCCCTCCTGGGCAAGCTCGCTGCGGACCTTTTCGGGGTTGGCTCCCTCTTTGTCGATCTTGTTGACGGCGATCAGCATCGGCACGTCGGCGGCACGAGCGTGGTCGATCGCCTCCTTGGTCTGCGGCATGACGCCGTCGTCGGCAGCGACGACTACGACCACGACGTCGGTGACCTTGGCGCCGCGGGCGCGCATGGCGGTAAAGGCGGCGTGGCCCGGGGTATCGAGGAAGGTGATCGTCTTGCCGTCGTGGTGGACCTGGTAGGCACCGATGTGCTGGGTGATGCCCCCGGCCTCGCCGGCGGCGACCTCGGTCTCACGGATCGCATCGAGGAGCGAGGTCTTGCCGTGGTCGACGTGGCCCATGATCGTCACCACCGGCGGCCGGTCGACCAGGTCCTCGTCGGCGTCGGAGAACTCCGGCTCCTCCGGCTCCTCGTCGGCGGCGTGGACGATTTCGACCTTGCGGTCGTACTCGTCGGCGATCGTCTTTACGGAATCGTCGGTGAGCGTCTGCGTGAGCGTCGCCATCTCGCCCATCATCATCAGTTTTTTGATCACCTCGGCCGGAGCCAGGCCAAGCGATTCGGCGACCTCGCGGACGGTGGCGCCGGAGTTGACTTTGACCGCCTCGGGCTCGGCCGGCGTCGCCGGACCCATCGGCGGCTCCTCGAGCAGGGGCCGGCGGCGGCGGCCGCCGCGGCGCCGCGGCGGCCGCTGCGGGGGCGGCCCGCCCATCTGCTCGCGGCGCGAGGCCTGGGAGTCGATTACGACGCGGCGTTTTTTCGGGCTGGCGCCACCAGCGCCCGCCTGCTGGCCGCCAACCGGACGCACTGGTTTGGTCGAGGCCGACGAGCCTTTCGCCGCCGGAGCGGGCGGTTTCGAAGCCTCCGTCGCGGGGGCCGGTTTCGCCGCCGGGGCTTTCTCGGCCGCCGGCGCTGCGGCAGCCGCCCTCGGCGCCGCCTGCTTCGGCGCTTCGGCGCCACCGTTGCCCTTGGCGCCGATCGCCTTCAGCGCGTCAGCCTCCTCGACGCTCGAGGCGGCGGCTTTTGCCTCCACCCCGGCGGCCTTGAGGGCGGCGAGCAGCTCCTTGGAGCTGACGCCCTGCGCTTTCGCGATCTCGTGAACCCGTTTCTTTGCCACTAAGCCTGCTCCGCCTCCTCGGCGACCCCTTCGGCGGCTTCCTCGTCCTCGCCAAGGGTCTCACCATCGACCTCCTCGGCTTCGCGAGCCTCCTCGGCGATGTCCTCTTCGATCGCCGCCTCGGTGGCGACTTCGTCCTCGGAGGGCTCACCCTCGGCCGCGGGGGCCTCCTCGACCTCAAGGGCCTCCTCGACCTCAAGGGTCTCCTCCTCGGCGACCTCGTTGCCATCGGGCTCGACGAAATTCGCGCTGGCCCGCGCGACGATCTCGCTTACCTGGCCCTCGTCGCCATCCGGGTCGGCGAGGATCGCCACCTCGGCCTCGGAGACGTCGGCGAGGATCGCGACCTGGCTGGTCTCGAAACGCGAGAGCGCCTGGTGGGAGGGCAGGCCGCAGTAGGTCGACCCCGGGATCGCCGCGTTGGGGCAGCGACGCCCGGTCGTCATCAGCGCCATGCAGCGACCGTCGAAGGTTTCTTCGCCCTCGATCTCGATCTCCTGTTCTTCGGAGGCGAACTCGGTCTCGGACTTGATGTCGACGCGCCAGCCGGTGAGGCGGGCGGCGAGGCGGGCGTTCTGGCCGTCGCGGCCGATCGCCAGCGAGAGCTGGTCGTCGGGCACGATCACCGTCGCCTGGCGCTCCTCGTCGTCGACGATCACCTCGCGCACGCGCGCCGGTGAGAGCGCTTTGGCGACGAAGCGGGCGGGCTCGTCGTTGTGGGGAATGATGTCGATCTTCTCGCCGCGCAGCTCGGAGACGACCATCCGCACCCGCGAGCCGCGGGGGCCGACGCAGGCGCCGACCGGGTCGACCCCTTCGGCGTGGGAGACGACGGCGATCTTCGAGCGGTAGCCAGGCTCGCGGGCGACGCCGACGATTTCGACCAGCTTGTCGGCGATCTCCGGCACCTCGAGCTCGAACAGGCTTTTGATCAGCTCCGGGCTGCGGCGGGAGACGACGATCGCCGGACCTTTGGTCGAGTCGGAGACGTCGGTGATCACGGCCTTGATCCGCATCCCGTGGTCGTAGCGCTCGTTGTAGACCTGCTCCGATTTCGGCAGCAGCGCCTCCACCCGCTCGCGCAGTTGGACCAGCGTGTAGCGCTTGTCGGACTGCTGGATCAGCCCGGTGATCAGCTCGCCGACCCGGTCCTGGTACTCGTCGTACATCATCTGCCGCTCGGCCTCGCGGATCCGCTGCAGGATCACCTGCTTGGCGGTCTGGGCGGCGATCCGGCCGAAGTCGTCGGGGGTGACGTCGCGGGTCGTGATCTGGTCCTCGTAAGGGGCGATCATCTCCGGATCGAGCTCGGGCTCCTCCGGCTCTTTCATCTCCCCAGTCTCGGGGTCGATCTGCGGCTCCTCCTGCTGCTCGGCCGCCTCGGCCAGCAGCTTCTCCTCCAGCTCCGGCGGCAGGATCAGCTCGAAGACGCGGAAGTCGCCGGTTTCGTGGTCGAGGTCGACCCGGGCGTATTTCGCCGCTCCGGGCGTCTTCTTGTAGGCCGAGAGCAGGGCGTCCTCGAGGGCGTCCATCAGCGTGTCCGCGGAGATTCCCTTCTCCTGCTCGAGCGCTTTAACTGCGTCGACGATCTCTTTACTCACTGAAGGAACTCCTTGGTTCGGCGGCGGACTCGGGATTACGACGGTACTTGGGACCCGGCGAGGAGACCTCGAGGGAATAATCGACCAGCAGGTGCTTGAGGTGGTGCGTGACGCGCTCGCAAAGAGCGAGGTCGACCCCGTCCGGGTGGTCGACGAAGAGGCGCAGGGATCCGTTCGAGGGTTGCTCGAGGGCGACCACGTCGATTTCGGGGTCCAGTTCGGACAGCTGCAGCTGGATGTCTTGCTTGAGGTCAGTCATGGGTGGCTGGTTCGGGCCGTAAAAAAAGTGGGCCAGGCCCACTCCTCGACACCGCATAGGGACAGAAAAGCTTGAACGCAGTATAGCCCGCTCAGGATGCCCGCTCGGCCGCTTTTGCCCGCAAGCGGTCGACTTCGTCCAGGATCGCCTCTGCGATCGCCTCCTTGGGGGCGATCGGGACCTCGCTCTCGGCCCCGGCGCCGACCAGGGTTACGGCGTTGCGCTCGCTCTCGAAGCCGATCTCCGGGTCGGAGACGTCGTTGAGGACGATCAGGTCGACTCCCTTGCGGCGCAGCTTCTCGCGGGCGCGACCGACCGCGTCGCCGCCATGCTCGGCGGCGAAGCCGACGATCGTCTGGCCCGGCTCCCGCCTCGCCGCGAGGCCGGCGAGGATGTCGTCGGTCGGCTCCAGCGAGAGGTCGAGCGAGCCGGAGCGCCGCAGCTTCCCGCTCGCCGGGGCGGCCGGCCGGAAGTCGGCCGGCGCCGCCGCCATCAGGAGGACCTGGGTGGCGCCGAACTCCGCCGCGGCGGCGGCCTCAAGCTCGGCCGCGGTCTCGACCTCGACCCGGCGCACGGCCGGCGAGGCAGGCAGGGCCACGTTGGCGGCGATCAGGGTCACCTCCGCCCCACGTCCCGCCGCCGCCTCGGCCAGGGCGATGCCCATGCGGCCGCTGGAGCGGTTGCCGATGAAGCGCACCGGGTCGATCGGCTCGCGGGTGCCGCCGGCCGTGACTAGAACCCGCAGCCCGTCCCAGGGACGACTGCCGCCGGGCAGCGCCGCCTCGACCAGCTCCAGCAGGCGCTCCGGATCGGGGAGGCGGCCGCAGCCGAACTCCCCACGCGAGGCCAGCTTCCCCTCCTCCGGCTCGATGACGACGATCCCGCGGCGGCGCAGCGTCTCCAGGTTCTCCTGGGTCGCGACGTCGGCGTACATGCGGTCGTTCATCGCCGGCGCCACCAGCCGCGGCGCGGTACAGGCGAGGAAGGAGGTGGTGAGCATCGAGTCGGCCGCGCCGGCCGCCAGCTTGGCGATCGTGTTGGCCGAGGCCGGCGCGATCACGAAGGCGTCGCAGCGGGCTGCCAGCTCGAGGTGCCCGATCGGGTCGTGCGCCGCGGCCTCCTCGCCGGGGAAGGCGCCCCGCATCGGGTCGCGCTCGAACTCGGAGGTCAGCACCGGGGCGCCGACGATGCCCTCGAAGGAGGCGGCGCCGACGAAGCGGGTCGCCGTCTCGGTCATCAGCACCCGCACCCCGTGGCCGGCGAGCGTCGCCAGCCGCGCCAGCTCGAGCGACTTGTAAGCGGCGATGCCGCCGCTGACGCCGAGAAGTATCCGAGCCATACCTCGGTTTTAACCGATGGCCGCCGCGCGGGCGGCTACCGGCCTAGGTGCGGTACTCGTATTTCAGCTTGCCCTCGGCGAGCTCTTCGAGCGACATCGAGAGGTAGTTCCTCTCGGCGTTCGTCTCGACCATCGGCGGCGGGTACTCACCGAAGCCGCCCTCTCCGAGGTTGTGGAAGTAGCTGTTGATCTGACGAGCGCGCTTGGCCGCGACGACGACGGCGGCGTAATGAGAATCGGCGTGCTCGAGAAGCTTGTCTACGCGTGGTTTGATCATCGGCGGGGGAGTCTAGAGGATCGGGCCGGGCGGGCTTGGGGACGGGCTTGGTCGAGAGGGGGTCCGGTCATCCTCCGCGGGAATTTGTCGCGTCCCTTCGGGACTTGCTCCCCACGCCGCTCCGAAGGTCGCAAGCTTTCGCGAAAGCTTTTGAACTGGAGGCCGCCGATCGATTCACGGCGTCTGTGGGAGTTCTGTTGAAGAGGGGGTCGGCACTCCTCCGGAGGAATGTTCGGCGATATGCAATCTGTCTCTTGCGCGCCGAAGGCGCGCAGCATGTTCTCCCCGACCGAAGGGAGGGGAGGTCAATTCCGGAGGAGGAGTGCCGACCCCTTCCCCCAGCAGTCCTTCCGTCCCTAAGCAGTTAGTCCCAGCTCAGCCCGGACGATCGACTCCAGTTCACCAGCGGCCCGCGTCAGGTCGTCGTTGACCACGCAGTGGTCGAAGTCGCCCTGGGCGGCGAGCTCCTGTTCGGCCACCTTGAGGCGCTCGTCGATTGCCTCGGTGGAGTCGGTGCCGCGGCCAATCAGGCGTTCGCGCAGGACCGCGGGGTCGGGCGGGGCGATGAAGATCTGCACCGATTCCGGCTTCGCCGCCCGCACCTGCTGGGCTCCCTGCACCTCGATCTCGAGCAGCACCGAGTGGCCGGCGGCAAGCCGGCGCTCGACCTCGCTGCGCAGGGTCCCATAGCGGTTGCCGCTGTAGGTGGCGAACTCGAGGAAGTCCTTCTCCTCGATCCGCCGCTCGAACTCCTCTGGGCTGAGGAAGTAGTAATCGCGGGCGTCGACCTCGCCCTCCCGCGGCTGGCGGGTGGTGGCCGAGATCGAGAGCTCCAGGTTCGGGACCCGATCCAGCAGCTGCTTGATCAGCGTTCCCTTGCCGACCCCCGAGGGGCCGGTGATCACGAAGACTTTGGCCATAAGCGGCCGCAGATACTTACGAGCCGAGCGGTCGGCTTAGCGACGCAGTTGGTTGATCAGCTCAGCGCGCTGGCGCTCGGAGAGGCCGCCGATCGTCTTCGAGGGAGAGATCCGGCACTGGTTGAGAATCCGGTTCACCTTCACCCGGCCGTACTTCGGTACGGCGAGGAGCATGTCGAAGACCTTGGCGGTAAGCACGTACTCGGGCGGGTCGAGCAGGATCGCCTGGATCGTCGCCCGTCCCCCCTTTAGGTCCTTCTTGAGTTTCGCCCGCGCGGTGCGAATATCGTTGGCCCGCTTCAACGCCTCCATCCTCTGATCGAGGGATCGTTCTGGGGCTGCGAGCGAGGACTTAACCGGAGGGGCAGGCATGTGGGCGGCGAGTATAGCCGCGGTCTGGGGCCGTGCAAGGCGACAGGGGCGAATTGCCCCAAAATTCGCCTCAACCTCTACTCGAGGTCTAGCGCTGGGGTCCGTCGGGAACTCACAACGGCGTCGGTTTCCAGTTCCAGCGCCACGCGCGCGCCGGCTCGCGGGTCGCGGAAGCTCTCGGTGCCCACTGCCACCAGGGCGGCCCCGGCGGCGATGAATTCCGCGGCGTCGGCGCCGCTGGAGATTCCCCCCATACCGATCAGCGGCACCTCGACCGCGGCCCGCACGGCGCGCAGTTGCTGCAACGCGATCGGCCGCACCGCCGGACCGGAGAGGCCGCCATGGCCGGCGGCCAGCGCCGGCTCGCCGCTGGCTGGATCGATCGCACTGCCCTTCAGGGTGTTGATCAGCGAGATCGCGTCGGCACCGCCCTCCTCGGCGGCCACCGCGACGGCGGCCGGATCGGCGACGTTCGGCGTCAGCTTCACGATCAGCGGCTTCTCAGTCAGCGGCCGCAGGTGCTCGAGCAGCGCCTCCGTCTCCACCGGGTTCTCGCCGACGATGAGGCCGGAGTGGACGTTGGGGCAGGAGACGTTGAGCTCGATTGCCGTGACCTCGTCCCGCTCGCCTATCGCCTTTACCAAGCGCGCGAACTCTTCCCGGTTCGTAGCCATCACGGAGACGATCAGCGGCACCGGCAGCTCCGCCAGTTGCGGCAGGTCACTGGCCAGGAACCCCTCCAGGCCCTTGTTGGGAAGCCCGATCGAGTTGATCATCCCCGCCGGCGTCTCCCAGATCCGCTGCGGCTCGTTCCCCGTCCGGGCCTCCGGCGTGATCGTCTTGCTGACAAACGCCGAGAACGGAAATTCCTCCAGCAACTCATCTCCGAACACCTTCCGAGCCGCAATCGCGTCGTAGGTCCCGGAAGCGTTGATCACCGGGTGGGCCAGCTCGATTCCGCAGAAGTCAGGCATGCGCCACCTCCAGGACGGCGTCACCGCGAACCACCGGCCCGTCGACGCAGAGGCGCATGTAGCCGCCGTCGGGCGTCGGAACCGCACAACCGAAGCAGGCGCCGAAGCCGCAGGCCATCGGCGACTCCATCGCCAGCTCGCAGTTGACGCCGTGCGAGGCGCACAGGGCTCGCACCGCCTCCAGCATCGCCGGCGGGCCGCAGGAGTAGACGACGGCGGAGGTGGCGTCGTCGCCTTCGAGGAGCTGGAGCAGGAGGTCGGTGACGTAGCCCTGGTGGCCGGCATGGCCGTCCTCGCTGGCGAGCTTGATGTCGGCGCAGAGGTTGCCGCCGCTGCAGAAGAGCTCGGTGAGGCCGCCGGAGTGGGCCTCGTTGCGGAAGCCGAGCAGGACCCGCAGGGGGATGCCGTGTTCGATCAGGTGGCGGCGCCAGATCGCCATCGGGGCAATGCCGATGCCGCCGCCGACGAGGATCGCTCCGGCGGCGCCGGGGCTGACCTGCTTCGGCAGCTCGAAGCGGTTGCCTAGCGGCCCGGTGAGCCAGACCCGCTCGCCCGGCTCGAGCTCGCAGAGGCGGTCGGTGCCCGGGCCGACGGACTCGACGAGGAAGTCGAGGCGCACGCCCTCCTTGGCCGCGGCCGTCTCGGCGACGGAGATCGCCCGCGGAAGGTAGGGCCGGCCGCCCCCCTCCCCCCAGCCCTGCTCGCTGGCGAGCATGTAGAACTGGCCGGGCGCGGGGACGGGGCCCTCGCGGTCGAGTAGCGAGAAGATCCGGTAGCCGCCCGAGACCGCGTTCGCGGAGACTTCGCAGAGGCGGCGGCCGAAGGGGGCGCTCATCGGGGCTGCGCGGCGCGGGCGGCGCCGTCGTGGATCTCCTGGAGGCTGCGGACCTCGGCCTCGCCCTGACGCCCGGCGGCGATCGCGCGGACGGCGGCGGTGGCGCCGGTCATGGTCGTGATGCAGGGGATGCCGTGGCGGACCGCGGCGGTGCGGATCTCGTAGCCGTCGGCGCGCGCTCCCGAGCCGGTCGGGGTGTTGATCACGAGGTCGCAGCTACGTTTGCGGATCAGGTCGAGCACGTGCGGCGAGCCCTCGTGGAGCTTGTTGATCCGGGTCACCGGCACGCCCATCCGCTCAATCGCCTGGGCGGTGCCGCCGGTCGCGATCACCTCGAAGCCGAGGTCGTGGAAGCGGGTCGCGAGCTGGGTCGCGGCGGCCTTGTCGGTGTCGGTGACGGTGATGAAGACCGAGCCCTCGGTCGGCAGCTTCACTCCCGCCGCCGCCTGGGCCTTGCCAAACGCGGTCGGGAAATCCTTGGCGATCCCCATCACCTCGCCGGTGCTCTTCATCTCCGGCCCGAGGACCGAGTCGGCGCCGGCGAAACGGGCGAATGGCAGCACCGCCTCCTTGACGCTGACGTGCTCGAGCGGCCCCTGCGGCAGCTCCTGGTCGGCCAGCTTCTCCCCCAGCATCAGCTTGCAGGCGAGCTTCGCCAGCGGCATCCCGATCGCCTTCGAGACGAAGGGGACGGTGCGGGAGGCGCGTGGGTTGGCCTCGATCACGTAGAGCCGGCCACCGGCGACCGCGTACTGGATGTTGATCAGGCCGATGACGCCGAGCTCGAGCGCGATCCGCTCGGTCGTGGCGCGGATCTGGTCGAGCATCGGTTCGCCGAGACTGAGCGGCGGGATCACGCAGGCCGAGTCTCCGGAGTGGACCCCGGCCTCCTCGACGTGCTGCATGATCCCGGCGACGTAGACCTGCTCCCCGTCGCCGAGGGCGTCGACGTCGACCTCGATCGCGTCCTCGAGGAAGCGGTCGAGCAGCAGCGGGTGCTCCTGGTCGGCCTTGACGTGGGCCGCCAGGTACTTCTTCAGGTCCTCGGTCGAGTAGCAGATCTCCATCGCCCGGCCGCCGAGCACGTAGCTGGGCCGGACCAGCAGCGGGAAGCCGACCTCTTCGGCGATCACCTCGGCCTCTTCGGCCGAGAGCGCGGTCCCATAGGGCGGGTGCTCGACCCCGAGGCGGCGCAGCAGGGCGCCGAAACGGCCGCGGTCCTCGGCGAGGTCGATCGCGTCGACCGGCGTCCCCAGCAGCGGCACGCCCGCTTCTTCGAGGGTGCGGGCGAGCTTCAGCGGCGTCTGGCCGCCGAACTGGACGATCACGCCCTCCGGCCGCTCCTGCTCGCAGACGGCGAGCACGTCCTCGGCGGTCAGCGGCTCGAAGTAGAGCCGGTCGGAGGTGTCGTAGTCGGTGGAGACGGTCTCCGGGTTGCAGTTGACCATGACCGCGTCGCGGCCGAGCTCGCGCGCCGTCATCGCGGCGTGGACGCAGCAGTAGTCGAACTCGATTCCCTGCCCGATCCGGTTCGGGCCGGCGCCGAGGATGACGACCGAGTCGCGGTCGCCGCGGCGGATCTCGCTGGCGGGGGGCGAGCCGTCGTGGCGGCGCCGCTCGTGGCCGGAGTAGTAGTACGGCGTCGCCGCCTCGAACTCGGCGGCGCAGGTGTCGACCGCCTTGTAGGTGCGAACGAGGCCCTCGGTGCCTTCGCCCTCGACGGCGAGGGTCCGCAGCTCGCGCAGGAACCAGCGATCGACCTTGCAGGCCTCGTGCACCGCCTCGACCTCGAGCCCGCGCTCGAAGGCGGCGAGGATCAGGTCGAAGCGCTCGGCGCTGGGGCTGGCGATCGCCGCCAGCAGGTCGGCTTCGGCCTCCGGGATCTCGGCCGGCGAGTCGAGCTCGCGCGAGCGCATCGCCTTGGCGAAGGACTCGCGGAAGGTGCGCCCGATCGCCATCGCCTCGCCGACGCTCTGCATGTAGGTCGAGAGTCGGCCCTCGGAGCCGGGGAACTTCTCGAAGGCGAAGCGCGGGATCTTGGTGACGACGTAGTCGATCGTCGGCTCGAAGGAGGCGGGCGTGGCGCGGGTGATGTCGTTCGGGATCTCCTCCAGCGCGTAGCCGACGGCCAGTTTCGCCGCCATCTTCGCGATCGGGAACCCGGTTGCCTTCGAGGCCAGCGCCGAGGAGCGGGAAACCCGCGGGTTCATCTCGATCACCGCGATTTCGCCGTTCTCGGGGTTGACCGCGAACTGGACGTTGGAGCCGCCGGTCTCGACCCCGATCGCCCGGATCACCTTGATCGCCTGGTCGCGGAGGTCCTGGTAGAGCGGGTCGGTCAGCGTCTGGGCGGGCGCGACGGTGACCGAGTCGCCGGTGTGGACGCCCATCGGGTCGACGTTCTCGATCGAGCAGATGATCACCACGTTGTCGTTGCGGTCGCGCATCACCTCGAGCTCGAACTCGCCCCAGCCGATCACCGACTCCTCGACCAGGACCTGGTTGATCGGGCTGGCGGCGAGGCCCTCGGTGACGACCTGGCGCAGCTCCGTCTCAGAGCGGCCGATGCCGCCGCCCTGGCCGCCCATCGTGAAGGCGGGGCGGACGATTGCCGGCAGGGTGATGCGCCCGTCGGCCAGCGCCTCCTCGACCTGGGAGAGGTTTTCCACCGTCATCGACCATGGGATCCGCAGCCCCGCCTCGTTCATCGTCTGGCGGAACTCCTCGCGGTCCTCGGCGCGGCGGATCGCCGCCGCGTCGGCGCCGATCAGCTCGACCCCGAACTTCTCCAGCGTCCCGTCCTCGAACAGGGACATCGCGATGTTGAGCGCGGTCTGCCCGCCGAGCGTCGGCAACAGCGCGTCGGGGCGCTCCTTTTCGATGATCTTCGTCACCGGGCCGGGCAGCAGCGGCTCGATGTAGGTGGCGGTGGCGAACTCGGGGTCGGTCATGATCGTCGCCGGGTTGGAGTTGACCAGGACGACTTCGTAGCCCTCCTCGAGCAGCACCTTGCAGGCCTGCACGCCGGAGTAGTCGAACTCGGCCGCCTGGCCGATCACGATCGGCCCGGAGCCGATCAGGAGGATTTTCTGGATGTCGGTGCGTTTGGGCATCTGGTCTTTCGTCAGGCGGCGAGGGCGAGGAAGCGGTCGAAGAGGTGGCGGGCGTCGTGCGGGCCGGGGCCGGCCTCGGGGTGGTACTGGACGGTGGCCCCGGCGACGTCGCGCAGGACCAGCCCCTCGACCGTGCGGTCGTAGAGGTTTAGCTGCGAGAGCTCGGCGACGCCGAAGTCGGTGTCCCAGCGAACCGGCTCGTCGCCCTCGATCTTCGGCTCGCCGCCGGGGCCGACGACGGCGAAGCCGTGGTTCTGCGAGGTGATGTCGATCCTCCCCGTCTCCAGGTCCTTGACCGGGTGGTTGGCGCCGCGGTGGCCGAAGGGGAGCTTGTAGGTCTCGAGGCCGACGGCGCGGCAGAGCAACTGGTGGCCGAGGCAGATGCCGAAGACCGGGCGCTTACCGACGACGCCGCGGACGGTGTCGACGACGTAGTCGAGCGCGGCCGGGTCGCCGGGGCCGTTGGCGAGGAAGACGACGTCGGGGTCCTCGGCGAGGACCTGCTCGGGCGAGCTGGTGCAGGGCAACAGCGTCACCTTGCAGCCGTGCTCGCGCAACTGGCGGACGATGCTGAGCTTGACCCCGGTGTCGATCCCGACCACGTGCGGGCCCTCGCCCTCGAAGCGGACCGGCTCCGGCGGGGTGACGGTGCGGGCGAAGTCGGCGCCCGCCATCGAGGGCTCGGTGTCGACCCGTTCGCGGGCCTCGGCTTCGGGCATCTCGGCCGGGAAGATTCCGCCCCGCATCGACCCCTTGTCGCGCAGGTGGCGGACCAGGGCCCGGGTGTCGACGCCGCTGAGCCCGGGCACGCCGCAGTCGCCGAGCCAGTCGAGCCAACCGCCCTCGGCGGTGGCGACGTCCTCGCGGTTCTTGGCGTCGCGCATGACGACGCCGCGGGCGTGGACCCGGTCGGACTCCATCGCCGCCGCGGAGACGCCGTAGTTGCCGATCAGGGGGTAGGTGAAGACGATGATTTGGCCCGCGTAGGAGGGGTCGGTGACCGACTCCTGGTAGCCGGTCATCGCGGTGTTGAAGACGACCTCGCCGGTGACCGCGCCGCCCTGGCCGCAGGCGAGCCCGTCGAGCCGGGTCCCGTCCTCGAGCAGCAGGTAGGCCTCGCTCACGACGCCACCACTCCCGATGACCGGAGTCGCATCACGATGCGACTCCGAGGGAGAAGGAGCGCAGGCGGAAGGCGACCTGGCCGGCGGCGATGGTGATCAGCACCCGCCCGGTGAGGGTGCGCCCGTGGCACCAGGAGTTTCGTGAGCGGCTCTCGTAGCCGTCCTCGCCGACCGTCCACTCGGCGCCGAGGTCGCAGAGGACGACGTTCGCCTCAGAGCCCGGTGCCAGCGACGGGCGCTCGAGGTCGAAGGGCTCGGCGCCGCCCGCCATCCGCTCGACCAGCAGCGCCAGGTCGATCACGCCCGGCAGCACCAGCTCGGTGTGGAGGGCGGCGAAGGCGGTCTCCAGGCCGGTTACCCCGAAGGCCGCCTGCTCGAAGGGGACGTCCTTTTCCTCCGGCTGGTGCGGCGCGTGGTCGGTGGCGATGCACTCGACGGTGCCGTCGCGCAGGCCGGCGATCAGCGCCAGGCGGTCGCGCTCGGCGCGCAGCGGCGGGTTCATCTTCGTCGTGTGCGGATCGAGGCCGCCGACGGCCTCGTCGGTGAGGCAGAGGTGGTGCGGGCTGGCCTCGGCGCTGACCCGCACCCCGGCCGCCTTGGCGGCGCGGACCGCCTCGACCGACTCGGCGGCGGAGAGATGCTGGATGTGGATGCGCGCGTCCTCGTGGGCGGCGAGGGCGAGGTCGCGGACGACCATCGTCGACTCCGAGACCGAGGGCACCCCGGCGATCCCGAGGCTGGCGGAGACCGGCCCCTCGTGCATGGCGCCGCCCTGGGAGAGGAGCGGGTCCTCCTCGTGGAGGGCGATGTTGCCGCCGCAGAGGTGCTGGTACTGGAGCGCCCGCCGCATCAGCCCGGCGTCGGTGATCGGCAGCCCGTCGTCGGAGAAGCCGACGGCGCCGGCTTCGCGCAGTTCCAGCATCTCGGTCAGCCCCTCCCCCTTCATGTCGACGCTGACCGTGGCGAGGAAGCCGACCGGGACCGAGGCGCTGGCGCGGGCCATCTCGCGCAGGGCGGCTACGTCGGCCGCGGTCGATACCGGCGGCACCGTGTTCGCCATCGCGAGGATCCCGCAGTAGCCGCCGGCGGCGGCGGCGCGGGTGCCGGTCTCGACGTCCTCCTTGTGCTCCTGACCGGGGGTGCGGAGGTGGACGTGCGGGTCGAAGAAGGCGGGAAAGGCGTGCAGGCCCTCGGCCTCGACCACCTCGGCACCGTCGGTGTCGGCCTCGCCGGGCGCTTCCAGGGCGGCGATCTTGCCCGCCCTGATCACGACGTCCTGGACCGCGTCGATCCCGGCCACCGGGTCGAGCACGGTCGCCCGCCGCAGGACCAGGTGCGCGTCCTCACCGGGGCGCGCGTCGAGGGCATCTCCCAGGCTCACGCCGGGGTTCCTATCGGAGTCGGCTTGCCGGGGTCGCCTTCGCCGGCCGGAGCCGGGGCCTCGCTGCCGGCGAGCAGCTCGTAGAGGATCGCCATCCGCACCACCAGGCCGGCGGCGACCTGCTCGACGATCAGGGACTGGGCGGAGTCGATCACCTCGCCGGAGAGCTCGACGCCGCGGTTGACCGGACCCGGGTGCATCAGCAGCTGGCGCGGGGTGAGTCGGCGGCTGTCGATCTGGTAGGCGGCGGCGTACTCGCGCAGCGAGGGGACGAAGCTCTCGCTCATCCGCTCCCGTTGCATCCGCAGCGCGTAGACGACGTCGGCCTCGCCGATTCCCTCGAGGTCGTAGCTGACCTCGCAGCCCATCTCCTCGATCCCGCGCGGGATCAGGGTCGGGGGGCCGCAGAGGGTGACCTTGGCGCCCATCCGCTGGAAGGCGATCAGGTTGGAGCGGGCGACACGGCTGTGGAGGACGTCGCCGACGATCCAGATCCGCACCCCGTCGAGGGAGCCGAGGCGGCGCCGCAGGGTGTAGACGTCGAGCAGCGCCTGGCTCGGGTGCTCGTGCTTGCCGTCGCCGGCGTTGACGACCGCGGCGGCGGTCCAGCCGGCGACCATCTGGGCCGCCCCGGCGTAGGGGTGGCGGATCACGATCGCGGCGGGGTCGTAGGCGGAGAGCGTCGCCACCGTGTCCTTCAGCGACTCGCCCTTGTCGACCGAGGATCCCGCCGCCTTGACCGAGACGAGGTCGGCCGAGAGCCGCTTGGCGGCCAGCTCGAAGGAGCTAGAGGTGCGGGTGCTCGACTCGTAGAAAAGGGTGACGACGGTGCGGCCGCGCAGGGTCGGGACCTTCTTGATGTCGCGGCGGCCGACCTCGGCGAAGCTCTCGGCGCGGTCGAGGATCGCCTCGATCTCCTCGCGCGAGAGCTGCTCGACCGTGAGCAGATGCTTCACGAGACCGCCTCCGCGTGGCTGGGCTCGGAGATCGTCACCTCGTCGGCGCCGTCGATCTCCTCGAGGCGGACGTTGACGCGCTCCTCGCGGGCGGTCGGCAGGTTCTTGCCGACGTAGTCGGGGCGGATCGGCAGCTCGCGGTGGCCGCGGTCGCAGAGGACCGCAAGCTGCACCCGGCGGGGCCGGCCGTAGTCGAAGAGGGCCTCGATCGCGGCGCGGACCGTGCGGCCGGTGTAGAGGACGTCGTCGACGAGGACGACCGTGCGCTCGCTGAGGTCGAAGTCGATGTGGGAAGCGTGGACGACCGGCTGGGCCGAGGGCGACTTGGCGCCGACGTCGTCGCGGTAGAAGGAGATGTCGAGGTCGCCGATCGGCAGCTCGGCGCCGGTCAGCTCGGCGAGGAAGACGTGGAGGCGGCGGGCGAGGACCGCTCCCCTGGTGTGGATGCCGACGACCGCCAGCCGCTCGGGCTCGGGGTTCTTCTCGGCGATTTCGTGGGCGATTCGCCGTAGCGTTCGCCGCAGATCGTCGTGCTCCAGCACGACCTTCTCACTCACTTCGTTTCGCTTCCTTCCTGGCCTCGCGGGACCGGGTTAAAGGACGACCCCACAGTAGCAAGAGGGGCGGCGTCAGCCGTTATCTACGGCTCCGTTGGGGATCAGCTTGGGGTCCCCGCGCTCGGGGAACGGGAGTTCGATGACGTCGAAGTCTTTGGGGGCGACCGTGGGCTCGAAGACGTCGCGGGCCTCCTCGATCACCGTGCCGACGTGGTACCGGGAGGAGATGTGGACGAGGGCGAGCATCTTCACGTGCGCCTCGGCGGCGACGGCGGCTGCCTGGCCGACCGTCGAGTGGCCGGTTTCGGCGGCGCGCTGGACCTCCTCCTCGGCGAAGCTGGCGTCGTGGACGAGGAGGTCGGCGTCGGCGGCCGCGGAGACGGTCGCCGGGCTGGGCGCGGTGTCGCCGGTGATGACGATCGTGCGACCGGGGCGGGAGGGCCCCATCACTTGCTCGGGCGAGACGGGCCCGGCCTCGCCCTCGACGGTCTCCCCTCGCTGCAGCTCCGCGTAGGCAGGCCCTTCGGGGACGCCCGCGGCGGCCGCGGCGACGGGGTCGAAGCGGCCCGGTCGCTCGGCCTCCACCAGGGCGTAGCCGTTGGCGCGGGTGCTGCGGTGGGAGGCTTCGAACGGTCGCACCTCGTAGCCGTCGTGCTCGACCGCGGCGCCCGGACCCAGCTCGATCAGCTCCAGGCCGAATCCAAGCCGCCCGATCAGCGGCGAGAAGACCTGGAAGAGCTCGCTCAGGCCTGGGGGTCCGTAGATCGTCAGCGGCACCTGCCGATCGGTCAGGTCGTAGGTCTTCAGCAGCCCGGGGATCCCGAGCACGTGGTCGGCGTGGAAGTGGGTGAGGTAGATCTCGTCGGCCTGGACCAGGCCCAGCGACCGCTGCATCTGGCGCTGGGTCCCTTCCCCGCAGTCGAACAGCAGCCGCTCCCCCCCACGCGTGACCAGCACGCTCGCCGTCGAGCGCCGCGCCGAAGGCACCGAGCCCCCGGTTCCAAGAAAGGTCACCGCGAGATCCATCGGCGGCGAGCCTACGCGAAGTTCAGCTCTGGCTCACGGGCCGCCGACAACCGACCGAGATGGTTCCGCAGGGAGTCCCGGTCCCACCGCTCGATCTCGTAGTCCTGGGCGAATCGGATGCCGCGCCGTTGGTTGTTGAGAGGTCGCTGGAGACGCAGCCGCCCCTCGAACGCCGCGACACCGTCGATCGGCACCAGATAGACCCGATCGTTCTGGGGGAAATACACGCCAAAGATATCCGCGAGGCCAGCATAGGACTGAGGCCCGCGGCCATGGTCGGTAGAGCGGCAGTTGAACACAAGGCAACCGGGCATCGGCCAAGCGCGCTTGCACTGCACCCGGAGGAAATCGCGGCCGCCCAGGTCAACCGCCAGGTCGTACGGCTGACCCTCGCCGAACGGCACCAGCACCTCAAAGCCTCGTTTCACCAAAGCCCCGAGGACCATGGCCTCCGCCTCGTTGCCACGCTTTGCGGTGGACATTCCGGAAACTTATTGTCTGTATCAGACGGAAAGCACGTCGCGACGACGACGGGCTAAGCTGCCAAGTGAGCGCCCGTAGCTCAGCTGGATAGAGCGACAGCCTCCGGAGCTGTAGGCCACAGGTTCGAATCCTGTCGGGCGCGTCCTCGGTCTGTCGCTTTTGTTACCCCAGGGGGCACAAAAGCGACAGACCGCCGATTCGAATACCGTCGCGGCTGTGAACGGACCCGCCGCCGAGAACGGGCAGGACACGCGGCCGCCGCGGGGGGCGTTGATCGTCGTCGCCGTTGGCCTCGTCGCCTGCGTGGTCGCCGCGCTGGCCGCCACCGGCAAGGGCGAGGGCGAAGCGGCGCACCTCGAATGGGTGCAGACGGCGCGGTCTCCGGATTCGGCGCCGGTCGCCGTGCCCGGCGGCCAGGGGAAGATGCGCCTGACCGACAGCAGCATCATGGCCACCGGCACCAACGTCAGCGGCTATTCGCTCTTCCGCGCCGCCACCATCCTGCGGATCCCAGCCGGCTCGCCGATCAGCGGCAGCGAGATCCTCTGCGCGGTCAAGGGCAGGAGCCATGCCGAAATCGGCCAGAGCTCGGGCGGCCTGCGCGCCACCTACCCGCGCTCCTCCGAAGAGGGCATCTACAAACAGCTCGTGCCAGAAGAGGTCTTCATCGACTTCAGCTCGCACGGCAGCGAAACCGCCGAACTGGAAATCCTCGCGATGCCCCAGGGCTTCACCAGCGAACAGGGCGTAAAGCTCGAATGGCCTGAGTACAAGATCGGGACCGAGCGGCTCGAGTATCTGATCGCCGGCGTCCCGAAGCAGGAGCTCGAACTGCCCTTCTTCACGATCTGGAAGGCGACCAAGATCCCTGCCGCGGAGATCGCCTGCACGCTCTCCAGCGACGCCGGCGAAGCGACCGTCACCACCCAGGTCGCCCTGAAGAAGGTCTCGCCCCCGATCGACGAACAGGCCGAAGAAGAAAACCTCGAACGCAAAGAAGAACAGGAAGAACGCGAAGAAGAAGGCTAGGCGGACCCGCGCCTAGGCCGGCGCGACCAGCAGCTCCGGTCCCTCCGCCGTCCCCTTGCCCACCTTGTTCAGCGCCGGGTTCGCCGGCCGCCCCTCCATCCGCGAGCCATCAAGCGGCCCGCACATCGCCACCGCGTCCTCGGCGCTGAGCCCGGGGTCGAGCCAGGCCGCCTCCGCCTCGGGGCTGGAGAGGATCGCCGGCATCCGGTCGTGCACCGGCGCCACCACCTCGTTCGGCGTCGTCGTCACCAGCGTGCAGGTGTAGAGGTAGCCGTCGTCGAAGCCGCGATCCTCCGGGTCCTCCCACTGCTTGCGGGTGCAGAGGCCGGCGAAGGCGAACGGCTCGCCGCCGTCGACCGTGAAGCGCCAGGGCTGGCGCGGCTGCTTCGGGTCCTCTGCCTTCATCCACTCGTAGAAGCCGTCGGCGACGATCAGGCAGCGGTGGCGGAACTTGCCGACCAGCGGCCCGTAGGCCCGGCTCTTCATCAGGTTCTCTTTTTTTGCGTTGATCATCCGGTAGCCGACCTTGAGGTCCTTGGCCCAGACCGGGACCAGGCCCCAGCGCATCAGCCGCGCCTCACGCTCTCCCGCGGCGGCGTCCTCCGGGTCGGGCGAGGCGCGGACGACCAGCACCTCCTGCGTCGGGGCGACGTTGAAGCGCCCGAGGCCAGGGGGCGCTTTCGCCTCGCCCCCGTCCTTGGCGCTCTCCTTCGTCGACGCCCCGGCACCGCTGCGCTCCAGCGCCTTCTCGAGCTCGACCTGGAAGCGGTCGGCGATCTTCTTGGTGTCCTTGGTGGTGACGGTGAAGCGGCCGCACATGGCCCCAGCCTAGCTAGGAGGGATCGGCGACAGGTGCCGCTATTCGGCCAGGCCGCCGAGGAAGGAGAAGGGGCTGTGCGGGCGCTCGCTGTACGCGGCCTGCCAGGTTCCCTCGGCCTTGACGGTGCTGCCGGCGGGAGCCTCGGACCTGATCCGGTCCGCCAGCTTCTCGGCCTCCTCCTCGTCGACCGCGCCGACGAGGAGATACCGCCAGCGGTGCACCGCTGGCAGGCCCTCGGCGCGAAGCTGCTCGGCGAACCGCTTGGCCTCCGCCCGCGAGGCGAGATCGACCCGCACCTCGAACTCGGGGTAGCCCCGCTCTTCGGCCTCCTTCAGCTCCCGCGCGATCGCGGCCTGCCGCTCGGCGCGTTCCTCCTCGGGCTCGCCGGGCAGCTCCTCGTCCGCCGAGCGCCACTCCTCGGCGATCGGGTGCCAGCGCCTGAGGTCGACCTCGACCTCCTCATCGTCTTCGCGCATCAGGCGTTCGACCAGGGCGCGGGCCTTTTCCGCCTGCTCCCGGTCGCCGGCGTAGAGGAAGACGGTCGTCCCGTCCCTGGAGACGATCACGCGGTCGCGGAAAGCGTCGCTAAGGTCGTGCTCGAGGTCCTCCGCGTCAAGCCGGTCGAGCAGGTGGTCCTTGGGACCCTCGTCGACGAAGTCGATCTGTAGGCGCCAGTCGTCGTTCATCGCGTCAGTAGACCAGACCGACGGCGAGGTAGTAGCCGACGACGACGGTGAAGAAGACCGCGTCGAGGCGGTCGAGGATGCCGCCGTGGGGTCCGAAGATCGTGCCCGTGTCCTTCGTCCCGAGGTCGCGCTTCAGCATCGACTCGAAGAGGTCGCCGACGGGGGCGACCGCGGCGACCGCGGCGCCGATGATCAGCGCGTCGAGGCCGGTCAGCCAGTCTTGGTAGAGCCCGGCGAACCAGAACCCCATGGTGCCGATCAGGAAGCCGCCGACGAGGCCCTCGAGGGTCTTGTTCGGCGAGAGGTGGGGCGCGATCCGGTGGCTGCCGAACATGCGGCCGGTCGCGTAGGCGGCGGTGTCGGCGACAAAGGTGCCGACGAGGACGTCGATCAGCAGGCCGGCGCCGTGGTCGGGCAGGTCGCGGAGGAAGACCGCGTGGACGAGGGGAATCCCGATCCAGACGATCCCCAGCAGCGTCACCCCCATCGAGACGGTGGCGCCTTCGCGGTGGTCGCCCCTGGCGGCGAAGGCGAAGAGCAGTGGGAAGGTCGCGGCGAGGACGTAGAGGACGTTGAAGGAGCTGCCGAAGTGGGCGGCGAGGATCAGCGCCGCGACCGCCACGTAGGACGGGATCGCCAGCGGCCGGTAGCGGCTCGCGACGTTGGCGAACTCCCCCAGCGCGACGATGCCGATCGCGATCATCGCCAGGGTGAAGACGAGGCCGCCGGCGACGGTGATCGCGATCGCGAACACAATCCAGGGCAACGCCACCAGCACCCGTTTCGCCGTCTCGCCGCGCAGGCCGCGGCGCCGGCGCCGCTCCCGCGGCGGTTTCTCCTCCGGCGGCGGGTCCTCCTCGAACATCTCGTCGTCGAACAGTTCGACGGTCACGCGCGGCTCCCGAAGCGCCGCTGGCGCGTCTCGTACTCGCCCAGGCACGCCTCGAAGGCGGCGCGGTCGAAGTCGGGCCAGAGCTCGTCGCGGAAGACCAGCTCGGAGTAGGCGCACTGCCAGAGCAGGTAGTTGGAGATGCGCTGCTCGCCGCTGGTTCGGATCAGGAGGTCTGGGTCGTGCATCTCGGGTGCGTAGAGGTGGCGGGCGAACTCCTCCTCGGAGTCCCCCTGGAAGCTTCGCGCCGCGTCGACGATCTCCGCCCTGCCGCCGTAGTTGAAGGCGACGTAGAGGACGATCCGCTCGTTGGCCGCGGTCTCCGCTTCGGCCCACTCCATCTGCTCGACCAGGGCCGCGTCAACCCCCGCTCGGCGCCCCACGAACCGCATCCGTACCCCTTCGCCCTTCAGCTCCGGGGTTTCGGAGGCGATCCGCTCGCCGAACATCGCCATCAGCGCCTCGACCTCCTCGCGCGGGCGATTCCAGTTCTCGGTCGAGAAGGAGAAGACGGTCAGCTCCTCGATTCCCAGCTCGGCGGCGTCGCGCAGCCGCTCCTTGACGACGTCGGCGCCGGCTCGGTGACCCGCAGCAACCGAGAGGCCGCGCTGCTGCGCCCAGCGGCCGTTGCCGTCGGTGATGATCGCTACGTATTTGGGAGCGGTCACGCCTACGGAACCGCCGTCCTCAGACTTCGAGGATCTCGGCTTCCTTGCCTTTGAGCAACGAATCGATCTCGGCGATCGCCTCGTCGGTCTGTTTCTGCAGGGCGGCCTCGGCGCGGCGCTCATCGTCCTCGCCGGCTTCGCCCTCTTTTTTCAGCTCACGCAGGTCGCTCATGATGTCGCGGCGGACGTTGCGGACCGCGACCCGCCCTTCCTCGGCGACGCCGTGGACGACTTTGACCATCTCCCGCCGCCGCTCCTCGGTCATCTCCGGGATCTGCAGCCGGATCACGTTGCCGTCGTTGCTCGGCGTCAGGCCGATGTCGGACTCCTGGATCGCCTTCTCGATCCCGCCGAGGGCACCCTTGTCGAAGGGCGTCACGGTCAGCAGGCGGGCGTCGCTGGCGGCGACGTTGGCAAGCTGCTTCAGCGGCGTCGGGTTGCCGTAGTAGTCGACGGTGATGCGGTCGAGCAGGTGCGGCGAGGCGCGGCCGGTGCGAACCGTGGTCAGCTCGCCACGGGTCGATTCGACCGACTTGGCCATGCGCTCTTTCGCGTCCGCGAGTAGTTCGTCGATCAGCTCCACCGTTCCCGTCCTCTCACTCGGAGGGGCCGCTGGAGACCAGCGTCCCGACCTTCTCGCCGGAGACGATCCTATCTATGTTGCTCTCGTCGCCCATGTTGAAGACGTAGATCGGCAGGTCGTTGTCCATGCAGAGCGAGAGCGCGGTCGAATCCATCACCCGCAGGCCGCGCTCGATCGCCTCCTTGTGGGTGATCGCGGGGATGAACTTCGCCTCGGGATTGGTCGCGGGATCGGAGTCGAAGACCCCCTCCACCCCGTTCTTCGCCATCAGGATCGCCTCCGCGTGGATCTCCAGCGCCCGCAGCGCCGCCGCCGTGTCGGTGGTGAAGAACGGGTTGCCGGTGCCGGCGGCGAAGATCACGATCCGGCCCTTCTCGAGGTGGCGCATGGCGCGGCGGCGGATGTAGGGCTCGGCGACCTCCTTGACGTCGATCGCCGAGAGGACCCGCGTGTGCTGGCCCTCCCGCTCGAGCGCGTCCTGCAGGGTGAGCGCGTTGAGGACCGTCGCCAGCATCCCCATGTAGTCGCCGGTGGCGCGGTCCATCCCGCTCGCGGCGCCGTCGAGGCCGCGGTAGATGTTGCCGGCGCCGACCACGATCGCCACCTCCACCCCACGCTCCCGGACCGTCCCGACCTGCTTGGCGATCCGCTGGACCTCAGCGCCATCGGTGCCGAACTCCTGGCGGCCCATCAGGGCCTCGCCAGAGAGCTTCAGCAGGATGCGCCCGAAGCGGGGCTCGGGAGAGTCGGTCACTGACGCGGAGCTTATTCGCCGACGCGGAAGTAGGCGAAGCGGGCGATCTGGATGTTCTCGCCCGTTTTCGCGGCCATCTCCTGGCGCAGCTCCTCGATCGTCTTGCCCTCGTGCTTCTCGGCGTTGACGTGGGTCTGGTCGAGCAGCGCCACCTCGCTGGCCCACTTGCTGAGCTGACCCTCGACGATTTTCTCGACGACGTTGTCGGGCTTGCCTTCTTCGCGCGCCTTCTCTTCGAAGACCCGCTTTTCGGCCTCGCGTTCCTCCAGCGGGATCTCCTCGGTGGAGACGTACTTCGGCGCGGTCGCCGCCGCGTGCAGGGCGACCTGGTAGGCGAAGACGCGGAACTCCTCGTTGCGGGCGACGAAGTCCGTCTCGCACTGGACTTCGACCATCGCCCCGACCTTGTCGTTGGCGTGGATGTAGGAGGCGACGACACCCTCGTTGGTGCCGCGGCCTTCGCGCTTGGCGGCGGAAGCCTGCCCCTTCACGCGCAGCAGCTCGACCGCCCGCTCCACGTCGCCGTCGGCCTCGACCAGCGCCGATTTGGCGTCCATCATCGCCGCCCCGGTGCGATCCCGGAGCGCCTTGACGTCAGCAGCAGTGATGCTCATTTAGAGCCCTCCTCGTCCTCAGCTTTTTTCTCCTCGACGGCCGGAGCTTTCTCCTCAGCGGCCGGAGCCTGTGCCTCTGCAGGCGCCTCTGCCGCGGGTGGCGGGGATGAGGGGTCTTCGCCCGCAGCTTGCGAGGACGAGGACCCCTCATCCGCGACAGGACCCGCGGGCTGGGTCGCTTTGTCCTGAGCCGCTTTCTGAGCCTGCGCCGCTTTCTGCTGGACCGCTTTTTCCGCCGCGGCTTTCTCCGCCGCAGCTTTCGCGGCCGCTTCCTCGGCCTGTTTGGCCTGCTCGGCCTCGACCCGCGCCTTCTCTTCCTCCTCGCGTTTGCGCCGCTCTTCCTCCTCGCGTTTGCGGCGCTCCATCTCTTCGGCGATCCGCTTCTCCTCCTGGACGCGCCAGCTCGAGGCGCCCTCCTCGATCGCCCCGCCGATCGTGCCGATCACCAACTGGCAGGAGCGGATCGCGTCGTCGTTGCCCGGGATCACGTAATCGACCGGGGTCGGGTCGCAGTTGGTGTCGACCAGGCCGATGATCGGGATCCGCAGGCGCGCCGCCTCGTTGACCGCGATCTCCTCGGTTTTGAGGTCGGCGACGAAGACCGCGTCGGGCAGGCGGTCCATGTCGCGGACGCCGCCGAGGTTGAACTCGAGCTTGGCGAGTTCGGCCTCCATGCCCATCCGCTCCTTGGTCGGGAGCAGGTCGAGTTTGCCTTCCTCTTTCCAGCCGTTGAGCTCGTGGAGGCGGGCGATCCGGCCCGACATCGTGTTGAAGTTGGTCAGCAGCCCGCCCAGCCAGCGCTTGTTGACGTAGGGCATCTTGCAGCGGTCGGCCCATTCCTGGATCGTGTCGCGGGCCTGCTTCTTGGTGCCGACGAAGAGCACCGTGCCGCCACCGGTCGCGAGTTCGCCGGCGAACTGCCGCGCTTTCTCGAGCAGCTCCTCGGTCTGCAGCAGGTCGATGACGTGGATCCCGTCCATCTCGGTGAAGATGAACCGGCGCATGTTCGGGTTCCAGCGGCGCGTCTGGTGGCCGAAGTGGACTCCGGCCTCGAGCAGCTCTCTAAGTTCTGCCTCTGGCATTCGTATCTCCTTGGGTTGGGTGAAGCACTCCGCTCCGCTGGCCGGGACCCGACGCCTCGCGTCGGGCAGGACCCGGTTCGCCTGAACGGGGGTTGATTTCCGAGGCTCGATTGTAGAGAGGGTGGCTAGGGCAGGCGCGCCGCCTCGAGGGCGGCAGCGAGGTCCGGCGGCAGCGGCGAGGCGAAGCTGAGGCTCTCGCCGGTGCGCGGGTGGGTGAAGGCGAGCCGGTGGGCGTGGAGGAACTGGCGCTCCAATCCGTAGCGCTCGGCCCCGCCGTAGGTGGGATCGCCCGTCAGCGGATGCCCGATCGCGGCGAAGTGGGCTCGGATCTGGTGGGTGCGGCCAGTCTCCAGCCGCGCCTCCAGGTAGGTCTCCCGGGGCAACAGCTCGAGCACCGTGAAGTGGGTCCGGGCCTGGCGCGAGGCGGCGCCGGAGACCGCCATCCGGTGGCGCTGCCGGGAAGCGCGGCCGATCGGCGCGTCGATCGTCCCGGTGCGGCTGGCGAGGCGACCGCCGGCCAGGGCCAGGTAGACCCGTTCGACCTCCCGCTCCCGCACCGCCTCCTGCAGCGCCGCGTGGGTCACCTCGTCGCGGGCGACGACGAGCAGGCCGCTCGTCCCCTTGTCGAGGCGGTGGACGATCCCGGGCCGCTCCGGGTCGGCGCCGCCGCCGAGGATCTCCCCGAGTGCGTCGACCAGAGTCGGCCCCTTGTGCGAGGGAGCGGGATGGACGACCAGCCCGGCCGGCTTCTCGACCACCGCGAGGAAGTCGTCGAGGTGGACGACGCGCGGCTGCGGCTCAGCCACCCTCGGGCTCCCGCTGGCGCCGGTGGTCGCTCTCGGCTTCCCGCAGGTAGACGATGACGAGCAGGATCACCCCGAAGGTGATGCAGACGTCGGCGAGGTTGAAGGGCGGCCAGGGAGGCAGGTCGATGAAGTCGGTCACCGCGTCGGCGCGGATCCGGTCGGTGAGGTTGCCGAGCGCGCCCCCCGCCAGCAGGCCGGTGGCGACCCACATCCAGGGCCGGGTCGGGTTGCGGGCGAAGAGGTAGAGGATCACCGCGAGCGCGACCAGGCTGAAGAGGACCAGCCGCACCCCCGCCCCGCCCGCCATCCCGAAGGCGACGCCGCGGTTGTGCGAGAGCGTCAGACCCAGCGGTCCGAGCACGTCGACGTCCTCGCCCGGGACCAGGTTTGCCTCGATTACCGCCTTCGCCGCCTGGTCGGCGGCGACGACGAGGGCGCAGAGGGCGCCCGCGAGGCACCAGGCGCGGGCGGGGGCGCTCACCCGCGGATCAGGCCGACGACGACCGCCTCGACGACGAAGAGGACGATCAGCCCCAACATCGGGCTGAGGTCGAGCGCGAACCCGCCGCCACCGCCGATCGGCCGCAGCACCCGCCGGAAGAGGTTGAGGTAGGGGTTGGTGGTGTCGGTGACGAAGTCGAGCACCGACCGCAGCCAGGGGCGGTAGGGCATCCGCGGCACGAAGGAGATGAGGATGTTGGCGAAGATCAGCGCCGCGTAGACGAAGAAGAGCGCGCTGACGTAGTCGGCGACGTCGTTGCGGGTCAGGGCGAAGGAGATCACGCCGCGCTCCTCACCCTCGCATCCGCTCCAGCGAGGCGGCGACCGCGGCCTCGAAGGCCGCCCGCGCCCCTTCGCGGTCGAGCGCCTGCAGCCCGGCTTCGGTGCTGCCGCCGGGCGAGGCCACCGCCTTGCGTACGTCGGCGGGATGGCGGATCCGCAGCAGCTCGGCGGTGCCGGCGGTCGTCTCCAGCACCAGCTCCCGCGCCAGCTCGGGATCGAGCCCGTCGGCGGCGCCCGCGTCGGCGATCGCTTCCACGACCAGCGCCAGGTAGGCCGGCGAGCAGCCCATCACCGCGGTGGCGGCGTCAAAGTCTTCCTCGGCGATCTCGACCACGTGGCCGAGCAGGGCGAGCTTCTCGCGCACAGCGGGGCTTGCCGCGCCGGCGATGCAGAGGACGCCCTTGCGGACCTCGACGCCGACGTTCGGCATCACCCGCAGCACCCGTGCCCCCGGGAAGGCGGCCTCGAGCTTGGCCAGCGGCATCGCCGCCAGGACCGAGACCAGCTCCTTCGCCTCCCCCAGATCCGGGGCGACGGCCTCGAGCTTGTTCGGCTTCACCGCCAGGACCACGGCGTCGGCGCGGGCAGCGATCTCGGCGTTGGTCGCCGCCTCGCCGCCCAGCTCCGTGGCCAGGGCCGCGGCGCGACCGGAGCCGCTGTCGGAGAAGAGCATGCCTTCGACCTCACCTGCCCAGCCGCGGGCGATCGCCGCGGCCATGCTGCCTGAACCCACGAAGCCGATGATCATGGCCCGGGAGACTAGCCGCCTCCCGGGCCATGTACCGAGTCCGGCCTACGGCCGGTCGACCAACACTTCGTAGGTGACGTTGTCGCCGTGCTGCTGGGTGTAGAACCAGCGCCACTTCGGCGTCCCCAGCTCGGGGATACGGGCACCGAGGACACCCAGCGGGCCCGGGTCCCCGTCGCCGACGAGGGTGCCGGTGATCTCGTTGTCACCGTCGTTCTTGCCGAAGCCGCCGTTGTCGGCGTCGATCGTGGCCGAGGCATCGCGCCCCTCGGCCAGCCAGCGCAGCGGCTGGCTCTGCGGCTGCGAGTAGTCGACCCCGGCCTGGAACACCCAGCCGGAATCGAGGGCGTCGCGCTGGGCATGGAGGGTGTCGCCGGCGTCTTCGGTGAACGTGATCGCGGTCCGCGAGAGGAACGTCACGTTGTCGAAACCGGCGTGCTCTTCGTCGCCGTTGTAGAAGACCCGCAGGACGCCGGTGCTGGCGCTGGGCGAGGTCTGGGTCAGCTGGAAGATCGTCCCCCAGCCGCCCGCTTTGGCGTTCTCGACGCTTTCGGCGTTGGTGTCCCCGGTCTCGTCGAAGAAGAACTTCGTGAAGTGGGAGCCGGGCTGGAAAGCGCCGTTCTCCGGCCGCTTGAACGGGGTGCCGCTGGCGGCTTTGGCGAGCGGCAGCGCCTGGAACGGGGCGTGGCCGTCGACGGCGGTGTCGTGGATCGTCACCCAGCGGGTTTTGAACGACTTGCCGTAGCTGTGAAGCGCCACCTGGTCGGGGCTGTTGACCGCTTCTTGGCTGGCCGCGGTGATCGGTTCACCGGCTTCGTTGCGGACCTGCAGGACCTGCAGGCGGCCGTGGACGAGGTCGCCCGGAGTCTCGGGCACGTAGCGGTAGAGGTAGCTGTTCGGCTTGCGCGCCTGGGTTCCCGGCTTCTTCGAGCCGCCGATGTCCTCGGCGATCCAGAGGTTGCCGTCGGAGTCGTCCTGGACCCCCTCGTAGCCGCCGCGGCCGAGCGCGCCGGAGACGTCGGTGACCGTCGACGGGTAGCCCGGGGTCGCCGCGTAGGTCGGCGCGCCGGCGTTCTCGGCGGTGAGGATCAGCCGCTTCGCCCAGGGGTCCCAGGTCGAGCCGTCGATCGTCGCCAGCTGGTTGCCGTCGGCGTCGGTGGTGGCGAGCAGGGTCACCCGATGCGCCGCGTCGGCGTCGAGGTTGATCCTGGTCAGGTAGCCGGCGCCCCCGGCGCCTCCCTCGTGCCCCTGGAAGAGGAAATGAGTGCCGTAGCCGTAGCTCGGGTCGGCGCCGTCGAGGCCCTTCTTGAAGACCAGGTAGGTGTTCTTGTCGGGCTCGGTCTTGTGGGCCTCGGTCGGGCTGGCTGGCGTCGGCATCATCTGCGGCTCACCGGCGCTGTTGAGGACGTCGTTGTCGTAGCCGTAATAGGAGGTCAGCGCCGAGGGGTTCTCGAGCCGGGTCGAGCCCTGGGCGACGGCGACCTGCCGCAGCTCCGGAGAGAGGACGCTGGCGGGGGCATACCCCGTCGAGCGGGTGTTGGCGGGGACTTCGGTCAGGCTGGGGCCGCCGGGCGCGGTCGCTCCGGCGCCGGCCACGAGCGCGGTGGTTGCCAGCACTCCGGTACCGAGGAGCGCGGCGAGCTTGGTGCTTCTCACCATCTCTGGATTCCTTTCGGGATCGTTTGGATCTATCCCGCGGGAACCTAGGAACGCCCCGTGCCGGGACGGTTAAGAAGCTGGGGTCGGATCGTGTCGATCCGGTGAACGGAGAGGCGCCGCTCGGGCGCCGGTGCCGCTAGGACTGGTTGAAGAAGCCCTTGTCGATCAATCTCGCCTTTTCCTCGGCGGAGACGTCGACGTTGCGCGGCGTCAGCAGGAACATCTTCTCGGCGATCCGCTGCATGCCGCCGTCGAGCGCGTAGGTGAGGCCGGAGCAGAAGTCGATCATCCGCTTCGAGAGCTCGTGGTCGGCGGTCTGCAGGTTGAGGATCACCGGAACCGAGCGTTTGAACTGGTCGGCGACCTGCTGGGCGTCGTTGAAGTTGCGCGGGATCACCAGGTGGACCTGGATGTCATTGCCGTTCTCAACCGGACGCAGGGTGCGGGTGCGGCTGGCGGCGATCGGCTCGTCGTCGGCGAAGATGTCGTCGATCTCGTCGCGCCGGGGACGGCGCGAGGTCGGCAGGCGCCGCACCGACGAGCTGGGCTCGCGTTCGCGACGGCCTTCGAAGACTTCCTCCGTGCCGGTCTCCGGCTCGAAGTCTTCCTCGTATTCGGGGCCGTAATCGTGGTCCTCGGCCAAACCGAAATAGACCAGCGCTCTATGCCAAGTGTCCCTTAGGGCCATCTGTACCCGCGTCTTTCGGCCTATGGCGGCCGACTCCTTTTACGAATTATCCCCGTTTTTGCGCCGATTCACACGAAAAGCGCGTGTCCGAGGCGAATGATCGTCGCCCCCTCCTCGGCGGCGACGCGCCAGTCCTGCGAGGTTCCCATCGAAAGCCGCGTCAGCCCGTGCGCCCCCGCCAGCTCGGCGAGGCGGGCGAAATAGGGGCGCGAGTGCTCCGGGTCCTCGCTGTAGGGCGGCATCGTCATCAGCCCGGAGGCGCGCACCGGGCAGCGGGCGAGGAAGTCCCCGAGGTGGGCCGGGTTGACCCCGCCCTTGCCCTCCTCGCCGGAGACGTTGACCTCGATCAGGACCTCGGTCTCGGGGGTCCCGTGCTTCTCGAGCTGGGCCAGGGCCGAATCGGTGCCCACCGAGTGGACCAGGCGGCAGAGGGGCAGGATCTGCTTCACCTTGCGGCTCTGCAGGTTGCCGATGAAGTCCCATTCGAAGGACCTGCCCCAGCGCTCGTGCTTGGCCGCCAGGTCCTGCTGGCGGTTCTCACCGACCAGCCGCACCCCCGCCTCGGCCAGCGCCCCCATCTCCTCGAGGGGCACGTACTTGGTGGCGACGAGGATCTCGACGCGCTCGCCGACCGCCGCTCTCACCTCCTCGAGGTTCGCCCGCACCTTCTCCGGGTCGATCCCGTGGATCAGCTCCGCCATCTAGGCCTCCTCGATCCAGGCGATCCCGGCCTGGCGGCCGGTCCGCCCTCGGTCGCGCCGGTGGGAGAAGAAGAGCTCCTCCTCGCAACTGGTGCAGAGGCCGGCCGCCTCGACCCGCTCGACGCCGGCCTCGGCGAGCAGGCGGCGGGCCGCCTCGGGCAGGTCGAGCATCTGCCCCTTGGCGACCCCGAGCCCGGCGAAGGCACCGAGCACCTCCTCGCCCACCTCGTAGCAGCAGGGGCCGATCCCGGGACCGACGGCGGCAGCGGTGGCGCCGATCGCCTCGGCCGCGGCGCCGACGATGCCGCCGGCGAGCCCGCGCCAGCCGGCGTGGACCATCGCCACCCCGCCCGGCCCGCGCAATGCCACCGGCAGGCAGTCGGCGACGAAGACGAGCGGCGCCAGCCCCGGCTCGTCGACCAGGTGCCCATCGGCCTCCGGCAGCCCGTCCCGTGGTTCCTTTCGGACGGAATCCGTCCGAAAGGAACCACGGGACTGCGGGGCCTCGCGGTGGTCGATCAGGCGGGTGCCGTGGACCTGGAGGGAGAACACGACTTCGGCCGGGTCCTTGCCGAGGGCTGCGGCGAGACGGCGGCGGTTCTCCTGCACCGCCTCCGGCGCGTCGTCGGTGAGGACGCCGAGGTTGAGCGAGTCGTAGGGCGCCTCGCTGGCGCCGCCGAGACGCGTCGTGAAGGCCGCCCGGGCGCCGCCGAGGTCGGCTTCGAGCCAGCGGACGCCCTCGTTCTCACGCCACTCCATGCCGGAAACAAAGCAGACCCGCCGGCTCAGCCGCCGCGAGCGGCCTCCAGGGCGACCTCGAGCTCCTGCTGGGGCCCGTCGACCTCACCGTCGAGCTTCGCCCGCAGCGCCGCCTCCAGGCCGCGGCCCAGCAACGGGCCCTGGGGAACCCCCGCCGCCAGCAGATCGGCACCGTCGATCTCCAAAGCCACCTTGCTCCATTTGGTCATGTAGGGCTCGAGCCAGTCGGCGCCCAGCGCTCGCGCCAGCAGCAGCTCCAGTCCGGTCCGTCCGGCGGCGAGCGCGACCGCCTCCGACGGCGAGCCCACGGTGGCCTCCGCCAACTCCGCCTCGCGGCCGGGCGGTCCGAGGGCGGCGGCCAGGACCGCCTCGGACCGGGCGACCGTCCCCTCCCACGGCGGCCCGCCGAGCAGCTCCAGGACCAGCTCCGCCATCTCCACCCCTTCCTCGCGCAGCCGCACCAGGCCCCACCGGGCCAGCAGCGCGAACCCGTGCGGCGCGGTCGCTTCGCCCGCCAGCCGTTCGAGCTCACCGCGACGCCGGTCGGCGGAGATCGTCCCGAGGTCGGTCCGGCGCAGCAGCTCCTCGGTCCGTGGCTCCAACTCGAAGCCGAAGCGGGCGGCGTAGCGGGCGGCGCGGATCGCCCGGGTCGGGTCATCGAGGAAGGAAGCGTCGTGGAGGACCCGCAACAGGCCGCGCTCGAGGTCGGCATGCCCGCCGAAGGGGTCGATCAGGCAGCCTGGCTCGGCCAGCGGGATCGCCATCGCGTTGATCGTGAAGTCGCGCCGGGCGAGGTCGGACTCGACCGTCTCCCCCGCCTCCACCACGGGCAGCGCTCCCGGCTCCGGATAGCTCTCGCGGCGGGCCGAGGCGATGTCGAGCTCGTGACCCCCCACCTCGACCTTGACCGTGCCGAAGCGCTCGTGCTCGGCGCTCGGGCCGCCGAGCCGCCCCGCCAGCGCCGCCGCGTCGCCCTCGACGACCAGGTCGACGTCGGCGCGCGGGCGGCCGAGCAGGAGGTCGCGGACGGCGCCGCCGACGAGGAATACGGGCTCCGCCGCCGCCGCGCGCACGGCCTCGAGCTCGGGGTGTGCGCGCGCGAGCGCGGCGGCAAGGTCGTCCATCGGCCCGTACGATGATCGCTCGCGCGGATGGCCGAGCCCCTCTAGAGCCGAACCGGGATCCCGTCCGCCGCCAACCGCTGCTTGGCGTCAGCGACGCGGTAGCGGCCGTAGTGGAAGATCGAGGCGCAGAGGACGGCGTCGGCGCCGCCGTCGCTGATCGCCTGGCTGAGGTGGGAGAGCTCGCCGGCGCCGCCGGAGGCGATCACCGGCACCCCGACCGCGTCGGCGACCGCCCGGGTCAGCTCGATGTCGTAGCCGTCGTTGGTGCCGTCCCGGTCCATGCTGGTCAGCAGCACCTCCCCCGCCCCGCGCTCTACCGCCTCTTCGGCCCAGCCGACCGCGTCGCGCCCCTCGACGCGCTTACGGCCGCCGTGGACGTAGACGCCCCACTCACCGCCATACCAGCCGGCCGGGGCGTCGCAGGTCGGCGAGGCGGTCGCCGGCTCCTCCTCGCGCTTGGCGTCGATCGCGATCACCACGCACTGGGCGCCGAACTGGTCGGCGAGCTCGCTCAGGAGCTCGGGCCGCGCCAGCGCCGCCGAGTTGACCGAGACCTTGTCGGCGCCGGCGTCGAGCACCGCTTGGGCGTCCTGCACCGAGCGGATGCCGCCGCCGATCGTGAACGGGATGAAGACGTTGTCGGCGGTCCGGCGCGCCAGCTCGACGATCGTCTCGCGCTGCTCGTGGGAGGCGGTGATGTCGAGGAAGACGAGCTCGTCGGCGCCCTCGGCGTCGTAGCGCTCGGCCAGCTCGACCGGATCCCCGGCGTCGCGCAGGCCGACAAAGTTGGTGCCCTTGACGACTCGCCCCGCATCGACGTCCAAGCAGGGGATAACGCGTTTCAGAGCCATCTGCTCAGCTTAGGGCGGCGATGCCCTCGGCAACGGTGAACTTGCGCTCGTAGAGGGCTCGGCCGACGATTGCGCCTTCGATGTTCGGGGCTGCCTCGACTTTGAGGCGCTCGAGGTGGGTGAGGTCGCCGACGCCGCCGGAGGCGATCACCTGCGCCGGGGTCGCCGCGGCGATCTCGTTGAGCTGGGTGACCGCGGGTCCCTCCATGGTGCCGTCGACCTCGATCGCGGTGCAGAGGAAGCGGCCGACGCCGCGCCGCCTTAGGTCCGCGACCGCATCGGCGACGTCGACGTCGCTGGTCTCGGTCCAGCCGGAGAGGGAGACCTTCCCGCCCCTGGTGTCAAGGGAAACGACCACTGCCTCGCCATGGGCCTCGAGAACGGATTCGAGGAACCCAGGATCGCGAAGAGCCGCGGTGCCGATCACCACTCGCTCGGCGCCAGCTTCGAGCACGGCAGCGACCGACTCGGCGTCACGAAGGCCGCCGCCGACCTGGATCGGGCAATCGACCGCGTCGGCGATCCGGCGCACGCTGTCGAGGTTCCGCGGCTCGCCAGCCTTGGCCCCGTCGAGGTCGACGACGTGGAGGAACTGGGCGCCTTCCTCGGCCCAGCGCCGCGCCGCGTCGACTGGGTCGGCGTCGTAGACCGTCTCGTGCGCGTAGTCACCCTGCAGCAGCCGCACGGCATGGCCGCCGCGGATGTCGATGGCCGGGTAGAGGATCACGCGGAAGCGCCGCTCAGGCGGCCTGCGGGGCGCGGGCGCAGACGCCGGCGAAGTTGGCCAGCAACCGCAGGCCGGCGCTGCTCGACTTCTCCGGGTGGAACTGGACGCCGAAGACGTTGTCGCGCTCGGCCGCGCAGGCGAACCGGGTGCCGTACTCGGCGCTCCCCAGCAGCTCCTCGGGGCTCGGCTTCGCCGCGAAGGAGTGGACGAAGTAGAACGGCGTCTCCGAAGGGATCCCCTCGGTCAGCCGCGATTCGCGCTCCCAGCGCACCGGCGCCCAGCCGATGTGGGGAACCTTCAGGCCCTCGGCCTCCAGTTCGGCCACGGTGCCGTCGAACAGGCCCAGGCCGGCGGCGCCGCCGAGCTCGGTGGTCGACTCGAAGAAGAGCTGCAGGCCCAGGCAGATGCCGAGGATCGGCACCCCCGCCCCGTGGCGCTCGGCAATCAGCTCGTCGAGGCCGAGCTCGCGGACCCGCTCCATCGCCCGCGGGAAGGCGCCGACGCCGGGCAGGATGACGCCGTCGGCGGCGCGAACCTCGTCGGGGTCGGCGCTGATCTTGGCGGTGACGCCGACATGCTCGAGCGCCTTCTCGACCGAGCGCAGGTTGCCCATCCCGTAGTCGAGGATGGCGATCCGGGCGCTCATTCGCTCAGCGTGCCCTTGGTCGACGGCACGCCGCTCTCCTCGGGGTCGATCGAGACGGCCACCCGCAGGGCGCGGGCGAAGGCCTTGAACGAGGCCTCGATCATGTGGTGGGCGTTGGTGCCCGAGCGGACCCAGATGTGGAGGGTGAGCTTGGCACTGTTGGCGACGGCGCGGAAGAACTCCTCCGCCAGCTCGCTGTCGAAGCCGGCGATCGAGACCACCGGCAGGTCGGCCGAGAAATCGCAGTAGGGGCGACCGGAGATGTCGATCGCGCACTCGGCCAGCGACTCGTCCATCGGGATCAGCGCGGTGCCGTAGCGGCGGATCCCGGCGCGGTCGCCGAGCGCCTCGTCGAGCGCCTGCCCGAAGACGATGCCGACGTCCTCGACGGTGTGGTGGGCGCCGGTCTCGAGGTCGCCCTTCGCCTCCACCTTCAGCCCCAGCCGACCGTGCCGGGCCAGCAGGTCGAGCATGTGGTCGAGGAAGCCGACGCCGGTCGCGGCGCTCGCCTCCCCTCCATCGAGGTCGAGGGAGAGCCGGATCTGCGTCTCCGCGGTGTCGCGCTGCTTTTCCGAAGTGCGGCTCATGGTTCGCTCCTAATGATCGCTGACTCGCCGTGAACGGGCAGTCCCTCGGCCTGGGCGAGGGCGTCGACGTGCGGCGCCAGCTTGGCGGCCGCGCCGGCGTCGATCTCGACCTTGGAGATGCGGCGGCGGAAGGTGCTCGGCCCCAGCGGTCCCGAGAACCTGCCGGACCAGGCCGTGGGCAGGACGTGGTTGGAGCCGGCGGCATAGTCGCCGAAAGCGGTCGCCCCGTAGTTGCCGACGAAGACGCAACCGGCCGTGCTCACCCGGTCCGCCTGCAGCACCGCGTCCGCCTCGAGCAGCTCGAGGTGCTCGGGGGCAAAGGCGTTGGCGCAATCGATCGCGTCGGTCAGGTCGGGGGTCTGGATCAGCGCCAGGGGCGCGGCGGCGACGCTCGGCCGCTCGGCCGCCACAGCCTCGGTCGCCGCCAGCAGGGCGCCGAGCACGTGCTCCTCCACCGCCGCAACGACGAGCGGGCTGTCCGAGCCGTGCTCCGCCTGCGCGCAGAGGTCGAGGGCGGCCCAGCGAGGGTTGACGTCGTGCCCGGCGATGATCATCAGCTCAGAGGGCCCGGCGAAGGAATCGATCCCGACCAAGCCCATCGCCTCGCGCTTTGCCTCCTGCACCCAGACGTTGCCGGGCCCGGCGATGACGTCGACGCGGATCACGGTCTCGGTTCCGTAGACGAGCGCGTAGATGGCGTGCGCGCCCCCCATCGCGTAGATCTCCTCGATGCCGCACAACGCCGCCGCCGCCAGGACCGGCTGCGCCAATCGCCCGTCCCTCCCCGGCGGCGAGGCGAGAGCGATCTGCTCCACACCGGCGACCCGGGCCGGGATCGCGCACATGAGGACGCTGGAGGGGTACACGGCCCGACCACCCGGGGCGTAGATGCCGGCGCTGCCGACGGGGACCTCGCGGACGGAGACGGTGTGGCCCTGCGGCAGCTCTATCGACACGCCGCCGTCCTTCACCTGCGCCTCGGCGACCGCGCGGACGTTCTCGGCCGCCAGTTCCATCGCCTCTCTCAGGGGGCGATCGAGGTCCCGCAGGGCCGCACGAGCCTCCGCCGGGTCGACCCTGAGCGAGCTCGGCATCCGCTCGACCCCGTCGAGCTCCTCGACGAAGCGCCGCAGTGCGACATCGCGTTCCGCGACGATCGCGTCGCGGATCGCCTGCACCTCGTTGCGGACCGCGGGCTGCGCCCCGGCGAACCACTCGCGCATCGCCCTCGCGGTCTCGACCGGGCCCTCCCACTCGAAGCGCCGCGCCCTCACCGCGAGCTCGCTTCGCGCAGTTTCTCGGTCAGCTCGTCGATCTCCGGTGCCCGCAGCTTGTGGGCGACGCGGTTGGCGACGAAGCGGGCGCTGCACTCGAGGATCTCCTCGCGCACCTCGAGTTCGTTCTCTTCCAGGGTGCGGCCGGTGGCGACGAGGTCGACGATGCCGTCGCCGAGGCCGACCAGCGGCGCCAGCTCGACCGATCCCTTGACCTCGATCAGTTCGATCTGGCGGCCGGTCGACTCGAAGTAGCGCTCGGCGGTCCGCGGGTACTTGGTCGCGATCCTCATCATCCCCAGCCGCCGCTGCGCCTCGCCGAGCCGATCGTCGCCGGCGCGGCCCGCGAGCACCATGCGGCAGCGGCCGTAGCCGAGGTCGAGCAGCTCGTAGACGGCCCGGTCGGACTGCTCGAGGAGGACGTCCTTGCCGGTGATGCCGACGTCGGCGGCCCCGGCCTCGACGTAGGTCGGGACGTCGGAGGGCCTCATCGTCACCAGGGTGATCCCGTCGGTCTCGAAGATCAGCGAGCGCGAGTCGCCGCGCGGCTCCGAGGTGTCGACGCCGGCGGCGTCGAGCACGTCGAGGGTTTCCCCGAAGAGGGCGCCGCGGGGCACCGCCAGCTTCAGCGGCTGGCTCATCCCGCCCCCTCCCCGCGCCGGCGCTCCTCCAGCCTGGCGACCTGGACGCGATCCAGGTAGAGGGCGAAGCCGGCGGCCGAGAGGTCGAGGCCGAAGCGCTTCATTAGCCCGTCGTAGCGGCCGCCGCCGCCGAGCACGCGCCCCACCGCCGGGTCGTAGACCTCGAGGATGGCGCCGTTGTAATAGCCGAGATCGCGCATCAGGCCGAAGTCGACCTGGACCCGGTGGCCGCCTGTGCGCGAGCCGAGAGCACTGGTGATCTCCTCGAGCCGCGCGACCGCGCGATCGACCGCCGCCGAACCCTGCGCCCGCGCCTCCTCGAGAACCTCGGGCCCGCCGCGCAACTGCGAGAGACGGAGGCAGGAGGCGACCCGCCCGGCCTCGACCCCGGCCGCCACGAGCTCGCTCTCGAGACCGACCAGGTCGTGGGAGGCGAGGCGCCCGAGGACCAGCTCGCGCGCGACCTCGTCGAGGCCGAGCTCGGCAAAGAAGTCGCGGTAGAGGTCGGCGTCGCCGAGACCGATCACGGCGCTGCCCAGCCCCGCGGCGTCGAGCGCGGCTTCCAGCACCGCGATCACCTCGACGGTCCCGTCAGCGCCCGGCGCGCCGAGCAGCTCGACCCCGGCCTGGAGGAATTCGCGCGTCTCCCCCCGCTGGGGGCTGACCGTGCGGTAGGCGGCGGCGACGTAACAAAAACGCAGCGGCGGCTCTGCCCGCGCGAAGCGGGTGGCGACGAGCCGGGCGATCGGCACGGTCATTTCCGAGCGCAGCGCCAGCAGCTCGCCGTTCTCGTCGAAGAAGCGGTAGCCGGCGTGGTCGCTGCCCCCGCCGCGGCCCGGCACCTCGTCGTATTCAAGCGCCGGGGTGGCGACCTGGCCGTAGCCGCGCCCTTCGAAGACGTCGATCAGCGCCGCCTGGAGCTCGCGCATCTCGCGCATCTCCTCGGGCAGGACGTCTCGCGTTCCGGGCGGAATCGGATGGATCATCGAGCTGACCTTACGAGAGAGAGCGAAAAAGCCCTGCTTCGGGTGCTAGGCAGGGACCTCCGCGGAAACCCGCTCGATCTGGGCGCCAAGCGCCCGCAGGCGCTCGTCGATCCGCTCGTAGCCGCGGTCGATCTGGCGGATGTTGCCGATCTCCGAGGTCCCCTCCGCGGCCAGCGCGGCGATGAGGATTGCCATCCCGGCGCGGATGTCAGGGCTCTCCACCTGCTCGCCGTGAAGCCGGCTCGGACCGCTGACGATCGCCCTGTGGGGATCGCACAACGTGATCCGAGCGCCCATCGCGACGAGCTTGTCGACGAAGAAGAGACGGTTCTCAAACATCTTCTCGAAGATCAGGACCTCGCCCGTGGCCTGCGTCGCCAGGGCCAGGGCGATCGAGGTGAGATCGGCCGGGAAGGCGGGCCAGGGGCCGTCCTCGATCTTCGGGATCGCGTCGCCGAGGTCGGCTTCGACCCGGAGGTCCTGGCCGGAAGGAACGAGCAGATCGGAGTCCTCGATCTCCGAGCGCAGCCCGAGGCGCTTGAACTGGCGCCGCACCATCGTCAGGTCCTTCGGGTTGACGTCGCGGATCCGCAGTTCGCCGCCGGTGGCGGCGGCCAGCGCCATGAAGCTGCCGACCTCGATGTGGTCGCAGGAGATCGAGTATTCGGCGCCGCCGAGGTTCTCGGCCCCGTGCACCGTCATCACGTTGGAGCCGATTCCCTCGACCCGCGCGCCCATCTGGGTCAGCAGGTGGGCGAGGTCCTGGACGTGGGGCTCGGAGGCGGCGTTGGCGATCTTCGTCGCGCCTGGCGTCAACGCCGCCGCCATCAGCGCGTTCTCGGTCCCCATCACCGAGGGCTCGTCCATGAAGATCTCGCAGGCGCTGAGGCCATTTGGCGCGGTGAGCTCGATCCAGCGGTTGCCGTCGACGCGGGCGCCGAGGTCCCGGAAGGCGTCGAGGTGGGCGTCGAGCCGGCGGCGGCCGATGAAGTCCCCGCCGGGCGGCGGCATCCGGGCCTCGCCGAAGCGGGCGAGCAGCGGCCCAGCCAGCAGGAAGGAGGCGCGAATCCGGCGCGAGAGCTCCTCGTCGACCTCCGGATTCTCGATGCTGCGGGCGCAGAGGCGGACGCTGTTGTCAGCGACCCACTCGACCTCGACCCCGAGCTGCTCGAGCAGGGCGATCTGGGCCTCGGTGTCGCGGATCCGCGGCACACGATGCAGGAGCAGCTCCTCCTCGGTGAGCAGGCAGGCGGCGAGGATCGGCAGGGCCGCGTTCTTGTTGCCGGCGACGGTCAACTCCCCCGAGAGGGGCGTCCCGCCCTGGATCACGAACTTCTCCATCAGCTAACTCGCTCCAAGCTCATGCGGGCTAGGGTAACGACCGGGATGGGCAGGCGGTCGAAGGTTGCATTGGGAGTCGCGCTCGCGCTGGTCGCGCTGCTGGCCGTCAACGCCCTGATCGTCGACGGCAAGACCGAGAAGGCGAGCGTGACCGTACCCGGCGGCCGCATCCTCGACCTCCCGGACGGCGAAATCCAGGCGATCGACCGCGGCCCGCGCGCGGCGCCGCCGATCGTCCTCCTGCACTGCTTTAGCTGCGCGATCGACTGGTGGGACGGGATGCTGCCGCGCCTGCAGGCGCACCACCGCGTCGTCGCCGTCGACCTGCTCGGCCACGGCGGCTCGGAAAAGCCGGGCAGCGGCTACACGCCTCAGAACCAGGCCCTGCTCGTTTCGGAGGCCCTGGAACGGCTCGGCGTGCGCAACGCGGTCGTCGTCGGCCACTCGCTCGGAGGCAGCGTCGCCGTCGCGCTCGCCCAGTACCACCCCGAGCTGGTCGAACGCGTGGCGATCATCGACATGCCCCCCGACAACTCCTACGGGGACCTCGGCTTCATCGCCGGGCTTGCCTTCCAGCCGGTGATCGGCGAGGCCCTGTGGACTATCAAGCCCGACTTCTCCGTGCGAGATGGCCTCGGGGTCGCCTTCGCTCCCGGCTACGACGTGCCCGACGCCTTCGTCGAGGACGTCAAGCGCCTCACCTACACCGCCTACGACGACAGCCCCGGCGGGGTCGACGACTTCCTCGCCGAAGAGTCGCTGGACCGGCGGATGCGCGCGGTGCGGAAGCCCCTGCTGGTCCTGATGGGCGCCGAGGAGCAGATCGTCGACGATCCCCGCCGCGCGCTCGCCCAGTACGCCGGCTCGGTGCCCTGGGCCGACACCCGTCTGGTCGCGGGCGCCGGTCACTCGCCCAACGTCGAGCGACCCGCCTTGACGGCGCGACTCATCCTCGAATTTGCCAAAAGCACCCCGAAAGCCCTAGGATCTTCTGTGCGCGACGTCACGGAGCGCGGCAAGTAGCCGCAGCGAAGCTCTTCCCGACGTCCGTACGCGCTTCTGGGGTTCGCAGCGCTACTGCCTATCAGTAGCGCTGCGTCGTGCCCAAAACCGCTCCCAGAGCCAAATCTCGCCCCCGCCTGCAATCCCCATTGCAGTTCCCCAGTGCCGTCCGAGGGCCCCCCTACCGTACGAACCCATGTTCGATTCAACGAAAAAGACCGCACGGCTGACCGACGCCGTCGACCTGCTGATCGACTTCGCAACCCTCGGCGAGTACGGGCTCGAGCCCGTTGGGAGAACCGCCCGGGCCTGCGAAGCCGATCACAGGCCCCCGATGACCCGGAAGTCTCGCCAACTACGCTGCGAAGCCACCACCTTCGCCACCGTATCCCCATCCAGCCCCTACTACGACATCCTCCGCGGTCCGCGCCCGAGCAGGGCGCGGTCGCGAGGCGTTCGAGGGGCAAGCGGGACGCGGTCGGCGGGCGGCGTGGCGTAGCAGCGCTACGCGAGCAGCCCGACGGGCGCGTAACGCGCCGCCCATCGATCGCCGCAGCCCGCGCCCTGCTCGGGCGCGGACCGCTAAAAAGAACCGGCGGCGACCTACTCTCCCAGGGGGTTGCCCCCCAAGTACCATCGGCGCTGAGTGGCTTAACTGCTCTGTTCGGAATGGGAAGAGGTGTCTCCCACTCGCTATGCGCCACCGGAAATTTTGCGAGACCGCACGCCCGGTGGAGCTTGAAAACCGCACAAGGCCGCAAAGTATTTAATAAATATCCGTCAAGCCCTCGACCCATTAGTACCGGTCGGCTGAGCACATTACTGCGCTTACACCGCCGGCCTATCAACCTGGTGGTCTACCAGGGGTCTTACTCCCTCAAGGGGATGGGAGAGCTCATCTCGAGGACGGCTTCCCGCTTAGATGCCTTCAGCGGTTATCCGTTCCGTGCGTAGCTAACCTGCGATGCCCTTGGCAGGACAACAGATACACCAGAGGCATGTTCATCCCGGTCCTCTCGTACTAGGGATGACTCCTCTCAACTCTCCAACGCCCACAGCAGATAGGGACCGAACTGTCTCACGACGTTCTGAACCCAGCTCGCGTACCGCTTTAATGGGCGAACAGCCCAACCCTTGGGACCTACTCCAGCCCCAGGATGCGACGAGCCGACATCGAGGTGCCAAACCGTTTCGTCGATGTGGACTCTTGGAAACGATAAGCCTGTTATCCCCGGAGTACCTTTTATCCGTTGAGCGACGGCGCTTCCACTTGCTACCGCCGGATCACTAAGCCCAACTTTCGTTCCTGCTCGACCCGTCGGTCTCGCAGTCAAGCTCCCTTGTTGCCTTTACAC
>DASSHE010000016.1:0-15537 GCA_035693065.1 Solirubrobacterales bacterium
GCGGCTCGACCTGGTCGCCCATCAGCTTCGAGAAGATTTCGTCGACGGCCGCTTCAGAGGCATCCTCCAGGGTGACTTTCTGCAGGGTGCGAGAGCCGGGGTCCATCGTCGTTACGCGCAACTGCTCGGCGTTCATCTCACCGAGGCCCTTGAAGCGGGTCAGCTGCGCGCCGTGGCGAGCGAGGTCGAGGACGGCCCCGTGCAGCGCCTGGAAGGAGAGGGCCTCGCCGTGGCGCCCGCTGAAGCTGATCTGGAAAGGCGGGCGGCCGACCTGACTGAGAAGCGCGGCGTGGACCTCCGCGAACTTGCGGTAGTCGTGGTGCTCGAAGAGCTCACGCGGAAGGCGGTGCGTCCGGGCAAGGCCGGTCTTCTGTTCGATCGCCTTCACGATCAGCCCCTCATCTGAGTCCTCGATGATCTCGGTATCGAAGGGCTCACCCTCGATCGCCTTGCCGCCGAGCACCTTGCGCGCGGCTGAGACAGTCGCCACTTCTTCGTCCAGCAGGCTCGACTCCTCGAGGAATTTGACGACCTCGTGTCCGAACTCCGCCTGCAGCGAAGAGGCCCATCCTTCGTACTCTTTCGCTCGCCGGGTGTAGCTCTGCCAGCGGCTCTTGGTCAGCTTTCTCGACTTCCCCGTTGCGTCGGTGAGCTCGAAGTTCTCCAGCTTGTCGCGGAGTAGAAGCTCCTCTAGTTCGGACTCGCGCTCCAGGTAGGTCTCCTGGTTGCCCTGTTTGACCCGGTAGAGGGGCGGTTTGGCGATGTAGACGAAGCCGGCATCGATTAGGTCCGGCATCTGCCGGTAGAGGAAGGTGAGGACCAGAGTGCGGATGTGGGCGCCGTCGACGTCGGCGTCGGTCGCCATCACGATCTTGTGGTACCGCGCGTCCTCGAGGTTGAACTCGTCGTGGACGCCGGTGCCGATCGCCGTGATCAGCGCCTGGATCTCGTTGTTGGCCAGCACCTTGTCGATCCGGCTCTTCTCGACGTTGATGATCTTGCCCCGCAGCGGCAGCACCGCCTGGGTGTTGCGGTCGCGCGCCTGCTTGGCGGAGCCGCCAGCGGAGTCACCCTCGACCACGAAGATCTCGGCCAGGCTGGGGTCCTTCACCGTGCAGTCGGCGAGCTTGCCCGGCAGGGTCGAGTTCTCCAGCGCCGACTTGCGGCGGGTGAGATCGCGTGCCTTGCGCGCCGCGTCGCGGGCGCGGGAGGCGTCGATCGCCTTGCTGATCACCCGCCGGGCGTCGCCCGGGTTCTCCTCGAGGTACTCGGCCAGCTTGCGGTTGACGATCTCCTCGACCAGGCCCTTGATCGGCGGGTTGCCGAGTTTGGTCTTGGTCTGCCCCTCGAACTGGGGGTCGTGCAGCTTCACCGAGATCACCGCGGTCAGCCCCTCGCGCACGTCCTCGCCGGCGAGGTTGTCGTCTTTCTCCTTCAGCAGGCCTTTGTTGCGCGCATACGCGTTGAGGGTGCGGGTCAGCGCGGCGCGGAAACCGGAGAGGTGGGTCCCCCCCTCGTGGGTGTTGATGTTGTTGGCGAAGCTGAAGATCGACTCCTGGTAGGAGGCGTTCCACTGCATCGCCACCTCGACTTCGCCGACCTCCTCGGCGCCCTCGAAGTAGACGACCTTGCGGTGCAGCTCGTCCTTGTTCTCGTTGAGGTGGCGGACGAAGTCCTCGATCCCGCCCTCGTACTGGAAGGTGACGCTGTTGGTGGCGCCGCGCTCGTCGACCAGCTCGATCTTCAGACCGCGGGTGAGGAAGGCGGTCTCGCGCAGCCGCTCGGCCAGGGTTTGGAAATCGAACTCGATCTCCTCGAAGATTTCGAGGTCGGGAAGGAAGGTGATCTTGGTCCCGTGCGCGTCGGTCTTCTCGCCCTTTTCGAGGCCGGTCTGGGGTTTGCCGCGCTCGTAATCCTGCGACCAGACGAAATCGTCGCGGCTGATCTCGATATGGAGCCGCTCAGACAAAGCGTTTACCACCGAGACGCCGACGCCGTGCAGGCCTCCGGAGACCTTGTAGCCGCCGCCGTCCCCGAACTTGCCGCCGGCGTGGAGGACGGTCAGCACGACCTCGGCGGCCGGCCTCCCCTCCTTCTCCATCGACTCGACCGGGATGCCGCGGCCGTTGTCCTCGACCGTGCAGGAGTTGTCCGGATGCAGGACGACGCGGACGCTGTCGCAGTGGCCGGCGAGAGCCTCGTCGACGGAGTTGTCGACGACCTCGTAGACGAGGTGATGGAGCCCCCTGGGGCCGGTCGAGCCGATGTACATGCCGGGGCGCTTGCGAACCGCTTCCAGGCCCTCGAGGACGGTGATGTCCTTGGCGCCGTAGGAGTCGCCGCTGGCTTTTTTGTCAGGCAATGAGTCCCTTCCGATTGACACGAAAACACACAAAGCCCCGACGCCCGGAGACTCGCTCCTCGGTTGGTCGGGGCGTAATGCGAGTTGCCATAAGAATATCAGTTGAGCAACGCGTACCCGCCGTCCCTATTTTAAAAAATCCCTGCAAATCGTGGATAAACGGTGACTAGAAGCGTTCAGAAGCGAGGCGGAATCGCAACGCCTGGGGTGCCTGGTCCCCCAGCTCGACCCGCAGGCGCTCCAACAGGGCCTCCTGCATCAGGTCGAGCTCCTGCACCCAGACCGCCTCGGAGCACTCGACGCTGAGGGTTCCTCCGCGCTCGGAGACGGGCCGGGCGACGCTGGCCAACTGCTCGCCGACCGCGTTCGCCCAGGCCACCTGAATCGCCGCCAGGGGAGTCTGCGGCGCCGCTTTGCGCAGGGCGGCCTGGAAGGCGTCGGCGGCAGGACGGGGGGCACGGCGGCGGCTCATGCGGCGGCGGCGCTTTCGATTTCCGGCGGCGGCATCCGCACCACGGCCTCCCGCGCCGCGGCCGGCACCGACTCCTCGTCGGCGGCGGTGATCAGGACCTGCCCGCCGCCGCTGAGCCGCGCGACCAGCCGCTCGCGGCGGCCCGGGTCGAGCTCACTCATCACGTCGTCGAGGAGCAGCAGCGGGGTCACCCGGCGCGCTCGCATCAGCGCCTCGCGCTCGGCGAAAAGGAGGGCAAGCAGGGCGGCCCGTTGCTGGCCCTGGGATCCGTATCGGCGCAGCGAGCGACCCGCTGCCATCAGCTTTAGCTCGTCCAGGTGGGGGCCCCAGGAGCTGCGACCCAGGCGGACGTCCTGGTCGCGGCGCTCCTCCAGCCCCGCCCGCAGCTCCTCGGCCGAACCCGACGCCCTCGGCGCGTACTCGAGCTCGGCGCCGCCCTCGAGGCCGAGCTCGGCGGCGGCTTCGGCAAACGGCTCCGCCAGCTCCGCCACCGCCTCGGCCCGTGCCTCGATCAAGGGCGCGGCTGCGTTCGCGAGGCCGGCGTCCCAGATCCCGAGATCGGCCGCTGAGCCGTGGCCGCGCGCGAGCCGGGCGAGAAGGGCGTTGCGCTGGGCGAGGGCCTGGCCATAGCGCTTGCGCAGCTCCCCCCGGGCCGGCCAGCGGGCGCCAAGAAAGCCGTCGAGGTGGGCGCGGCGCTCTGCCGGCGCGCCCTTGACCAGGCTCAGCCGATCGGGAGCGAAGACCGCCACCGGCGGTCGGCTGCGAGCCAGGGTGGCGGGATCGGCGGGGTTGCCGTCGAGGAGGTGGCGACGGCCTTCGGTGCGGCTGACCGAGGCCATAAAGCGACGCTCGAGGCCGTCTTCGTCGACGACGGTCGCCTCCGCGCGGGCGAGCGAGCCGCCGAAGGGGATCAGGTCGCGGCGGTCAGAGGTGCGGAAGGAGCGCCCGGTCAGAGCGAAGTAGAGCGCCTCGATCAGGTTCGTCTTGCCGGCGCCGTTGGGCCCGATCAGACTGACGATCCCGGGTGCCAGCTCGACCCGCGCTCGCTCGAGGCTGCGGACCGGCTTCGCCTCGACCGCGGTGACGAGCATGGGGTCACCTCGTCCGCGGCACCGGCATCAGACGTTGAGCCGGATCGGCATCACCAGGTAGCGGAAATCGCCCCCCTCGACGGGCTCCAGAAGGCCCGGCCGCAGCGGCGAGATCAGCCGCATCAGCAGCTCGTCGCCGCCGATGCTTTCGATCCCTTCGCGCAGGAACTCGGGGTTGAACCCGATCTCCAGCGCCTCGCCCTCGAAGGCGGCGGGCATCGTCTCGGTCGCGTCGCCGACGTCCGGCGTCTCCGCCGCCACGGTCAGCTCACCCGACTCGAACTTGAGCCGCAGCGGCGCGTTGCGCTGCGCCAGTTGGCTGACCCGGCGGGTGACGTCGAGGAAGTCGGAGCGGACGAGGCGCACGTCGTGCTCGTAGGACTCCGGCAGGAGCTGGCGGAAGTTGGGGAATTGACCGTCGATCAGCCGGGTCGAGAGCAGCATCGAACCGGCCTGGAAGACCGCCTGGTTGGTCATCAGCGAGATCGTCGCCTCCTCGGCGCCCTCGGTGGAGAGGATCCGGCTCAGCTCGCGCAGCGCTCGAGCCGGGATGTTGGCCTCGATCTCGCCGCCGAGCTCGGCCTCGAGCTCGGTCCGTTTGACCGCCAGCCGATAGGAGTCGGTGGCGACCATCGTCATCTCCTTGCCGCTGGCGGAGACGAAGACGCCGGTGAGCACCGGTCGCATGTCGTCGCGCGAGGCGGCGCGGGCGACCAGCTCGATGCTGGCTTCGAGGGCCGGCGAGGGGATCTTCAGCCCCGGCTCCTCGCCCGGCTGGGGCAGGTTCGGGAAGTCCTCGACCGGAAGCACGCGGAGGTGGAAGCTGGAGCTGCCGCTGCGGATCTCGACGTCGCGCTCGGCCTCACGCGATTCGATCTCGACCTCGGCATCGGCAAGGGAACGGGCCACTTCGGCGAAAAGGCGCCCCGGCAACAACACGGACCCCTCGCTCTCGATGCTCGCCTCGAGCGTCGTCTCCAGGCCGAGATCGAGATCGGTGGCGGCCAGGGTCACCTTGCCCTCGGCGGCGCGAAGCAGAACCCCGGACAGAGCCTGGGTGGCGGCGCGGGTGGAAACAGCGCGGGAGACGGTTGAAAGCTTTGAGACGAGGTCTTCTCGTTTGGTCGTCAGCTTCAAGAGATCAATGCCTTTTCGAGTTGATTTAGGACCTGTGGAAAGAGATGGAACCGGCGGTTACTTCGCCTCGCAGCGCGGTTTGCGGCATGTGGAGACCGCTGTTGAAGCCTGGGGATTCTTGCAGCGCCACCGGCTGTTAGCGCTCGCCACCGACGGGGTTGTGGATAGCTCCGCGCAACTCTCGAACCTTCTCGGCGAGATCTGGGTCCTCGTCGAGGCTGGCTTCGACCCGCCGCAGGGAGTTGAGCACGGTGGTGTGGTCGCGCCCCCCGTAGAGCCGCCCGATCTGCGGAAGTGAGAGGTCGGTCAGCTCGCGGGTAAGGAAGATCGCCACCTGGCGGGCGCGGAGTGGGGTCGCCGCCCGGCTCGAGCCGACAAGCTCGGCACGGGAGATGCCGAAGCGCTCGGCGACCCGCTGCTGGATCTCCTCGGTCGAGGTGGCCTTGGGGTTGCGGGATCCGAGGGGGATCACCTCGGCGATCAGGTCCCGGCTGAGGGGCCGGGCCATCAGCGAGGCGTGGGCGATGACGCGGGTGAGGGCGCCGTGGAGCTGGCGGACGTTGGCGTCGATCCGGTTGGCCAGCTCGGCGAGAGCCTCGGAATCGGCGATCTCGACGCCGGCCTCCTCGACCAGGCGCCGCAGCACGGTCAGCCGGGTCGCCAGGTTTGGCGGCTCGACCGCGACCGTCAGGCCCCACTCGAAGCGGTCACGGAGGCGCGAGGCGAGCGTTGAGAGTTCGCTGGGAATGCGGTCGGCGGAGAGAACCAACTGGCTCCCCGCCTCGTAGAGCGCGTTGAAGGTGTGGAAGAACTCCTCCTCGGTTGCCGGCTTGCCCTCGAGGAACTGGACATCGTCGATCAGGAGCACGTCGATGTCGCGGTAGCGGGCCTTGAAGGCGTCGCTTCCCTGTGATTTCAGCGCCGCGACGAACTCGTTGGTGAAGGACTCGGCGGTGCAGTAGCGGACGCTCAGCCCGGGCGCGTTGTCGCGTAGGTAGTTGGCGATCGCGGCCAGCAGGTGGGTCTTCCCCAGGCCGGGAGGGCCGTGTAGGAAAAGTGGGTTGTAGGCCTCCGAGGGCGCCTCGGCCACCGCCAGCGCGGCGCCGTGGGCGAGCCGGTTGCCGGGCCCGATCACGAAGCGCTCGAAGGTGTAGCTGGGGTTCAGTTCCTCGCTCGACTGCGCCGCGGCGCAGTCCTCGCTTGGCTCGGCGAACGACACCTGCTGGAAAGGCGTCTCCGAGTCCCGCAGCGCTTCGCCGATCAGGGCGGAGTAGCGGCGTTCGGTCCAGGCGCGGATTCCCTCGGGAGCTGCCAGGTAGAGGATGTCGCCGGCCGCGCCGGCGGCCTTCAGGGGCTCCAGCCAAAGGCGGTAGGTCGACTCCGGGACCGAGGCCCGCAGCCTTTCCTGGGTCGCCCTCCAGAGGGCGTCGAGCTCGTGTCGTGGGGAGTCATCTGGCACCTGGCCGGCGACCATAGCGCCGTGCCTGAGAGCGCAGCTCCCGTGCCTCGCAAATCCCGAAGAAAAGTTCTGGATGGGAGATTCTCGCCGCCGTCCCTATACTTCCGCCGGCAATGAAGCGCACCTATCAGCCAAAGAAGCGGAAGCGGGCCAAGACCCACGGTTTCCGCGCGCGGATGAGCACCCGCGGCGGCCGCGCGATCCTCAAGCGCCGCCGGCGTAAAGGGCGCAAGCGCCTGACGCCCTAAGCATGGCGTCGAAACGTCGCCGCCTGTCCCGCAGCGGCGAGTTCGACCGCGTCTACCGCGACGGCTCCTCGCGCGCGACCCGCTACCTCGTGCTCTACACCTTTCCTCGCAAGGATGAGGAGCGGGAGGACGTCCGCCTCGGCGTCTCCGTCAGCCGCAAGGTCGGCGGCGCGGTTGACCGCAACAAGGTGAAGCGAACGCTTCGAGAGGCGTTCTGGACCCTCTCCGACAAACTGCCGCCGCGTCACGATTTCGTCATTGTCGCCCGCTCCGAGATCAAAGACCTGATCGAGCGGGACGGGATGCAGGGAGTCGCCGCGAACCTCGAGGAGGCGCTCGAGGGGAAGCGTTCCACGTGAAACGGCTCGTTCTCGCTCCCGTTCGCGCCTATCAGCGCTGGGTTTCGCCCCACCGACCCCGACGGTGCAGGTACGAGCCAACCTGCTCCGCCTACGCGATCGAAGCGGTCGAGAGGCACGGCGTGATGCGGGGATTTCTCCTCGCTTCCTGGCGGCTGTTGCGCTGCAACCCCTTGAGTCACGGCGGCTTCGACCCCGTCCCCGATAGATTCACGCTCCGCACGGGGCCAGTGCACCCCGCTGACTACCACGGAGAGACCCACTCGTGATCCTGCCCGACGCCAACATCCTGCAGCCGCTGATCGACGTCGCGAACGGCGTTCTGCAGTTCTTCCACGACAACGTCGGCCTCAGTTGGGGGATGTCGATCATCGCCCTCACCGTGGTCACGCGGGCGGTTTTGATCCCGCTCACCTACAAACAGCTGAAAGGGATGCGGGCGCTGCAGGCGCTGCAGCCGCAGATCAAGGAGCTGCAGGAGAAATACAAAAACGACAAACAGCGCATGCAGCAGGAAATGATGCGCTTCTACAAAGAGAACAAAGTCAACCCGTTCGCTTCCTGCATCCCGCTGCTCGCCCAGCTCCCGGTCTTCATCACGCTCTTCTACACGCTTCGTCACGAGCTGCCGCCGGACATGGGCTGCCCCGAAGCCGGGCACTGTGCCGCCTACGGAGCCGAATTCCTCTTCATCAACGACCTCACGGCCAAGGCGACGGGGAGCGAACTGATCGTTCTCATCGTCCTCTACGTCGGGACCCAGTTGCTCTCGGGCATGGTGATGTCGCTGTCCGCTGACAAAAGCCAGCGGACGATGATGTTCCTGCTACCGCTGATCTTCGTCCCCTTCATCCTCAACTTCCCGGCAGGGCTGATCCTCTACTGGATCACCACCAACATCTGGACGATCGGGCAGCAGTTCGTGATCCAGAAAGTCGTGCCGGTGCCGGTGTTGGCCACGCCTGAGGGGGCGGCTGCTATTCAGGCGACCAAAGCGCCGCCTCCGCCGCCTAAAAAGAAGAAGAAGCGGCGATAGAGCTGGACCTTGGGCGGGTGCGGGAGCCGGTACTCCCCTGCACTTAACTTGCTCGGGTGGGTCGTCTTTCGGCAGTCCTAGATTGCCTTGACCGAGAAGTACAAGACGTTCCGGGGAGTACCGGCTCCCGGTTCGGGACCTGTTCAGCGCCTGTTAGCTGCTTACTTCCGGCCGCTCCAGCTCTAGTTGGGGCGAGGGTTCGGGCGGGTTCGGCTCTCGCTGAGGAGGGTCAGCCTTTGGGGCGTTTCTTGGCTATTCCGGGGTTGCGGGGGAGGTTGGGGGGCGTGGGGGCGGACTTGCGGATTAGGTGGAGGTGGCGGTGTTGGCTGCCGGCGCGGTTGCCGACGTCGAGGATCTGTTCGGGGCGCATGGCCAGGGACTCGGCTGCGTTGGCGAGCTGGTGCTCCTCCTCCTCGTCGCGTTTGCCCTTCCAGGCGACGAGGACGCCATTTGGCTCCAGGAGCGGGGATGCGAGCTCGGCGAGGGTGGAAAGGCGGCCGACGGCGCGGGCGGTGACGACGTCGTAGGCCTCCCTCCCCTCGCCACTGGCCCATTCCTCGGAGCGCGTGTTGAGGACGGTCGCGTTGGCGATTCCGGCCGCCTGCGCGGCGCGGCGCATGAACTCGCACTTGCGCCCCACCGACTCGATCAGGTCCACCTGGGCCTGAGGAAGGGCGACGGCGAGGACGAGGCCGGGAAAGCCCGCTCCGGCGCCGATGTCGGCGATCCGATGCGCCCGCGCCAGCTCGGGCAGCTCGAGCCCGGTGAGGCTGTCGACGACGTGCACCTCCCAGGCGCGCTGGTCGACCACGGAGCTAACCGAAGCGCGCTCCTCGGCGAGCAGCTCCAAGACCTTCTCGAGCGCCTGGCGCTGCTCCTCGCCGAGCGCGTCGGCGTCGCTCACTCGGCGACGAGCGGAGAGACGACGACGCAGCGCCGGGGCTCGTCGCCCTCGCTGTAGGTCTCGATTCCGGCGCGGTCTTTCAGTCTTTCGTGGACGACGCGGCGCTCCTGGGCGCTCATCGGGTCCATCTCCACGACGCGGGAATTCGCGAGAGCCTGCTCGGCGGCCCGGTCGGCGCGACCCTCCAGCGTCTCCCGCCGCCGCAATCGGTAGCCGGCGGCGTCGAGGACGACCCGCTTGCGCTCCCGCATTCCCCGGAAGGCAGCCTGGTAGCAGAGAAGCTGCAGAGCGTCGATCGTCTGCCCCCGTTTGCCGATCAGGAGCCCGTAGTCGTCGCCTCCGGTGACCGTCAGCGCGATTACGTCGTCGCTCTCCTCGACGACGACGTCGCCGTCGAGATCGAGCTCGTCGAGCACGCCCTCGACGAGCTCCTGGGCTCGCTCGGCGGGTGAATCGGGCCAGTCGTTCTGCTCGGACACGGGCAGCAGGCTATCCCACCGCCTGCCGCCGCGCCGAAATCCGCCTTGCCACCGGTCGCGGCCCCGACCATCTAGATTGGGCCGCGATGGGAAAGGTCTATGCCGTCGCGAACCAGAAGGGCGGGGTCGGGAAGACCACCACGGCCGTCAACCTCGCCTCCTGCGCGGCCGCCGAGGGCAACCAGACCCTCCTCGTCGACCTCGATCCCCAGTGCAACGCGACCGTCGCCCTCGGCGGCGGCCGGGAGCTGCACCCCTCCTCCTACGACTGTCTCACTGGCGACGTTTCGGTGGCCGCCGCGGCGCGGCCGGCTGGCCCGGACAACCTCTGGATCGTGCCTGCCAGCAAGGATCTCGCCGGCGCCGCGGTGGAGCTGCCGCGGATCCAAGGCTCCGAGACCCGCCTGCGCGAGCGGCTCGGCCCGCTGCGCGAGCGCTTTGCCGTCACCTTGCTGGATTGTCCTCCCGCCCTCGGCCCGGTCAGCGTCAACGCCCTTACCGCCGCCGACCGCGTCATCGTCCCGGTCCAAGCCGAGTACCTGGCGCTCGAGGGGCTGGTCCAGTTCCTCGAAACGCTGGGCTTGATCCGGCGCGAGCTAAACCCTCAGCTTGAGGTTTCGGGTCTGCTGATAACCATGTACGACGAGCGCACGCGGCTGGCTCAGGACGTCGAGGCGGAGCTGCGCGAGCATTTCGACGGAATGGTCTTCGAGACGGTGATCCCGCGCAGCGTCCGTGTCGCCGAGTCGCCGAGCTATGGTCTGCCGGTGACCGAGCACGCGCCCACCTCGCGCGGCGCCACCGCCTACCGCGCCCTCGCCAAGGAGCTGGCCGCCCGTGGCTAGCGGCCGCCGGGGAATCGGCCGCGGGCTGTCGGCGATCCTGCCGGAAGCCGAGCCAAGCGCCGCCGGGGAGCTGCGCGAGCTCCCGGTCGAGCTGATCAAGCCCAACCCCTCGCAGCCGCGGACCAAGTTCGACGAGGAGGCGCTCGACGCGCTGGCAGCCTCGATCGAGGCGAGCGGCGTCGTCCAGCCGCTCCTCGTGCGCCCCCTCCCCGACGGCAGCTACGAGCTCGTCGCCGGCGAGCGCCGTTGGCGGGCGGCCCAGAAAGCGGGAATCGCGAAGGTGCCGGCGGTCGTGCGCGACCAGGAGGAGGCCGAGCGGCTGCAGGCGGCGCTGATCGAGAACATGGTCCGTGAGGACCTCAACCCAGTCGAGGAGGCGCGGGCCTGCGCCGCCCTCCACCAGGAGCTCGGCTTGACCAAAGAGGAGCTGGCGCGCCGGGTCGGCCGCAGCCGCCCCGCCGTCTCCAACCTGATCCGCCTGCTCGAGCTGCCCGACGAGACGCTGGAGCTGCTCGAAGCCGGCGATCTCAGCGAGGGCCACGGCAAGGCCCTGCTCGGGATCCCTGGCAACGACGTCCGTCGCCGGCTCGCCCGCGAGGCGGCCCGTGCCGGTTGGTCGGTCCGCGAGACCGAGGAGAGGGTTCGGCTGGCTGGCCAGCCAAAAGCGAAACCGAGGCGGGCAGCGGTGGATCCTGATGCGCTCGCGGCCCTCCGGGATGTCGCCGACGCCCTCGAGGAAGCCCTCGGCCACGAGGTCAGCGCCCGTCAAAAGGGGGAGGGGATCGCGGTCGAGCTGCGCTTCGCCGACGTCCGCGAGGCCCATTCGCTGGCCCGGCGGATCCGCAAGCGCGGTAGCTGAGCCGTCGCTATCATCGCCTTCCCGCGGGCGATTAGCTCAGTTGGTTAGAGCGCGTCTCTGATAAGGACGAGGTCCCTGGTTCGAATCCAGGATCGCCCACTCGCCCCGCCTCAGAGACCCCTGGACCGAGTGGGAACCCGACCTATACTTGGCGGTCCATTCACGGTCGGGAGCCTTCCTTGCAGCAAATGCAGATCTACGGAGTCAGTTTCGACATGGTTGGCAAGCAGCCGATCGTGTTGCTGAAGACCGTGGACGGGAACCGTTTCCTGCCGATCTGGATCGGCCACCCGGAGGCGGCGGCGATCCTGATGAAGCTGCAGGGAGCCTCGACGCCGCGGCCGATGACGCACGACCTGCTCTCGGACATGCTCGACAACCTCGAAGCCAAATGCGAGCGGGTCGCGGTGACCGAGCTTCGCGACAACACCTTCTACGCCTCGATCACGGTCTCGGTCAACGGCTCGGAGATCGAGATCGACTCGCGTCCCTCCGACGCCCTCGCCCTCGCCGTCCGTGTCTCGGCCCCGATCTTCGCGGCCGAGGAGGTAATCGAGGAGTCGGCGATCGAGTTCGAGCACGAGGTCGAGGACACCGAGGAGGTCGTCGACAAGTTCAAAGAGTTCCTCGACGAGGTAACGCCCGAAGACTTCGCCCAGGGCGACTCCTAGGGCTGCAAAGCGGCGCATCTCGGCGTCCTCGGTCGGTCACGTGCGGAGCACGCTCCCTCCCTCGTCCTTGAGCTGCTTGCTTTTCGCTCCTAGGGCTAGGAAACGCCCTGGGGGTGCAGCGCGAGGTCGAGGATCCTCTCGACCAGGGCCTCGAAGGAGAGGCCGGCCGCCTCGGCGGCCTGGGGGAGGAGGCTGGTGTCGGTGAGGCCGGGGATCGCGTTGGCCTCGAGCAGCCAGGGGCCGTCATCACCGAGGATCACGTCGACCCGGGCGAAGCCGGTGCAGCCGAGCTGCCGGTATGTGGCGAGCGCGGCCTCGGTGACCGCCCGCTCTTGGTCCGGGCTCAGCTCAGCCGGGCAGACGAAGCGGGTGCGGCCGATCTCGTAGCGCGCCTCGAAGTCGTAGCGGTCCCCCTCGACGAGGATCGCCTCGACAACAGGCAGCGCTTCGTCACCGAGGATGCTGACCGCGAGCTCGCGTCCTTCGACGTAGCGCTCAAGCAGAACCCGCTCGTCGTAGCTGAAGGCGGAGATCAGCGCCTGCGGCACCTCCGCCGCCGTCGCCGCGAACTTGACCCCGAGCGAGGAACCGCCGCGGCTGGGCTTGACGACCAACGGGAAGCCCAGCGTCTCCTCCAGACGGCCGAGCGCGTCAGCGGCACCGAACTCGCGGAAGGCGGTCTGGTTGAAGGCGTACCAGTCGGGGGTGGGGAGGCCCGCTTCGGCGATCGCGTCCTTGGCCAGGACCTTGTCCATGCAGCGCGCGCAGGCGGCGGCACCGGGCCCGGTGAAGGGGATACCCAGGATCTCCAGCAGCTCCTGCACGGTCCCGTCCTCGCCGCCGACCCCGTGCATGGCGACGAAGGCGACGTCCGGGCCCTCGGCGCGTAGCCGCTTGACCAGGTCAGAGCCGACGTCGATCGCCAGTACCTCGTGCCCGAGGCGCTCCAATGCGTCCTCGACCCGCGCCCCCGAGCGCAGCGAGACGCCGCGCTCCAGCGACCGCCCGCCCTTGAGGACCGCGACCTTCACCCCGCCTCGCCTCCGGCCTTGCGGAAGGGGACGACGTTGGGCTCCGGCTCCGCCACGGGCTCGGGAGCCCGGTGTTCGCCGGTCAGCGTCTCGTAGAGCTCGACCTGCTCCTCGATCACCGCTCCGATCCGCCGCACGCCCTCGCGGATCTCATCCGCGCCGACGCCGGAGAAGTTGAGCCGCATCGAGTTGCGGCCGCGGTCGTCGACGTAGGCGCCGGTGCCGGGGACGAAGGCGACGTCCGCGCGCAGCGCCTTCGCCAGCAGGTCGCTGGTGTCGATGTAGTCGGGGAGGGTCGCCCAGATGAAGAGGCCGCCCTCGGGCTCAGTCCAGGTCGCCTCGGCGGGGAAGTACACGCGCAGCGCCTCCAGCATCGTGTCGCGCCGGGCCCGGTAGATCTCGACCAGGTCGTCGACGTAGTGCTGCCAGCGGCGTTCGGCAAAGTACTCGCGGACGAAGTACTGGGTCAGGGTCGAGGTGCAGAGGTCGGCGGCCTGCTTGCCGAGGACGATCTTCTCCAGGACCGGCGGCGGCGCCACCGCCCAGCCGAGGCGGATCCCGGGGGAGAGGATCTTCGAGAAGGTGCCGAGGTAGATGACGAAGTCGCCGCCGTCGAGCTGGTAGAGCGGCGGCATCGGCTCGCCGCTGTAGCGAAGCAGGCCGTAGGGGTTGTCCTCGACCAGGAGGATCTCCTCGTCGCGGACCAGCTCCACCAGCCGCTGCCGCCGCTCCAGCGACATCGTCACCCCGGCCGGGTTCTGGAAGGTCGGCACCGAGTAGATGAACTTCGGCCGCCGCCCCTCTTCGCGCAGCTCTCCCAGCAGCTTCTCCAGGACCTCGACCTTCATCCCGTCCTCGTCGCATTCGACCTGGACGACGTCGGCCTGGTAGCTGCAGAAGACGGGGACGGCGCCGGGGTAGGTCGGCGCCTCGCAGATGACGACGTCGCCGGGGTCGACCAGCGTCTTGCAGACGAGGTCGATCGCCTGCTGGCCGCCGGTGGTGACGATGATGTCGTCGGGGTCGGGGAGCATTCCCTCGGCGCCCATCACCTCGAGGATGCAGTCCTTGGTCTCCTCGAAGCCCTCGGTCGGTCCGTACTGGAGCGCCTTCGCCGCCGACTCCTGGGCGATCCGGGTCATCTGCGCGGCGAAGCTCTGGGGCGGGAAGGTGGAGGTGTCGGGGAGGCCACCGGCGAGCGAGATCACTTCCGGTCGCGCGGTGATCGCCATCAGGTCGCGCATCGCCGAGGAGCGCATCACCGAGGTGCGCTCGGCGAACAGCGCCGCGTAGCGCTCGAGGTCGCGATGGCTGGTGTGGGCGCGGCGGCGGTGGGTCGGCTCGGGGACTTCTGCCATCCCAGAAGTGTGGCGGATCGACGCGCCGCGTCCACCCCCGTTAGTTTTTCGCACGTGGATCTGCTCACCGACCTCGGAATCGGCATCGCGATCGGCATGCTCGCCGGCACTACCGGCACCCACGGCTCCGCCCGCGGGCGGATGACCCTGCTCGCCGCGGTGATCGGGCTGATCGCCGGCTTCCTGCTCGACGGAGCCGCGGGGGCACTGCTGGCGCTGGCCGGTGCGGCCCTTGCCTGCCTCGTGATCAGCGACCTGGTCCACGGCGCCAGCCGCCGCGAGGGCAGCGGCGCCGGAGCGCTCGCCTTCATCATCGCCCTGGCGGCGCTGATCGTCGTCGCGATCGCCCTGCTGCTGGCGCCGGCGGTGATCCTCGTCGTCTTGGTCCTGCTCTGGCTGGGCTTCGCCCGCTACCGCCGCTCGCAGCGCAAGCACGCCGGGCTGCGGGTCCTCCGCTAGAGCCCCTCCGGGGGCATCCGTCGCCCCGCCTGCGACCTTCGCGATCATTCGGGCGATGCCCGAGCGCAAGAAGCTGGTCCTCGCCTACGTCGACTCGCTCCGCACCGACATGCTCGAACGGGCGGTCGAGGAGGGTCGGGCGCCGACCTTCGGCGCTCTGCTCGACCGTGGGGTCCTGATCCCCGACTGCGTCTCCAGCTTCCCCTCGGTGACGCCGGTCGCCTGCTCGGAGATGGTCACCGGGGTCGGGGCGGAGCGCCACTGGATCAGCGGCATGAACTGGTACCACCGGCTGGAGCGGCGCTACGTCGAGTACGGCTCCTCGCTGGAGGCGACGCGGGCCTTCGGCGTCTTCCGGGCCCTCTACGACCTCGTCTACAACATGAACCTCGCCCACCTCAGCCCGGAGGTGGAGACGGTCTTCGAGAGCCTCGAAGACGCCGGTCGGCGAACCGCCTGCACGCCGTTTCTCATCTACCGCGGCCGGCGGCGGCACGAGGTCTCGCTGGAGGGGCTGCTGCGGCGCGCGGTCGACGTCTCGAAACTGAAGTTCCACCACCACACCTGGGGACCGACCGAGCTCTTCTACGGCGACCTCTACGCCAGCCGCGAGGTGCCCTGCAAATCGACCTCGATCCCCGGCAACCGGGACGGCTACGCCGCCTGCTGCGCCGCCGAGCTGCTGCGCGAGGACGGCTACGACTTCATCCTGCTCTCGCTGCCCGACAACGACAACTACTCCCACCGGCACGGGCCAGAGGCGAGCG
>DASSHE010000017.1:0-33649 GCA_035693065.1 Solirubrobacterales bacterium
CTTGGACGGGACCACCTCCGCTGCTTTGGGCGACGAAGCGGTAGTGGTAGGTGGTGGCGGGCGTCAGACCGGTGAGGTTGATCCCTTCGGTCGTGAGCGGCACGTTGACGACCTGGTCGGTCAGCGTGTGGCCCGGCGGCGTCGGCGCTACCGCGCAGCCGCCTTCGAAGCAGGGCGCGGTGCCGTATTCGAGGTAGTAGGCGGTGTCGGCCCAGAACCCCGGGTTGATCTTCGCCTTCAGGGTCGCCGTGGTGGTTCCGGCGCTGGTCGCGAACTGGTCGGTGATCGCCGGTGCCTTCGCCGGCGGCGGGCCGTATTTGTCCTGGGGGGGCGGCGGACCGTAGACGCTCACGGCGCCGATGAAAGGGTTCACTAGAAAGTTCGTTTCCAAGACGTAGACATCGCCGAAGGCGTTGGTCGCGACCCCGCGCAGGGAAGCGGCTTCCCCTTCTAGAAGCGCGGTTGGCGGCGCCGCGAAGGCCTCCGGGTAGTCGATGATGACTTCGCCGCTGGGCCCGTACTCCATCACCCGCGGTTCGGCCTCGGGTTTCGCAGCCCCTATCGGGTCGAAGATCACGAACAGATCGCCGTGGCTGTCCGTCGCCAGACCGTCCAGTTCCCCTTTCGGCGGGGCTTTTACAGGGATTTCATCGACGACGGCTCCGGTGTCGGGGTCGATCCGGTACACGGGCGGGTTGAAGACGGGTGAGGACAGGTAGGTGAAATAGATGTCTCCGGATATCGGGTCCACCGCGAGGTTCGCCGGGAACACGCTTTTCGAAAGCGGGACCGCGCCCTTGAACGTGCCGTCGCTGTTGAACTCCTGGATGCGGCCGATGTCGCCGACGTACACGGTTCCATCGCTAGCTACCGCGATGAAGCTGGAGATTTCGGATGATGCCCAGCCAAATTCACCGTTGCCGTTCCCTTCCACCCCGATGCCGCATTCGTGGCCTGACGCCGCGGTGCAGACGTTGGCATTGCTCGTCTTGTCGACATCCCCGCCGAACATGAGTTCGAATTCCCCAGCGGGGGAGAACTTTTGCACCCGACGGTTGGGTCTTTCCAGTGCGTAGATGGATCCGTCGGGCGCAATGGCAATACCGTTCGGCGCGCTCATCTGCCCCGCGGCGGAACCTTCAAGCCCTTCCTGGCAGTGCGGGGGGGATTCGCCTTCCCCACATACCTGCGGTTCGGGAGACCCGTCTCTGACGCCCCACCCCCACGCCTTGACGAACTCACCCCACCCGGTGAACTCACTGATTCGGTTTCCGCCCTCGCCCACGTACACATGGCCGTTCGCGTTGTTGGTGGCGATAGCGAGCGGAAACTCCAGGTGCCCGGCTTCCGTCCCAACCACTCCGTCTTCGGGGAAGCGGGTGAGCTTCGCGGGAGCTTGGGCCGCGGCGGGAGCGGAAGAGCTGATGAGAACGACACAGCAGGCCACCACTACACTGATGGCGCCTCCAACCCGCACTCCGGCTCTCCGTCGTTGCATGCGCTCTCCCTGACCTTCCTTATCGGCGATGCCCGGCCCCTGCTACTGGATGCAGATACTCGCACGGGCGATGATTTCGAGGGGCCACTCGAAGAGCTAGCGGGCAGCTTTTACCCGCATCTCGCGGAACGCTAGATCTCCACACTCTTAGGTTTGCGGGGCCTACCGCCTCTGCTCGAGGAGAACGGTCCGGGGGCCTAAGGCCCCCGGACCGTGAACGCATCGTCATCGACAACTGACGCTGCGGCCATCTAGCTACGCGGATGCGTAGCCAATGACGGTATTAGAACACTGCCACTGTGCACCCTGTAAGAGCGTCGGTATTCGGGTTTGTACACCTAAATGTGGTCGTACCATTGTAGGTACCATTAGTCATACCGGTACCGTTGAACGGACAGCCGAAGCCGTCGGCTGTTTTTTCCACTGTCACAGAGGCGTTGGTCGCGACAAGATCGAAATCCATTCGTCCATCGCCATTTTGATTAGCTGTTGTATTTGTGAAATGGATTCCCGAGCTGATCGTCTGCGGCCCCACCGAAGCCACACAAGTGCCAGCTGAGATATTGATGACACTATTTGGTTCTCCGGTTGTGGTACTACAATTGATGATAATTTCGCCGCTATTCCATTTCATATTGGCTTCTTCGTAATTGCCGCCTGCCATGCCTTCGTAATCGCAATTACCCGTATTGATTTCAGCTCCAATGAAGCCGAATGCCGTGCAGCTGCTGTATACCGGGTGCAGCGTGGTAGTTGTGGTTCCATTAGGGATGGTATTGCCTTTATTGTACGTAGCAATATTGCAGGTGACGTTACTTCCATCGACGGTGAACGTGTCGGTGCCTTTTTGTTCGCCCATCACTTTTCCATTAGGCATATTCGTGGGTTCTTCGAATTCGATCCCGGACACCGCCATCGCCGACGAGGCGAGCGCGCCCATGGCGAAGATCGCCACCAAGGCGACGCCCAGTACTTTGATACGAGTCATCTCAATTCCCTTTCAGTAGCATTCGCGCCGAGCGGTCTGCTCGACCGCAGCGAAGCTAGAGAGCGGGATCTGAGTAAGCAAGAACACACAAGTACGTTGAGTCAGGGCAGCCTTTGGCCTGTGGATTTGCCCTGGATCTTTTAGAAAACCAGGTTTGCGTGGGCGTATCTTTGCGCAGGCGACGTTGAGCAATATCCGATGCCGGCCCTAGCGCCCGCACCCAGTCCCAATCCGCGTCTGACCCGAGCTGGCCTTGCCGTTTTGCCCCTTGAGGCTGACTTCGGCATAGCGCGGTTTGGCGCAGAGGTTCTCGCTGTTGACCAGGAGCCCCTGCTTGCCGCCTTTGAGGCGCAGGGTGAACTTCGTCACCGGGGTGTCGGGGGCGGTGGCGAAGGTGGTGCGGATGCCGCCGTGCTTGGAGGTGACGAAGCCAACGAGGGTGACGTGGAACTGGCCGTGGAGGTCGACGACGATGTCGGGGAGCTTGCGCTCGCCGCCGTTGGAGAGGCGCTTGGGCTTGCCCTTTAGGGCCAGGGTGAGCTTTGGCTTGAAGGCAAGCGAGGCGCAGCTGGCTGTCTACCGAAGGACCTACATCAGTAGTTCCACGATCAGGCCACGTAGTCGACCAGTGCCCGGCTGTCGCGGCCGAGATCGTGGTTGAGAGAGATCGCCGCGGCCAGGGCGGGGAAGCGACGACCGTAGCTAGGTCGACTCGGCGTCCTCGTGCAGGCGCCGGTGCAGGTCGGCGGGGTCGGCGAGGCGGATCCGCCGCCGCAGGTTCGCCTCGTGCCAGCGCCGTTCTTCTTCGCCGCTGCGCGGGCGCAGCGGCGCCACCGCGGTCGGCTGTCCCTCGTCGTCGAGGGCGATCATCGTCAGGTAGGCGGTCAGGGTGTGGGTGGTCTCGCGGCGGCGCGGGTCTTCGGCCTCGACCCGGACGCCGACCTCCATCGAGGAGCGCCAGGCGGCGTTGACCGTGGCCCGCAGGGTGAGGACGTCGCCGACCCTGACCGGGTTGCGGAACAGCATCCCGTCGACCGCGAGGGTGACGACGCGGCGCTCGGAGTGGCGCGAGGCGGCGATCACCGCGGCGTCGTCGCAGAGCTTCATGATCCAGCCGCCGTGGACGTCGCCGGCGATGTTGGCGTCGGCGACGCCGGTCCGATAGGTGAGAACGGAGCTGGTTTCGCTGGGGGCGCGGGGCACGCCCGCGTTGGTCTCGGCCATCTGCCGTGGGGTCAGGGGTAGACGGCGCGGAGCTTCGCCGCCTCGGCGACGCGGCGGACGGCGACCGAGAGCGCGGCGGTGCGGAGGTCGACCCCGAGCTGCTCGGCGGAGCCGTAGACCTCGCCGAGGGCGGCCCGCATCTGCGCCCCCAGCCGGTCCTGGACCTCGGTCTCGCTCCAGATGTACTTCTGGTGCGCCTGCACCCACTCGAAGTAGCTGACGATGACGCCGCCGCCGCTGACGAGGACGTCGGGCAGGACCGGGATCCCGCGCTCGGCGAGGATCGCGTCGGCCTCCAGCGTGGTCGGGCCGTTGGCGGCCTCGGCGACCAGCCGGCAGCGCAGGCGCCCGGCGTTGGCGGCGGTGATCTGCTTCTCCAGGGCGGCGGGGACGAGGACGTCGCAGGGAAGCTCGAGCAGGGCCTCGCGGTCGATCGTCGTCGCCCCGGGGAAGTCGGAGACGGAGCCGTTCTCGGCCGCCCAGCGGGCGACCGCGGCGACGTCGAGACCGTTGGGATCGGCGATCGCGCCGCCGACGTCGCTGAGGCCGACGACGCGGGCGCCGCGGCGGTGGAGCTCGGCGGCGGCGACCGAGCCGACGTTGCCGAAGCCCTGGATCGCGACGCTCTGGTCGGCGATCGCGCGGCCCTCGCGCTCGAGCGCCGCCTCCAGCGCGAAGACGGCGCCGTGGCCGGTCGCCTGCTGGCGGCCGGGGGTGCCGCCGAGGGCGATCGGCTTGCCGGTTACGCAGGCCGGGACGGCGTGGCCGGCGGCCTGCGAGCAGGTGTCGTAGAACCAGGCCATCTCGCGCTCGCCGGTGCCCATGTCGGGGGCGGGGATGTCCTGGTCGGGCCCGATGATCGGCTCCAGCTCGGCGGCGTAGCGGCGCGTCACCCGCTCCATCTCGTCCACCGAGAGGCGGGTCGGGTCACAGCGGACGCCGCCCTTGGCGCCGCCGTAGGGAACCCCGAGCAGGGCGCACTTCCAGGTCATCCACATCGCCAGCGCCGCGCACTGCCCGAGCGAGAGGTCGGGCGCGTAGCGCAGGCCGCCCTTGGTCGGGCCCATCGTGAGGATGTGCTGGACCCGGTAGCCGGTGAAATTGACCAGCTCGCCGCCGTCCATCCGGATCGGCAGGTTGACGAGGAGGGAGCGGCGCGGCTCCAGCAGCCGGGTGCACTCCTCATCGCCGAGGCCGACCGTCTCCGCCGCCCGGAGGAACTGCACGCAGGCGGTGCGGTAGAGGTCGGAGCGCCATTCCGCCCCTCCCCCGGCGTGGGTCGCGTCGAGGCGAGCGGGGGCGGCGGTGCTCATGGGGCGAGGCCGTGTCGGACCGTGTTCTCGGTCACCACCACCGGCTCGACGAAGTGGAGCAGGTAGTCGGGGCCGCCGGCCTTGGTGCCGGTGCCGGAGAGGCGGTTGCCGCCGAACGGCTGCCGCCCGACCATCGCCCCGGTGGTGCCGCGGTTGACGTAGAGGTTGCCGACGGGGGTGCGGCGGGAGACAGCGGCGATCGTCCGCGGGTTGCGCGAGAAGAGGCCTCCGGTCAGCGCCTGCGGCTGCGCCTCGATCAACTCGCAGGCGGCCTCCACCCCGGCCACCGGCTCGACCGTGACGACCGGGCCGAAGATCTCCTCACGGGCGACCGGCGAGTCGGGCGAGGCGCCGGTGATAACGGCCGGGGCGGCGAAGAAGCCGTCGCCGTCGGGCATCCGCTCGACCCGCGCGGCAGCAGCGCCGTCGGCGAGGGCGGCGGCGACGTAGCGCTCGACCCGCTCGGCGGCGGAGGCCTCGATCAACGGCGGCACGTCGACGCCGAAGCTGTCGGCCTGACCGACCAGGAGGGTGTCGAGCGACCCGCGCAAGCGCTCACCGAGGACGTCGGCGATCCGCTCGTGGACGAGGACCCGGGCCGCCGCCGAGCACTTCTGGCCGGCGAAGCCGAAGGCCGAGGCGAGGATCGCCGGGACGACGTCGTCGAGGTCGGCGTCGGCGTCGACGATGATGCAGTTCTTGCCGCCCATCTCGGCGACGACCCGCTTCAGGTGTAGCTGGCCCGGCTCCGGTTCGGCGGCGCGGCGGATGATCTCCATCCCGACCGCGCCCGAGCCGGTGAAGGCGATCGTCTGGATGCCCGGGTGGCCGACCAGGGCGGCGCCGACCTCGCCCTCGCCGGGCAGCAGCGCCAGCGTCCCCGCCGGCAGGCCGGCGCGCTCGAGCGCCTCGTAGATGGCGAGGGCGCAGCCGGGGGACTGCTCGGCCGGCTTCAGGCAGACGGCGTTGCCGGTGGCGAGCGCCGCCGCGGTCATCCCGGTGGCGATCGCGATCGGGAAGTTCCAGGGGGCGATCACGCCGACCACCCCGCGGGGGCGGTAGTGGAGCGTGTTGCGCTCGCCCGGCATCTGCACCAGCTCCGGGCCGGCGTCGAGCTCGACCGCCTTCCAGCCGTAGTACTCGAGGAAGTCGATCGCCTCGCAGACGTCGGCGTCGGCCTCAGCCCACGGCTTCGCGCACTCGCGCACCGCCAGCGCCGCCAGCTCGTAGCGACGGCCGCGCATCTCGCCGGCGGCGCGGGCGAGGATCGCCGCCCGCTCGGCGGCCGGCGTGGCGGCCCAGGAGCGCGCCGCCTCCGCCGCCGCCGCGACGGCTTCATCTACCTCTGCAGGAGTCGTCTCGGTGGCCGCGGCGACTACTCGTCGGGGAGCGCCAGGATCGACCGAGGAGAGTGACGGGTCGAGGCGACGCTCGCCGCCGACGACCACCGGGACGTTTACTGGCGCGGCCGCGTCGATCTCGGCCAGCGCCGCCAGGAGGCGCTCGCGCTCGTGGGCGCGGCGCAGCTCGAGGACAGGCTCGTTGCGAAACTCGGTCATGGTGCGCGCAGCAGCTCCTCCGCGTCGGCGCCGCCGGCCTGGCTGGCGAGGAAGGACGCGTTCGAGGTGTTCTCCAGGAGGCGGCGGACCAGGTAGGCCATGCCGGCGACGAGGTCGCCCACCGGGCAGTAGGTGCGGCAGCGCAGGCCGGCGGCGGCGAGCGAGTCCTGCAGCTCGTCGCCGAGCCCGCGCAGGACCTGCAGCTCGAGGTCGCCGCGGGCGAGCCCGGCGGCGTCGGCGTAGCTGACCGCGTGGGCGACCGAGCGCAGGTTGTGGGAGGCGATCGCGGTGCGGACCAGCGGGAAGGCGTCGATCAGGCGGCGGCTGGCGCGTTCGAAGCAGCGGTCGCTCTCGGCCTTCTCGGTCCAGACCGGCGGCTCCCAGCCGTGCTGGGCGGCTTCGATCGTCTCGTGGTCCCAGTAGGCGCCCTTGACCAGGCGCACGGTCAGCGGCACCGAGCGGCCAGCCGCGGCGGTGCGCTCGAGGATGCGGTCGAGCAGGTCCTCGCAGTCGCGCAGGTAGGCCTGCAGGACCATCCCGGCGGAGGGGCCGTCGGCAAACTCCGGCTCTTCCAGCAGGTCGAGGACGAGGTCGAGGATCAGTTCGCGCGAGTCCATCGACTCCATGTCGACGTGGAGGTGGGCGCCGAGCTCCTTCGCCTGGCGCAGCAGCCGGCGCAGGTGGCGGGCGGCGTCCTCGCGGGCGCGCTCCGGCGCCTCGGCCCGGGTCAGCGGGGTCAGCGCCGTCACCTTGACCGAGAGGTTGACCCGCGGCAGCGGCCCGACCGAGTCGGCTTCCAGCAGCGGCTGGCGCGGCCACCTCGCCGTCGCCGCCGCGAGCGCCCGCAGCGCGTCTTCGCAGCGGGCGGCGTAGGCCTCGCCCTCGGCGTGGGTGACGGTGGCCTCGCCGAGCAGGTCGACCGTGGCGGCGACCCCGTTCGACCAGAGCTTGCGCAGGGTCGGCTCGGCGTCGGCGATCGACTCGCCGACGATGAAGCGGCCGGCCATCTGCTTGACCATCGAAGAGGCGACGCGGCCGGTAGCGCGGCCGAACAGCTTCGAGTCGGCGGCGCCCTTGCCGAGGCCGACCGGCAGCGCTTCGTTCTCGACGTCGTCGAGGTAGGCGGCCAGGTGCTCGGCCAGCTCGGGGGTGCTGGCGCAGGCGGGGGCGACGTCGACGAGGCGGAACAGCGCCGCCCGCAGCTCGGGGTCGGAGGAGAGCAGGTTCATCGCCTTGTCGTAGGCGCCGCGGCCAGTCGCGCGCAGCGTCCGCTGGCGGCGGCCGAGCTGGCGTCCCAGCTCCAGAACCCGCGGCTCGATCGAGGCGAGCTCGGCCGGCGCGGGAGCGGGCAGGGCGGTCGGCTGGACGAGCGTCTCAGTCATGGGACGAAGGTACGCCGGCCCCCCGGGCGCCGCCACGGACGAACGTGCCGAGCCGTTAGGACATTTGTTCAGTGCGGATCGCGAGGTGCGCGAGCAGGCGATCGTCGCCGCGACTGAGGTCGAGCCCGCTCAGCTCCTCGATCCGGCGCAGGCGGTAGTAGAGGCCGCTGCGGTGGAGCGAGAGCGCCGCCGCGGTGGCCTTGATCTCGCCGCCGGCCTCGAGGAAGGCGCTGAGGGTCTCGACCAGTGCCGGCTCCTCCCGCAGTAGGTGGGCGAGGCCCTCGGGGAGGTCGCCCAGAGCGGCGGCCGGGAGCTGCGAGACGAGGCGGTCGGCGCCCAGCTCGGGCCAGTCGGCGACGGCGCTCTCGCGCTTCGGAGCCCGCGCCACCCGCAGCGCCAGGGCGGCTTGGCGGTGAGCCTCGTCGAGGGTCGCCAGGGTCGCCGGCGCCGACTCGCCGACGGCGACGTCGGCGCCGCTCACCTCGCGCAGCCAGGCGCCGACCTCGGACTCGCCGAGGGTGCGCAGGACGGGGTCGCCGAGCGAGGCGACCAGCGCCGCCCCGGCCGGGTCGGTGGCGGCGATCGCGTGGCCGACCGAGAGCCGGCGGGCCCCCGCGCGCGCCGCCTCGGCCGGGTCCGCCCCCTCCCCCCGGCCGGCGAGCAGGCAGAGGACGAGTCGTTCATCGGGCAGCAACTGGCGTTGCCGCGCCTCCGCCGCCGCGCCGGCGCGGAGCTCCGGGTCCGAGGAGCAGAGAGCCTCCAGCAGCGCCGCTTCGTCGGGGACCGGGCGGCGCTTGGAGCCGGCGAGGGCGGTCGCGATCGCCGCCGCCGCTCGCCGCACCCGGTCGAGCTCGGCCTCGCTCAGGTCCTCCTCGGGGTCGAGCAGCCAGATGTAGCCGAGCACCTGCTCGCCGCCGCGCACCGGCATGCAGACCCGCCCCTCCATCCCCAGCTCCGGCTCGGGCGCGGTGTGGACGACGTCGCGGGCGTTGGCGATGTCCTGGGCGAGCAGAGCCTCGCGCACCTCGGCCGAGGCGCCGCGGCCGAGGATGCTCTCGCTGCGGACCGCGTCGACTTCCCACTGGCGGCTGTAGGCGAGCGGCGCCAGGGTCGCGTCGTCGAGCAGGACCGGCCGCCCGAGGGCGACGCTCAGCGCGTCGACCAGCGACTGCACCGACTGCTCGCTGGCCTGCGGGTCAGGTTCGGGGTCCACCAGGGAATGCATAGCGCACCCGGCGGACCGGGCTCAACCCTTTCCCAAAGCAAGCCACGCCGGTACCGGCAACCGGGGCGGCCAGGCTCAGGCGCTCGCCTGCGGCGCCGTCTCGCGGCCGCCGCGGAGGCGCGCTTCGGCGGCCTCCTCGGCCAACTCCAGCGGCAGGCGGCCGGAGGCGAGGGCGTCGGCGAGGATCCGCTCGCAGCGTTCGATCGAGGCGCCGAGGAGCCGCTCGGTCTCGGTCGCGTCGAGCTCGAGCGCCTCGGCGCCGACGTAGATGATCCCGCCCGAGTTGGCGATGAAATCGGGGACGTAGAGGACCCCGCGGGCGGCGAGGGCGGCGGCGACCTCGCGCTGGGCGAGCGGGTTGTTGGCGGCGCCGGCGACGATCGTGGCGCCGAGCCGATCGACGTCGGCGAGGGCGATGGCGCCGCCGAGCGCGCAGGGGGCGAGGACGTCGAACTCGCCGTAGATGAACCCGCCCAGGGGCAGCGCCGTGGCGCCGAACTCGGCGGCGACGGCGGCGGCGCGGGAGTCGTCGATGTCGGTCACGAAGACCTCGGCACCGGCACCGGCGAGCAGGCCGGCGAGGGCGCTGCCGACGTGGCCGACGCCCTGGACGCCGACGCGGACGCCGTCCAGCGTCTGGCGGCGCATCCCGATGCGGACGGCGGACTCGATCGAGCCGAAGACGGTGCGGGCGGTGTGCGGGGAAGGGTCGCCGCTGCCACCGTGGTCGGCGCTGGCGCCGGCGACGTGGTCGGTCACCGCGGCGATCGTGTTCATGTCGGCGGGCGAGGTGCCGACGTCCTCGGCGGTGATGTAGAGGCCGCCGAGCGACTCGACGACGCGGCCGAAGGCCTGCATCCGCTCCTCGCGCTGCCCGACCCAGCGGCCGTCGTCGATCAGCACGGCCTTGCCGCCGCCGAGGTCGAGGCCGGCGGCGGCGCTCTTGAAGGACATCGCCCGGGCAAGGCGGAGAACGTCGACGATCGCGTCGTCGAAGGCCGGGTAAGCGAAGAGCCGCAGACCGCCCATCGAGGGGCCGAGGGCGGTCGAGTGGACGGCGACGGCGCCGGTGGCGCCGGTCTCGGGGTCGCTGAAGACGGTCAGCCGCTCGTGTTCGTACTCCGCCCCGATCCGGTCAGCACCCATGCTGCCCAGCGTATTCCGCGTAATTTCCATGTCTTCCGATCAACGTCGCGCCTTCGGCGCCGCTGGCCAGACAACTGTCCGCCGGTGGGGCCGCTGGTACCATTGCCCTACAAAACGGGCCAAAGGAGCCATTGTGACTTCCCAGACCGGTGCCTCGGTCGACGCTCTCAGCGACCTCACCCTTGAGAAATACCCCTCCGGCCCGCTCTCTAAGCGCCTGGTCGGGCGCGAGATCGAGATCCCGCTCGTCGACGAGCAGGGCGAAGCCGCCTCGGTCGCGGCCCTCTGGCCGGCGCTGCTCGACCTCCCCGACTCCCGCGTCGTCCATGACGAGGACACCGACCTGGTCGAGGGCGTCCAGCGCCCCTACGGGTTCGTCTCGGTCGAGTTCGGCCGCGGCGTCGTCGAGGTCGCGCTCAACCCCGAGCCCGACTTGGCGGCACTGGAGCGCTCGGCCGAGGTCGCCCTGGCCGAGCTGCGCGCCGCCGCCGAGCCGAGCGGCGCCCGCCTGCTCGGCCTCGGGATGCAGCCGCGGGCGGCGACCAGCCGCGAGGAGATGACGCCGAAGCGCCGCTATTTGAAGCTGCTCGACCAGCTTGGCGAGCGCGCCCTCTGCTGGACCGGGACCGCCGCCGACCAGGTCCACGTCGACGTCTCCCGCGAGGAGCTGCTGCCAGCGCTGAACGCGGTCAACGGCTTCGCCGGGGCGATCATCGCCCTCTCCGCCAACTCCCCCCTCCGCCACGGGCGTCCAGCGGCGGCGCAGGCGACCCGCGAGCACCTCGCCGCCAACGTCTTCACCGAGCCGCATCGCTGGGGGGCGACGCCGCGGCGGCTCGAGTCGCTGGAGGAGTACGTCGCCTACGTCCTCTCCTTCGCCCCGATCGAGGAGCCCGACGCCGGCCTCGGGGAGTGGGAGCGCTTCGTCGAGCTCGATCACCTCGTCTGGCCCAACGGCCGCGCCGTCTTCCGCTTCGGCACGGTCGAGGTGCGGCCCGCCTGCCAGCAGCCCTTCGACTCCTTCTGGGTGCCCTCGGCGCTGGGGCTCGGGCTGGTCGCCAACGCGGCCGAGGCCGACGCCTGGCTGGCCGAGCGCGGCGAGTGGGAGCAGCTCCTCGCCTATCGGGAGCGGGCGATCGCCGCGGGGCTCGCGGCCGAGGAGCCCTGGCCGGGATTCGTACGCGGGGCGCTGGAGCTGGCCGAAGCGGGGCTGCGGCGACGCGGCGCCGGCGAGGAGCGCTTCCTGGCCGACGCCTGGGAGCGGCTGGAGCGGCGGCGCTCGCCCGCCGACGAGGCGCTGGAACTTGTCGAGAAGGAGGGATTCGATGGACTCGTCCGAGCTCGCGGCCTCTGAGCGCCCCTTCGACCAGACGGCCGGGGAGGCGGCGATTGCCGCGGTCGCCGAGCTGCTGGCACGGACCGACCGCGGCGGCGGCGAGACCGCGCTGCTGACGATCCGCCATGGCCTGACCACGGCCAACGCGGCCCAGCGCACCGGCGCCCCCGAAGACGAGCTGAGCCCGCTCGGATCGGCGCAGGCGCGGTTCGGCGGCCAACTCCTCGGCGAGGTCGGGATCGACGCCGCCTGGGTCTCCCCCCTGCGCCGCACCCGCCAGACCGCCGCGCTGCTACTCGGCGAGCGGACCCTCGAGCCCCGCTTCGACCCCCTCTGCGCCGAGCGCTCCTACGGTGAGCTCGAAGGCCTCACCGCCGAGGAGGTTGCCGAGCGCTACCCGCAGGTCCGCCACCGCGTCGTCCAGGGCGTCCCCTTCTCGATCAACCCGCCCGGCGGCGAGTCGATGGATGACCTCGGCACCCGCGCGGCGCGGCTGCTGGAGGCGATCCTGGCCGAGCAGCGCGGCCAGACCGTCCTCGTCGTCTCCCACGGCAACCTCCTCCAGCAGATCCACGGCCGCCTCCGCGGCCTCGACCCGATCGCCGCCCTCGGTCAGCCCCTGGAAGAGATCTGGAACTGCTCCCTGAACGCCTTCCGCGTCGGCCCCGAGGGCACCGCGGTGGAGCACGTCAACGCCCAACTGGCGCCGGTCAACGCCGACTTCCCCCTGTACTGAGGCGACATGTCGAGTTTGTAAGGCCATGCCTTACAAACTCGACACGGAGTTAGCGGGCGGCGGCGAGCACCTGCTCGAAGTCGGGGTCGGCGAGGGCGGTCGCGGCGATCTCCCAGCGCTCCTCGAACTCGGCGACGAGCTCGCCCCAGACCTCGTCGGGGAGGAGGTCGGGGATGGCGCCGCGCAGGGCCCAGACAAGCTGGCCGAGGATGACGTGGAAGACGACGGCGTAAGCGGTAACGCGGGCGATGTCGCGCTCCGAGGCCTCCTCGCCCCAGTAGCGGCGGCAGGCGAGCTCGACCAGCTCCGGCGAGAGAGCGTTCTCGGACGCGAGGCCGCCGAGGTCCCAGGCGGGCTCGGCCATGCCGGCGTAGTCGTAGTCGATGAGGCGGATTTCGCTGCCGGTGTCGAGGATGTTGCCCGGCAGCAGGTCGCCATGGCAGGGGACGTCGGCCGGCGGATCGGCGCTCAGCGCCGCCCGGATCCGCTCGATCCCGGCGGCGAGGACGGCGCCGCCCTCGGGCTCGGCGTAGCCGCGTTCGAGGCAGAGGCCGCGCCAGCGCTCGAACCACTCGAAGCCGTCGAAGCGCGAGGCGAAGGGCTCGGCGTCCGTGTGCAGGCGGCGAACCGCGTCGACGATCCGCTCCAGGGTCTCGGGCTGCTGCACCTGCTCGACCTCGAGCGCCGGCCCGTCGACGTACTCGAGCACGATCGCCGGCACCTCCGGGAACTCGGCGAGGAGCCGGGCCCCCACCCCGCACTCGCCGGCGCGCTTGGTGTTGGCGACGATCTCGACGATCGGCGGGGCGGCGAACTCTTCCAGTCCGGTGTTGAGGACCTTGTAGACGGCGCGGCCCTCGGGGTGGTCGACGAAGACGCTGTCGTGCAGGTAGCCGCTGTCGATCGGCTCCAAGCTGAACTCGGGGTAGAGCTGCGGGAGCTGCTCCTCGGCGGTGGCGAGGAGGCGGCGGGCGCGGGGCGAATCGGCGGCGGAGGCCATCTCGACCTCCCTCCTACCGGACCAGCCAGCCGCCGTCGACCGGGAGCTGGATCCCGGTGACGTAGGAGGCGTCGTCGGAGAGGAGGAAGTTGATCGCCGCGGCGATGTCCTCCGGCTGTCCCAGCCGCTGCACCAGCAGCCGCTGGTTGAGGAAGTCCTGGGCCGGGTCGGAGTGGAGGTCGACGCCGGAGAAGCTGGTGTCGATGACGCCCGGGGCGACGGCGTTGACGCGGATGCCGCGGCCGCTGAGCTCGGCCGCCAGCGCCTTGGTCAGCATCTTCACCCCGCCCTTGGAGGCGTTGTAGTGGACCTGGCAGTGGCCGCTGGAGCTGACCACGACGTCGGCCTCGACGGTGGAGATGTTGACGATCGCGCCGCCGGCCTCGGCGAACCGCTTGACCGCCTCCTGGGCGACCAGGAAGTAGCCCTTGAGGTTGACGTCGACGACCCGGTCCCATTCCTCCTCGGTGAGGTCGTCGAAGGCGGTCATGGTGACGATCCCGGCGGCGTTGACGAGAAGGTCGAGCGGCCCCAGCCCGTCGGCGACAGCGGCGACCGCGGCGGCGACCGCGGCGCGCTCGCGGACGTCGGCGGCTGCCGAGATCGCTTCCGGCCCGCCCGCCGCGGCGATCGCCTCGACGGTGGCCTGGGCGGCGGCGCCGTCGACGTCGACGCAGCCGACGCTGGCGCCCTCGCGGGCGAGGCGCAACGCCGTCGCGCGTCCGATCCCGGAGCCGGATCCGGTCACCAGGGCGACCTTGCCTGGGTGGGTTTGACCTGGCGCCGGGGCGCTCGCGGGCGCGGACTCGTTGCTCATGCAGCCTCCAGTAGCTCGACCCGATCCGAAAGGATCGCTTGCACTAGGAAACATAGCATTAGGGCTCATACTCTACAATTTCTTGTGATGAGTTCCCCTGAGCAGGTGGTGGCCCCGATCGAGGTCCCAGCCGCCTACGGAGTCGTCGTCGAGTACATCCGGCGGGCGATCCACCTGGGCGTCTACTCGGCCGGCGACCGCCTCCCCCCCGAACGCGCCCACGCCAAACAGCTCGGCGTCTCCCGCGTCACCCTGCGCGAGGCGCTGCGGGTACTCGAGGGCGAGGGCTACCTGGAAATGCGGCGCGGCGCCACCGGCGGCGCCACCGTGATCGCCCGCGGCGAAACCAAGGCGCGGCTGCGCCAGAAACTCGACGAGCTGATGGGGATCCAGGACTTCCGCATCGCCAACGAGTCGCTGGCGGCGCGCCGGGCGGCCGAACGGGCCAGCGAGGACGACCTGATCGAGCTGGAGCGGACGATCGCGGTGATCCGCGACGAGCCGACCCAGCACGACTTCCGCCGTGCCGACTCCGACTTCCACCTGAAGATCGCCGCCGTCGCCGACCACGAGCTGCTGCGCAAGGCGATCGAAGACGCCCGGGCGGCGATGTTCGGCCAGATCGACGTCGTCGACTTCGAAGTGATCACCCAGACCGCGGTCCGCGGTCACCAGCGGATCGTCGACGCCCTGCGCGACGGAGACGCGGCGAAGGCCGGCCAGGCGATGACCGCGCATGTGAAGTCGGCGACCAAGGAGATCTTGGCCGTCCTTGACGAGGACGAGTAACCAGCTAGAGAGCTCCGGCGGGCGGGTCCTGTCGCGGGAGGGGCCCACCACCCCCCTTCCGGTAGCTAAAGCTTCCTCAGGGGGGCGGTCCCCCCTCCCACGCCACCCGCCCGAGAGAGGTCTTCGGCCGAGCTCCCCAGGGTGGGAAGCTTCCACTAAAGAAGAAACGCCCGAGGTTCGGGAGCTTTTAAGAAAGAGCTTCTGATCCTCGGGGGTCTTGTTCGAGACGGATCGTTGAGGGGCCGGGGGTTCCTGTCAAAACACTCAAAAGCGAGCGCAGCGAGCGAGTTTTGACAGGGACCACCGGCCCCTCCCAAATGCCGACCTCTGCCTAGGCGACGGCGACCGCGTCCGGCACCGAGGCGGCGGCGATCAACCAGTCGAAAAGTGGGTCCTGTTCGCCCAGCATCTCCGGGTGCCACTGGACGCCGACCGCGCCGGCGCCGGAATCGATCTCGATCGCCTCGATCGTGTCGTCCTCGGCGACCGCGGTGACGACGACGCCGCGGCCGAGGTCGTCGATGCTCTGGTGGTGGAAGCTGTTGACCCTGACCGACTCGCCGTAGAGCGAGTGAAGGACGGTGCCGGGCTCGCAGCGCACCGGGTGGACCCGCGTCTCCGGCGGGTAGACGATCCGGGTGTGCTCGACCTTCTGCACGTTGACGAGCTCGTCGACGAGGGTGCCGCCGCGGGCGATGTTCATTAGCTGGGCGCCGCGGCAGATGCCGAGGAGCGGGATCCCCGCCTCCAGCGCGGCCTCGATCAGCGCCAGCTCGAAGGCGTCGCGGCCGGGGTCGAGGCGCGTCGTCGTCGGCGTCGGTTCGCGTCCGTAGGCCCGCGGGTCGACGTCATGGCCGCCGGAGACGACCAGGGCGTCGATGCGATCGACGACGGCGACCGGATTCGCCTCGCGGGCCAGGTGGATTGGCAGACCCCCGGCGGCGGCGACCGCTTCGGGGTAGTAGGTGTAGTGCGAGTCGACCCAGGCGTGGAGGAGGATCGACGGCGTCGTCGTGATCTCCGCCGCGTGCAGACGGGGGCCGGTGATCCCGACCAGAGGCGGCGTCGCGCTTGTCGGGGTCGGCGTTGGGGTCAATGCACTACGGAGTGTACCTATGCCCCATTGGTTCGCAACCCCCCATTAGATGGGCTAGAAGGGGAGGGCAGGGTCCTCTTCGCCGACGATGCGGCTGCCGCGGAAGGCCTCGAGGACCTCGCGGTTGCCGTGGGCGCCGAAGCCGCTCGTCCCCCAGAAGGACTGGGTCGAGCCGGGAGCGAGATCGACGAGGTTGGTGCCGCCGATGCGGATCTCGCCGGCGTGGAGGCGGCGGCCGATCTCGAACGCCCGCTCGGGGTCGGAGCTGAAGACGTAGCCGGCGAGGCCGTCGCCGTTGGCGTTGGCGATCGCCACCGCCTCGCGATCGTCGGCGACCGGATGCAGGGTCAGGACCGGGCCGAAGATCTCCGCCGCCGCCGCCTCCGGAGTGGCGCCGGTGACGATCGTCGGGCTGAAGAAGAAGCCGGGGGCGTCGGGAACGGCCGCGGTCGGGGTCGCCTCGCCGCCGAGGCCCGCCGCCTGCTCCCGCACTTTCTCGAAGTGGGCGCGATGGGCGAGCGGGCCGATCTCAGCCTCCTCGTCCTCGGCCGCGCCGACGCGGCGGGCGGAGAGGTCGGCGACCAGCGCCTCGCGCAGGTCGTCGTGCAGCTCGGCGGCGACCAGCACCCGGCGCGGGGCCTCGCACCACTGGCCGTTGAGCTTGGCGGCACCGTCGCCCAGCGCCCGCGCCGTCGCCTCGACGTCGGCATCGGCGGCGACCACGGCGGCGTTGCTGCCGCCGAGCTCGAGCTGGAGCGCCGCCATCCGCGCCGCCGCCACCGCGGCAACCGCGCGCCCCGCCGCCTGGCTGCCGGTGAGGGCGATCGCCCGCACACGGCTGTCGGCGACGAGTCGAGAGGCGACGCCGGCGTCGCCGTGCACGATCTGCAGCGCTCCCGGCGGGAAGCCGGCCTCGAGCGCCGCCTCGGCAAAGGCCTGGGCGAAGGAGGGAGCCCACTCGGAGGGCTTGAGGATCGTCGGGCAGCCGGCGGCGAGGGAGGCGGCGAGCTTGCCGACCGCGGCGCCCGAAGGGGCGTTCCAGGGGGTGAGCAGGACGGCCGGCCCCCAGGGCAGGCGCAGGACCTCGACCCGGCGCCCGTTGGAGGCGAGCGGGCGCGTCTCCCCCGCCGCCGCGACCTCCTGGGCGGCGCCCCGCACCGAGTCGCCGAGGGCGCCGGCGAAGAGCCTCATGGTCGCGATCGGGACGCCGCTGTCGATCGCGTCGAAGCGGGCGATCTCCTCCGCCCGCAGCTCCAGCGCGGCGGCGAAGCGCTCCAGGGTGGCGATCCGCTCCGCCGCCGGAAGGTCGCTCCAACTGCCCTCCTGCCAGGCGGACTCGGCGGCGGCGAGCGCCCGCTCGACCGACTCCTCCGAGCTCGCCTTCTGCGGCCCCAGCTCGGTCCCGTCGCTGGGGTTCTCGAGCACCCGGCCGAGGTTCTCCGTCGGCTCGCTGACCTCGCCGTCGACTAGCTGCACGAACCTCCCGGGACTGCTCACGAGCGCTTCCTCCTGGCCGATTTTGGACTGCTTCTGGGCCTTTGCACTATAGCTCAGTGCATTGCGGAATCAAGCGAGCGCGGCCGCCCGCTGTCGGGCTCAGGCGTCGCGCGGAGCCGGCGCCCCGGCCGCCCGCAGGGCGCCGGCGCTGGCGACGACGACGAGGCCGATCGCCACCACTTCCACCGCCGCCAGGTCCTGCGAGAGGGCGACGAAGCCGACCAGCGCCGCGAGCGCGGGCTCGAGGCTCATCATCACCCCGAAGACGGCGTGCGGCAGCCGCCGCAGCGCCTCCAGCTCGAGCCCGTAGGGGATCGCCGAGCTGAGGGCGCCGACGGCGAGCCCGGCGAGGAGGACGCCGGGCGCGAGCAGCTCGCTCCCTCCCTGGGCGATCCCCAGCGGTGCCACCAGCAGGGTCGAGAAGACGAGGGCGCCGGTCAGACCGCCGAGCCCCGGCACCCCCCTCCCCACCCGCGCGCCCTGGACGATGTAGAGGGCCCAGAAGCAGCCGGCGAGGAGGGCGAGAGCGGCGCCGAGCGGGTCGATGCCGCCGTCGCCGAAGCCGTCGGAGAGGAGCACGATCCCCGCCGCCGCCAGCAGCGCCCAGAGGACGTCGCGGCGGCGGCGCGAGCCGAAGATGGCGAGGCCGAGCGGGCCGACGAACTCGATCGTCACCGCGACGCCGAGCGGCAGGCGGTCGATCGACGCGTAGAAGCTGAGGTTCATCGCCGCCAGGGCGGCGCCGAAGACGGCGACGTCGCGCAGCCGCTCTCCCCGCAGCCGCGGCAGGCGGCCGCGGCCCAGCGCCAGCAGGATCAGCGCTCCGAAGAGGGTGCGCAGGAAGACCGCCCCAGCGGGGCCGACACGGTCGAAGAGGGTCGTCGCCAGCGCCGCCCCGCTCTGTACCGAGAGCACCGACGCGAGGACCATCGCCGCGGCCGCGTCGGTCCTCGAGCTGTTACTGACGGCCGGGGCGATCTCCCTGGTCTACCAGGCGATAAGCGCGGAGGGTGTTCTGCAGCAGGCAGGCGATCGTCATCGGCCCGACCCCGCCGGGGACCGGGGTGATCGCGCCGGCGCGGCCGCGCACGGCCTCGAAGTCGACGTCGCCGCGCAGGCCCTCCTCGGTGCGGGTGATGCCGACGTCGACCACCGTGGCGCCGGGCTTGACGTGGGCGCGGCCGAGCGCGTGTGGGCGGCCGATCGCCGCGACCAGGACGTCCGCCTCGGCGCACTCGGCGACGAGGTCGCGGCTGCGGCTGTGGCAGACGGTGACGGTGGCGTCGGCGGCGAGCAGCATCGCCGCCAGCGGCTTGCCGACCAGCTCCGAGCGGCCGACCACGGTCGCCTTGGCGCCGCGCAGCTCGACGCCGCTGCGGCCGAGCAGCTCGATCACGCCGCGCGGCGTGCAGGGCGCGAGGCCGGGGCGCGAGCGCCAGAGGGCGCCGACGTTGCCGCTGGTCAGCCCGTCGACGTCCTTGGCGGGGTCGATCTCCTCGACCAGCGCGGCGGCGTCCATCCCGGCGGGCAGCGGCAGCTGCAGGAGGATGCCGCTCACGGCCGGGTCCTCGTTGCAGCGGCGAATCAGCTCGGTCAGCTCGCCGGCGGAGGCGTCGGCCGGGAGGCGGTGGTCGATCGAGTCGATCCCGGCTTCGCCGCAGGCGCGGTGCTTGGCGGCGACGTAGACGGCCGAGGCGGCGTCGTCGCCGACCAGGATCGTCGCCAGCGCCGGCGCCCGGCCGCCGGCGGCGACGATCTCCGCCACCTCGGCGGCGACCTCGGCCCGCAGCTCGGCGGCGACCGCTTTGCCGTCGAGGATCCGGGCGGAATCGCGCTCGGCGGAGGTGAAGCCGGGGAGTCCGTAGACGTTGCTGAATCCCATCGCCGGCCTCAGAAGACGATCGTCGTCGAGTCGTCGACCAGGACCCTGTCTTCGCAGTGCCACTTGACCGCGCGGGCGAGCACGGTGCGCTCGATGTCGGCGCCGAGCCGGACCAGGTCCTCGGCGCTGTCGTCGTGGCGGACCCGGATCACGTCCTGCTCGATGATCGGGCCGGCGTCGAGCTCCTCGGTGACGTAATGGCTCGTCGCCCCGACCAGCTTGACGCCGCGTTCCTTCGCCCGCTCGTAGGGGCCGGCGCCGGCGAAAGCGGGCAGGAAGCTGTGGTGGATGTTGATCACCGGCGCCCCCACCCGCTCGAGGAACTCGCCGGAGAGGATCTGCATGTAGCGGGCGAGGACGACGAGGTCGAAATCGCCGGCGAGGAGCTCCAGCAGGCTCTCCTCGGCCTCGGCCTTCTTGCCTTTCTCGACCGGCACGTGGTGGTAGGGAAGCCCGAAGCCCTCGACGTCGGCGGCGAGGTCGGGGTGGTTGGAGGCGACGAGGCCGATCTCGGCCTCGAGCTCGCCGCGGCGCCAGCGCCAGAGCAGGTCGAGCAGGCAGTGGTCGTAGCGGGAGACCAGCAGCGCCACCCGCTTCGGCCGCTCGGTCGCCCACATCTGCCAGGCCATCGCGAAGGGCTGGGCGACGCCGACGTCGAATTCGTCTTCGGCCTGCTCGAGCGTGGCCCCGGCCGGCAGCGCGAACTGCATCCGCAGGAAGAAGCGGCCGTCGACCAGTCCGGTCGAGTACTGGGCGGAGCTGACGATGTTGGCGCCGGCGCCGCTGAGGAAGCCGGAGACGGCGGCGACGATCCCCGGCCGATCGGGGCAGGCGACGACGAGGCGGACGACGGGCGAGAGCGTCGGCTCCATGGGGCTAGTGGCTCACCGCCGCGGCGGCCAGCTCGGAGACGAGCTCGTCGGTGTAGAAGCGCTCCAGCGCGAAGGGGGCGATCAGCTCCGGCGTGGAGCCGGTGGCGACCAGCTCGGCCATCGTCTTGCCGACGATCGGCGCCGCCTTGAAGCCGTAGGTCCCCCAGCCGGCGGAGACGTGGAAGTTCTCGACCTCGGTCTTGCCGAGGATCGGGCTGTAGTCGGGCGAGAGGTCGCAGAGCCCGGCCCAGGCGCGCAGCAGGCGGGCCCGCTCGAGCTGCGGGAAGAGCTCCAGCGTGTGCCGGGTCAGGTCCTGGAGGAAGTTGAGCGTGTTCTGCATCCGGTAGGTGCTCCAGGGCTCGATCTCCGAGCCCATCACGAACTCGCCGCGGTCGGACTGGCTGATGTAGACGTGCATCTGCGAGGAGACGACGACGACGTCGAGGAAGGGCTTGACCGGCTCGGTCACGCAGGCCTGGAGGATGTGGGTGGTGATCGGCAGCTCGACCCCCGCCATCTCCGAGATCAGGCTGCTCCAGCCGGCGGTGCAGTTGAGGACGATGCCGGCCTTGACCGGTCCGCGGTTGGTGAGGACCGAGGTGACCCGGTCGCCCTCGCGGTTCAGCCCCGTCACCTCGGTGTAGGGGTGGATCTCGGCACCCGCTTCGTCGGCGCCGCGGGCGTAGCCCCAGACGACGGCGTCGTGGCGGATGATCCCGCCGGGCGGGTGGTAGAGCGCGCCCATGATCGGATAGGTCGTGTCCGGCCCGACGTACATCGTCGGCGCCAGCTCCTGCACCTCCTCGGGGCTGATCAGCCGCGAGTCGATCCCTTCCAGGCGGTTGACCTCGGCCCGGTTGGCCATCACGAACATCGCCCGGTCGGAGTGGGCCAGGGTGAGGTGGCCGCACTGGCTGAAGAGGAGGTTGAAGTCGAGGTCGGCGCCGAGCCCTTCGTAGAGCTTGACCGAGGCGTCGTAGAAGCGCGCCCCCTCCGGCGTCTTGTAGTTGGAGCGCAGGATCGTCGTGTTGCGGCCGGCGGCGCCGGAGCCGATGTAGGACTTCTCGAGGATCGCGACGTCGGTGATCCCGTGCTGGGCGAGGTAGTAGGCGGTGGCGAGGCCGTGGGCGCCGCCGCCGATGATGACGACGTCGTAGGAGTCCTTCAGCTCGGCCGGCTTGCGCCACATCCGCCGCTTGCGGAAGAGGTCACGCATGCGGCACCTCGCTCGGCGCGGCGAGGGCGTCGAGGCCGACCGGACGGCCGCCGAGACCGGCGGCGGCGGTCGCCACCGTCTCCCAGAAGTAGGCGCCATAAGCGGCCCCGAAGAGGATCAGGAAGCGCTCCTCGTCCTCGCGCAGCAGGTAGGCGGGGGTGCGCGCGATCGACCCCGGCCGGAAGCCGCTTACGGGGAGCGACTTCGGCCGGGTGTCGATCGCTGAGAAGCGGGCGATCGTCTCCGTGGCCCGAGGGCCGCAGACCGAGATCGCCCCGAGGGAAGCGGTGAGGTCGCAGGTGCGCACGCCGGCCGCCTCGAGCTGCTCGCGGCGGGCCGCGGCGGCGGCCGGCGGGTGCAGCTCCAGGCGCAGCTCGGGAGCGACCGGGCAGAGCCAGGCGCCCTCGCGGCGCTCGGCGCTGCCCAGCTCGAGCGCTCCGGCGGCGCTCTCGAGCGTCGCCGCGGGCGCCTGCAGCTCGAGCTTGGCGAGGAAGGAGAAGTCGGCGAAGCCGACGCTGCTGGCGCAGGCGGCACGCTCGGCGGCAGCGTCGCCGAAGGAGGTGACGACCTCCCAGCCGTCGCGCACCTCGGTCACGGCGCCGGCTGCCGCGGCGGCGTCGGCGAAGGGGCCGCGGGCGGGCGCCTCGGCGCTGCCGAGCGGGCTGATGAAGGCGGTGCTCATGAACGCAGGACCTCTCCCTCGGGGTCGTAGAACGGCGCGGTCTGGACCGTCGCCTCGATCCGCTGACCGCGGTCGGAGATGACGATGCGGGCGCCGTCGCGGGCGGCCGCGGGTGGCACCATCGCCAGCCCGATCGACTGGCCCAGCTTCGGCGATCGGCGCGAGCTGGTGACCTGGCCGGTGACGACGCCGGCCTCGACCACCGCGGCGCCCTCGCTCGGCACCTCGCCGCCGGGGCAGACGAAGCCGACCAGCGCCGTCGGCGGCTCCGACTCGGCCTTCGCTTCCAGCGCCCAGCGGCCGATGAAGTCCTGCTCCTTGTCGAGTTTGACCGCCCAGCCGAGGGCGGCGCCGTAGGGCGTCGACTCCGAGTCGGTGTCCTGGCCGACGAGGATGTGGTGCTTCTGCAGGCGCAGGATCCGCTGCGGCTCGAGGCCGAACGGCCGCGCGCCCCTGGCCGCGATCGCGTCCCACAGCGCCCGCGCGTTCGGCGCCGGGCAGTGGAGCTCGTAGCCGACCTCGCCGACGAAGCCGATCCGCAGCAGCAGGCAGGGGACGCCGGCGACCTCGCCGTGCTGGCCGTCGAGGTAGGGGAAGGCCTCGTTGGAGCAGTCGAGCTCGGTCAGCTCGGCGAGGATCTGCCGCGCCCGCGGCCCGGCCAGGTTCATCGCCGCCACCCCCTGGGTGACGTCGGTGATCGAGGCGTCGAGCCGCCAGTCGGCCTGCCACCAGGAGAACCACTGCTCGACCGCGGCGGCGCCGCTGGAGGTGGTGGTGACGTAGAAGGTTTCCTCGTCGAGGCGGCAGACGGTGCCGTCGTCGGTGATCCGCCCCGCCTCCGAGGTGAGGATCCCGTAGCGGATCCGGCCCGGCTTCAGCGTCGACATCCGGTTCGGGTAGAGGCGGTCGAGCAGCTCCCCCGCCTCGGGGCCGCGGACGATCAGCTTGCCGAGGGTGGAGACGTCGATCAGGCCGGCGTCGTCCTGCACCGCGAGCGCCTCCGCCGCGGGGTCGCCGTAGTCGTAGGCGCGGCGCCAGTCGCCGGCCCATTTGACGACGGCGCCGGCCTCGCGGTGGCGGCCGTGCAGGGCCGAGCGCTTGGCGGGCTCGAAGGGGCGGCCGGCGAGGGCGCCGAGCGGGACCGGGGTCCAAGGCGGGCGGGCGGTGGTGAGGCCGACCTCGCCGAGCGTCAGCCCGGTGTCCTCGGCCAGGGCGCGAACCGCCGCCAACTGCGAGAAGCGGCCCTGCGAGGGGCCCATGGTCGCCGTCGTGTAGCGCTTCGAGAGCTCGATCGAGTCGTAGCCCTCGGCCGCCGCGTAGGCGACGTCCTTGGCGGTGACGTCCTCGTCGAGGTCGACGAAGGCCTTTTCGGAGCGCCCGTCGGTGGCCAGGGCCGGCGGCGCCAGACAGGGCGAGGGCGAGGCGGTGGCCGCCTCGAGGCGGCCCCGCTCGTCCTCGGCGCGCGCTCGGTCCTCGGCGCCGCCGAAGCCAAGCGCGAGGGCAGATTCGGCGCCGGCCAAGGACCCAGAGAGGAGAGCTGATGCTGGATCCTCGTTGCCGATGACGGCACCGGCGCCATTCACCCCGGGTGGGAACTCCCCGGGGAGAAACCGATTCGCTCCGGGCTCGTAGCCGGCGCGGGCGCCGGCTTGGAGCAGGAGCGAGGAAGCTGGGGCGGCGCCACCGCAGACGGCGAGGCAGTCGCAGACGATCTCGCGGGGGTGGCCCTGGGCGCGACCGCGGGCGTCGACGGCGGCGAGCGTCACCTTGGCGAGCTGGCCGCGGCCGGAGGCGCCAACCGCGGTGGTCCCGCGCAGGACCTCGATCCCGGCGGCGCGCAGGGAGTCGCAGAGCTCCTCGTCTCCCTCGCGGCGGAGGTCGGCGACGGCGGCAACGGAGACGCCGAGGTTGTGCAGGAGGAGGGCGTTCTCGAGGCCGCGCCGCTCGCAGGTGGAGACGACGACGCTCTCCCCGGGGCTGACCGCGTAGAGGGCGGCGAGGCGGAGGGCACCGCCGCTCAGCATCACCCCGGGCAGGTCGTTGCCGGGGAAGATCAGCGGCTGCTCGATCGCGCCGGTGGCGGCGACGTGGCGGTCGGCGCGGACCTGGTGCAGGGTGTCGCCCTGCCAGATCGCGACGAGGCCGTCGAAGTAGCCGAGGGCGGAGGCGCGCGAGAGGATCTCGACCCCCGCCTCCTCGCAGCGGGCGGCGAGGTCGCGGGCCTGCTCGTGGGCGCCTTCGGCGAGCAGCAGGCCGCCGGGCTCGATGTCCTCGTCGCAGAGGACGACGTCGGCGCCGAGCTCGGCCGCGCGCAGCGCCGCCGCCAGCCCGGCGACGCCGCCGCCGATCACCGCGACGTCGCAGTGGCGGCGCCGGTACTCGGTCTCCCAGCCGCGCTCGGCCTGGCGCCGGGGCAGCCGGCCAAGGCCGGCGGCGCGCCGCAGCACCCGCTCGTAGTAGGGCCAGAGCCGGCGCGGCTTGATGAAGGTCTTGTAGTAGAAGCCGGGCGGGGTGAGGCGGCTGCCGAAGCGGTCGGTGGCGGCCATCAGGTCGAACTCGAGCGAGGGCCAGGCGTTCTGGTGCTCGACCGCCATCCCGTCGGCGAGCGGCTCGGCGCAGGCGCGGACGCCGGGGGCGCCGTCGACGGTGACCAGCGAGTTGGCGCACTGGCCGCAGCCGCAGATCTCGCCGCGCTTGCGGTGGTACTTGAAGCTGCGCGAGAAGACCCGCTGGCCGTCGGCGTAGAGCGCCGAGGCGATCGTGTCGCCGGCGAAGCCCTGGCGGGGCTTGCCGTCGAAGCTGAAGCCGAGCGGGCGCGAGCGGTCGATCCGCTGGCCCTCGCGCTGGGGCAAGCGGCTCACGGCGCCTCCTCCGGACGCGCCGTCCACAGCACCTCGTTGGTGCGGGTGTCGCGTTCGGCCAAGAACCACTGCCGGCAGCCGGAGCGGTGCACCCACCACTCGCGCTGCGGGCCGGCGACGTTGCGGCGGAAGTAGATGTAGCGGTTGAGCTCCCGCTGCGGTGGCTTGCTCGCCGGCCGCGCCGAGACCTCGCCGCCAAAGCCGAAGTCGGTGACCTCGCGGGTGCCGCAGTTGGGGCAGGTGAGGACGAAGGACATCAGCTTGGCCGAGGGGATGTGGGGAGAAGGACGGGCTTGCAGTTCATTGCGTAATCCGCAACACTATTGCTGTATGCGCAATGCTACACACCCAGCAGGCCGACCGCAAGCCGATTACGCTTTGCCGGGGATGGCCCCCTCCGCGAACGGTGAGAAGCCGGCAAGCCAGCTCGTCGGTTCCGTCGCCCGGGCGATCGCCGCCATCGACGCCCTCTACGCGGTGCCCGAGGGACTCGGCGTGAACGAGCTGGCGCGGCGGATCGAGGTCAACCCCAGCACCGCCTCGCGGCTGCTGGCGACGCTCGAGCAGGGCGGCCTGGTGCGGCGCGAAGCCAGCGGCCGCTTCGGGCTCGGGCTGCGGCTGCTGGCGCTGGCCGACCGGGTCGCGACCCGGCTCAACATCCGCGAGCTCGCCCGCCCCCACCTGCACGCGCTGGTCGACCTCACCGGCGAGACCGCGACGCTCTCGGTGCCCGCGGCCGGCGAGGCAGTCACGGTCGACTTCGTCCCCGGCAAGAGCAGCGTCGTCAGCATGGCCCGGGTCGGCCGCCCCAACCCGCTGCACGCGACGGCGATCGGCAAAACCATGCTCGCCTTCGGCCCCGGGGCCGAGCTCCCCCCCGCCGCCGCCCTCACCCGCTTCACCGAGCGCACGATCCACGACGGCGCCACCCTCGAGCGGGTCGTCGCGCAGGTCCGCGAGGCCGGCTGGGCGGAGTCGGTCGCCGAGCGCGAGGACGACCTCGCGGCGGTGGCGGCGCCGGTCTTCGGCGCCGACGGCCAGCTTGCCGCGATCGTCGGCGCCCAGGGCCCGCTGGCGCGGATGGGCAACGCCCGCCGGCTCGAACTCGTTCCCCAGGTGCTCGACGCCGCCCGGGCGGTCTCCAGCGAGATCGGCGGCGGCGGATGAACGCCCAGCCGCCACCGGACTAGCGCGACTCGCGCCCGGGCACCCAGTCGGTGCCGGCGAGGGGGACGCGGGCCATCGCCGCCGCCTCAACGGTGAGGGCGACGAGGTCCTCGGGCTCGAGGTTCTGGACCCGGGACTTGCCGCAGGCGCGGGCCAGGGTCTGGGTCTCCAGGACCATCGTCCGCAGGTAGTTGGCGAGGCGGCGGCCGCCCAGCTCGGGGTCGAAGCGGGCGGCCAGCTCGGCGTCCTGGGTGAGGATCCCGGCCGGGTCGCGGCCCTCGTGCCAGGCGTCGTAGAAGCCCGGGGCGGAGCCGATCTTCGCGTACTCCTCCTCCAGCTCGGGGGCGTTGTCGCCGATCGCGACCAGCGCCGCGACCCCGATCGAGACCGCGTCGGCGCCGAGCGCCAGCGCCTTGGCGACGTCGGCGCCGGAGCGGATGCCGCCGGAGACGATTAGCTGCACCTTGCGGTGCATGCCGAGCTCGGTCAGCGCCTGCACCGCCTGCGGCACCGCCGCCAGGGTCGGGATCCCGACGTGCTCGATGAAGACGTCCTGGGTCGCCGCGGTGCCGCCCTGCATGCCGTCGAGGACGACGACGTCGGCGCCGGCCTTGACCGCGAGCGCGACGTCGTAATAGGTGCGGGTGGCGCCGACCTTGATGAAGATCGGCTTCTCCCAGTCGGTGATCTCGCGCAGCTCCTCGATCTTGATCTCGAGGTCGTCGGGGCCGGTCCAGTCGGGATGGCGGCAGGCGCTGCGCTGGTCGATCCCGACCGGCAGGTCGCGCATCTCGGCCACCCGGTCGCTGATCTTCTGCCCCAGCAGCATGCCGCCGCCGCCGGGCTTGGCGCCCTGACCGACGACGACCTCGATCGCGTCGGCGCGGCGCAGGTCGTCGGGGTTCATCCCGTAGCGCGAGGGCAGTAGCTGGTAGACGAGCGTCTTCGAGTGGCCGCGCTCCTCCGGCGTCATCCCGCCGTCGCCGGTCGTCGTCGAGGTCCCCATCGCGGTGGCGCCGCGGCCGAGCGCCTCCTTGGCCGGTGCCGAGAGAGCGCCGAAGCTCATCCCGGCGATCGTCACCGGGATCTCCAGGTGCAGTGGCCGCTTGGCGAAGCGGGTGCCCAGCACGACGTCGGTCTCGCAGCGCTCGCGGTAGCCCTCCAGCGGGTAGCGGGAGACGCTGGCCCCGAGCAGCAGCAGGTCGTCGAAGCTCGGCACCCGGCGCTTGGCGCCGCCGCCGCGGATCGCGTAGATGCCCTCGCGGGCGGCGCGCTGGATCTCGTGGATCGTCGCCCGGTCGAAGGTCGCCGACTCGCGCAGCCCGTCGCGCCAGCCCGGCCGGGGCTCCTGGTTCGCGGCCACGCTAATACTCCCCCGCGTTGTCGACGTCGAAGTTGTAGAGACGGCGGGCGGAGCCGTAGCGGCGGAAGTCCGCCACCTCGACGTCGTCGAAGCCGGCGGCGGCGAGCAGCTCGACGATCTCGGCTCGGTGCTCGTCGCGGACCTCCTTCTCGACGCAGTCGGCGCCGAGGCTCGCGACCTCGCCGCGGACGTAGATCCGCGCCTCATACAGCGAGTCGCCGAGGGCTTCGCCGGCGTCGCCGCAGACCAGCAGCCGGCCCGACTGGGCCATGAAGGCGCTCATGTGCCCGACCGAGCCGCGAACGACGACGTCGGCCCCCTTCAGCGAGATCGCACAGCGGGCCGAAGCGTTGCCGGCGATCGCCAGCAGACCGCCGTGGGCGCTGGCGCCGGCCGCCTGGCTGGCGTCGCCCGCGACGAAGACCCGTCCCGACATCATGTTCTCGGCGACGCCGACCCCGGCGTTGCCGCGGACGCGAACCGTCGCCCGCTGGTTCATCCCGGCGCAGTAATAGCCGACCGAGCCCTCGATCAGGACCTCCACCTCGTCCATCGCCCCGGCGGCGACCGCGTGGCGCCCGCCCGGCTCCAGCACCCGGTACTCGGCCGCCTCCCCCGCGTGCAGGGCGGCGTTCAGCTCGCGCACGCCGCCCGCGGCGAGGTCGAAGCTGAGGCTGGCGGCGACGCTCACGCGCTCTCCCCGCCCCAGCTGTAGACGACACCCGGCTCGGGCTCCCAGACCCGCGCCGCGGCGGCGCCCGGCAGCACCGCCAGCGCCCGGTACTCGGAGGCCATCGCCACCCACTCCTCGGTCTCGGCCATCACCGCCGGCTTGCAGGCGATCGGGTCGCGGAGGACGGCGAAGCCGTCGGCGGTGCCGACCGCGAAGGTGTAGAAGCCGTCGAGGTTCTCGAGGCAGCTCTCCAGCGCCGCCTCGAGGCCCTCGCCGCCGGCGATCCGCCGGGTCAGGTAGGCGGCGGCGACTTCGGAGTCGTTGGCGGTGCGGAAGACGGTCCCTTCACGGGCCAGCTCGTCGCGCAGGCGGTTGTGGTTGGAGAGCGAGCCGTTGTGGACCAGGCAGAGGTCACGCCCGGTCGAGAAGGGATGCGAGCCGGCGGCGGTGACGCGGCTCTCGGTCGCCATCCGGGTGTGGCCGAGCGCGTGGCTGCCGCTGAGGTCGCCGACGTCGAAGCGGGCGATGAACTCGTCCGGGTGGACGGCGTCCTTGTAGATCTCGATCTGACGGCCGGCGCCGAGGATCTGCAGCCCCGGCAGCTCGGCGCCGATCCAGGCTTCGGCCGCGGCGGGCTCGGCGTGGACGGTCGCCAGCGCGAAGGAGTCGCCCTGGGTCTCGAGCCGCTCGAGGCCAAGCCCGCGGTCCAGCGCCTCGGTCAGCGCCTCGCGGTCGATCCCGTCCTCGGCGCGCAGCGAGACCTTGGCCTGGCCGGCGGCGACCGGGTCGCGGTAGACGGCGACCCCGGCGCTGTCGGGGCCGCGGTGGCTCATCTCCGCCAGCATCGCCGCCAGGTGGGTCCCCAGCTCCGCCGAGAAGCGGTCGGACTTCGAGTAGACGCCGACGATTCCGCACATGGCCCCAGCCTAGGAAGAGCTTTCCTCCCTGCCCATGGCCGGGGCAGGCATTCTTCGCCGCCCGCGGATGTGCGATTCGCACATGTCATGGAGGAAGCGTCCATAGCCTCGGCCCCAACCCTGGCGGGCGCCGCCATTGCCCCACCCCCACCTGGTCTCGTTTGATGAGGCTGCCCGTTCCACACCGACCGAAGGCAGCCGGCGATGAGCCCAACCAGCGCAGACGAGATCAGGTCCCTGACCGAGCAACAGGGGGTCAGGTACCTCTTCGCCCAGTTCGTCGACATGCACGGGAAGCCGAACGCGAAGCTGATCCCCGTCTCCCACCTCGACGACCTGCTGGTCGAGGGAGCGGGCTTTGCCGGCTTCGCCGCCGGCGACATCGGCCAGAAGCCGAACGACCCCGACGTGATCGCGGTCCCCGACCCGGCCAGCTACACGCAGCTCCCCTGGCGGCCGGAGGTCGCCCGCCTCGCCTGCGACATCACCGTCGCCGGCGAGCCCTGGCCCTACTGCCCGCGGACGATCCTCCGCAACCAGGTCGCCCGCGCCGCCGAGCTCGGCTACGAGCTGAAGATCGGCGCCGAGCTCGAGTACTTCCTCCTGCGCCGCGGCGAGGACGGCTCCCTCCTCGTCGCCGACGAGCGCGACGACCTCGAACAGCCCTGTTACGACATGCGGGCGCTGACCCGCAACCTCGACTTCGTCACCACCATCGCCGACTACCTCGACGATCTCGGCTGGGACGGCTACGCGACCGACCACGAGGACGCCAACGGCCAGTTCGAGCAGAACTTCGCCTACGCCGACGCCCTCACCACCTGCGACCGTGCCGTCTTCTTCCGCTACATGGTCGAGAGCGTCGCCCAGGAGCGCGGGCTGATCGCGACCTTCATGCCGAAGCCGTTCGCCAACCTCACCGGCAACGGCTGCCACCTGCACATGAGCCTCTGGAAGGACGGCGTCAACGTCTTCGCCGCGGGCGGCGAGGAGGACGAGCTCGGTCTCTCCCCCCTCGCCTATGACTTCGTCGGCGGTCTGAAGGCCCACGCCGCCGCCTACATCGCCGTCACCGCCCCCGCCGTCAACTCCTACAAACGCCTCGTCGTCGGCTCCCAGAGCGGCTCGGCCTGGGCCCCGGTCCACGTCAGCTACGGCTCCAACAACCGCACCCAGATGCTGCGCATCCCCGGTCCGGGGCGGATCGAGGACCGCACCGTCGACGGCGCCTGCAACCCCTACCTCGCCGCCACCGTCGTCCTCGCCGCCGGCCTCGACGGGATCGAGAAGGGGCTGCCCGCCGGCGAGCCCAGCTCCGACCGCAACCTGCACGAGCTGGGCGAGGCGGAGCTGGCCGAGCTGGGGATCCGGATGCTGCCGGCCAACCTCTTGGAGGCAACGCGCGAGCTGGAGAGCGATGATGTGATGCGTGCCGCACTCGGAACCTGCGCGACCGAGGACTACGTGGACTACTACGTGCGGATCAAGCGCGCCGAATGGGAGCGCGCCCACTCCGAGATCACCCGCTGGGAGCTGGAGCGCTACCTGCAGCTCTTCTGAGCGGAGGGGCTGAGCGGTGACGGTCCGCGACGAGGCAGCCGCGACCGAGCTGGAGCGACTGCGGCTGGAGAACGAGGCGCTCTCCGGGGTCGTCGGCGTCGTCGCCTCCGGCCCCGACCTCGCCCACATCCTCGACCGCGTCGTCGACCTGCTGACCAAGGCGACCAGCTCGCACGCCTGCTTCGTCTACCTGCGCTCCGGCGAGCGGCTGGTGATGCGGGCGGCGCCGCCGGTCTACTCGCACCTGGTCGGCCGCATCTCCTTCGGCGCCGACGAGGGGCTCGCCGGCTGGGCGATGCGCGAAGGGCAATCGACCTTCATCCGCGAGGGGGCACTCGAGGACCCGCGCAACTTCTACGTCCCCGAGCTCGAGGAGGAGCGCTTCCAGTCGATGGCGGCGATCCCGATCTCCTCGCGGGCGGGCGAGGCGATCGGCGCGATCGTCCTCCACACGGTCGCCCCGCGCGAGTTCGACGAGGGGATCGTCAACGTCCTCTCGCGCTCGGCCTCGCTGATCTCGGGGGCGATCGAGAACGCCCGCCTCTACGACGAGGCGCGCGAGCGGGTCGAGGAGCTGACCCGGCTCTCGAACCTGGGGCGCGAGATCGCCGCGGTCTCCGACCGCCAGCAGCTCTTCGAGGTCGCCGCGACCGGGATCAGGGCCCTGGTCGGGGCCGACGTCTGCCGGGTCTACGAAACCGGCGCCGGCGAGCCGCGCCGGCTGGCTTCGAGCCCGGCGGAACCGCGCCCGAGCGACGCCGACGAGGCCGCCGTCCTCGCCGCCCTGCTCGCCGAGCGGGCGCTGCCGGTCGGCGCCGGCGCGGCGCTGGGAGTGGCCGAGCCGGTCGCCGCGGCGCTGGCCCTCCCCCTCTCCTCCGGCGAGGAACAGAGGATCGGGGCGATCGTCGTCGCCGCCGCCGAGCCCTGGCCGAGCGCCGGCGCCGAGCTGCTGCGGGCCGCCGTCCACCAGGTCAATCTGGCGCTCGAGAAGATCAGCCTGATCGAGCGGCTGACCGAGGAGAACGTCGCCCCCGACCTCTTCGACGCGATCGCGGAAGGCGACCTCGAGGTCGCCGGGGGGCGCGCCGAGGCGGCCGGGATCGAGCTGCGCGGGCCGCACCTCGCCGCGGTCGCGGTCGCCCGCGCGCCGCTGCCCGAGCGCTCCTGGCGACAGCGGGGCGAGGCGCTCGAGCGGGCGATCAGGCGGCTCGGCCCGGGGGCCGTCTGCGACGTCGGCCCGGAGGCGGTGCGGGCGCTGCTGCCGGCCAGGGCCGGCGAGAAGACGGCGCGGTGGGAGGCGGCGCTGGCCGAGGTCTGCGAGCGCGAGAACCTCTCGCTCGGGCTCGGCGAGGTGCGGGCCGGCTTGGAGGGCGCCCGGCGCAGCCTCGGCGAAGCCGGCGACGCGGCCCGCGTCGGGGCGAGCCTGCTGGAGCGGGGCGGCGTCACCGCCTACCGCGACACCGGCGCCTACCGCTACCTGATCGACCTGCTCGACTCCGGCGGCCCTGAGGACCACCTGCGCGAGCTGGTCGACCGCCTCGCCACCTACGACCGCGAGCGCAGCGCGCAGCTGCTGGCGACCCTCGACGCCTACCTCGACCAGGGCCGCAGCGTCACCGCCACCGCCCGCCAGCTCTGGATCCACGTCAACACCCTGCGCCAGCGCCTGGAGCGGATCGAAGCCCTGACCGGCGTCGACCTCGCCGAGGAGGACCTGCTGGCGCTGCAACTGGCGGTGAAGCTGGCGCTGGTGCGGGGACGTGGGTCCTAGCTTTACTCGAGGACGAAGGCCCGAATCGCCGCCAGAAGAAAGCTCGCTTCGCTCTCGTGGAAGGCCATGTGGCTGGAGCGGCCGAGGATCAGCCAGCGGGCGTGGGGAATTCCTTCGGCGATCGGCCGGTGGCAGCTCTCGGGCGTGAGCTCGTCGTGGGCGCCGCAGGTGATCAGCGTCGGCACCTCGATCTCCCCGAGGCGATCGGTCACATCCCAGTCGCGCAGGACGCCGGAGGGCGAGAACTCGCTCCTCCCCCACATCGCCTCGTAGGCGGGGCCGATGTCGTCGACGAGGGGGACGACGAACTCGAGAAACTCGCGACGGGAGCGTTCGAGGTCAAAGGGGTGACAGCGGCGCACGTGGGTCGCGTAGAGGTCGAGCAGCCCCAGGCCCAGCTCGGATCCGTCCTCGGGGTCGAACTCGTGATCGGCGGCGACGGCGGCGCGCGAGGTCTCGGGGGCGCGGGCGAGGATTTCCCCGTAGCCGTCGACCGCGGCCTGCGTGCTCGCCATCGTGTCGCAAAGGATCAGCGACCTGATCCGGTCCTGGTGCGCCAGCGCGCACTCGAGCCCGAGCATCCCGCCCCAGGACTGACCGAGCAGGTGGACCCGGTCGAGGCCGAGCTCGTCGAGGAGCATCTCGAACTCGGCGACGAAGGTCTCGACCGTCCAGAGGCCGCCGTCGTCGGGCCGCGCGGAGCGACCGCTTCCAAGCTGGTCGTAGAGGACGACCTGCAGCTCTTCGTCAGCGATGCAGCGGAGCGGCAGCAGGGTCCGGTGGTCGGCCCCCGGCCCCCCGTGCAGGCAGACGAGAACCTCGTCGCCGGGCTCGGTTTGCGAGACGAAGCGGTCGAAGCCGTCGGGCAGGCGAAGTAGCTGCTCCCCGGTCGCCGTCTCCATGCGACTGAGGGGTCAGGCCCCCCCGGCCACAGCCAGATCCATCTCCAGCTCCGGCAGGTCGGTCGCCGCCTCCAGGAGCTTTCGGGTGAACTCCTGGCGGGGGCTGGTGAGGACCTCGGCGACGGTGCCCTCCTCGATCATCTCCCCCTCACACATCACCGCCACCCGGTCGCAGAG
>DASSHE010000018.1:0-42443 GCA_035693065.1 Solirubrobacterales bacterium
GCGCGGGATCGGCGCCGCGAAGAGGCGGTCGGTGAAGCCCATCTCGATGTCGACCGCGAAGGCGATGCCGCCGCTGTTGCCGGCCAGCATCATCGACTGCATCATCGAGCCGGCCAGCATGAACTGGAGGAAGCTCTGCACCGGCGGGAACCCCGGCAGTTCGATCCCGGCGCCGGCGCCGCCGGTCTGGATCGCCAGCAGCAGGGTCGGGAAGACGACGATCGGGGCGATTAGCTGCGGCCGGCGGAAGGTTTGGCGGACCGAGCGCGCCCCCAGCGCCCCGACCACACGGGCGTTGGCCGCCAGCGCGCTCACGCCGTCGCCGGCTCCTGCTCGGGGCTCTCCTCGCCCTCCTCGTCTTCGAGGTGGTAGCCGGTCTTGGCGACGAAGACGTCGTCGAGGGTCGGCCGCACCAGCTCCAGCGACTCGACCGGCACCCCGGCTTCGTCGAGCGCCCGCACCACCCGGGGGATGTCGGCGGCTCCGTTCTCGACCTCGAGCAGGACGCGTTTGCCGTCCTTCGGCGGCAGCAGCCTGCCCAGCTCGGCGCAGACCCGCTCCGCTTCGGCCACCACGCCGGCGCCGACGAGAACCTCCACGTGGGGGTTGCCGACCTCTTCCTTCAGCGACTCGGGCGTGCCCTCGGCGACGATCAGCCCGCGGTCGATGATCCCGACGTTGTCGGCTAGTTGGTCCGCCTCCTCCAGGTACTGGGTGGTGAGGAAGACCGTGGTCCCGTCATCGTTGAGGACCCGCACCTCCTCCCAGATCGTCTTGCGGCTGACCGGGTCGAGGCCGGTGGTCGGCTCGTCGAGGAAGAGGACCCGCGGTTCGTGGACCAGCGCCGCCGCGAGGTCGAGCCGTCGCTGCATCCCGCCCGAGTAGGTCCCGACCCGCCGCTCGGCGGCGTCATCCAGGCCGACCCGCTCCAGCAGCTCGTCGGCGCGCTTGCGGCCGGCGGCCGAGGGGAGGCCCTGCAGCGTCGCCTGCAGCCGGATCAGCTCCCGCCCCGTCATCAGCGGATCGAGGGCCGCTTCCTGCAGCGCGACCCCGATCGAGGAGCGGACCTCGCGCGCCTCGGCGACCACGTCGTGGCCGGCGACCCGCGCCCGGCCGCCGGTCGGCAGCAGCAGCGTCGTCAGCATCCGCACCGTCGTCGTCTTGCCGGCGCCGTTGGGCCCGAGGAAGCCGTAGATCTCGCCCTCCTCGACCGTGAGGTCGATTCCCCGCACCGCCTGGACGCGGTCGAAGGCCCGCTCCAGGCCGGCAACCTCGATCGCCGCCACGCTAAGCCTCTGCCGGATCGGCGGCGTCCCGCGCCAGCGGCGGCAGCGCCTCCACCCAGCGCCGCCCGTTCGCCCGCTCCAGCGCCTCGGCGGCGTCGAGCAACAGCTCGTCGCGTCCCCAGGCCGCCTGCAGTTGGAGGGCGATCGGCAGCCCTTCCGAGGAGCCGACCGGGACGCTGACGGCGGGGATGCCGGTGAGGTTGGCGAGGGCGCCGCCGCGGACGTTGGCCTGGTCGGCGGTCAGCGTCCCCGAGGGCAGCTCGACCAGCGGTGCCTCCAGCGGCGGCGCCACCGCCGGCACCGTCGGCCAGGCGATCACGTCGACGTCGGCGAAGATCTCGGCGAGGCGCTGGCGGGCGAGCGCGCGGACCTGGTGCGACTTCACGACCGCGGCCGCCGGCAGCAGCATCCGGTACTTGAGGAAGCCGCGGGCGATCGGGCTGAGCTCCGGATCGAGGTTGTTGAGGCGCTGCGGGGTGGCGCCGCCGAGCCCCTCGCTGTTGGCGATCAGGACGGTCGCCAGGGTGGCGGCCGCCAGATCCTCGAAGCCGATCTCGCGGACTTCGCCGCCGGTCGCCTGGCGCAGCTCCTCGATCGCTCCCTGGCAGGCCTCGCGGACCGCTGGGGCGACGTCCTCGGAGACCTCGTCGCGGATGACGCCGATCCGCAGACCGGCGGCCTCGCCGGCGCTCAGCTCCCGGCCGAACAGCGCCGAGGCCAGCAGCCGGCAGTCGGCGGCGTCGGCGGCGAGGGGGCCGGAGACAATCGTCGTCGAGGTGCCGGCCATGTGGTGGCCGGCCATCGCCGAGCGGCCGAAGGTCGGCTTCAGCCCGGTGAGGCCGCAGTAGGCGGCCGGGTAGCGGATCGAGCCGACGCCGTCGGCGCCGACCGCGCCGGCGACGAGGCGCGCCGCCACCGCGGCGGCCGGCCCGCTGGAGGAGCCACCCGGGCAGCGCTCGGGGTTCCAGGGGTTCCGCGCCGGGCCGTAGACCGAGAGGTTGCCGGTGCTGCTGGCGCCGAGCTCGTGCATGTTGCCGACGCCGACGATCACCGCGCCGGCGTCGCGCAGGGTGCGGTAGGGGCCGGACTCGCCGGGCTCGGTCGGGACCAGCATTTCCGCGGCGCCGAAGCGCTGGGCGCGCCAGGGCAGCGGCCACTCGTCCTTGATCACGACCGGGACGCCGTGAAGCGGCCCGCCAGGTGCTGCCGCGAGCATCTCCCGCGAGCGCTCCGGAAAGGTCTCGACCACGGCGTTCAGCGCCGGGTTGCGCGCCTCGATCCGGGCCAGAGCGGCATCGAGCAGCTCGGCCGCGTCGGCCTCGCCGGCGGCGATCGCCGCCGCCTGCTGCCCCAGCGTCAGGTCGAGAGCCTCGCTCATCGGCGGGGCGGGGGAGCCTGGGAGAGGTCGGCGGCGCTTTCGGGCTCGACGGGCGCAAGGTCGAGCGCGAGCAGCTCGAGGATCGGCGGCCAGAACATCTCGTGCGCGGCTCCCATCACCGCCAGCTCGATCTCGTCGGCCTCGATCCCGAAGGAGGCGAGAGCCGCGGGGATGAAATCTTCTGCGCGGTTAGAGGCCTCCATCTGGTTGGCGGCAGATTAGATGATCGATTCGATCGTCCACCGCTCCGGAATGGCCGGGATCCTGCAAGCACCCCCGGAACGCCGCACCCAGCCGACGCGAACGGCAAGATTGGCGCCGCAACTGGGCTCTTGACCCAGTGTTGCGAACTGCAATGCCACCCGCACAGACCAAAAGCCGTATTCGCCGCGCCTGGGCCATGATCGCCGCTGCCTGCCTGCTGGCGGGGCTGGTCGCGGTCGCCGTCCCGGGCGGCGCTGACTCGGCTCCCCTGCGCGTCGTCGTCCTCGGCCAGACCTCGGAAACGCCACCCGCCTCCTGCCCCGGCAAGATCGTCAACAACGTCGAGATCACCCCCTGCCGGGTCGAGGGCCACGTGACCGGCTTCCAGGCGATCGCCGACGGCGTCCCGCGCCCCTACGAGGCCCCCTTCGACGGCAAGATCGTCGCCTGGTCGATCACCCTGGCGAAGCCGTCGACCGCGGAAACCAAAACCACCACCGACGAGGTGGGCTTCTTCAACGACTTCCTCGGCACCCCCTCGGAGGCGCGGATCGGGATCCTGCGCCCGGTCGAAGGGTCAAAGCCGCCGCAGTACAAACTCGTCCGCCAGAGCCCGCTCGAGGTGCTGAACCCCTACTTCGGCACCACCCCGGTCTTCGCCCTCGACCACCCGCTGACCGTCCTCCAGGGGCAGGTCGTCGCCCTCACCATCCCCACCTGGGCGCCGATGTTCGCCTTCAACGTCTCCGCCGAAAACACCTGGCGCGGCAGCCGCCTGCCCGAACACTGCTCTTCCAAGGAAGACATCCAGAACGGGCATCCACAGCAGGGCGTGGGCAAGACCAAGACCTACGGCTGCTACTACTCGAACGCGCGGCTGCTTTACACGGCCTGGCTTGTCAAGAAACCGTAGTTCTGCTGTCTGGTGGGGTGGGGCCGGGTGGCCCTCTTCACTCGCCTACCTGGCTGAATCGTCTCCAGCCTCCCGGGGTTGGGGTTGGGCCAGCGGCGCAAAACGTTCAGGGAGGCACCCGGCCCCACCTCCCGAGCCACAGCAAAGTTTCATCTCACGGAAGCTCTAAGAGGCGACGACGAACGACTGCATGGTCCGGTTCTTGCTCCTTGGAGCTCGAAAGCTTCCGAGGGGCGGGGTCGCTAGGGCCTCCGAACGTTTTGCGCCGCTGGCCTTGAACGCTTCTCGGACGGCTGGCGCCGACGAGCCAGTCAGGCGAGTGAGGAGGTCCTACCGATCCCGCACACGCAGCGTCGAAGCTTGAAAGCCTCTGAGCTTTAGGGGCGAAGAATTTTCGATTTGCGCGCCATGGGTGCGGCGGCGGGGATCAGCATCAGATGGGTGCTGCTGTTCATGCTCATTCTCGGCCAGGCTCTCGGCCTTCCGGAAGTGGAAAAACCGATCCCGGACAAGATCGGACTGGCGACCATCTTCGCCGTCGCGGGGGCGGGCGGGGTGCTAGGCGGAGTCGCGCGGTTCCGATCTCCATCCGCAGAGCGAGAGCGGGGAGCCATGTGGGGGATCTTCCTTGGGTTCTGCGGGGGCGCAACTGCGTACTTCTTGTTGATGTTCCTTCAGCTACTATCTGCTCTATGAAATCTTTTGTCCGCAACCAAGGCCCGACGATAGCCGCGATGGCTTTCGCCACGCTCCTGATCACTGCCCTGGCAGGCGGGAGCATCGCGGTCTTCTATTTGGCGTCCATCGTCTGTTTGGCCGTGGGCCTCTGGTGGGAAAACCACCGAGGTGCGTTCTAAGAGGCCCCTTGAAACTTGAAAGCTTCCGAGGACGGGGGTCGGCAGGTCCTCTGAACGTTTTGCGCCGCTGGCCCAGCAAGATCTCTCGGACGGCTGCAGGCGATTCAGCCAGGTAGGCGAGTGAAGAGGGCCTGCCGACCCCCGTCGGCTCCGCCTAGAGCGCTTCTTGGCGCAGCCCGCAGTACGGGCAGTCGCTGACGTCCAGCCCGATCAGCTGGTCGCAGCGGCGGCAGGCACGGAGGTTCTCCGGGCTGCGGGGGAGGGAGGAGACGGAGGGCGCCAGGGGCAGGATCATCGCCACCGGCTCCATCTCCTCACCGGTCTCCCGGTCGACGTAGACGGAGCCCGGCTTGGCGTGAGCGATCGCCTCGCGACCTGAGGCCGCGGCGCGCATCCGGTAGAGCTGCTTCTCGTTCATCGCCGGCAAGACTAATAGTTTGGGCGGCTCCGATGCGTGTCCTCGTCTTCCACGGCTACATGCTGCGCGGCACCGGCAGCAACATCTACAACGTCAACCTCGCCCGAGCCCTCGCCCGGCTCGGGCACGAGGTCCATCTGCTCTGCCAGGACCGCGAGGTGCGGATCGAGGGCGTGCGGATCCACAACCCCGATATCGGCGGCCTGCTCCCCGTCTACGTCCGCGACCCCTACGAGGGCTTCGAGGTCAAGACCTTCCCCGAGCTGAGCGAGGCTGAGCTCGCCCACTACATCGAGGCCAACGTGGCGGCGGTGCGGGAGGCGGCCGAGGCCGCCGGGGGCATCGACCTCGCCCTCGCCAACCACCTTGTGATGGGGCCGGCGATCCTCGCCCGCGCCGGCGTCGCTCCCTATGCCGTGAAGATCCACGGCTCCGCCCTCGAGTACACCGTCAAACCGCACCCCCGTTTTCTCCCCTACGCGCGGGAGGGGATCGAGGCCGCCAACGGCGTCCTGGTCGGCTCGCTGCACACGGCGGCATCGCTCTGGGAGGCGCTGGCCGACGTCGCCGACCTACGGGAGAAGACCCGACTCGGGCCGCCTGGCGTCGACGTCGCCGAGTTCAGTCCGGGAGGCCCGCGTGAGCCGCTGGTCGCCTACGTCGGCAAGCTGATCGTCTCCAAGGGAGTGGACCTGCTGCTCGCCGCCTGGCCGCTGGTCGCCGCCGCCAACCCCGGCGTCCGCCTGGAGATCGCCGGCTACGGCGCCTACGAGGAGACCCTGCGCCTGCTCTGGGACGCGCTCGCGGGCGGTGACCTCGACACCGCCCGCCGGCTCGCCGCCCTCGGCTGGGCCCCGGAGGGAGGCGAGGAGCGGCCGCTGCCGATCCTCAGCGCCTTCCTCGCCGATCCCCCCGCCTCCTACCTGGAGGCGGCCCGGAGCGCCGCCGGCACCGTCGAGTTCGTCGGCCGCCTCGAGCACGACGAGGTCGCCGCCTTCTTCCCGCGGGCGGAGGCGATGGTGATGCCGAGCACCTTCCCCGAGGCATTCGGGATGGTCGCGGTGGAGGCCGCCGCCTGCGGGACCCTGCCGGTTTCCGCCGACCATTCGGGGATGCGAGAGGTCTCCCGCCAGCTCGCCGCGGCGCTGCCGGAGCCGGTCGGCGGCCTCACCGCCTTCCCGGTCGAGGAGGGCGCGGTCGAGGCGATCGCCGACCGGCTCAACCGCTGGCTCGCCCTTCCAGCCCCCGAACGGGAGGAGGCTCGCGCAGCCCTCGTTGAGACCGTCGCCCGGCTCTGGAGCTGGGAGGGAGTGGCGCGCGGGGTCCTTGCCGCGGCGGCTGGGGAGCTCGCGGGGCTGCCGGTCCCCGAGTAGGCCGCAAAGCCTTCCGCCGCCGCTTCAATAGAATGCGCGCCGCCTCATGTACGGCCGCCTGCCGATACTGAAAATGCTTGCCGCGACCGTGGTCGGGACCGTCGTCATTTCGGCGATCATGGTTCCGATCAACTGGGACGGCCAACAGGCCTCCACCGCGGCCCCGAAGATCGACGATCTCCTCAGCGTGATGATCGTGATCTCCTCCTTCGTCTTCTCGCTGGTGATGGTGATGCTGGGCTACGCGCTTTGGAAATTCAAAGCCAAGCCCGGCGACGAATCGGACGGGGAGCCGATCCACGGCAACACCAAACTCGAGATCGCCTGGACCCTGATCCCGACGATCATCGTCCTCTTCGGCGGCGGCTACAGCTGGAAGGTGCTGCACGACATCGAAGAGAAGAAGGCGAACGCGCTCACCGTCGACGTCTTCTCCCAGCAGTACGCCTGGAGCTTCGCCTACCCGGGCAAAGGCTACAAATACGTCCAGGGCGAATTCCACGTCCCGGTCAACCGCCAGGTCCAGTTCAAAATGCACGCCCAGGACGTGATCCACTCCTTCTGGGTGCCGGAGTGGCGGATCAAGAAAGACAACGTCCCGGGCATCACGACGACGGCGATTGTCACCCCGGACAAGAAGGGCACCTACCAGCTCGTCTGCACCGAGCTCTGCGGCTTCGGGCACGCGACGATGCGGGCGAAAGTGGTCGTCGAGTCGCCCAGCAAGTTCAAGGAATGGGTCGAAGGCCTGAAACAGGAAACCCCGCCGGAACTGCTGAAATCGGTCGAACAGGACTCCCAGACCAACCCCGTGGACCTCGGGGCCGGCGGGGCATAATGGAGGAGATCTGATGGTTGCGGCAATCAAGAAACCGGGCTGGTGGCGCGGACTGCTGGGGGCGATCGCCTTCGGAGCGTTCGGCTTCGGCCTGGTGATCGCCCTGCGCGCGATCTCCGACCTGCCCCTCTTCCAGACCGAACAGACCGGCTACCCGCACGTCGTCGTGCCGCTGATCACCGCTCCGCTCGGCTTCCTCCTCGGCTTCGGCTGCTTCGATTACTGGCTGCGCTGGGCCGTCGGCGCGCCGACCATCCCCGAGGACCACTCCCAGCACGGGGCGAAGAGCTGGAAGGACTACTTCCGCTTCAACACCGACCACAAGGTGATCGGCGTCCAGTACGTCGTCACCACCTTCATCTTCTTCTTCCTCGGCGGCCTGATGGCGATGCTGATCCGGGCCGAGCTCGCCCAGCCGGGAACCCAGATCGTCGACGCGGCGACCTACAACAGCCTCTTCTCCACCCACGCGGTGCTGATGATCTTCGTCTTCGTGATCCCGGTCTTCGCCGGGCTCGCGAACTACGTGCTGCCGCTGATGATCGGCGCCCCGGACATGGCCTTCCCGCGCCTCAACGCGCTCAGCTTCTGGATGCTGCCGCTGGCCGGGCTGCTCTTCATCGGCAGCTTCCTCGCCCCGGGCGGCGCCTTCGACGCCGGCTGGACCGGGTACGCGCCGCTCTCCACCGGCGCCCCGCTCGGGCAGTCGTTCTTCAACCTCGGCGTCCAGTTCGCCGGCGCCTCGTCGATCGCGACGGCGCTGAACTTCCTGGTCACGATCATCACCATGCGGGCGCCGGGCATGACCTTCTGGCGGATGCCGCTGCTGGTCTGGGCCAACCTCTCGACCTCGCTGCTGGTCGTCGCGGCGACGCCGTTCATCGCCGGCGTCCAGTTCATGGTCCTCTTCGACCGCGCCCTGCACACCAACTTCTTCAACTTCGCGGCCGGCGGCGACGTCATCAGCTACCAGCACATCTTCTGGTTCTACTCACACCCGGCGGTCTACATCATGATGTTGCCCGGGTTCGGGATCATCTCCGAGGTCATCTCGACCCATGCCCGCAAGCCGATTTTCGGCTACCGCCTGATGGCCCTGGCGCTGATCGGGATCGTCGTTCTCAGCTACTCCGTCTGGGCGCACCACATGTTCGTCGCCGGGATGTTCTCCTGGCTGCGGGTGCCGATGATGCTGACGACGCTGCTGATCGCGGTGCCGACCGGGATCAAGATCTTCTCCTGGCTGGGCACGTTGTTCTTCGGCAAGATCCACACCTATTCGACCGCGATGCTGTTCGCGCTCGCCTTCATCGTCACCTTCACGATCGGCGGCATCAGCGGGGTCATGCTCGGGATGGTGCCGATCGACATCCACGTCTCCGACACCTACTTCATCGTCGCCCACATCCACTTCGTGCTGTTCGGCGGCTCGGTGTTCACGATCTTTGCCGGCGTCTACCACTGGTTCCCCAAGATGACGGGGCGGATGTACGACGAGAAACTCGGGCGCATCCATTTCTGGGGCACGTTGATCGGCACCTGGGGCACCTTCCTCCCGATGCACTGGGTCGGGATGGACGGGATGCCGCGCCGCGTCGCCGACTACGCCGCCCAGTTCGGTAACTGGAACCTGCTGATCAGCTGCTTCGCTTTCATGCTCGGCGCCGTCCAGCTCGTCTTCGTCTACAACATGGTCGTCAGCTGGCGCTTCGGTCCCAAAGCCGGAGCCAACCCCTGGCGGGCGAACTCGATCGAGTGGCAGGTCTCCTCGCCGCCGCCGATCTTCAACTTCACCGAGATCCCGCGCGTCGTCGGCGGTCCCTACGAGTACGGCGTGCCGGGTGCCAAACACGCGATCATGGCCGGCGAAGGCGCCGAGGTGCCCGCGGGTGAGCCGAGCGTGGTGGGCTCGTCGTCATGAGTCCGGAGTCCGTGGACGAGCGCAAGCCGCTGCTGGTCTTCCTCAACGAGGTCGCCGGCGGCCGCAAGCTGCTGCAGGCGGTGAGGGAGCGACAGGACCAGGTCTCGGCCGTGGTCGTGGCCGCCCCGCAGAATCAGCCTTCGGTCGGTCAGCTGACCGACGCCAGCGAGGTCCGGGAAGCCGCCCGCGCCCGGGTCGAGGTGACGATGGCTGTGCTCGGAGAGTTCGGCATCGAATCGGTTGGCGAGGTGCTCGACCCCGAGCCGGCGTTGGCGGTCACCGACGCCGTCCGTGCGCACCGGCCCGGCGAGCTGCTGCTTTCCTGCCTGGCCGACAGCCGCTTCGGCTTCCTTCGCCGCGACCTCGTCGAGTGGGTGCGCGAGCAGGTGGAGCCCGAGGTGCGGATGACCCACATTCCGGTCCGGATCGACGACGACGCTGTCCGCTGGGACCTCAACCACACCCTGGTCGTCGCGACCAAGACGGTTGCCGCCCCGGACCTCGTCAACCGCCTCAAGGAGCGAGCCGCGATCAGGCCCCACCGCTTCACGATCATCTGCCCGCGTGCCGAGGACGTCAGCGAGCAGCAGGTGGTCCGTGACCTCGCCTCGACGCTCGCCGAGCTCTACCGCAGCGACGTCGACGCCACCGGTCAGCCGATGAGCCCGGATCCCTTCTACGCGGTCAAGAACGCGATCGAGCACTACCGCATCGACGACATCCTGATCTCGACCTTCGCGGGCGAGCGCTCGCAGTGGCTCGAGGACGACCTGATCGGCCGGGTCCGCGAGATCACCGAGAAGTCTGTCGAGCACATCGAGGTTGGCCGGCCGGCGACGGCCGTCGCAGCCGCCGTTGCCGAGGAGGGAGGGGCCTGATGGAGAGCGCCAGCGTTACGTTGGGACACGCCCACGCCGACGAGCATCACCACGGGCCACCCGAGGCCAACCAGAGCTCGCGGATCGACCGCCAGACCCTGGGGATCCTCCTCTTCATCGTCTCCGAGGTGATGCTCTTCGGGGCCTTCTTCGCCTCCTACTTCTTCCTCCGGGTGGTCGTCGGCCCGTCGAGCTGGCCGCCGCACCCTTACGAATTGCCGGTCGCCGTCGCCGGGATGAACACGGCGATCCTGGTCTCCTCGAGCTTCACGATCCACTACGCGCTGGAGTCGATCCGCCGCGGCAACCGCGCCGGCCTCAAGCTCGGCCTGGTCGCGACCTGGCTGTTGGGCGCGACGTTCCTCTTCATCCAGGTCAACGAGTACGTGCACCTCGGGTTCAGCGCCCGTGATCTCTCCTTCGGCTCGATCTTCTACAGCCTCACCGGCCTGCACGGAGCCCACGTCTTCGTCGGCCTCTGCCTCCTCAGCTTCGCGACGATCCGCGCCTTCCGCGGCCACTTCGGCCCCGACGCGGAGGACCACCTCGGTGTCGAGGTGCCAGGGATTTATTGGCACTTCGTGGACATCATGTGGATCATCGTCTTCGTAACCGTGTACATCCTTTAGCCAGGACGCTGCAAACCGGCGCATCTCGGCGTCCTCAGTCGCTCGGATCGGGTCACGCACGTAAGTGCGCTCCCCTCACCTCGCTCCCTGCGTCCACCGACCTGCTTGGTTTTCGCGCCCTCTCTGCTTCGGTCCTCAACCTCTAGCCGCTGGAAGAATGGTCCGATGAGACTCAACGAGGCGGCGGTGTTCAAATGGGTCGTGATCGTGGGAATCGCGGCGGCGGTGGTGATCGCGGTGACGCTGATTACGCGGCCGCTGGTGGGGTCGTTGCTGGGACTGGTGATCGTGATCGCGGGGTGCGTCTATGCCTACCGCTGGATCGCACAGAAGCGGCGCGAAGGTGGCGCAAGGAAATGAGCTGGGCTCGATGATGATGGCCGGCTTTGGAGCCGTGCTCACGCAGCTCTAGCATCCCGCCGGCTGAGCTCGAGCAGTGCCAGCGTCAGGGCGATCGGGACGGTCGCCGGCAGCTCGTCGACGGCGAAGAAGAGAAGGTCGAAGCTGACGCAGAGGATCGCTGCCAGAACGGCGCCCTGGAGCTGCGTGCGCCGCCCGTAGGAGGCGAGGAGGGCGCCGAGGGTGGCGGCGACGAAGAAGTCGCCGAAGCCCATCAGGGCTGAGCCGAAGTGGGCCAGTTGGAGGCGGGGGAGGCCGGCTGCCGGCGCGGCGGTGTTGAGGACGGCGTTGGGTCCCTGCAGAAGGTCGCCGGCGACCAAGTAGACGTCGACGGCGGCCATCGCGTAGATCCCCAGCTTCAGCCAGCGATGAGGGACCAGGCCGGCGATTAGCCAGCCGAGGGTGAGGCAGGCGAGGGCCGAGAGGACGAGGGCCGCGGTTTGGCCGCCCAGGGCTCCCCTGGCCGCCCAGGCGAGGGCGAAGAGCGGGATCACCGCGACGGCGTAGCTCGGTCGCGCGCCCCGTATCAGCCAGCCCAGCGCCAGTGCTGCGAGCGGCGGGACCGTGACCAGGGCGAGGTAGGTGAGGAAGTCGGCGGTGGCCGAATCGAGGGCGACCGCCGAAATCACCACGAGGATCGAGAGCGGCAGGACCAACGCCCACCATCGGCCGCCGATCCTCCCCAGTAGCGGCACCAGGGGCGCCCGTGGAAGCGCGACGAGGGACGCCTGGACGAGGCTGAGAACGCCGATCGAGAGCCAGAAGGGGAGCAACCCGCGCTGCCGCCGCTACGCCGACCCGGCTGCCGCGGGCGCTGGGCGCTTGCCTTCGCCCTCGGCGGCGGATACGGCTTCGCCGCGCGGCTCGAGCCGGCCGGCGGCGGCGATCGTCCAGAGCATCGCCAGCCAGTTGCCGGTGGCGACGGCGACGTGGACCCAGACCATCTCTCCGGGGAGTTCCAGCGCCCACTGAATCCCGCCGATCGCGCCCTGCAGGGCCAGCAGGGCGAGAACCACGGTCAGAGGCTTCAGCGCCCTTCTGTCGCCGCCTGGACGTCGCAGCAGGAACCAGACGCCGATTGCCGCCAGGCCGTAGACGGTGGCGAGCACGGCGTGGCGCTGGACCACCCATTCCAGGGTCCCGCTGCCCTCGAAGTCGAAGCGGTGGACCAACTGGCCTTCGTGGGCGCCGGCGTGGGGGCCGGAAGCGGTGGCGATCGTCCCCGCCAGGATCGTCAGCTGGCCGAGCGGGATCAGCGCGCGCACCGACCAGACGCCGAGACGGTCACTGGAGCGGCGGCGCTCCCAGGGCTCGTAGCGCGAGCACCAGAAGAGGGCAAAAGCCGCGTCCAGCAGCATCATCGAGAGGATGAAGTGGCTCATCACCAGGCCGGGGGCGAGGTGGTACTTGACGACGAGGGCGCCGAGGATCGCCTGGCCGATCACGCCGAGCGGCAGCAGGGCGCCGAACAGGGCGAGGTGCCAGCGGTAGGGGCGGCGGAAGAAGGCGAGGACGCTGGCGGCGATCACCGCGAAGCCGACGAATCCGGTCAGGAGCCTGTTCCCGTACTCGATCACCGCGTGCGATTCCAGCGGTGGCGTCGTGCCGCCGTAGCACTTGGGCCAGTCAGGGCAGCCGAGCCCCGAGCCGGTCAACCGGACCGCGGCGCCGGTGAGGACGATCAGTGCCAGCGCCGCGAGGGCGACAGCGGTCACCTGGGCGTAGCGAGCGGGGGAGATCTCGAGGCGGCTTCGCAAGCGGTCTCGCATCTGAGCTACATGATCGCAGCGGCCGCCCGGCCGCCCTCGTCAGCCCTTCGACTTCGAGCCGCCGGCGCCTTCGCCGGCGGGCGAGTTTTCGTAGAGGAACTGGATCAGGTCTTCGAGTTCTTTGGGCGTGAGCAGTTCTTCGAAGTTGCTCGGCATCACGTTGGCCGGATAGCCCTTGGCGATTTCCGCGTTCGGGTTGACGATCATTTCTTCGATCTTGGCCGGGGTGTCGCCGGCGAGCAGGAATTTTTCGAGCGGCGGCCCGGTGACGCCGCCGGATTCGGCAGCGGCAAAGGTGTGGCAGGTGCCGCAGCCGTTGTTGGCGTAGACCTGCGCGCCGGGGCCGCCTGGGACCTTCGGCGGTTCGGCGCCGGGAACGCCAGCCCATTCGCCGACGTAGGCGGCGACGTCGTCGAGGTCCTGTCCGGTGACGAGGTCGGCCGGCATCGAAACGGCGGGGTTGCCGTTGTCCTCGCGCGGGTACTCGACCTGCGCTTTGACCACCCCTTCGATCGTGTCGCTGTCGTTGCCGATTTCGCGCGCCGAGGCGAAGGAGTCGTCGAGGTTCGGTCCCTGCTGGCCGGTGGTGCCCGCCTGGGCGAGGGTGTGGCAGGTGCCGCACTTCGCTTTGAAGAGCGTGCGGCCGCGTTCCGTGTCGGCGGTCGAGGTCCCGCAGCCCGAAGCGGCCACCGCGATGGCGGCCAGGGCAATGAGCGCGAGCAGCAGCGTGATCGGTTTCGAAAGGCGTGGCATAGGGCGTAACGCGAGCGGGAGTCTATATGTCGGCGCCGCTCCAAAGCGTGCCGTCCACGCCCCGCTGTCGAGTAGTCTTGAGGCGATTCGCACTAACTCTGAAAACACGAAGATCGGAGGTCGCAGATGCAGGTGAGGGACGGGATGTCGGACATCACCCTGACGGTCGGCCCCGCCCACACGCTGCGCGAGGCGGCGGCGAAGATGGTGGAGAAGGGCACCGGCGCGGCCCTGGTCCTCGATGGCGAGATGCCGACCCCGTCGATCGTCACCGAGCGCGATCTGCTGATCTCGGTCGCCCAGGGTCAGGACCCCGACCGCGAGCGCGTCGCCGACCACATGAGCGAAGGAGTGCTGACCGCGGCCCCGGACTGGAGCCTCGAGCGGGCTGCGGCCGAGATGGCGCGTCGCGGTGTCCGCCACCTCGTCGTCTTCGAAGCGGCCGAGCCGATCGGCGTTCTCTCGATGCGCGACATCGTCCGCTGCTGGACGTCGGATGGCGCGACGTCAGAAATGACCCTGCCGGGCCGCTGAGGCTCTCTCCGAGCCGCTCTAGGAGCGCGGAGGGGCGGAGATCGTTTCGATCGGGAGCGCCGCGCTGCGGACCTCTTGGCGGCGCGGCAGGCGGTAGTAGTCGCGGACCGAGCCGCGGACGATTACGCGGAAGGCAAGCAGGACCAGGATCGCCCCGAGGATCGCGTAGATGAAGGGCGCGAAGATGAAGCCGGCGGCGAAGATCCCGCAGACGAGGCCAACGGCTCCGGCGGCGAGGAAGATCGGAGCCCAGGAGGGGCGCGACGCGTAGATCGTCTCGCCGGGCTCGGGAACGTGTCGGTGCTCGGCCATCTCGTTACTGGGCGATGTAGAGGAAGGCGGCGACGAAGCAGAGGGCGAAAACGGCGGTGGCGATGCCTCCGGCGACCAGCCCCGCTGCCATGTTCCGACGTGCAGTCTCGCGGTCCATTGCCCGGGAGTTCTATCAATCTCGCAGGAGGCCCGGGATTTTGGGCGCTAGGGACGGCTGGTGACCCCTTCCAAAAAGCCGTCGCGCAGCCGGGGCGTGCGCCGGTATTGCGACAGGTTGGTCCTTGAGCTTTTTGGAAGGGGTCACCAGCCGTCCATCCGGGCCGCGGCCGGAGTTCTGCAAGCTGAAACGAAACCGCACCCTGCTCCGGCGCCGTGCATCGGAAGCTTTACGGGAAAGCTTCCGAACCCCGGCACGCCTTCCGGCCCACGGAAGCTGCCCGCGGTACGGAGTTTTCCGAGATTTGGCTGGAGGGACGGGACACCCCTCCGCAAAAGCTCAGGGACCAACCTCACGCAATACCGGGGCTCGACCCAGCTGCGCGACGGCTTTTGAGGAGGGGTGTCCCGTCCCTCCACGCAACCCTCTCGAAATTCGCCGTCTAACTAAACGCTGGCGGCAATCGCCATCGAGAGGAACAGCAACGCCAGGTACGCAAGCGAGAACAGGTAGGTCTTGAGAGCCCAGCGCCGGTCCCTGGCGCGGTACAACCGGGCGCTGAAATAGATGAAGACGCCGCCCAGCAGCATCGAGGGGACCAGGTAGGCGACGCCGAGGCCGCCGGCGCAGAAGGGAAGCTGGGTGACGGCGTAGAGGAGGACGGTGTAGAGGAGGATCTGGCGGCGGGTCTCCTCCTCGCCGCGGACCACCGGCAGCATCGGGATCCCGGCCTTCGCGTACTCGTCCTTCATCAGCAGCGAGAGGGCCCAGAAGTGGGGCGGGGTCCAGAAGAAGACGATCGCGAACATGTAGAAGGCCATGCCGCTGAGGCCGCCGGTGACGGCCGCCCAGGCGACCAGCGGCGGCACGGCGCCGGCGGCGCCGCCGATGACGATGTTCTGCGGCGTCGTCCGCTTCAGCCAGAGCGTGTAGACGCAGACGTAGCCGACCAGGCCGGAGAGCGAGAGCGCCGCCGCCAGCGGGTTGACGGTCAGGGACAGCAGCAGGAAGGAGGCGGTGCCGAGGCAGAGTCCGAAGGCGATCGCGGCGGCGGGGGAGACGCGGCCGGAGGCGACTGGGCGGTCGGCGGTGCGCGCCATCGTCTGGTCGATGTCGCGGTCGAGGGCGTGGTTGATCGCGCCGGCGCCGCCGGCCGAGAGGGCGCCGCCGAGGCAGGTGAGGAAGATCAGCCCGACCGAGGGGTCGCCGGCGACGTACATCGTCGTCACCGTCGTGAACAGCAGCAGCGACTGGACCTTCGGCTTGGTCAGCGTCAGGTAATCGCGGAGGACCGTGGGAACCGCGGGGCGCCGCGAGAGGGTCGCAGTCTGAGCACCGCTCATGTCCGCCTCAGGCTACTGGCTGCGAAGGGCGCGCGGCTTCGGTGCGACGGGTGCGGTTGGCGATCGCGTCGCGGATGTCGCGCAGCGGCCGGGGGCTGCGGACGTCGGGGAGGACGTCGAAGTTGTGCGGCTCGGGGGGCGAGAGGGTGAACCACTCGAGGGTGTCGCCGCCCCACGGGTCATGCCCGGCCTCGGGGCCGTTGCCCCGGCTGGAGATCGCGTTGACCACGGTCATCAGGATCCCGGCGAAGAGGATGAAGATGCCGATCGAGGCGATCACGTTGTAGGCGGTGACCCCGGTGCCGCCGAAGTACTTGTAGGCGTCGACGACCTGGCCCTGCTCGGCGCCGGCGAGGAAGAGCGGCACGAAGCCGACGAAGAGGCCGACGACGATCGTCCAGAAGGAGATCCGCGCCAGGCTCTCGCCCATCGTCCGCCCGGTCATCTTCGGGAACCAGTAGTGGAGGGCGGCGAAGCCGCCGAGGACGGAGCCGCCGACAAGCGCGAAGTGGGTGGCGGCGGTGGCGTCGGTGGTGTTCTTGATCTGCCAGGCGGCGCCGACCAGCGACTGCTCGAGCTCGGCCGCCAGGCCAATCGAGATCGCCGAGATCGCGCCGATCGCGAAGAGAGCCGGTGCCCGCATCCGCAGCGTGCCGCCGACCAGGGTCGCGATCAGGTTGAAGATCAGCAGCCCGAAGGGGACGACGAGCGCCAGGGACATCAGCATCGCGAAGTACATCCAGCCGACGCCGATCGGCGCGGTCAGCATGTTCTGCATCCAGGCAAGCGTGCCGAGGACGGCGATCGCGCCCAGCGAGGCCATCGTCACCGGTCGGTTGAAGAGCGGTTTGCGCGAGAAGGCGGTGACGATTTCGGCGATCGCGCCGAAGGCGAAGATCAGCAGCAGCATGTAGGTGCCGGTGAAGAAGATCCAGCTCAGGTGCTGCCAGAGGATGGGGGCGCCGCCGGAGCCGTCGGCGAAGAAGATCCCGTCGTAGTTGCGATCGATCATCAGCATCGTCAGCGCCGCCAGCAGCACCGGCCCGATCACCAGCATCAGCCAGGAGGAGACGGTGGCGGCCCAGGCGAAGACCGGCACCCGGCGCCAGGCCATTCCCGGGGCCCGCATCGTCCGCAGCGTGGTCAGCAGGTTGACCGAGAGGAAGACGAAGCCGAGCGTGCAGAGGCCGGTGGAGGCGGCCCAGGCGTCGACCCCGTTGTTGGAGAGGAAGGCAAGCTCGGTGAGGGGGGCGAGCGGGTTGACGCCGGCCTCGGTCGGAGTGAAGAGGAAGCCGGTGTAGAGGATCGTCGCCCCCGCCACCCAGAGCGCCATCCCGATCTGGCCGAGCCGCGGCAGCGCGGTGCCCCGAGCGCCCACCTGCAGCGGCGCCACGTAGTAGAAGAGGCCCAGCGCCAGCGGCAGCGCGAAGAGGAAGATCGCGGTCGCCCCGTATAGAGAGAGCATGCGGTTGAAGGCGACGGGGGTGAGGAAGGTGTTCTCCGGCACCAGGAGCTGGATCCGCATCAGCACCAGCTCGACCAGGGCGATGAAGAGGAAGCCGAGAGCGCCGCAGATGAGGATCTGGCCGATCTCCTTGTGGTCGGCGCTGGTCGCCAGCTCGATCCAGCGCGGGCGGCGCGCCGGGTAGCCGTCGGTGACCAGCTCTGGGCGCGGACTGGGGCTCATGGCACTTCTCCGTTTTCGATCAGGCCGACGACCCGTTCCTGGGCCGTTTCGATTTCCTGTAGCTGGGTTTCGACGAATTCTTCGTATTCGTCGGGGGAGACGACTTCGACCTCGGTCCGCATCGCCGCGTAGGCCTGGCCGGAGAGGGTTGCCGAGTCGCCCTCGTAGCTGCCCTCTTCGTCGGCGCTGAAGACGACGTCGTGGACCTTGCCGGGCACCGCGTCGGCCTTCGGGCCCAGTTCTTCGACGTTCCAGGTGTGGACGACGTCGGTCGAGAGCAGTTCCAGCCGCACCGCGGTGTCAGCCGGGACCACCAGCTTGTAGTAGGAGAAGGCGCCGTTCGGGTAGTCGTAGCGCCACAGCCACTGCTGGCCGGTCGCCTTGATCGTCAGCGGCTCGGTTTTCGCGGAGGCGAGGCCGGCGCTGCCGGTCGAGGGGGTTTCGCGCGCCCTGTCGGTGAAGACGATGCCGAGGATGAAGATGACGGCGGCGAATACCGTGAGCACGGCGCCGACCCGGAACTGGACCCCGCGACCGCTCAGCAGCGGCCGCGGCTCGCTGCCGCGGCCACCCCGGTAGCGGCGGACGGCGTAGAGGAGCGCGGCGTTGACCGCGACCACGATGATGATCGCGGCCACGAAGCCGATCCAAAGCAGAGTGTCGATCTGGTCCGTGCCAGGGGAGTGCGCCGCCAAAGCGCGGCCATTCTATTCAGGCCGGGCGGCGCCGGGCGTTGCCATCGTTCACGCTGACCCCCGGCACTGCCGTAGCCCTACCTATAGCTCCTATACTCGCCGCCCTCATGAGGAGGCGCTCCCGGCCATCAAGCGCGCTGCGCCTCGCGGTGCGGACCGGCGCCGTCGCCGCGGTCGGGGCCGCGGTCACGGTCCCCTTCGTGCGCCGGCGGTTGCGGATCCCCGCTGAGGTGACGATCGCTGCCTGCGCCGCCGGCCCGCTCGCGCTGGCGGTCCTGCAGCCGCGATCCAAACGGCGCGACGTCGCCCTCTTCGCGCTGCAGATGTGGGCCTTCACCGTCGTCCACGAGATGCCCTACGACGACCCGGAGCGCCTGCGGGAGCGCCTGCGGACCCGCTACCCGATCGTCGTCGACAAGGCGATCGGCGGCGGCCGCCTGCCGGGGGCGCGGCTGCAGCGCGCCTTCGCCCGCCTGCCGCGGGTGGGGCTCGTCAACCAGGTCCTCACCTGGACCCACTGGCTCTGGTTCGTCGAGCCCTACCTGGCCCTGGTCGTGATCCTCGTCCGCCACAACGAGCGTTTCCCCCGCGCCGCCCGGCAGATGGCCGCCGTCTTCGACCTCGGCTGCGCCGGCTACTTCGCCGTCCCCACGGCGCCGCCCTGGTGGGCCTCGGAGAACGGCCTCACCGGCGAAGAGGTGCGGCGGATCATGGTCGAGGTCGGCGAACCGACCTGGGGCCGCGCCTGGGAGCGGATGTACGACGCCCTCGGTGGCAACCCCTGGGCGGCGATGCCCTCGCTGCATTTCGCCACCTCGGTCTGCGCCGCCGTCTCTCTCTCCGAGGCGGGCAGGGTCGAGGGCGCTCTGGGCTGGGGATACGCGACCACGCTCGGCTTCGGCCTCGTCTATCTCGGCGAGCACTACGTGACCGACCTCATCGCCGGAGCGTTCCTGGTCGCCGCGGTGCGGCAGGGCGAGGCGCTGGCGGAACCCCTGGTTAGCGGGATAAACGGGGTTCTCCAACGCTTGGAGCGGATCGCAAGCGGGTAATTTTTCAAAGGTGTCTGCGGAGAATTCGGGGAACGGCAACCGGTTGGCCGAACTGCCGATCTTCACCACCCGGCGGATCGTCCAGACCGTCGTCGTCGTGCTGCTCCTGCTCGGCGCGATCTACTTCATCTTCCCGAAGCTGGTCGGCCTCGGTGACGCGCTCAGCCGCCTCGACGACGCGGATCCGCTCTGGGTCGGGATCGCGATCGGCTTCAACGTCCTCGCCTACGCCACCTACATCGCCCTCTTCAAAGCCGTGGTCGGCGGCGACGCGCTGCGCTTCACCTGGCTCGAGACCTACGAGATCAACATGGCCGGGGTCGCCGCCACCCTGCTCTTCTCCGCCGGCGGCGCGGGCGGCGTCGCCCTCACCTACTGGGCGCTGCGCAAAGCGGGGATGGGCCGCCGCGACGTCGCCCGCCGCATGGTCGCCTTCGTCTCCCTCCACTACGCCTTCTACCCGATCGCCCTGATCCTCTTCGGGGTGCTGCTGCGAACCGGGGTGATGAACGGCAAGGACTCGGTCGAGCTGACGATCATCCCGGCAGGGATCGCCGGGCTGATGCTGATCCTCGGCGTTCTCATCACCCTGATCCCGACCGACCTCGAGCGGCGGCTGCTGCCGTTCGCCCACAGCGAGCGCTCGCGCAACCTCGTCCAGAACATCGCCAAGGTGCCGGCGACGCTCAGCGAGGGCTTCCGCTTCGCGCTCAGCCTCTTCGCCCATCCTTCCCGCGGCGGCCTCGCGGTGATCGGCGCCGCCGGTTTCTGGGCCTTCAGCATCGGCGTCCTCTGGGCCTCCTTCCACGCCTTCGGCGTCCACGTCCCGCTCGCGGTCGTCGTCCAGGGCTACTTCCTCGGCATGGTCGCCAACCTCTTCCCCTTGGCGCCGGCTGGGGTGGGGGCGGTCGACGCCGGCATGATCGGCGCCTTCGTCCTCTTCGGGATCCCCGAGGAGACGGTTTTCCCGGCGATCCTCGTCTTCCGCCTGGTCTCCTTCTGGATGCCGATTCCGCCCGGCATCCTCGCCTTCTTCCAACTGCGCCAGACCGTCCACCGCTGGGAAGAGACCGAGCTGCCGATCGAGCGGGGCGGCACGGCGGCCTCGGACCTGGAGCCGGCAGTTGGTTGAATCCCGCCTAGCAGAGGCGTACTATACAAAGTAAAGTAATAGACTCCAGGCGGCGAGAAATGGCTGAGGACAAGAAGAAAATCGAGAACGTGATCATCATCGGCGGCGGCCCCGCCGGCTACACCGCGGCGCTCTACACCGCCCGCGCCAACCTCGAGCCGCTCGTCTTCGAGGGCTTCCAGTGGGGCGGCCAGTTGCAGAACACGACCGAGGTGGAGAACTACCCCGGCTACCCCGAGGGGATCATGGGGCCGGAGATGATGGCCCAGTTCCGTGCCCAGGCAGAGCGCTTCGGGACGCGCTTCGTCACCGATGACGTCGACCGGGTCGAGCTCTCCGACGGCGGCGTCCAGAAGGTCTTCCTCGGCGACGAGGAGCATCGGGCGAGAACGGTGATCCTGGCGATGGGGGCGGAGCCGAAACGCCTCGGCATCCCCGGTGAGATGGAGCTGGGCGGCCGCGGCGTCTCCACCTGCGGCGTCTGCGACGGCGCCTTCTTCAAAGACCAGAAGGTGATCGTGATCGGCGGCGGCGACTCGGCGATGGAGGATTCGATCTTCATCTCCAAGTTCGCCAGCGAGCTGACCGTGGCCACCCGCCGCGACCAGTTCCGCGCCTCGAAGATCATGCTCGAGCGGGCGCAGGAAAAGGACAACATCGAGTTCCGGGCGCCGCTGGTGCCGCTCGAGTTCGTCGCCGGCGAGAGCGGCAAGCTGGAGAAGGTTCGCTTCCGCCACGCCGAGACCGGAGCAGAGGAGGAGATCGCGACCGACGGAGCCTTCGTCGCGATCGGCCACGTCCCCAAATCGGAGATCGTCAAGGGGCAGGTCGACACCGACGAGGACGGCTACATCGTCGTCGAGGCCGGTTCGACCCGGACCAACCTTGCCGGGGTGCTGGCCGTCGGCGACGTCGTCGACCACACCTACCGCCAGGCGGTTACCGCCGCCGGCACCGGCTGCATGGGCGCGCTCGACGCCGAGCGCTACCTGCGCGACTCCGACCCGCCGGTCGAGGCGCACTGGTTCCCCGGCGGCGAGCCGGCTGAGCTGACCGCCGGCTCTTAGCCGGATCCGGGCACTTTCCCGAACTTGCGACCCCTTGTATTTTGGGTGGTACGACTCCGGAATGCACCCATCTCACGTCGGTCAACTACCTCGAGCTCCCGGGCGAGATCGAGGGGTGCGAGGAGTGCCTGGCGATGGGGATGCAGTGGGTCCACCTGCGGATGTGCCAGACCTGCGGCCACATCGGCTGCTGCGACAACTCGATCGGCAAGCACGCGACCGCCCATCACGAGGACACCGGGCACCCGATCATTCGCTCGGCCGAGCCGGGAGAGGAATGGAGCTGGTGCTACCCGGACGAAGTGATGATGCGGCTCAGCAGCGACTGAGCGCCGTACTCAGCGCTTTGGGGTGACGATCGGGAAGCTGGGGTCGGGCTCCTCGAGCAGGCCCATCAGCTCGATCAACTTCATCCCGTCGCCCTCGATCCGCAGGCGGCCGGCCGTAGCCAGGTCGGCCAGCTCGGCGGAGCCGCTGAGCATCTCGTTCAGCGCGCCCCGCTCGATCGTCAAGGTCGCTTCCGGCTCCGCGCCCGGCGGTAGCGGCCGGTGGTTGAGGACGCCGTTGCGGACCGTGATCAGGCGCCGCTCGTCGGGGTCGGTCACCTGCCAGCCGATCTCCAGCCGCTTGCCCCAGGCGGCTGGGCCGTCGAGCCGCACCTTCATCCCGTCGAGGATCTGCTCGACCGAGAGCTGGGCGACGATGTCGGGGGCGCGGACGTCGGTCGGGGTGCCGCCGGTCCCTTCCCGCAGCTCGGCCGCGCCGGCGAGGTAGAAGTTGCGCCAGGTCGCGTTCTCGGCGCCGTAGCCGAGCTGCTCGAGCGCGTCCGCCTGCAGCTCCCGCGCGGCGGCGTTGTCGGGATCGGCGAAGACGACGTGGTTGACCACCTCTGCCACCCAGCGATAGTCGCCCTGCTCGAACGAGTGCCGGGCCTGCTCCAGCACCCGCTCGGCCCCGCCCATGAACTCGACGTAGCGCCGCGCCGACTCGACCGGGGTGTGCTCCCAGAGGTGGGCCGGGTTGCCGTCGAACCAGCCCATGTAGCGCTGGTAGACCGCCTTCGCGTTGTGGCTGACCGAGCCGTAGTAGCCGCGGCAGTGCCACTCCGAGGCGAGCACCGGCGGCAGCTCCAGCGTCTCGGCGATCTCGCGCCCGGTGAGGCCGCGGTTGATCAGGCGCAGGCTCTGGTCGTGCAGGTAGGCGTAGAGGTCGCGCTGCTTCTCCAGGTAGGAGACGATCCGCTCGCTGCCCCAGCGGGGCCAGTGGTGGCCGGCGAAGAGGGCGTCGGAGTCGGCGCCGAAGAGCTCGATCGTCTCGTCGAGGTAGCGCGCCCAGACCTGCGGGTCGCGGACCAGAGCGCCGCGCAGGGTGAGGAGGTTGTGCATGGTGTGGGTCGCGTTCTCGGCGACGCAGAGCACCCGCTGCTCCGGGAAGTGGAAGTTCATCTCCGCCGGCGCCTCGGTCCCGGGGGTCAACTGGAAGACCATCCGCACCCCGTCGACCGTCTCCTCCTGGCCGGTGGCGGTGACCTCGAGGTTGGGCGGGATCAGCGTCAGCGTCCCCAGCGAGGTCGTCTGCCCGAGCCCGGAGCCGATCTGCCCGTCGGGACCGCGGGCGAGTCGCGCCCCGTACATGTAGCCCGCTCGCCGGCCCATCGCCGTGCCCGCGTAGACGTTCTCGCTGACGGCGTGGTGGAGGAACCCTTCCGGGGCGAGGATTGGGATCTCGCGCTCGGCAACTTCCTCGGGGCTGACGATTCCCTTGGCGCCGCCGAAGTGGTCGATGTGGCAGTGGGTGTAGATCAGCCCGGTGACCGGTCGCTCGCCGCGGTGCTCGCGGTAGAGCGCCAGCGCCGCGGCGGCGGTCTCGGCCGAGATCAGCGGGTCGATCACGACGATCCCCTGCTCTCCCTCGACCACGTGCATGTTCGAGAGGTCGAACCCACGCAGTTGGTAGAAGCCCGGGGCGATCTCGAAGAGGCCGGCGATCCGGTTGAGGCCGCTCTGCCGCCAGAGGCTGGGGTGTGCGGTCTCGGGACAGTCCTCGCCCAGGAACCCGTAGCTCTCCTGGTCCCAGACCACCCTGCCTCCGGGCCCCTTGACGACGGCTGGCTCGAAGCGGGCGACGAGGCCGCGGGTCGCGTCGGCGAGGTCGGACTCGTTTTCCGGCGGCAGCGCCGCGGCCGCTTCGCGGTTGCGCCGCGCGGTCGCCGCCGTTGCCGGCTTGCGCCCGGAGGTCAAGCGCGCTCCCGCGCGGCTTCCTCGCGCAGCCGCGGCGCCGGCCGGTAGGCGGCGCCCTCCTCGGCCTCCAGCTTCTCCAGCAGCGCCAGGGCGCGGCGCCAGCCGAGCAGCTCGGCGATCCCCAGCGGCCCCAGCGGCCAGTTGAAGCCGAGGCGCATCGCCGTCTCCATGTCCGCGGGCGAGGCGATCTCCTCTTCCAGCGCGTAGGCGGCCTCGTTGGCGATCTGGGCGAAGAGGCGACTGAGGATCGCCTCCGCGGCGGGGTCGATCCGCGCCAGCTTCGCGGGGTCGAGGGTCGGACCCTCGAAGTCGAGGTCCGGGTCCTCCTCACGCTCCTCGGCCTCGCCGTAGTCGTAGTAGCCGTGGTCGCTCTTGCGGCCGAAGCGCCCTTCGGCCACCAGTTGCTCCTGGATCGGGCTCGGGCGCCAGCGCTCGGGTTCGCCCCCCTGGGCGAAGAAGGAGCGGGCGATTTCGAGGTTGACGTCGAGCCCGATCAGGTCGAGCAGCTCGAACGGCCCCATCCGGAAGCCGCCGCCGAGGCGGGCGACGCGGTCGATCGTGGCGACGTCGGCGACGCCGCCCGCGAGCATCCGCAGCGACTCCAGCGTGAACGGGCGGGCGAGCCGGTTGGCGACGAAGCCGGGGGAGTCGGCGGCGCGGATCGGGGCCCGGCCCATGCCTTCGGCGACCTCGGTGGCCGCGGCGAGCGCTGGCTCCGAGGAGACCGCGGTGGCGACGACCTCGACCAGCTTCATCAGCACCGGCGGGTTGAAGAAGTGCATCCCGACGAGGCGCTCGGGGTGGGGGACGCCGGCGGCGATGTCGGTCACTCGCAGCGAGGAGGTGTTGCTCGCGAGCACCGCCTCCGGACCCAGCGCCTCCGCCAGGCTCGCGAACAGGTCCTGCTTCAGCTCGAGCTTCTCCGGCGCCGCCTCGATCGCCAGCTCGCAGCCCCGCATCTCCGCCAGGGACTCCGCCACCCGCACCCGCCGCGCTGCCGCCGCCGCTTCGGCCTCGCTCCAGCGCCCGCGCGCGGCGCCCTTGTCGAGCGCTTCCCGCAGCGCCACGACCCCCGCCTCGGCCGCCTCCGGGTGGGCGTCGTAGAGGACGACCTCGTAGCCGCCGAGCGCCCCGACCTGGGCGATCCCGCGCCCCATCGTGCCGGCGCCGACGACGCCGACGCGGGTGACGCTCATCGGCCCTGGAACCGCGGCTCGCGTTTCTCGAGGAAGGCGGTCATCCCCTCGACCCGGTCCTCGCTCGCCATCGTCTGCTCGAAGAGCTCGCGCTCGGCCGCCAACCCCTCGGCCAGCGTCGTCTCCGCGGCGGCGAGCACCGCCCGTTTCGCCAGCCGCACCGCCAGCGGCGGGCGCTCGGCGATCACCCGCGCCAGCTCGATCGCCTCGGTCAGCCAGGCGCCTTTGCCGACGACCTTGTTGACGAGACCCCAGGAGGCCGCCATCTTGGCGTCGAAACGGCGCCCCGTCAGCACGTACTCCATCGCCCGCTGCTTGCCGATCGCCCGCGCCAGGCGCTGGGTGCCGCCACCGCCGGGGATGATCCCGAGGGTGATCTCGGGCTGGCCGAAGCGGGCCTTCTCGTCGGCGACGATCATGTCGCAGGCGAGCGCCAGCTCGCAGCCGCCGCCGAAGGCGTAACCGGAAACGGCGGCGATCGTCGGCTTCGAGACCGCCGCCAGCCGCAGCCAGAAACGCATCCCCTCCGGGTCGGGGGCGGCGTCGAGGGGGCGCTCGGCCATCGCCTTGATGTCGGCGCCGGCGGCGAAGAACTCGTCGCTGCCGGCGATCACGACGCAGCGGACGCGCTCGTCCCCGTCGAGCCGCTCGAGGGCACCTGCCAGCTCCAGCCGCATCTCCGGCGAGAGGGCGTTTCGCGCTTCCGGCCGGTTCAGCCGCACCAGGGCGACCCCGAAGTCGTCGATCGCGACCTCGACCAGCGCCACCGCAGCCTCAGCTTTCCGCCAGCGGGACCATCGCGTTGATCCCCGTCGCCTGGCGGCCGATGATCAGCTTCTGGATCTGCGAGGTCCCCTCGTAGAGGGTGGTGACGCGGGCGTCGCGCAGGTAGCGCTCGACCGGGTAGTCGTCGACGTAGCCGGAGCCGCCGTGGACCTGGATCGCCAGGTTGGCGCATTCGACCGCCGCCTCGGTCGCGTAGAGCTTCGCCACCGAGGTCTCGGTCAGGTTCGGCCTGCCTTCGTCCTTCAGCAGCCCCGCGCGGAGGACCAGCATCCGGCTCGCGTCGCGCTTGAGGATCATCTCGGCGATCATCTCCTGGACCAGTTGAAAGCGGGCCAGCGGCACCCCGAACTGCTTGCGCTCCTTGGCGTACTCGACGCTCGACTGGACGCAGCCTTCGCAGATCCCGACGCAGCCGGCGGCAACGCTGTAGCGGCCGTTTTCGAGCGCGCTCATCGCCACCTTGAAGCCGTCGCCGACCTCGCCGAGGAGGGCGTCCTCGCCGACCTCGACCTCGTCGAGCGAGATTTCGGCGGTGTCGGAGGAGCGCAGGCCGAGCTTGCCGTGGATCTCCTGCGTGGTGAAGCCCTCGCTCTCGGTGGGGACGAGGAAGCAGGCGAGCCCCCGGTGCCCCTTCTCGGGGTCGGTCTGGGCGAAGATCAGCGCCACCTCGGAGAAGTTGCCAAGCGAGATCCACATCTTCTGGCCGCTGATCGACCAACCGGTCTCGGTCTTGGTCGCGCGGGTGCGGAGGTTGGCGGCGTCGGAGCCGGTGTCGGGCTCGGTCAGGCCGAAGCAGCCCAACCCCTCGCCGGAGCAAAGCCCGGGGAGCCAGCGGCGTTTCTGCTCCTCGGTGCCCCACTTCTCGATCGGGCCGGCGACCAGGGAGGTGACCACCGAGACGACGGTCCGGGCCGAGGAGTCGGCCCGGCCGATCTCCTCGGCGATCAGGCCATAGCTGACGTAGTCGAGGCTGCGGCCGCCGTACTCTTCGGCGACCGGCGCCCCGAGGAAGCCGATCGCGCCGAGCTTTCGCGCCAGCTCGCGGTCGAAGCGACCGGCGCGGTCGTTGTCGCGCACCCGCGGCAGGATCTCGCGCTCGGCGAATTCCCGTGCCGCCTCCTTGATCAGCTTCTGCTCGTCGCTCAGCTGGAAGTCCATCTACCCCTGCCTCCCTTGGTTGCGCCGCTACCGGCTCAAAGTTCTCGTAACTCCCTGCCCAGGGTCTCGGCGAAGGCCCCCTGCGCCTCCTGGGTGCGTGGCCCGGGCGCGGCCGAGAAGATCGTGCCGTCGACCGAGGAAACTGCCTGGATCTCCCGCGTGGTCGAGGCGAGGAAGGCCTCGCTCGCCCCGCGCAGGTCGTCGACGTGCCAGCTTCCCTCTTCCACGTGCAGCGCCTTGACCATCCGGTCGCGGGTGATCGACTCGAGGACGCCGTCGGTTAGCGCCGGCGTCCGCAGCTCGCCTTCGGCCGAGACCCAGAAGATCGCCGAGGTCGGCGGCTCGAGCACGGTGCCGTCGGGTCGGATCAGCACCGCCTCGTCGGCTCCCTCGCTCTTGGCGATCCGCGTCGCCTGCATGTTGGCCGCGTAGGAGAGCGACTTGACCCCGTTGAGGATCACCGTCGGGCAGTAGGTGACCGTCGCCAGGGCGAGCGTCTCGGGGTGGTCGGGGATCGGCTCGGTGGCGGCGATGCGGCGGCCGCCGCGGGTGACGATCAGCCGCAGTTGGCCCTCGACGGCGCCGGCCCGCGCCAGCAGGGCGTCGATCTCGGCCTCGAGCGCGCCGCGGTCGAAGTCGAGCTGAATTGCCCCCGCCGAGCGCCCGAGCCGGTCGAGGTGGTCGACCAGGGCGAAGGGCTTGCCGCCGTAGAGGCGGATCACCTCGAAGGCGCCGTCGCCGCGGTAGAGCCCGTCGTCCTTGAGCCCGATCGTCGCCTCGGCGGTCGGGGTGATCGCCCCGTCGACACTCGCCAGCTCCTCGAAGGCTCCGTTCACGGCCAGCGAGGCTACCGCCTTTGCGGCGCTCTCGGAGGGCGGAGGACCGTATCCTGGAGGGGTGCTGTTCGTCCTTGGAACCTTGGCGATGGTGGCCTTCATGGTCGGGGTGTTGCTGCTGGTCGGCCACTTCTACCCCGGCAGCTCGGCCAGCCTCGTCCACTGGACGCCGACCCGGTCGCCCGAGGTCGAGGCCCAGAACGAGATCGACGACGTCCGCCAGATGCTCGAGGCCCAGAACGAGATGCGCCGCCGCCGCGGCGCCCCCGAGATGACCGAGGCGGACCTGCACTCCTCCGTCGCCGAGGACGAGCGCGTCCGCCTGCGCGGGCGCGGACCCTTCCAGGCGAGCTAGCCGGGGCGAGCGAGTGGCGCGAGCGCTGATCGTCGGCTGCGGCTGCCGCGGCCGGGAGCTGGGGGAGGAGCTGCTGGCGAGCGGCTGGGCGGTGCGCGGGACCAGCCGCCGCGAGGAGGGGCTGGAGGCGATTGCGGCGGCGGGGATCGAGCCGGCGCTGGCGGACCCGGACCGCCCGGGCACGATCCTCGAGCTGGTCGATGACGTTGCCGTCCTGGTGCTGCTGCTCGGCCGCGCCAGCGGCAGCGAGGAGGAGCTGGCGGCGATCCACGGGCCGCGGCTGGAGCGGCTGCTCGAACACCTGGTGGAAACGCCGGTTCGCGGTGTCGTCTACGAGGGGAGCGAGGCGGGCGCCGAGCTGGTGCGGGCGGCGAGCCGGACCTGGCGGATCCCGGTCACGATCGCCGGGCCTGGGGACGACCTGAAAGCCGCTGTAGAGGCGATCCTGACCGGCCGGCAAACCTAAAGGTCTAAACTCGGATGGGAATTCAGGTAATAGGAGAAGAGCGCGAGAGGAGCAGTGCAAAATGAGCTTGAAGCTTGGTGATGTGGCCCCGGATTTCGAGGCGGATACCACCCAGGGCCGGATCAAATTCCACGACTGGATCGAGGGGTCGTGGGCCGTCCTCTTCTCCCATCCGAAGAACTTCACCCCGGTCTGCACGACCGAGCTCGGCTACATGGCCAGCATCGAGCCGGAGTTCGAGAAGCGCGGCGTCAAGATCATCGGCCTCTCGGTCGACCCGATTGACAAACACGAGGGCTGGGTCGACGACATCGAGGAGACCCAGGGATCTCGACCCGAGTACCCGATCATCAGCGATGCCGCCTTCGAGATCTCGAAGGCCTACGGGATGCTGCCGGCCGACGTCTCCGGCGACCCCGGCGATCGCACGCCGGCCGACAACCAGACCGTCCGCAACGTCTTCGTCATCGGCCCTGACAAGAAAATCAAACTGATTCTCGTCTACCCGATGACCACCGGCCGCAACTTCGACGAGGTGCTGCGGGTGATCGACTCGCTGCAGCTCACCGCCAACCACAAAGTGGCGACGCCAGCGCAGTGGAACCGCGGCGACGACGTGATCATCGCCGGCTCGGTGAAAAACGACGAAGCGAAGGAGATCTTCGGCGACTGGGAGGAGCCGAAGCCATACATCCGGATAGTTCCGGACCCGTCTAAGAGCTAGCCGCGACCGCTGGGGCGCCTCAGCGCAGGCGCTCCAGCAAGTCGCCGAGGATCCTCGCCGTGGCGCCCCAGATCAGGTGGCCTTCGACCTCGTAGGTCGGGGTGTGGATCGGAACGCCGCGGCGGATCAGGCGGCGCATCTCGTAGCCCTCGCGCAGCAGCTCCAAGGAGAAGGTGAGGACGGTCTCGACCTCGCCCGGGTTCGGAGCGAGGTCGAGCTCGCGCGGGTGCGGGACGAGGCCAACGTAGGGGTGGACCCGGTAGCCGGTGACGAAGGTCGAGACCGGCACCAGGGCGCCGGCCAGCTCGACCGCGGCGGGGTCGAGGGCGATCTCCTCGGCCGCCTCGCGCAGCGCCGTCGCCGTCAGGTCCGCGTCATCGGGGTCCTGGCGGCCGCCGGGGAAGGAGATCTCGCCGGCGTGCCGCCGCATGTCGGCCGGCCGCTCGGTGAAGATCAGCCCTGGCTCCGCGGGCCAGCCGTAGAGCGCCACCAGCACCGCCGCCTGCGTCCCCCGGCCGCCCATCGCCACCGCTTCCTCGGGCGACAGCAGCAGGTTCGCTAGCTCGGTCAGATGATCACCTGGACGGTGCCGCCGTCCACGGACCACGCTGCGCCGGCGACGTAGGAGGCGCGCTCGGAGCAGAGGAAGACGATCGCCGAGGCGATCTCGGCCGGCTCGGCAAGGCGCCCGATCGGCCGCTTCGAGCCGGCCACCGCGACCGCCTCCTCGCGGCTCTCCAACCCGGCCAGCTCCCGCGATTCGTCGGCGAGACCGCCCGGCGCCATCCACATCTCCGACGTCGTCGGGCCGGGGGCGATCGCGTTGACGAGGACGCCGCTCTTGGCGTAGCGGTCGGCGAAGAGGCGGGAGAGCGAGAGCTCCGCCGCCTTCGCGACCGAGTACTCCGGCATCGCCGCCGAGGGACGCTTGCCGGCGGTCGAGCAGACGTTGACGACGCGGCCCCAGCCGCGCTCGGCCATCGCCGGGATCGCCGCCCTCATCGCCCGCAGCGGCGCCATCACGCTGAGCTCGTACTGGGCGCGCCAGTCCTCCTCCGGGACGTCGTCGAGGTCGCGCCAACTGGCGGCGCCGGCGTTGTTGACGAGGACGTCGAGGGAGCCGAAGTGATCCTCGGCCGCGGCCAGCATCCGCTCGCCGGCGTCGGCGGCGGTGACGTCGAGCACGAGCGCTGCCGCGGCGCCGCTCGCCTCGGCGCCCGCCCGAGCCGCCTCCTCGGTCGCTGCCCGCAGCCGCTCCTCGTTGCGGGCGACCAGGAGCACGTTGGCGCCCTCGGCGCAGAGCTGCAGCGCCGTCTCGCGCCCGATCCCGGCGCTGGCACCGGTGACGAGGCAGCCGCGGCCGGCCAGCCCGAGGTCCATCAGTCCTGGCCCAGGTGCTCGGTCACGGTCACCGCGGCCTCGCCGGCGAGGACCTTGTGGACCGGGCACTTGGTCGCGATTACCAGCAGCCGGCGGCGCTGCTCGGCGTCGAGCTCGGGCGGCAGGCTGATCGAAACGTCGAAGCTCCTCGGCACCGGCCCCTCGTAGCCGATCTCCACCGCGACCTCGGTGTGGCCGAGGTCCCAGTCCTTGCGCTCGGCGTACATCTCCATCGTGATCGCGATGCAGCCGGCGAGGCTGGCGCCCAGCAGCTCGGTCGGCCGCGGCCCGCTGTCGGCGCCGCCTTTCTCAGCCGGCTCGTCGACGATCAGCTCGTGGCGACCCTCGAGGTGGACCTCGTTCGAGTAGCCATCGATGCGACGGGCGACGACCTTCACTAGCGCTCCCGGTCGCGCCCCTCGAACAGCGCCGGGTCGTCGACGTCGGCGAAGCGCGCCATCGCGAAGGCGAGGTCGGAGGCGCGGTTGACGAAGTGGATCACGGTCTCGCTGGCAAGCTGTCCGGCTTCGTTCAGTTCGGAGATCCGCCGCTCGGCGCGCCGGATCGTCGTGCGGGCGACGTCGAGCTGGGCGGAGAGCTGGTTGCCGCCGGGGAGGACGAACTTTGGCGGCAGGTCGACCGCGGCCATGTAGCGGTCGATCCGCCGCTCGATCTCGCTCACCATCTCCTCGGTGGTGCGGCTGATCCCGTCCTCGAGCCGGTCCGCCGCCTCCGGCGCGGTTGCCAGCTCGGCGCCGGCGATGAAGAGGTCGTCCTGGAGGCGGAGGATGTCGGCGGCGAGCTCGTCGGCGCCGTCGCCGCAGAGGGCGCGGGCGACGCCAAGCTGCGAGCAGGCCTCGTCGAGGGTGCCGTAGGCGTCGGTGCGTCCGTGGTGCTTGGGGACGCGGCCGCCATACCAAAGCGAGGTGGTCCCGTCGTCGCCCTTCTTGGTGTAGATCTTGACCACGGCTAGCGAACTGGGTTGAAGGCGAAGCCGGTCATCACCTTGGGGAAGAAGAAGGTCGACTTCGGCGGCATCACCGCGTCGGTGTTGCAGATAGCCTTCACCTGCTCGACCGGGACCCCGCGCTGGATGAAGGCGACGTCGTAGCCGCCGCTGTCGACCATCGCCAGGGCGTCGGGGACGGTCTTCGCGTATTCGAGGCCGCGGCGCTCGTCGATGTCGTGGTCGTCCATCCCGGCCAGGCCCTTGAGCACGAGGGTCTCGAGGATCGCCGAGTCGAGGCGGCGGTAGGACTCGGGCATGCCCTCGAGGCGGCGGTCGACCTCGCCGAGGTCCTTCAGCCGCAGCCGGAAAGCCTGCTTGTGGAAGGAGTCGTAGAGGCCAAAGACGCCGACCCCCTCCTCACCGGCCGGGTCGATCTCCTCGCGGGGGACCTCGGTCACCTCGAAGAGCTCGCGCAGGCCGGAGCCGAGGCGCGTTTGGCGCTCGCTGTCGCCGGCGAAGCCGGAGAGCAGGCGGTGGGTGGGGAAGACGAGGAGGCCGGGGTCGTCGAGCCCGGTCAGCGACATCAGCGTGTAGTTGTGCGGGCCCTCGCCGCCGACCTCGTCGCGGAAGGCGCGCGCGGTCTCGTAGCGGTGGTGGCCGTCGGCGATCAGCAACTGGGCCGCGGCGAGGCACTCGCTGACGGCGGCGTGGATGGTTGGGTCGTCGACCTTCCAGAGCCGGTTGACGGTGCCGCTTTCGTCGCTCGCCTCTCCCCAGGGCTGGTCGGGCAGGGAGGAGGAGACCAGGGGCCAGGCGTCCTCGGTGCTGAGCGAGAAGATCGGCGAGAGGTTGTAGCCGCTGGCGCGGGTCAGCTCGAGGCGGTCGAGCAGCGGGCCGGGGTGAGTGCGCTCGTGGGGGCGCACGGTGCCGCTCTCGTAGTCCTCGACCCGGACCCGGGCGAGGATCCCGTTGCGGCTATGGCTGCTGCCATCGGGGGCGGTGTAGTCCTGGGTCATCGCCCAGAGCGAGGGCGCCTCGTCCTGGACCAGCGCCCCTTCGGTGCGCCACGTCTCGATCCGGGCGGCCGCCTCGGCGTAAGGGTCGCCACTCGGGTCGCTGTCGGGGTCGGCCGGATCGAACGGTTTCGGCAGGTCGATCGCGACCGCGTTGTAGGGCGAGCGGGCCAGCAGAGCCGCCCGGCCGGCGGCGTCGATCACGTCGTAGGGAGGCGCTGCCACCGCGTCGAGCGAGCCGACCTTGCCGAGGTCGTAATGGAGCGCGTTGAACGGGAGCACCTCCGCCATTGCCGCAGAACCTACACTTGCCTTTGGTCGGGGCGTGGCGCAGCCTGGTAGCGCGCCGCCTTTGGGTGGCGGAGGTCCCCGGTTCGAATCCGGGCGCCCCGACTGTTCCGCCGCTCCTGAAAGGCGCGTTGCGTATTAGATAAAAGCTAATCTTGGCGAGATTATTAGTTATTTTCTAATACATGGCCAAGGCCGCCCTCTACACCCTGATCGGCGACGTGATCGAATCCCGCCGCAGCGCCAACCGGGTCGAGCTGCAGGAACATCTGAAGGCCGCTCTGGCCACGGTGAACGGGCTCTACGGCACCCGCAAGCCGCTGGAAGCGACGATCGGCGACGAGTTCCAGGGCTGCTTCATGAGCGCGGCGGAGGCCACGGGGGCCAGCTTGCTGCTGCGCCTGCAACTGCTGGGGGCGGGAGTCGACACCCGCTACGGGCTGGGTTTCGGGGAGGTGATGGTCTTCACCCGGCGAGTGCCGGTGACCCAGGACGGCCCCGGCTGGTGGGCGGCGAGGGACGCGATCGACGCTTGCCGCGAGCTTGCCGAGCAACCCTCCTCTCATTACGTGCGGACTTATTTCTTCGGCGGCGAGGACTGGCCCCGCGAGCGGCGGGGGGAGGAGGCCGCTCTCAACTCCTTCCTACTCTGTCGCGACGCCATGGTGGACCGGATGAAGCGGCAGACCCGCAACAGGCTCTACGGATTGCTGCTCGGGAAATCGCAGGCCGAGATCGCGGCTGAGGAAGGCACCACCCAGGGGGCCGTGTCGCAGAGCCTCTCGCGTAGCAACGCCTTCGCCGTCCTCGCCTCCCAGCGCCAGCTCGAGGGTCTCTTCCAGTGATCTTGCTGGCTCTCGGGCTGATCGGCTTCGGGGTCGGCGACCTCGTGCGCTGGTCGCCGGAGCGGAACGTCTCAGCCGCCCGGACGGCGGTCGCGGCAGGCGCTGGGGCCGCGGCGGTCGCCCTGGTTGCCGCCTTGAGCGGGATGGCGCCGCTGTCGGTTCTCCTCGCCGCCGCCCTCGCCCTGGCGCTCCTCGGTCTCTGGCTCGGCTACGACCTGATCCCCGGGGCCGACAAGAAGCCGGAGCTGGCGCTCGGGCTCGTGCTCGCCGTCGTCCTCTGTCTGGTCGGGGTCAGCGGCGCCGTCGACCCGGTCGCAGGGGATTTGGAGCGCTGGTATGGCGCCCTCGCCTTCGGCTTCACCCGCTCGGTCTCGGTCGACCAGTTCCTCCTCGGCGTCGGCGCGACCCTGTTCATCCTGGCGACCGGCAACCGCCTGGTTCGCTACACCCTCGCGGCGACCAAGTCTCCGGCTGACGAGGGCGAAATCAGGCTGCGGGGAGGGCGGCTGCTGGGGCCGATGGAGCGGCTTCTCGTCGCGGCTTCGGTGGTTGCCGGCGGCTTCGCCGGGGCGGGGTTCGTGATCGCTGCGAAGGGGTTGCTGCGGTTCCGCGAGCTGCGGGACGTCGATGCCTCCGGTCCGAAGCTGGACTCGATAACCGAGTACTTCCTGATCGGGACCTTCACCAGCGTCCTGATCGCCGCTGTGGCGGCCGTACTCGTATTAGCTGCCGGCTAATACAAAACAGTTTATTAGGGAAAACCTAATATCCTGACGCTCTAGCGGTTTGCGTCGGGCGAACGGGTAGGGGAAGCTGGGCCTATCTGAAGTACATCGGCAAGGAGGCTGTAGATGGAGAGCTGGGACCTGAAGTCGGTCGACGTCGACGCGCACCAGCCGCGGATCCTCGCCTCGGCGGAGGATGCGCGGACGATCCTCCTGCGCCTGCCGCAGGGCGAGGAGCTGCAGGAGCACGAGGTCCATGAGCGGGCCCGCGTCATCGTCGTCGACGGCGATGTCGACGTGACCGCCGGTGAGGGCGATTTCGCCAGTGCCAGCGCTGGCCACCTCTTCGAGTTCTCCCCGGGGGAGCGGCGGACGATCGTCGCCCGCAGCGAGGCGCGGTTGCTCCTGGTCCTCTCGCCCTGGCCCGGGGACGGGCATCCGGGTGCAATGACGCTCGAGGAGAAGGCGCAGGTGCGGGAGAAAGCTGCCCAGCACGGCGATTAGACGGGGTGTCTTCCCACCGCTGGGGTCAAGTTTTCGGCGGCGGGAGCCGAAAACCACCCGTAGGTGGATCTCGTGGACAGACCGGACATAGGTCAAGAGGGGGCGGTTGAGGCGACGCCGACGCGGCGCCGGGTCGAGCGCGCTGTGTTCGAAACCGACCGCCAGCTCGTCGCCGGCGACCTGACCCTGCCGCCGGCTGGCTATCAGAGCCGGTTCTCGGACTCGCTCAACCGCGGCGAGTTCGACTTCGTGCCGCTGACCAACGTCGAGCTGACCTCGCTCGCCGACGGCACCAAGACCGAGCTTCCCTTCCTACTGCTCTCCAAGCGCCACATTCGCGTCGCTTACCCGACCGAGGCCTGAACTCGGCTCGGGCTCGGCCCGGTGCTTGACCAGGTCGCTTCCACCGGAGATAGTGGGCAGATTGTCGAGGCGAGGGTCCAGGCTCTCGCCTCGGTAGAGCAGGTGGGGATCGGTTGGGGAAATCGAGTTCCATGGGAGGAATCGGATGGACGAGGCATTGCACGACGCGCGCCCGGAAGCGGTGGGCAGCACGGAGAGGCGCGTGGAAAGGGTGGCTTTCGAGACAGGGCGGCAGCTGATCGTCGGTGATCTGGCGCTGCCACCAGCCGGCTATCAAAGTCGCTTCTCGGACTCGCTCAACCGCAACGACATGAGATTCATCCCGCTGACGGATGTCTCGGTGACCTCGCTTGAGGACGGGAGCACGAGGCGGCGATCGTTCATCGTTCTCTCCAAGCGCCAGATCCACCTCGCCTATCCCGCGGAGGAGTAGGGAGGGCCGGGCCGGGACGCGAGGGCCCGCTTCGGTCGCGGCCGTCAGTCGCGGCGGAAGCGGCCGCGGCTCGCGTAGGAGCCGAGGTCGACGGCAAAGGCGAGGATGACGATGAACCACTCGAAGCCGGAGACGCGGTCCGAGCTGGCCCACATCACCGCATAGGCGAGCGTCGTCCAGGGCAGCAGGAAGAAGCCGAGGAAGGGGACGAACCAGCTATCGAAGGCGCGGCTGAGCAGATCCGAGAAAAGAAAGATGAAGAACAGCGCCAGCCGCGGCGAGAGGAAGGCGAGGAGGACGACGAGGCAGGCCATGACGCTGACGCTACCTCCTCGGCCGGCCCGAAACCGCGAGTCCGCGTGAGTGCCCCTATATGGCGCACCGACGCGGACTCGCGGTCCCGGGGCTAGCCGAGGGTGACGTTCACCTTCGTGCCGGGCGCGAGCTGCTTGCCGGCCTTCGGGCCCTGCTTGACGACCTTTCCGCTTTTCGCGGTGACGCCTTTCTTCAGCTTCACCTTCCCGACCTTGCAGAGCGCTTTGTGCAGCTTCTTCTTCGCTGCTTTCAGCTTCTTGCCCTGGAGGTTCGGGACCACGCACGCCTTGTAGTTGAACTTGTCGGTGGCGACCACGGGGGTGGTGCCGGCGATGGTGGTGACGGTGACGTCGACCTTGCCGGCTTTTTTCGCCGCCGGCGCGACCGCGGTCATCTGACCTTCGCTGGTGACCGCGAAGCTTTTCGCGGGCACGCTGCCGAAGCTGACCCCGGTGACGTTGGCGAAGTCCGTCCCGGCGATCGTCACGGTGCTCCCGCCCTTGATCGAACCGGAGGCCGGCGCGATCAGCGCGACCGTCGGGGCGGGCTGCACGGTTGCGTTGAAAGCAACTTCCAGTTCGTTTTCGGAGGCGGCGAAGGGGAGGGTCGCGCCGTCGAGGATCGGCGGTATCCAGACGGCCGCAACGTCTGCGGGATCGCCCCGGTGGACGCCAATTTTGTTGCCGTTGTTGATGTCGAGCCCAATCAGGTCCCCGGCCTGGATCGGCACCGCGGCCGTGAAGGTCTGGATCCCGGAGCCCGGTCCGCCAGTGGCGACCTCGATTGCGCTCGAGCCGACGGCGGTGTAGGCGCCGCCGTTTGGCCGCAGCACGCGAAGCCGGAATGGGCCGTTGGCGTCGCCCAGGCGCCAGCTGATGATCACGCCGGTTACCGGAGACGTGGGTCGCGCGCCCGGCTCGCCGAAGGCGAGGTTGGCGAAGGTGCCGCTGCCTCCGGAGGCTTCCCCCGCTTCGAACGGCGAAGCCAGACTGGCGCCGAAGGTCACCGGCGCCGCTTGCGCCGCGGTGGTAGTGCCTAATGCCAGGACAACGGCCAAGGCCAGGGTCCATCTAAGTGATTTCATCTCTCTCCCCTGTGTATTCGGTCGATTAGAGCGGGGCCAGGATAGAGCGCGGTACGGCAGATCCCGGCGGGCCGGACGAAAGTCGGCTGAAGATTCGGGACTGTGCCCGCGGTGAGTTCACCCGCCCGTAAGGCCTTCGGCGTAACGTGTCTGGCAGGAGGAAACGACAGATGAACAGACTCGGAAAGCTGATGACGATGATGCACCCGGAGAAGACGAAGATGGTTGCCGCGGAGGAGGCGTTGCCGGGGCGCAGCGAGCCCGCCTTCGAGGTGCCCGCGACCCACGCGGTGCTGGGCACGCCGCTGCAGCCGCCGTTCCCGGAGGGGATCGAGGTCGCCTACTTCGCGCTCGGCTGCTTCTGGGGGGCGGAGCGGTTGTTCTGGAGCCTCGACGGCGTCTACACCACGGCGGTCGGCTACATGAACGGGACCACCCCGAACCCGACCTACGAGGAGGTCTGCACGGCGAAGACCGGCCACGCCGAGGCGGTGCTGGTCGCCTTCAACCCGCAGAAGATCTCCTACGCGGACCTGCTCAAGGTCTTCTTCGAGGAGCACGACCCGACCCAGGGCATGCGCCAGGGCAACGACGTCGGCACCCAGTACCGCTCCGGCATCTACTTCGCCAACGACAGGCAGAAGGCGACGGCGGAGATGGCGCGCGATGCCTACGACGGGGCGCTGCGGGCCGCCGGGCACGAGCCGGTGACCACCGAGATCGCGCCCGCGGGCCCCTTCTACTACGCCGAGGACTACCACCAGCAGTACCTGCACAAGGTCCCGAACGGCTACTGCGGCCTGGCCGGAACCGGCGTCAGTTGCAGCATCCCCGCCGCGACCACCTAGCCGCGCCGGTGCCCCGGGGGCGGGCCGAATAGCATCCCGCCCTCCGTGGCACCGTCCTTCGGCTCCTACATAGTCGGCTGCCTCGCCGTGATCGGCATCGTCGCGGCGCTCGGCCTCGGCGGCTACTGGCTGCGGCGCTGGATCGTGCCCGAATTCTCCGGCGCCCTGGCGCGGCTCGCGGAGGGAGTGATCGCGGTCGCGCTGCTGGTCGTCTCTCTGGAGATCCTCGGCACCCTCAGCATCCTCACTCTCGGTTGGACGATCGTCTTTTGCATCGCCACCGGCCTCGGCGCCGCCGCGCTGGGTCGGGCGAAGGCGCCGCGGGACGGCGAGCGCCTCGAGGTGGCAGCGCCGCGGGTCGAGAACCTGGCGCTGATGATCGCCCTCGGGGTCGCTTCCTTCACCGTCGCCGAGTGGACCTTCCCCGCCCAGTCGAGCCTCGACTTCGGCATGTTCGGCGGCGACACCACCTGGTACCACATGCCGTTCGCGGCCTGGATGGCCCAGACCCACTCGACCGTCCACCTCCACTTCACCGACCCGCTGCGGCTCGCGGCCTGGTACTACCCGCAGAGCAGCGAACTGGTCCACGCTGCCGGCATCGTCCTCTTCAAGAGCGACTGGCTCTCGCCGCTGATCAACCTCTTCTGGCTGGCGATCGCGCTGCTCGCCGCCTGGTGCGTTGGGCGCCCCTACAAGGTCGGCCCGGCGACGCTGGTCGCCGCCGCGATCGTCCTCGACGCCGGGGTGATGATCGAAACCCAGCCGGGGGAGGGGCGCAACGACATCATGGGCCTCGCCTTCCTGCTCGCCTTCGTCGCCTTCTTGATCAACGGCCATCAGCGGCGGGCGCCGGCCGCCGGCGCCGTCCAGGACGCGCCCGAGCGTGGGGCGGCGCTGCTCGACAAGGGGCCGTTGGTGATGGCGGGGATCGCCGCCGGTCTTGCCGCCTCGGTGAAGACGACCTTCCTCGTCCCGGTGGTGGCGATCACGATCGGCGTGATCGTCTTCAGCGGCCGCGGCCGGCGCTGGACGACCACTTGGGTGATGGGGTTGCCGATGCTCGTCGTCGGCGGCTATTGGTACCTGCGGGCGGCGATCAAGACTGGCGGCAACCCGATCCCGATCACCAAGTTCGGCCCGCTCGGCCTGCCGACGCCGGACCAGATGCCGCTCGACCCGCGGCCGCGGTTCGCGGTGGCGCACTACCTCACCGACCCGACGATCTACCGCCGCTGGTTCTTCCCCGAGCTCGACAACGCCTTCGGGCCGCTCTGGCCGCTGATCCTGATCATCGCCGTCAGCACGGTCGTCTACATCGCCTGGCGCTCGCGCAACAAGATCCTCCGGGTGATCGCGGTGGCGGCGCTGCTCACGGCCGCCGTCTACCTGTTCACGCCGCTGACCGCGGCCGGGCAGGAGGGTTCGCCGACCGGGTTCTTCACCAACACCCGCTACCTGGCGCCAGGGTTGGTGCTGGCGATGGTGATGCTGCCTATCGCCCGACCGCTGCGAGCGCCCGATCGCCGCGCCTGGATGACCTTGATCTTCCTCAGCGGCGTCTACGCGATCACCGTCCTGACGACGCCGCGCTGGTTCACCACCTACATCCTCGGCACGATCTTCCTCACCTTGGCGCTGGTCTGGGCGCCGGCGGGGCTGTCGCTGTTGCGGACGCGGGGGCGGGCGAGCCGGCTGGTCGTCGTCGGCGGGGCGACGGCGGTGGTGCTGCTGGCGGTGGTGCTGGGGCGGGCGCAGCAGGTCCAGTACGCCGACCAGCACTACGTCAACCCGCTGCCCTTCCTCGGCGAAGGCGGCCCGCGCGAAGCCTACGAATTCACTCAGAAGCTGCACGACCAGCGGATCGGCATCATCGGCTCGAGCGAGATCATCTTCGGCCAGTACGGCTTCTACGGGAACGACGCGAGCAACACCGTCGAATACATCGGCGACCGCGGCCCGCGCGGGTCGAACCGGCTGCCGACCAGCTGCCCGCAGCTACGGAAGCTGATCAACGAAGGCGAATACGACTACCTGGTGATGAGCCAGTACACCGAGGACGTCGGCCCCTACAACTCCGAATACAAGAACCCGTACCAGTTCCCGATCTACGCCTGGGTGAAGAGCGACCCGGCGTTGAAGGAGCTGATCGCCGAGCCGACGGTGACGCCGGAGCCCGACTACGTCTTCAAGGTCCTCGGCAAGCTCGACCCAAGCACCTGCAAGCCGGAAAAGCGGCCACAGGTCAACGGGCCGCTGGTCCAGGGCATCGAAGAATGAGCCGCGGCGCCTAGGCGGCGCTGGCGGCGAGCGCGTGCTCGCGGATCAGCCCGGCCGAGCGCTCGGGCTGCTCCCACCAGAACATGTGGCCGACGCCGGCGAAGGCCACGAAGCGGGCCGCCGGCAGCAGCGAGGCGATCAGCTCGCCGTTGGCGAAGGGGAGGACGCCGTCCTCGTCGCCGTGCACGATCAGGGTCGGCACCGCGATCTCGCCGATCCGCCCCTGGGTGTCGTGGCCGAAGACCGCCTGCGCCTGCAGTTCGATCGTCTGTTTCGCCGCGGGGACCTTGGTCGCCATCTCATGGAAGGCGGCGAAGCGGCTCTCCTCGGCGCGGAAGGCGGGGGAGAGGTTGACTTCCCAAGCGGCCCGGATCGCCTTCTCGCGATCACCCGAGCTGAGTCCGCCCAGCAGCTTTTCGGCGTTCTCCTGCGGCATCAGCCGCGAGCCGGGGCCGCCGCAGTAGGTGCAGCCGAGGGTCAGCGAGCGCAGTCGCCCGGGGTGGGCGAGGGCCAGCTCCTGGGCGATCATCCCGCCCATCGAGATGCCGACCACGTGGGCGCTCTCGATTCCCAGCGCGTCGAGCAAGCCGACCGTGTCGGTGGCCATTTCGGCAATCGTGAAGGGCCCGTCGATCGGCGCCGAGAGCCCGATCCCCCGGTTGTCGAAGGCAACGACGTCGAAGGCCTCCTCCAGCGGCGCGCGGAACGGCTCTCCCCAGGCGAGGTGGGTGCCGCTCATGCCCTGGATCAGCAGCAACGGCTCCCCAGCGCCGCGGCGTTCGTAGTGCAGCTCGGCGGTGGGGGTGGCGACGGTCGGCACGCTCAGGACTCGAAGAGCTTGCCGGCGCGGATCCTGGCGGCCATGTCCTTGGACTCCTCGCGATACGTGCGTCCGTCCTCGAACTCGATCACCGGGTACTTCCGCTGTCCCGAGAGCTCCTCGATCCCCTCCCGCTTGCGCGGGCTCGCCGGTTCGGTGACCAGCTCGTACTCGATCCCCGCCTCGTCCAGGGCCTTCTGCACCCGCCAGCACGGGTGCGCCCCGATCTTCACCCACATCAGCGAGCAGCGATGAAGCTTGACCGCCATGGGCCGATACTAACTCCGATTGGGAACTCCGCTGTCAATCCCCCCGAGCCTCTACGCTCGGGCCGAGCCCCCGTAGCTCAGTGGACAGAGCACCGGACTTCTAATCCGACGGTCGCTGGTTCGAATCCAGCCGGGGGCGCTGAGAAACCTCGTGGGCACGGCAAGGTCGTGCCCACGGCGACACTGTCCCGCAGCCGCCTGCTTTCGGTACCGGTGTGATCCTCGGGGGGCCTGAGTCGCGATAATCAGGTTTGTGCCCGAGAGTGTTGCGTCCAGACATGATGTTGCGGCAGGACTTCATCTAGACCTTGTCTTCGTGTTCGAGCCGCCTTCGGCGCCCGCTCTTTTCCTAGCGCGCGAATACAACGAGCTAGGAATTGATCCGGCGCATGTAGACAGTTACCCCAGATTTGGGGATTTTCGCTCTCTGCTCTCGTCTATTGCCGCTGTGGCGGGCGCCGCCGGTACCGGGAGCGTCGGGGTTAGTCGAAGCGAGATGACGCCTATCAAGAGGCTGCAGTATGGAAGCCCATTTGAGATTGAGCTGATTCTCGGCTCCCTCACGTTCCCGGGTTTGGCTGCATTGCTTTTCGTTGCCAAACGCTTGTACGGGGTTGACCTTGAGTTCAGGGCATACCGCGAGAAACGACGTGTCGAATACCTGAAGGCAAGAGAACTCGCGGAGCAATACGAAGCGAAACGGAAGCAGCCATCGGAGATTGCACAAAGCTTGGAGATGGGCACGCCACCGAATTCATGGAATTTGCGAAGCGGGGCCATTAGGGAAGACGCAGACTGAGCTGGCTTGCGTTGACCGTCGATCGAATGGCTCGAGTTCGACGTTGCGACTGAGGTTCGATGATCCGCTGAAACTTGGTCCCGAAATTGGTCCCCAACTCCAGCGAACTCAGCCGAACTCCTTGGACAGGATCGAACTCCATAGACCAGATTCGCCCCTTTGGACGCTTCCCGGCTGAACTTCTAATCCGACGGTCGCTGGTTCGAATCCA
>DASSHE010000019.1:0-51042 GCA_035693065.1 Solirubrobacterales bacterium
CGGTCGGTGGTCGCCGCGCTTCACGTCGGGCGTCTGCTTCAACGGGATCAGCGGCAGGCAGTCGCGCTCCATGCACTCGGTATGGATGCGCTCAATGTCATAGCCCTTATCGAGCGCGGCCGTCGCGGCCGTCGCGCCTCGGCGCCGGGCCGTCTCGATCAGCGGCGCCACCAAGAGGGTTTCATGCTCCTTCGCGGTCGCGACCTCCCACGCGACCGGCAGGCCGGTGGCGGCGCAGACGGCGGCGTGCAGCCGGTAGCCGTAGAAGCCGCCACCCCTGCGAGTCGAGACCGCCGAGCGATGCCCCCAGCTTGCATCCGGGTCGGTGTGCCAGTTGCGTTCCGGCCCACCCTTGTAGACGTAGCGCTGGCCGTTCGCGTAGGCGGGCATATCGCTCGCGTCGATGGCGAGGTCGCGCCCGTAGGTCGGCAGCTTCGCTTTCAGTCCTTCGACGACGGCGTCGATGCAGCGCCCCACCGAGTCCCCGTTGTCGCGCAGCTTTTCGGCGAAGCGGTAAGCGGCCCACTTGCTCGGCGGGTCGCCCTCGCAGCCGAGGACCCGCTGCAAGCGCCAGTGGTCGGCGACCAGGGCGACGACTTTGGTCCACGTCGGCAGCGCGTAGAGCGACTTCGCCAACGCCAGCCCGACCATCGTGCGGATCGGGTAGCCGGGTCGGCCAGTCCAGCGGGTAGCTTCGAGTTCCCCGATCAGGCGCCCGATCTCGGGCGAATCAAGAAGAACTGCAAGTTGCGCGGTACCGCCAGCGGTACCATCGGGAACTGCCACGCGAGCTTCCACCTCGTGAGGCCAGACCCCCGGACGCTCCAACGTCGCGGGGGTCGTCTTTTGCGATTTCTGGAGCAGAATCTACCGACCGGATCGGACGGTAAACCGCTCTAGAAAGCGAAAAATCAGTACTTCTGACGGCTACTTCTTGACCTTGATGGAGCCGTCGTCAATCTTCATCGGGATCGTGTCTTCCACCCTTGGATGGATCTGATCGAGCTTGACCATGAAGTCATCCCAGTCCGCGCTGATCTTCATCAGCGTGACCACCGAGCCAAGGTGCTCACGGAGTTTCGGGTAGCCGATGTTGGCGGTCAGGCGCTGGAAGTACTTGTGTTTGCGCCGCCCCTTGTCGTCCTTCGGGGTCGCCTTCTGCAACTCCGCCAGCACCCCAGGGGCGAGGCGCTTGTAGACAACATCGTTGGTTAGGTGGCCGAAGTACTGCGGTTTGTGGACCGTTTCGACCGGGAACGGCAGGCCCCGCAGCCTGAACATCTCCCCGTAGAAGTCGGGCGGGAACGTCTGCACGTAGGCTTGGATCTCCTTGGCGATGAATTCCTCAAGGATCGTCGCCAGCGCATCCCGGGCGCGAATGTCTTGGTAGCCGGTCGCCTCGTCAACCAAGGCGATGATCCCGACCGTCGCCAGCCCGCGCATGATGATCTCCGCCTGCATGGCGATTTTTTCCTGCGGGGTGGAAAGGGCTTTGCCTTCGCGCGCTTTGCCTTCGCGCGCTTTCAGGTACACCTCGCAGACCTCCGGCAGCAGTTCGGCGTTGTATCCGCTAGCGCGACCACCTTGAGGAAGGGAGAAGGTGATCGGCTTCGCCTTGTCGAGAATCGTCGGTGGGATGTACGGGGCAATGGTTTTGCCCTGGAGGATCGGTGGCAGGGCAGCGTTGCCGTCCCGGGCGCTCTTGGCGCGGCGATGGCGACCCAGCGCCCCGAGAAAGTCGGCCTGGGTGAGGACCCGAGTCCCGTCCGCCAGCACGTAGCACCCGATCTCGATGTCGCCGATCCGCAGCGGCTTATCTGGAGAGCCACAAACAGCATCGGCAAGCTCCCGCTCTTTTTTCCAACGCTCGGTAGCGGCGTGGCTCGAACTCTTGCGTCGCTCCATCGCGGTCATCTTCTGAGCGCGGGCGAAGCCGCCCTTTGCCCGACCCGCTGCTGAACCGTCGCCGACGATTTCCGACTGCTTCTCGTCACTCATGCGTGCAAAACCCTTCAGTTTGGCTTTGATGCAGGCATCTGCACCCTCGATGCGTGCATCGTAGACCACGCGGCGGCGCCAACCGTCGCCTCCGCTCCGGAGACGGGGTAAATCCCTGCAAAAGCGAGGTATCAGTGATCCAGCTACCCCCGCAAACCCGCATGGCTACTGGCCTGCGGAGTTTCGCCAATCCCTCCTAGGGGAATTCCATCGGCATCGCCTTTCCTCCGTCGGACCGGTCTCGTCAGGAGCATCTACCCCTGATAACGTTGAGTAATCAGAGTGACTAGTTTCCGCAATGCAGGATGACTAGAGGGTCGGAAGCCAGTCCAAAGGAGAAGCAGAACCAGTCAAGAGGGGGATTTATGAGGACCAAATCACGTCTAGTGACGGTCTTTGCGGCTGTTGCCGCAATGATGGCCGTGCTAGCTCCATCAGCGCTTGCGACCACGCCGGCGCCGGGCTACGAACAGTTCGCCGGCTGTCCGTCGCAGTCTGAAAACCCGACGATCGAAGTGTGTACGCACGCCACTATCAATGGCGGCTACTTCAAGATGGGGAACAAGAATGTCCCGATCAAAAACCAGATCACACTGAGTGGTGGCTTCAACGGCGAACTCAGTGGTTTCGCGGCCAACTCGAAAGGCGGGCTGAAGCCGGTGAAACAGCTGGTGCCGGGTGGGGTTATCGGCCTGACCGGCCTCGACTGGCTGATCAACTTCCTCAGCATCGAAGCACTGCAGCTCTACGCGGTGACCGAAGCGGTCGGACCTCCCAGCCTGACCTCAACGCTCAACATGCCGATTCGGGTGCATCTGATCAACCCGGTGCTGGGCAATAATTGTTACGTGGGTTCACCCTCGTCTCCGATCCAATTGCATTTGACGGAAAATACGACGAGCCCACCCCCGCCGAACACTCCGATCTCGGGAACTCGGTTCGAATTCAAAAGCGATGAAAACGGGATCCTCACACTCAACAACGGCGTCGTGGTGGACAACTCGTTCGCCGCGCCGGGGGCGAATGGATGCGTCCTGACCCTGTTCGGATTCATTCCGATCAGCATCAACGGCCTGGTGAACACTGCCTCGGGCCTGCCGGCTCCAGCCGGGACCAACGCCACCAGCCAGAACATGAACATGCAGCTGGTGTCCTCGTCTCTGGTGTATCCCTGAGCAAGGATTAGTGGAATACCGGGCGCGCGGCGGAGCCGCGCGCCCGGCTCCGGCCCCAGGCCGCCCGGCACCTCTTGGGCGAGCAAGGTCGCCGCGCTCCTCGTCACGTAGCCTTCCAGCCCGATGAGCCGTGCCGCGTACCTATACGACGCCGTCCGTACTCCCTTCGGCCGCTACGGAGGCGCCCTCGCCGGCGTCCGCCCGGACGACCTCGCTGCCCACGTGGTTCGGGCGCTGCTCGGCCGCCTCCCCGACCTCGACCCGGCGGCGATCGACGACGTGATCTTCGGCGACGCCAACGGCGCCGGTGAGGACAACCGCGACGTCGCCCGCATGGCGGTGCTGCTCGCCGGCCTGCCGACCACGGTCCCCGGCACCACCGTCAACCGCCTCTGCGGCTCCAGCCTCGAGGCGGCGATCCAGGCGGCGCGAGCGATCGAGACCGGCGACGCCGAGGTGGTCCTGGTCGGCGGCGTCGAGTCGATGAGCCGCGCCCCCTGGGTGCTGCTGAAGCCCGGCCGCGGCTACCCCGCCGGCCCCGAGACCCTCCACTCGACCACGCTCGGCTGGCGCATGGTCAACCCGGAGATGCCCTCGCAGTGGACGATCACCCTCGGCGAATCTGCCGAGAAGCTGGCCGAGATCTACGCGATCCCGCGCCAGGCGCAGGACGAGTTCGCGCTGCGCAGCCACACGTTGGCGGCGCGCGCCTACGAGGAGGGCGCGTTGCCCGAGGTCGTCCCGATCCCCGGCGTCGAGCTCGAGCGCGACGAGTCGATCCGCGCCGACACCTCGCTGGAGAAGCTGGCGAACCTGCGCCCCTCCTTCAAGGAGGGCGGGACGGTGACCGCCGGCAACAGCTCGCCGCTGAACGACGGCGCCTCGGCGCTGCTGCTCGGCTCCGAGGAGGCGGGAGCGCGGATCGGCATCGCGCCGCTGGCCCGGGTCGTCTCCCGCGGCGTCCACGGCGTCGACCCCGACGTCTTCGGCATCGCCCCGGTGGAGGCCGCGAACAAGGCGCTCGCCAAAGCCGGTCTGACCTGGGGGGAGATCGACCGCGTCGAGCTGAACGAGGCTTTCGCCTCACAGTCGCTCGCCTGCCTCGAGGGCTGGCCCGAGCTCGACCCCGAGAAGGTCAACGTCCGCGGTGGCGCGATCGCGATCGGCCACCCGCTCGGCGCCTCCGGCGCCCGCATCCTCGGCCGCCTCGCCAACGAGCTGCGCCAGAGCGGCGGCCGCTACGGCCTCGCCACCCTCTGCATCGGCGTTGGCCAGGGGCTCGCGGTCGTCCTCGAGGCCGCCTGACGCGGACCGCGAGCGCTCTACGACTGCGCCGCGACCAGCACTTCGAGCCCCGCCCGCAGCTCCCCGCCGTCCCCCCAGAAGGGGATCCGGATCCGGTCGCCGAGGCCATCGACGGGGGAGAAGAAGGCGCCGGGGATGACGGCGACGCCGTTGCGCCGCCCGACCTCGGCCAGCGCTTTGGTGTCGGCCCCGGGGATCCGTACCCAGAGGGCGCTGCCGCCCTGCGGGCGCTCCCATTCCCACTCCGGCGCCAGCTCGCGCAGCAGCGCTTCGGCGCCGTCGAGGCCGGCGAGCAGTTCCTCGCGGCGCTGCGCCCGCGCTTCCTCGGCAGCCCCCAGGCACTCGGTCGCCACCGCCTGGCCGACCAGCGAGGTGCCGAGGTCGGCGGCGGTCTTGATCCGGGTGAGCCGCTGGGTGGCGCCGGCGACGGCCCGGATCCAGCCCACCCGCAGCCCGCCCCAGAAGAGCTTCGAGATCGAGCCGATCGCGATCCAGCGCTCGGGCGGGATCCCGGCACCGATCGGGATCGGCGGCCGCGAGCGGTCGAGGACGAGGTCGGCCGGGGTCCCGTCTTCGAAGAACATCGCTTCCGAATCGCGCAGCACCGCGGCGATCGCCGCCGCCTTCAACGGGGGGACGACGTATCCGGTCGGGTTGTGGGCGGTGGGCAGCATGTAGACGACGCGCGGGCGAAGCCGCTCGACCAGGCGCCGCAGCGCCTCCGGGTCGGGGCCGTCGCTGCCCGTCGGGATCGGCACCAGCTTGGCGCCGTGGCTGTGGTAGACCTCGATCGCGCCGCGGTAGGTCGACTCCTCGACCAGCACGGTGTCGCCGGGGGCGATGAAGGCGTCGGCCAGGAGCTGCAGCGCCTGCTGGGAGCCGGTCGTGATCGCGATCTGCTCCGGGTCGGTCCGCGCTCCCAGCTTGCCGTAGTAGTCGGCGACCGCGAGCCGTAGCTCGGGCAATCCCTGTGGCTGGTAGCCATCCCCGGTCAGCAGGCCCGGGAGCCGATCTCGCATCGCCCTCGCTGCCAGCTCCGCGGTCAGCTCCAGCCCCGGCAGCGCGCCGCTGGTGAGGTCGAGCGGCACGCCGCTCGCGCCGACCGTTGCCAGCCGCCCGCCGACCCGGGTGCGGTCGGCTGCCGGGCGGCCCTTCACCGACATCACCTTGGAGCCGCTACCGACCCGGCTGTCGAGCCAGCCCTCGGTCTTCAGCTCGCCGTAGGCGGCGGTCACCGTACCGCGGCTGATCGCCAGCGCTTCCGCCAGCCGCCGCTCCGAGGGCAGCTTGAAGCCAGCCGCCAGCTCCCCCTGATCGATCAGTTCGATGATCGCCGCGGCGAGGCGCTCGGGCAGCGTCGCCTCCGCGCGGCCATCCCAGCCGCGCAGCAGCCGGGCGATCCGGGTGAGGCTGTCGTCATGCCTGCCGCGCCGCGCGGCCGCCGAGCTTGAGAGGTGGGTCGACATGCTCTCTATCGAACATAACGCGGGGCGACCGCCGGCGGGGAGATCCATGGGCCAGTGGCGCCGAAGTGGCTCTTGAGTGCGACCGTGCGGGGAGCAGACTCGGGGGCCGATGTGTTGCGAGGTCTACAAGGGAAGTGGGCCGGCTCAACTGCCGTTGGTCCTCGGCGGCCACTCGTTCATCGAGCAACTGGGGAACGATCCGGCACCCTCGCCGGAAGGAGCCGCCGAGCTGGTCGAGCGCTGCCTCGACGCCGGGATCACCTGGTTCGACACGACCTACCAACCCGAGCGGGTGGCGCTGGGGGCCGCGCTGGCGCGGCTGGGTCGCCGCCCCGAGGCTCACCTGATCGCCTGGAACTTCTTCGAGGCCTTCGGGCCCGGCGATGAGGTGGGAGACGCCGCGGCCTACGAGGCACACAGCCTCGACCAGATCTGCGAGGAGCTGGGGACCGACCGCGTCGAGCTGCTGGTCGTCCACCCGGTCGAGGACGCGGCGGCGCAGCGCCGCCAGGAGGAGCTCGCCGGGACCTGGCTTGCCGAAGGGCGCGTGGGGGAGCTCGGCCTCTGGGCCTTCTCCGCGACGGAACTGCGGACGGTGAGACGGGATGTCCCCTATGCCTGGATCGTCGCCCCCTTCAACGCCGCCGATCGCGCCGCCGCCGACGTCTTCCCCGCAGCCCGCGGGCGGGGTGCCCGTGGCATCGCCACCTCGCCCTTCGGCCGCGGCTGGGACCTCGAACGACTGGTCGCCGCCGCCTCCACCCAAGGCGGCAGCTCGACCGCGGACGCCGCTGCCGAGGTGGCCGACCTGATGCTTCGCTTCTCCCTTTTTGAGAGCAGCGCCGACCGTCTCGTCGTCTCGATGCGCCGACCGCGGTGGATCCCGGCGAACGTGGCCAGCGTCGAACGCGGACCCCTCAACGCCACCGAGCGAGAAAGGCTGACTAACCTAATCTCCTCCTGAAGGAGGGAGGAGAAGAGGAATGGGGTTCGACGTCGACGACCTGACGGCACCTGCCGTCATCGCCGATCCGTACACATATTTCGGCCAGCTACGCGAGTCGGATCCGGTGCACTGGAACGAGTCGCACCGAAAGTGGATCGTCACCCGCCACGAGGACGTCGCCTGGCTGGTGCGGCAGCACGATCTCTTCTCCTCGCAGATCTCCGGCTTGGCCGAGATCCTCAACGCCTCGCCGCCGATCGACGGGGCGGACCGGGCCCTGGCCGAACACCTCGCCGAGACGAACAAATCGATCGTCATCACCGACCGCCCCGATCACAAGGCGATGCGGCAGGCGATCCAGGGCTGGTTCACGCCGCGGGCGGTCGAGAAGTGGCGGGCGGTGCTGAGCGAGAAAGCGCGGGCGCTGATCGACGCCAAGCTGCCCGACGGCCGCATGGAGGTGAAGGCGGACCTCGCCGTCTGGCTGCCGCTGACGACGGTCTGCCTGATGCTCGACGTCCCGACCGCCGACGCCCCCCGCTTGCGGGAGCTCAGCGACATCCTCACCAACGAGGGCTTCTCGCCCGACCGCCTGCGCGACGTCGTCCCCGCCTGGGACGAGCTGCGGAGCTACTTCTCGCCGCTGCTGGAGAGCCGCGCCAAGCGACCGGGCGAAGACCTGATCTCGCTGCTGGCCGAAGGCGAGCGGGCCGGCGCCTTCGACCGCACCTCGAGCCTCGCCAACGTCGTCCTCCTGCTTGTCGCCGGCCACGGCACGACCCTGAACCTGATCTGCAACGGGGTGCACGCCTTCATCCGCTTCCCCGACCAGTGGGAACGGCTGCGTGAGGATCCCGGCGGGCTCGCGGCGAGCGCGGTCGAGGAGTGCCTGCGCTACGACCCCTCGCTGAAGGGGATGCTGCGGGTGACCGCGCGCGACACCGAGCTGCGGGGTCGCCGGATCCGAGCCGGGGACAGCGTCTTCTGGATGATCGCCGCCGCCAACCGCGACCCCCGTGTCTTCACCGATCCGGACAGCTTCGACATCGCCAGGGCCCCGAACCCTCACCTCACCTTTGGCGCCGGCATCCACCACTGCCTGGGGGCGGCGCTAGCCCGCGTCGAGGCACAGGAGACCTTCCGCGCGCTCGCCGCCGCCTTCCCCCGTTTGCGCCTCGCCGAGCCGGTCACCTACCGGCCCAACCTCTACGACCGCGAGGTCAGCGCTCTGCACGTCGCCTGGGACTAGGCCCCCTGGGCCATTGCCCCCCAAATGGCCTTTTCGCGGAGCCGCCCCGCTGCGAGACTCGGAGCCAGATGAGCACTCCGATCGCAGCCGAGATGTACACCGTCCGCGACGCCGCCGACGCCGACCTCGCCGGCACCCTCGAGCGGATCGCCGAGATGGGGTACCTCGGGGTCGAGCTGGTCGGCCTGCACGGGGCGAGCTCCAAGGACTTCCTCGCCCACGTCGAGCGGCTCGAGCTGGCGGTGATCGGGGCGGTGCTGCCCTTCCCCGGCGAACCCGAGTCCGAGCAGTGTCACCGGGAGGCGGTCGAGCTGGGCTGCGCGACCGGGATCATCATGCTCGAGGAAGAGGACTTCGCGACGCCGGAGGCAGTGGCGAGGACCGCCGAGCGCTGCAACGATTTCGCCGCCCGCGTCCGCCCCGACGGGATCGAGCTGCTCTACCACAACCACTGGTGGGAGACGACGCCGCGCGAGGACGGGACGGTGCCGCTGGTCGAATTCGCCGCGCTGCTCGAGCCCGAGGTCGGCCTCGTCGCCGACATCTACTGGGTAGCCGCCGGCGGGATCGACCTCGCCGCGACCCTGACCGAGCTGGGCTCGAAGGTGCGCCGCCTCCACGTCAAGGACGGGCATCTGAGGCTGCCGGTCGACCCGACGGAACCGATGACCGCGGTCGGGGACGGCAAGGTCGACATCGCCGCCGCGCTGGCCGCCGCGCCGCAGGCCGACTGGCACGTCGCCGAGCTCGACGAGTACGACGGCGACCCGCTCGACGCCCTCGAGCAGAGTTACAGGTACCTGGTCGGCGGGGGTTTCTCGCACGGCCGCAAGCCGGCCTGAGCACGGAGCGGTGAACGCTCGCGGCAACACTCCGGGCGCCCGCCGGACCGTCGTCGTCATCGGCACCCTCGACACCAAGGGGGAGGAGCTGGGCTACCTCCGCGACCGCCTCGAGATCGGCGGTGTCTCCACGGTGCTGGTCGACGTCGGCATCCTCGGCGAGCCGGCGATCACGCCCGACGTCGACCGTCGCGAGGTCGCCGCCGCGGTCGGCCTCGAGCGCGGCGCCCCCGCCTCGGAGGAGCGCGGCGACGCCGTCGCGAGGATGGGTGAGGCGGCCGCGGCCACGGTCCGCCGCCTGCACGCGGAAGGGCGCTGCGACGGGATCGTCGGCGCCGGCGGCGGCGGCAACACGGCGATCGCGACGGCGGCGATGCGGGCGCTGCCGCTGGGCGTCCCGAAGCTGATGGTCTGCACCCTGGCCGGGGAAGAGGCGGGCGGCTTCGTCGGCTCCAGCGACATCGCCCTGATCCCCTCGGTGGTCGACGTCGCCGGCCTCAACAGCATCCTGCGGCCGGTCCTCGCCAACGCCGCCGCGGCGATGGCCGGGATGGTCGAGGCGCCGCCGCGGCACGACCCCGCCGGCGGGCCGCGGATCGCGGCGACGATGTTCGGGGTGACGACGCCCTGCGTCACCGCCGCCCGAGCGCTGCTCGAGGAGCGCGGGTACGAGGTGATCACCTTCCACGCCACCGGCCGCGGCGGCCGCGCGATGGAGGAGCTGATCGCCGCCGGCTTCTTTGCCGGCGTGCTCGACGCCACCACCACCGAGCTGGCCGACGAGGAGGTCGGCGGCATCCTCACCGCCGGTCCCGACCGCCTCACCGCCGCCGGCGTCGCCGGGCTGCCGCAGGTGGTTTCGCTGGGCGCTCTGGACATGGTCAACTTCGGCGCCCCCGACACCGTCCCCGAGCGCTACGAGGGCCGCCTCTTCTCCGCCCACAACCCGCAGGCGACGCTGATGCGCACGACCGCAGAGGAGTGCGCGCGGATCGGCGCCGACATCGCCCGCAAGCTCTCGGCGGCGCGTGGCCCGGTCGCCCTCTTCGTACCGCTGCGGGGCGTCTCGGCGCTCTCCGGCGAGCGCCGGGTCTTCGACGACCCGGAGGCCGACGCGGCCCTGTTCGCGGCCGTCCGCGAGAACCTCGCGGACCCCGTCGAGCTGCACGAGATCGACGCTCACATCAACGACCCGGAGTTCGCGGCGGCGATGGCCTCGCGGCTCGCGGACTACCTCGGAAAGGACCAGGAATGACCGGAGACGAAGCCCGCGCGAAGCTGCGCCAGACCCTCGAGAACGGGGACCCGATCATCGGGGCGGGGGCCGGCACCGGTCTCTCGGCCAAGTGCGAGGAGGCCGGCGGCGTCGACCTGATCATCATCTACAACTCCGGCCGCTTCCGGATGGCGGGGCGCGGCTCGATGGCGGGGTTGATGCCCTACGGCGACGCCAACGCGATCATGCTGGAAATGGCGGAAGAAGTGCTGCCGGTGGTGAAACACACCCCGGTCCTCGCCGGCGTCTGCGGCACCGACCCGATGCGCTCGATGCCGGTCCTGCTCGACGAGGTGATCCGCCTCGGCTTCGCCGGCGTCCAGAACTTCCCCACGGTCGGCCTCTTCGACGGCAAGTGGCGGCTCAACCTGGAGGAGACCGGGATGGGCTACGGGCTCGAGGTCGAGATGATCGCCCTCGCCCACGAGAAGGGCCTGCTCACCTCGCCCTACGTCTTCGACGTCGCCTCCGCCGAGGCGATGACCAGCGCCGGTGCCGACATCATCGTCCCCCACATGGGCACCACCAACAAGGGCTCGATCGGGGCTCAGACGGTGCCGACCCTCGACGAGTCGGTCGAGCAGATCCAGGCGATGCGCGACGCCGCCGTCGCGATCAACCCCGAGGTCATCGTGCTCTGCCACGGCGGCCCGATCGCCGAACCCGAGGACGCCGCATACGTGCTCGAGCGCACCGAGGGGATCGCCGGTTTCTACGGCGCCTCCAGCATGGAGCGGCTGCCGGCCGAGCGGGCGATCACCGAGAACGCGCGGCGCTTCAAGGCGCTGCAGGTGAAGGCACCAGCCGGGGAGGCGAGCTGACGATGGCGGCCCGAGTCGTCGACCCCGCGGCGCTGCCGACCTGGACCTTCGACTGGGGGCTGATCAAGCCGCTGACGGTGAAGGAGGACACCGAGGAGGGGACGGTGAGCATGATCCACGTCGTCGTCCTCCCGGGCCTCGGCCACGAGCGCCACAACCATCCCGAAGCCGACGAGCTGCTCTACGTCCTCTCCGGCGAAGGCGAGCAGATGCTCGACGACGGCGAGCCCTTCACGGTCCGCGCCGGAGAGACCGTCCTGATCCCGAAAGGCGTCTGGCACTCGACGATCAACACCGGCTGGGAGCCGATGTCGGTGCTGGCGATCTACGCGCCCGCCGGCCCCGAGAAGCTCCTCGCCGAGATCCCCGGCTTCCGCGAGGTGGCGGCCGGGGAGCAGGCAAAGCTCGCCCGCGACTGAGCCGGCGTGAGCCATTGCCACATAACTGGCTCATGGAGCCGCCGCTTGCCGCTGGCAGACTCGGGGTGGAGGAGCTTTACGCGAAAGGAAGAGGATTGGCTGAGGAGAGGTCGTTGAGCAGGTTCGAGGGCAAGACGGCGGTTGTCACCGGCGGCGCGATGGGGCTGGGCGCGGCGGTCTGCCGGCGACTCGCCGAGGAGGGCGCGCGGATAGTCATCGTCGACATCGACGCCGAGCAGGGGCCGAAGACGGCCGCTGGGCTTCCCGGCGACGCCGACCACCACTTCATCGAGGCCGATCTCAGCCACGCCGAGGCGATCGAGCCGCTCGTCGCCGCGATCGGCGCGGCCAGCGATGGCGTCGACGTCCTCGTCAACAACGCCGGGATCTCGATCGAGGAGCCCTTCGAGCAGATCAGCGAGGCCCACTGGGACCGCCAGATCGCGATCAACCTGCGCTCACCGCTGCTCCTGATCAAGGCCCTGATCCCGCTGATGCGCGACCGCTCCGCGGCGATCGTCAACGTCTCCTCCGAGGTCGCGTTCCACCCCCGGCCCGAAGGGACGATCTACGACATCACCAAGGCCGCGATGGGCGGCCTTACCCGCTCGCTGGCGGCGGAACTCTGGAAGTACGGGATCCGCGTCAACGAGATGGCCCCGGGCGGCATGGTCACCGAGATGCACTTCGCCAAAGCCGAGGACCCGGCGGCGACGAAGAGCGAACTCGAAGGCTGGGAGCTGCCCGAGGAGTGGAGCGTGATGCGCCGCCTCGGCCTGCCCGATGAGGTCGCCCCCACGATCGCCTTCCTCGCCAGCGAGGATGCGCGCTTCATCACCGGCAGCACCCTGCACGTCGACGGTGGCCAGGGAGTCGGGTAGGAAGCTGTCCATGACTCTGCCAAGCAACCAACTGGGGGCGACCGGGATGGAGATCACCCGGATCGGCTTCGGTGCCTGGGCGATCGGCGGCGGCGATTGGGAATACGGCTGGGGCCCGCAGGACGACGCGGAGTCGGTGGCGGCGATCGAGCGGGCGCTCGAGCTCGGGATCAACTGGATCGACACCGCCGGCGTCTACGGCTTCGGTCACTCCGAGGAAGTCGTCGGCAAGGCGATCGCCGGGCTGGGCGAGAGGCCGTACGTCTTCACCAAGGCCTCCCTGGTCCAGGACGAGAACGGGCGCGAGGTCTCCTGCCTGAAGCGCGACTCGATCCGCCGCGAGATCGAGGCCAGCCTCAGCCGCCTCGGCCTCGACGCGGTCGACCTCTACCAGATCCACTGGCCCTTCCCCGACGAGGACATCGAGGAGGGCTGGGAGACCTTCAAGGAGCTTAAGGAAGAGGGACTGGTCCGCCACATCGGCGTCTCCAACTTCTCCGTCGTCCACCTCGAACGGGCCGCGTCGATCGCCCCGGTCGAGACCCTGCAGCCGCCCTTCTCACTGGTCGAGCGCGATGCGGAGACCGAGCTGCTGCCCTTCTGCGAGCGCGAGGGGATCGGCGTGATCGTCTACTCGCCGATGGGCTCGGGGCTCCTGACCGGAGCGATGAGCCACGAGCGCGTCGCCAACTTCCCGGACAGCGACTGGCGCAAGAGCTCACCGGCCTTCCAGGAGCCGGAGCTGAGCGCCAACCTCGAGGTCGCCGAGCGGGTCAAAGCCGTCGCCGCCGACCTCGGCGCCGCCCCGGGTGCGGTCGCCGTCGCCTGGACCCTGCGTGACCCCGCCGTCGACGCCGCCATCGTCGGCTTCCGTCGTCCCGACCAGGTCGACGACCTGATCGGGGCCGCGGAGCTCGAGCTGAGCGACGCCGACGTGACGCGGCTCACCCAAGCTTCCTGAAGGCAAATCCTCAGCGCGCGAGCGCATCGGCGAGCTGCCGCCGCGAGCTGATGTCCAGCTTGTCGTAGCTGGCGCTGAGGTGAGCCTCGACCGTCTTCACGGTTACGAAGAGCGACTGGGCGATCTGCCTGTTGGTCATGCCCGAGGCTGCCAGCTCGGCGACGCGCCGCTCGCTCGGAGTCAGCGACTCGACTCCGATCGGGGCGTAGCGTCGGACGGTCTCGCCGGTCGCCTGCAGCTCCTGCTGGGCGCGCTTCGCGAGCCGTACCGCGCCGCACTGGCGAGCGAGTTTGAGTCCTTCGCGGAGGGGCTCGCGTGCCCGTGCTCGCTGGTTTTGGCGGCGCAGGGACGCCCCTAGGTCGACCAGAGCATGGGCGCGTTGCAGCCGCCGCGGCGTCCCGTCGACCACGCTGACGGCCTCTTCCAGTGCCTCGATTTCCCCCGCGCCGCTGCGGGTTGGAGCGGCGGCCCGCAGGGTGTGCGACACGGTTCCCGGAGCTCCCCACCTACGGCCGAAGAAGAGCGCGGACTCGGCCAGTGAGGCGGCCTCTTCGGCGCGGCCGGCAGCGATCAAAGCGTGAACCCCGTAGGGACTTGCCATGACGATCGGGCCGGGCCCAAACCCAAGGCTCTCCCCCTGGGCGATGAGCGCCGCGTGATCCTCGGCTGCCCCCGTCGGTTCGCCGCGTTCGAAACGCAGATGCACCCTGACTATCCCGAGCAGGGCGAACATTCCGTTAGCTGGCACCGGTCCGTCCGCGACCCCGGCTTCGCGCAGAATCCCTTCGGCCGCCTCGAGCTCGTCGCGTTCGATCAGCACCTCCCCCAGCGCACCGTTGAACATCATCACTAAGGGGACGACGCCTGCCAGGCGGGCGAGGTCACTGGCCTGACGGAGGTCGGCCTCGGCGGCGACGAGGTCGCCGCGCCCCAAGGCGACAAGACCACGCATGAAGTAGCCGCGGCCGAGCTCCGTGCTGGAGTTGCGCCGGTGGGCGATCTTCAGCGCCCGGTCGGCGGCAGCGCCGGCCGCGTCGATGGCATCGGCAGCGACGAGGGTGAGAACGGCCATCAAGGCGGCGGCGATCTCCGGCTCCTCTTCGAATATCACGGCCCCGTCGCCGAGGGCCCGCTTCGCCGCGGCGATTGCTTCCGGCGCGCCGCCGTTCATCACCGCTGCGCGGGCCTCGATCGCCGCTGCCAGCCTCCCGGCGGGAGAATCTGGCGGAATCTCGTCGATGTAGGGCTGTAGGTCGACTTGAGGGGGCGACGGCAAGATCACGGCGATCGTTCGCAGCTGCGCCTCCATCTGAAAGGCGCTCTGCACATCTCCTTCGCCGGCTGCGGTCTCCGCCGCGGCCTTGAGGAAATCGGCGGCCTCCTCGAAGCGTCCGCAAAGCGCCATCGCCATCGTCAGGGGGATTGCCCAGCGTCGGTTCGCGGCGTGGTCTCGTTTGAGCTCCCGCAGCATCTCCGGCACCGCCGCCGCCAGCGCCTCATAGTCGACAGAGCGGATCGCCGCCGAGAGTAGATTGCCCACGACGTCTACCCGCAGCTCGTCCGGAGGTGGCTCGCGCAGAGCGCGGGACAGGTAGGCGACCGCGGAGCGGGGGGCGCCGTCGTCCAGCGCCTGCTGTCCTGCTCGCAGGAGAACTTCAACCGCATTGCGGTCTCCGCGCGCTTCGCTCACCAAGAGCTGGGTCGCAACCCGCTCGGGGGCGGCGCCCCGCTTCTGCAGGAGCGTGGCGGCCTCGGCGTGCGCCCGCGCCCGCTCGCCCGTGGCGAGGTCGGCGTAGATCGCGTTGCGGACGAGGGGATGGCTGAACTGGAGGCGCTCGGCGGCGTCGAGCACCGAGGCACGGCGCAGGGCGTCGGCGGCGCGGCTGCCCACCTCCGGCTCGAGGCCGGCCAGCTCCGCGACGAGCGTCTGCTCGCTGTCGTCGCCGAGGACCGCCAGCGAGCGCGCCAGTGCCGCTGCCTCGATGGGGAGGAGGGCGATGCGCGCCAGCACCATCTGCGCGACCCGCTCCGGCGCGAGGGTGTGAACCAGGTCGACGCCCCCAGGCTCTGGTGCGATGCCCTGAGCGGCGAGCTCGCGGCCGAGTTGCTTGACGAGGAAGGGGTTGCCGCGCGTGACCTCGTGGCAGGCGGTGGCGAATCCGCTATCCAGCGGCTTCCCGAGCGTTGCCTCGATCAGGGCCTCGGTCGCGGCGGGGCTCAGCGGCGCGGGCACGAGCTGCTCGACGCTGCTGTCGCCGAGGATCCGCGCCAGCCCAGGGTTCTCCTCTTCCCCGGTGCGCCGGGCCAGGAGCAGAAGCACCGGGAGCTCCTCCAGACGGGGCAGCAGAAACGTGAGCCAATCGAGTGAGGCCGGGTCAGCGAGGTGCGCGTCGTCGACTGCGAGTAGGAGCGGGCGGCGTTCGGCCAGGCCGGCGACCACCCAGTAGAGGGCGTGGAGCACCGAGAAGGTGTCGGGGGTGCTCCCATCGTCGGGACCGATGCCGAGCGCGCCACGCGCCGCGCCGGCGCCCTCGAAGAGCGCCTCGCGCTCAGCGGCCGAGAGCAGGCCCAGCCGCGGCTCGAGCAACTGCCTCGCGATCGCGAAGGGGAAGTCACGCTCGAGCTCGGTCCCGCGGCCCGAGAGCACCCAGAGCCCAGCCTCCTCTGCGTCCTGGCGCGCCTCCACCATCAGGCTGGTCTTTCCCAGCCCCGCCTCCCCTTCGATCGCCAGGGCGCCGCCCTCGCTGCGCCCGGCCGCCTCGATGGCGGCGGCGATTGCGCTCAGCTCACGCTGGCGCTCCAGTAGACCTCCACTTGCTGCCACAGCTTCCTCCCGCAGAAGCTCCGAACAGTTTGTCGGGTCGATGTTAGGGGTCGACCCTGTGGCGAGGGCGCCGAAGAGGGTTGAAGATCGACGGGTGTGAAGGCGAGATCAGTCAAGGGCAGCGAGAGGCCCTATCCCTTTCTGGGGCCACGTAGCAGGGGGACGAACGCCGTCTGCGTTTGCCTGACGCCTTCATCCACCCCAATGGCGGGGAGCCGCGAGCGGCCCGGTGTGGAGCCCGCAGCTCGTGTGCCTGCGACCCGGGGAGCGGCCGGTGGGGCCGCTCCCCGGGCGCGCTAGCCCTGGGGGGAATCGCCAGCGCGGAGCGCCGGTGGTTGCTCGTGCGCGAGAGCCCAAACCATCGCCACCGCCGCGTCGACCGTCGCGCAGAGCAACGCCAGGTCGCGGATCAACGTCAGTTCCGGGGATTTGAAGGTGGCGGTGGAGAGGGCGGTTGCCCCCACCACGATCCAGGCCGGCCGTCGCATGCGGGCGGTCCCGGCGCTGAGGACGACGGCCGCCAGGCCCAGTAGCCAGACCATGTACTGGGTGCTGAGCACCGGGCTGGTGACGACGACGAGGAGGACGACCGTGAAGACGAAGTCGCGGCTGATCGCCTCGTCGGCGAGTCGCTCGCAGCCGGCGCGGATTGCCCGCGCTCGCTGCCACCACCAGGCGGCCGCCCCGGCCAGAGCGGCAAGGGTCAGCCACCGCAGCAGCGTCGCGACGGTATCGGCGGTCGGGGTCGCGACCTCCCAGGCGCCGAAGCGAATCTCCCGCGGGTAAGGGTCGCCGCTGACGATCTGTTCGAGCTGCCAGGGGATCGTCGCCACCGCTTCCTCCTGCAGGCCGCGCTCGCCGCCGTGGGTGAGGAAACCGGTCGGGTCGCCGAAGGCAATCGTGGCAACCACGAACACCACCGCCATCGCCGCCGCCGCGGCGAGCACGCTCCGCAGCAGCCGCGCCCGGTCCCACTCGCCGAACAGCACCAGCACCGGCCAGATCTTGATCGCCGCCCCCAGCCCCGCCAGCGCTCCGAACCAGCTCGGGCGCCGATGGATGACGAACAGCGCCCCGATCACGATCACGGTGGGAACGAGGTCGAACCGCAGCACCGCGAAGGCCCCGAGCAGCGGCATCCCCAGCAGCCAGACCCAGACGCCGGTGTCGTTCTCCGACCGCCGCCCGAGCCGCGCCAGCAGCACGAAGCCGATGAAGTCGACCAGCAGCATCAGCCCCACGAAGGCCTCGCCGTAGCCGCTCGGCACCAGCCGCGGCAGCAGCATCAGCAGCCCGGCCCCGGGCGGGTACTGCCACGCGTCTCCACCCGGGAAGGCCCCGTGGCTGGTGATGTAGTGCGACCAGACCTCGTAGTTGTTGACGTCCTCGAATCGCGGGTGCGGGCTCGCCCAGAACCCCACCTCCGCGACGATCAGCGCGCGGGTGGCCAGCCAGACGGCGAGCCAGATCCAGATCTTGCGGTCGAGCCTCAAGACCCGCGCACCTTATGTGGTCAAGCTGCGGGCGCCGCGCCCTTACTTGCCGCCCGCTTCGGACTCGAGGACGTGGTTGATGCCTTCGAGGCTCCTGCCGGCGGGCACCTCGACGGGGTCGCACGGCTCGACCGGTCCTTCGGCGATCGCGAGCTGGGCTTCGAAGCCGCCTTCCGGGTCCCCGTCGTAGGGGCCTCGCGATCCGAAGATGACCACGGTCTGGTCGGGCCGGAGAGCCGCCGGGTCGAGGCTGACGTTTCCAGTCGACGCGTAGTAATCCTCGTCAGAGATTTCGCCGTTGGTGTGTTGGCTCCAGAGTTCGTCCCACTGTGCGGGGCTCATGACGCCGATCGTCATCGCCTGCCCGGGTCCCGCGAGGGTGAATCCGCCGATCGTCCCGCCGCCGGAGGTTTTCGCGCTCGACGTGGTGAAGCGCGGTTCGCGGCAGGTCATGCCAGCGGGCAGCCAGGTCACCTGCGAGCGGATCCCGGCTTCGGCAAGCGCCGCTTCCAGGCCGGCGGAGTCTTCGGCGCTGTAGACGCTGATCGTCACTCCGCCGCCTTCCTGGGGTTCGACCGCGAACGCCTCCGGCGTGTCACCGCTCCCTGAGTTGAGGACGAGCATCGCCACCGTGGCGGCGCAGACGGCGGCGGCGCCGAAAGCGAGGCGTGGGCCGCGCCGCCCGCGGGGCGAAGGCATCCCTACCTCGGTTGAGAGGTCCTGCTCGGCCGCGCGCTGGGCGACGACCGCCTTCAGCTCGTCCAGCAGCCTCTCCTCGAAGTCGCTGCCATGGTCTCGGTTCTCGTTCATGATCCCTTCCCCTCGTTGACGTTCGATCTGGTCGATGCGGCGTCCAGCTCGGCCCGCAGCTTGCGTCTAGCGCGGTGCAGGCGAACCCGCGCGGTGACGGGTCGCACGCCGGCGGCGGCAGCGGCCTCGGCGAGGCTCAGTTCGTCGATGGCGACGAGTTCGAGGACGGCCCGCTCTGGCTCGGAGAGCCGCTCCATCGCCTCGTAGAGATGCCGCTGCGCGGCGGCGGCATCGATGCGGGCATCGATCTCAGCGGCGTCGCCCTCGTCCAGCAGGGCGCTGCCGCGAAGCCGCTCGTCCCGAGCCTGTTCCCTGCCCGCCCGCCGCCGGTCGATGGCGACGACGTTCTGGGCGATGCCATAGAGCCAGGCTTTCGGGCTTCCCCGCTCCGGCCGGTACCGATGAGCCGCCCCGATCGCGGCGAGGAAGATCTCGGCGGTCAGGTCGGCTGCCCGGCCCCGATCACCGACCCGCCGCGCCACAAACCCTTGAACCCCATCCACGTGCTGGCGGTAAAAGGCCTCGAAGATCTCCGTATCGCTGCCAATGAGCCGAACCAGCTCAGGCCCCACGCTTCCGTCCCGCACCTTGTTCAGGGCCAGGCGACGGCTGAGCGAGCTCGGCGGTTGACGTAAAGACAAGTCGGTCTCCATACCCCTTATTGGCGGAAGGGGGGAGAAGCGTTACGAGAGTGACGTGGGTGCGGCTCGCGGACCTGCCAGCCAGGAGCCCGAAGTGTCGATTTCGTCTGCGCTCGTTCGTCATCTGGGTAGAGGGGGCAAACCGTGTCCCCGGACGAACAAGGAGAAGCCCGGATGTCCGCGACCGTCCTCTACATGTCGATGTCCCTCGATGGCTTCGTCGCCGGTCCCAACGAGAGCGTCGAGAACGGCCTCGGCGACGGCGGCGAGCGTCTGCACGAGTGGATCTTCGCCGGCGACCCCACCGAGCACGGGGGAGTGCCCGGCCGGCCACCGGGCGTCAACGGCGAGGTGATGGACGAGGCGATGGCCACCGGCGCGGTCGTCGCCGGCCGCGGCACCTTCGAGCCCGCCAAAGGGTGGGGCGGGAACCACCACGACGGGGTGCCGATCTTCATCCTCAGCCGCAGCAAAGCCGGTACCGAGGTGCCCGAATGGCCGCTGGTGACCTACGTACCCGAGATCGAGACCGCGATGGCGCGGGCCAAGGAAGCCGCCGGCGACCAGGACGTGCTCGTCCACGGCGCCAGCGTGGCCCAGTTGGCCCTCGCGGCGGGCGTCCTCGACGAGATCCAGATCCACCTGGTCCCGGTGCTCCTCGGCGAGGGCCGCCGCCTCTTCGAGCATCTCGGCGCCGACCACGTCGAGCTGGAGTCGCTGCGGGTTCGGGAGGGCGCCGGGGTCACCCATCTGCGCTACCGGGTCTGCCGGGCGGAGGACTAGCGGCCGTTGCGCTCGCGGTGCTTGCAGCCCGGCCAGCAGCAGGGCCGCCGCTTGCCTTCTTCCAGCTCCTCACGGGTCCGGCGGATGCGCCGCTCCCTGGTTTTCGCCTGCTTGGCGTCCTCGACCCAGCAGATGAACTCATTGCGGGCCAGGGGAGTGATGTCTTCCCAGGTATCGAGGACGGTGGTGTCGGCGACCAGCGCCTGCCGCAGATCTGCGGGCAGGTCGTGAACCACGCCGCCGGGAACTTGGCTGCTCATGGTGCAATTCTAAATCCGGCAGCATCGCCATGAACCACGCCGCCTCCTCGCCGGCCTCGTCGATCGACGCGAGCTGATCGATCTTCCCCATCATCACCGGAGCCTCCGGCACCGATCCCCTCTTCGCCAACCTGCCCGACGTCGACCTGGAGCTCGTCAACTCGCAGGTATGCGACGGGCGCATGCAGCAGCTCGTCTATGTGCCGATGGTTCGGTGAGCTCAGGATCTGGTGGGCTTGCAACGGCGGTGAACCGGGGCGGCGCAACGTTCATCAGTGGGGGATGGAGTTAGGCGGATCGAACCACCGACCTCCTGGGTGCGATTTAGGCCCCTGCTACTCGTCGTCTACCGGATTCCCGCATGACAAGCGGGTTTGCGCCGCTCGTCGAATTCTCCACTTTGGGCCCGGTATGCGCGGATATGCGGCGATTGTCGGGGTGTTCAGGCAGAAACGAGGATTTCTGCCTGATCGGGCCACGTCGGGTTCAAACGGAGAAAGCGGTGAATGGAAACCGCTGACGAGAGACACGACAGTCTGGGTGCGCCTAGGCCGCCTGGCGGCCTTCTTCTCCCTGAGACCTCCGGACCGCCGCATCGACGACCTCGCGCTGTAGGCCTAGACGTGCTTTGAACGTCGGGCCGGTTTGATCCCCAGTTGATCGAAGCGTTTTTCCAGGAACTTGCACTTGGGTAGTGGCGTTGCTGATCCGAATTCGATCGACACCAGCGATCTCATATAGCTGTTCGCAACGGTCCTGAGTCGTTGATCCATTTATGAGATACGAAATTCGCTTCTCGGTCATGGAGTCAAAAATCTCAAGTCCTTCGATCTGCTTTTGCCAGTCTGCCGGAGAGCGATAAGTCGAAAGGTCGATAGCGACCATCTCCACGGCCTGGTTGTTCTGAACCCAGATTGCAAGTCGCCGAGCGTCGTGACTGACAATCCATGCGACACGCGGAATTGCCTGAGCGCCGGCAATCTGCAGGGCTTCGAAAAAGATCAGGGACCTCTTCATGTTGATCATGTAGTCGGTATGGGGGCGCGGCGTATAGGTCGAGAACGAGGGACTCACGATCGCGTCATAGCCTGCGTCGACAAGCTCACGGACCAGGGGCGCCCCGCGGGTCCAGATTGACTCGATCAGTTTGTCCCGGTCGAACAGGAGGACAACCAGTCGCTGCTCCGGCTTCAGCAGCAGGGATCGCCGCATTTCCGCAGCAGTGGTCACTTGGCTGCTCTTGATGACCTCGGTCGCCCGGATGAAGTAGACCGGCTCGTCGAGGTAGCCGCGAAGAGATCTACGGTGGCGGACCTGTGCCGTATACGGAGGGAGTTCGAGTCGAGGCGTCGGTCGGGCGACGATGTCGTCGAACTCCGGACCGCCGAGATCCCGTAGCTCCTCCATCGTGCCGGGCTTTTTCGGATGGGATACTGGATCTCCGCCGGGCATCTCCGACGACCAAGTCTCCGGACAGGCGTGATCGGTAAGCGCTGCCCCGCAGGTCTCGGTTAGGGGGCAGCCAGGACAGATGGAGCTTGGGCTAAGGAGCCGTAGAGGGCCGTCCATTGTGCCTCGCTGACATCAGCGTTCACCTATGAGATTCGCGACACCCCGCCCGGTGACCAGATCGAAAGCGGCCACGGTCCCCGCCATTTCCCAATTCGTATCGAGGCAGTGGGCGAGTGCCGTTGCAGCCTCTGACTCGATTACTCCCAGGACCCCTTCGGAGTCTGAGAGGACCAGGGGGTTCCCAGAAACCAAATGGACTGCGTCGCCCGCAACCGGGGTTCTGCCATTCGTCAGCCGAAAGCCGACACGATGCTCCCGAGAGCAAAATTCCTGTTCGCTAGCGAGAGCGCCTCCGCTGGCTTCGACTCCTGAGCTCAGTTCAGCGATCTCATTCAGGAGGCTTTTTCCGCTTCCTCGCCTCGAAATGTCCTTGGTGTAGCTCTGGCCGCCGCCCATCTCGTCTCCCTCTCGCCGTCGAAGTAATCCGCAAGTTCCGAAGACCGTACGGATCAGCTCGGACAGTCAGCTGACGTAGCTACAGACGGCAGCTGAGCCAATTGCCGCAAATCGCTCGCTTTTGGAGCGAGATGTGTGTCCCCGGGGCTTTCTAGCCTGCGACCGTGCCATTCGACGAAGAAGCCCTCCGCCATTCCGCCCAAGCATCTGCCCAGCTCGAAGAGGCTCTTGATCAGCAGTACAAAGAGTTGTCAGAGCGCCTCGTCGAACATCGCGACCGAGCGGACCTACTTCAACGTCTAGCCGACCAAGCTCGGGAGCAAGCGGAGGCGGACGAACGACTTCTAGAGGAGTTAGCAGCGGGACTAGGAAGGGCGTGTCAGCTGCGGATTGAGCATCTCGATAGGCGCCTACGGGGCCAGCGATTGCAGGAGATTGCAATCGAAATCCTGGCCTCACGTCTCCAGCCTGGTGAGACAATTCATTACAGACAATGGTTCTCGTGGGTCGAGGAGGAAGGGTTCAAGGTCGGCGGGAAGGATCCCCTAGCGACTTTCCTCGGGCAGATCGGACGATCCCCTCGCGTTGTTTCTGCTGGGCGTCGGTCGGGCCTTTACACGCTGAGTGAGGCGGCATGAGCACAGCCAACCAGGACCTCTGCGGCTACGAGCATCCCCCACCACGGTGGGCGGGATCCAGAGTTCGTCCGGCCAGCTAAGGACTATGCAGGCGCTACCGTTTGTCCGGTGCCCCGGGTAGACTACGAACATATGTTCGATCACGATACGCTAGTCAGCACCAGGGAGAGAGCAGCTGTCCTCGCTCTGATGGCGCGTCGCAAGGTGCACTGGAGTCGACTTGCGGGTTCGATCGAGGAGTTCGGGAGCGCCCTAGGGCTCTTGGAGGAACTGGAGGAAGCAAAGGATCCCCGCCTCTTTCCCGTGGAGGGCGTAGCCGTGACTCTCGACCAACTCGAGGAACGGGTGATCGCCTACGAGGGCGAAGGGATACACCTGATCACCGTGCTGGATGCCGCCTACCCGATGAACCTGCGGATGGTGCACGATCGGCCCCCGGCCCTCTTCGTGCGTGGTGCTCTCGCCCCGGCTGATGAGCGTTCGGTCGCAGTAGTCGGGAGCCGGAAGGCCTCAGATGAAGGCCTGGAGACGGCAGCCGAGATCGCTCGCGACTTGGTCGCCCGCGACTATGTCCTCGTCAGCGGACTCGCTGCGGGGATCGACACCGCTGCCCATCGTGGGGCTCTGGATTCGGGAGGACGAACGGTGGCGGTGATCGGCACCGGCCTGCGACACAACTTTCCGAGGCAGAACGCCGAGTTGCAGGATCGGATCGCTCGCCAGAGCGCCGTCGTCTCCCAGTTCTGGCCCGGACAAGAACCCCGCCGTTGGACGTTCCCTCAGCGAAACGCCGTAATGTCGGGCTTCGCTCGCGCCAGCGTCATCGTCGAGGCCGGCAACAAAAGCGGTGCCCGGATGCAGGCCCGCCTAGCGGTAGAGCACGGCAGGCCAGTCTTTCTCCTGCGCTCGCTGCTGCAGCATGAGTGGGCAAAGACCTATGCCGAGAACCGCCCTGGCACCTACGTCGTCGACGGCGGTGAGGAAGTGGTGGCACATCTTGAGCGGCTCTACTCCACTGAGCTCGCTCTGACCGTTTAGCGCATTGACGATGGCCGTATCGGTCGAAGAGGCCAGCGCGGCTTATCAGCGAGCGATGCGCCCGATTGCTCCGCCGGGACCCGGCATCTGCCGGGTCTGCCGAGGGTTCACCAACCCGGACTTCGACACCTGTTACCCCTGTGGCCATCAACCAGACAATCTCGAAGTGGTGATTCCGATCACCTATAGCGAGCACCTCGGCCAGATTCACCTGGCCCTTCGCAACTACAAGGACGGCTCAAGCGACGGCATCCGCCGGTATGCCGCGATCCGGCTGGCTGCGATCCTTTGGCGCTTCCTAGACGCACACGAGTCGTGTGTAGCGAAGGCTGCAGGCGCAGCGGAGTTCGACCTGGTGGCGATCGTTCCCTCCAGTGACCCAGAGCGGGATAAGGACTCCGCCTTCGCTCAGCTGACCGGGTGGGTTGGACCGATCAAGTCTCGTCTGCGCCGCCCTCTTGAGCCGACCGGCAAGGTCGAGCGTCGCGGCTTTGCTGCCGATCGTTTCAGGTCCACTGCTGATCTGACCGGCAACTCCGTGCTACTGCTGGACGACACCTGGGTGACGGGCGGTAACGCGCAGTCGGCAGCCGGGGCGTTGATCGCCAGCGGCGCCGAGCGGGTGGGGCTTGTCGCGATCGGTCGCCACTTCCACAGTGACCACGAACCGGTCAAGGGGAGCGGTGAAACCTGTGGGGACCTGCTTGACGCGTTGCCGTCTGAGTTCAGCTGGGAGACCTGCGCGGTACATGGGATGTAGTACCGGCTCCGAGCGGAATCGGGGGCAATCACAGCCAATCCCCGCACATATGGCGCGATCAGGCAGTTTCTGCCTGATCGGGAGCGGGACTTGGGCCTCGGTTTAAACGACTGCCAAAACCCGATCTCGCGACATGCAGGGACATCTGCCGATGGAGCTAGGCGGATTCGAACCGCCGACCTCCTGGGTGCGATCCAGGCGCTCTGCCAGCTGAGCTATAGCCCCGGGCTATGCGGGCTGGGAAGTTGATCCCATTGCCTCGCACGAGCAAGGATAACCGCATAGTCTTTGGCAGCCTGCTTCCGCGGAAGGCACGCATGAGCATCCTCGACGACGCAATCCGAGAGCACCTGGAACTGAAGCGCCAGCACGGCGCCGATGAGGCCGAGCTGAAACGACTCGAGGACGAGGCGTTCGGCCCGCCTGGGCGACCGGAGGAGGAGAGCCCCTTCGCCGAGGCGCCGACCGAGTTCATGGCGACGTCGGAGGCCTCCGCCGGGGATGGCGAGGAGGGCGGCCGCCGCGTCAACATCGCCGACCTGCAGGAGCCCCCACCGCCGGATCAGCGGATCCGGGAGCAGGGGGACGTCTCGCCGGTGGCGCCCGCCGAGGACGCCGCTCAGGTGGCGCCCCCCGCCGAGGAAGAGCCCCTCGAGCTGGAGGAGCCGGCGGCGATGGAGCACGAGGTGATCGCCGAGGAGCCGTCCGCGCCCCTCGCCGAGGAGCTCGAAGAGGGACAGCCCGTCGCCGAACAGCCGACCGAACTCTTCGACGTCGAGGCGCAGATTGCCTCGGAGGAGCCGCCCGCTGCCGAGGTACCGAGCCCCAGCGACGAGGAGATCGCCGACGCCGAGGCCTCCGAGCCGAAGCTCGCGCCGATCGAACCGGCGACTGAGATTTACGCCTCCCGCGCCGAAATCGCCGAGCCCGAGATCGCCGAGCCCGAGGTCGAGGAGGACGAGGATGAATTCGACGAGTTCTTCAGCGACCAGCGCCTCTCCGAGGAGCTCGACCAGGCCCTGGAGGCGCCGCTCACCGACGAGCACGAGATCCCCGCTCCGCCCGCGGCCGAGACTTCCGCTCCCCTGACCGACGAGCAGGACGAGGGTGAGGACGAGGGCGAGTACGACGACGAGGAAGTCGACGAGACCGAGACCGAGAGCGGCCACGAGGACGTGCTCGAGGACACCCCCGATTTCCTCGAGGACGCCCCGGAGGACGACGAGCTCTGGTTCGAGCAGCGTCCCCCGAAGGACTTCGACTTCGACGACTAGTTAGTGGAGCCAGCCGGGATCGAACCGGCGACCTCCGCCTTGCAAAGGCGGCGCTCTGCCAGCTGAGCTATGGCCCCTCCACCGGAATTGTAGGCGCCACGATCCATCCGGGCCGGCTTATGATGCCCGCGTGATGCGGAGGCAAGAGGTGGCTCTGGTCGCGCTGGCGGCGGCGCTGCTCGCGCTCGCCCTGGCCCTCGGGGGCACCGCCGCCGGGGCCGGCGGCGGTGCCGAGCCGGCGACGACACTCGTCTCCGCGCTCCACGGCAAAGGTGGCAACGGCAACTCGCTCGAACCCGCGATCTCCGCCGACGGCCGCTACGTCGCCTTCACCTCGCGGGCGACCAACCTCAACGCCGCCGCCAAAGGCGGCAAGAAGCAGGTCTTCGTGCGGGACATGAAGACCGGGGCGGTGGCGCTGGCCTCGCGGGCCGACGGCCCCGGCGGCGCCGTCGCCAACAACGTCTCCTTCGAACCCTCGATCTCCGCCGACGGCCGCTACGTCGCCTTCGCCTCGATCGCCTCCAACCTCGGCCCCGGCACCGGCGCCAACCTGGAGGTCTTCGTCCGCGACATGGTCGCCGGCACCACCACGCTCGTCTCGCGCGCCCCGGGACCGACCGGCGCTCCCGCCGACGGCTACTCCTTCGAACCCGCGATCTCCGCCGACGGCCGTCACGTCGCCTTCGTCTCCGAGGCGACCAACCTCGGCGAAGACGCGACGCCCGAACGCGACGTCTTCGTCCACGACCTCGACACCAACGTCAACGAGCTGATCTCCCGCGCCAGCGGCGCCGCGACCCCTGCGGCCGGCGGCGACGAACCCTCGATCTCCGCCGATGGCCGCGTCGTCGCCTTCGTCTCCAACGGCGCCCTCAGCCCCGAAGACGTCGACGAAGAATCGTTCCCCGAAGACGTCTTCGTCCGCGACCGGCCGACCGCGACCACCAGCCTCGTTTCCCGCGCCAGCGGCCCGACCGGGGCCGCCAGCAACGTCGAGTCCTCCGAACCCTCGATCTCCGCCGACGGCCTCCACGTCGCCTTTGCCTCCAGCGCCAAGCTCACCGGCCAGCACTACTACGACCCCAACGTCTTCGTCCGCAACCTGGCGACGGCGACGACCGAGTTCGTCTCGGTCGGGGAGGAGGGGCGCGCCGGCGACTGGCGGCGGAACCCCTCGATCTCCGCCGACGGCCGTTTCGTCGCCTTCATGTCGCGCGCCAACAAGATCAGCGAAGCCGACGCCGACGGCCGCGCCGACGTCTTCGCCCGCGACATGGTCAAGGGCATCACCGTCACCGTCTCCCGCGCCTCCGGCGACCTCGGCGTCCCCGGCAACGGCCCCTCCGGCTACGGCTCGATTTCCGCCGACGGCAGCGCTGTCGCCTTCGAATCCCGCGCCACCAACTTCAGCGGCGCCGACGAGGACAAGTACGCCGACATCTTCCTCCGCCGCGTCGTCTACGCAAAGGAGAAGCCGCTGCCGAAATGCGCCGGCCGCGTCGCCACCCAGATCGGCACCCCGGGACGCGACGTCATCAAGGGGACCAAACGCAAGGACGTGGTCATCGCCCTCGGCGGCGACGACAGGATCAAGACCTACAGCCAGGGCGACGTGATCTGCGCCGGTGCCGGCCGCGACACGATCGACGCCGGCGACAACGGCGAAGGCGGCAGCGCCGACCTCGTCCACGGCGGACCCGGCGCCGACCACATCGTCCTCGGCCCGGAGCTGGGCAAGGCCTACGGCGACGCCGGCAACGACGTGCTGATCGGAAGCAAGGGCGGCGACGAGCTGCTCGGCGGCCCCGGCAACGACCTCCTCCGCGGCGGCCCCAACCCCTACTACAACAGCGACTTCCTCTTCGGCGGACCGGGCAACGACCGCCTCTACGGCGGGCCCGGCGACAACGAACTGGTTGGTGGCCCCGGCCGCGACATCGAAGTCGGCGACCGCGAATAGCGACTGCGCACTTTGGGGGTCTATGGACCCCCAAAGTGCGTAACGGCTAGGAAGCGAGCAGGCTCTCGGCCCGGTGGCTCTCGGGCAGGTTCTGGTCGGCGTGGTAGCTGGAGCGCACCAGCGGCCCCGCCGCCACCGACTCGAAGCCGAGGTCGTAGGCCGCCTTCTCCAGCGCCGCGAACTCGTCGGGGTGCCAGTAGCGCACCACCGGCAGGTGGTTCTCGGTCGGTCGCAGGTACTGGCCCACGGTCAGCACCTGCACCTTGTGCTCGCGCAGGAGGCCGAAGGTCTCGACCATCTCCTCGAAGCTCTCGCCGAGGCCGACCATCAGCCCCGACTTCGTCACCACCTCGGGTCCGCCCATCTCCTTGGCCATCTTCAGGACCCGCGCCGAGCGCAGGAACTGCGAGCCGCGGCGGGCGATCGGGTAGAGGCGGGGGACGGTCTCGACGTTGTGGTTGAAGACGTCGGGACGCTCGTTGATCACCTTCGCCAGCGGCATCTCCTGGCCACGGAAGTCGGGGGTGAGGATCTCGACCTTGCAGTCGGGCGCCAGCATCCGGATCGAGCGGACCACCCCGACGAAGGCCGAGGCGCCGTAGTCGGGCAGGTCGTCGCGATCGACCGAGGTGATCACCGCGTGGCGCAGCCCCATCGCCTTCACCTGGTTCGCCACCCGCAGCGGCTCCAGCGGGTCGTTCCAGGTCGGCTTCCCGGTCTGCACGTTGCAGAAGCCGCAGCGGCGCGTGCAGACGTCGCCGAGGATCATGAAGGTCGCGGTGCCGCGCTCCCAGCACTCGCCGACGTTGGGGCAGTTCGCCTCCTCGCAGACGGTGTGGAGGTTGTCTCCCGCGATCTTCTCCTTGAGGCGACGGTAGTTCGGCCCTCCCGGCGCCGGCACCTTCAGCCATTTCGGCTTGCGGGCGCGCTTGAAGGGGACGGTGCCCTCGGTCTGGGGAGCGCTCCCGCCGGGGTTGGCGCGGGAGCGGGTGACGTGGACGCGGTCGGTCGTCTCGCTCATGAGTCCATCAGCGTACCGGTCTGTATTTCCCGACCGAGCCGCTCGCGCGAGGTGGGGACGAGCTCCCGCTCCAGCACCTCGCCGTAGCTGGCGGCGATCGCGTCGGCGAAGGCGTCGAAGTCCTGCTCGGCGCCGAGCTCGCGCGCCAGCGAGGTCATCGAGACGCCCTCGATCCCGCACGGCACCACCCACTCGAACGGCTGCAGGTCGTTGTTGACGTTGATCGCCAGCCCGTGCGTGGTCACCCCGCGGCTGACGTGGAGCCCGATCGAGCCGATCTTCCGCGCCGGCCGCGCCGCCAGCGTCGGCGGCGGCTCGCCCATCGTCCAGACCCCCGTCAGCCCCGCGATCGTCTGCGCTGGCACGCCGGCCCCCGCGAGCGCCGCGATCATCACCCGCTCGAGGCCCCGCACGTACTCGTGGACGTCGCCGTCGTAGGGCGCGAGGCTGACGATCGGGTAGGCGACCAGTTGTCCCGGCCCGTGGTAGGTGACGAGCCCGCCGCGCTCGGTGTCGAGGACTTCGATCCCCTGCGCTTCGTACCACTCCGCCCCCATCGGCAGCTCCTCTGGCTGCGAGCGGCGCCCGCGGGTGTAGACGGGGTGGTGCTCGAGCAGCAGCAGGACGTCGGCGATCTCCTCCGCCTGGCGCTGCGCCTCGACCGCTCGCTGCAGCTCCCGCGCCTCCTCATAGCGCACGGTTCCGCAACGCACGACCAGGATCTCGTCGGCCATAGGCGAATCCTTGCAGGACCGCGCCGTATCCTTACCCAGCCGCCCATGGTCCAGTCCAAGGTCCCGCGATTCGAATGGCTCCCGGCCGTGGCGCTCAGCTCCGCGCTGGCCCTGCTGATGCTTGCCTGGAGTCCCCCGGTGGGCGACCTCGCCGCCCAGGTCTTCCGCACCGAGCTCTTCCAGCGCGCCGGCCTGGCGATCTGGAACGGCAGCTGGTACGGCGGCCACTACACCCTCACCTACAGCCTCCTCTTCCCGCCGCTGGCGGCGCTGCTCGGCCCGCAGGTCGTGGGGATGCTGGCGGTCGTCTCCTCCTCCTACCTCTTCGACCGCCTGGTCCGGGACCGCTGGGGGGTGGAGGCGCGCTGGGCGACGCTCTGGTTCGCCGCCGGCGTCGTCACCCTGCTCGCCGACGGCCAGCTCACCTTCGCCCTCGGCGTCGCCTTCGGCCTGGCGACGTTGCGTTGCCTGCAGGTCGGCCACGGCCCCCTGGCGATCCTTGCCGCCGCCGGCTGCGCCCTCGCCAGCCCCGTCGCCGGCGCCTTCCTCGCCGGGGTGCTGATCGCCGGCTCGGTGGAACCCGGGCGGCGGGCGAACCGGTTCGGGATCGCCGCCGGCGCCCTCGCGCTCGTCCTCACCGTCGCCCCCAACCTCGCCTTCCCGGAAGCGGGGCAGTTCCCCTTCGTCTTCTCCTCCTTCGTCGCGATCCCCGGCTGGTGCCTGGGGGCGCTGATCCTCACCCAGGGGGTGCGGGAGGAGGAGCGGCAGCTGCGGCGGGTGATCCTCGGCTACGCGCTCGCCGCGACCCTGATCTGGCTCGTCCCCAACGCGCTCGGTGGCAACGCGGTCCGGCTCGGCGCCCTCTTCGGCGGGCCGGTGCTGGCGGCGGTCCTGCTCTCGCGGCGGCCGCGACCCGCCGTCCCGACGGCGCTCTTCGCGGTGACCCTGGCGCTGGCGATGGTCGGCAGCCTCTACTGGCAGCTCAACGCCAGCGTCGCCCAGATCGCCCGCTCGGTCGGGGACCCCTCGACCAGCAAGGCCTACTTCCACCCGGCGGCGCGCTGGCTGCGCGCCCACGATGCCCAGGGGCTGCGGATCGAGGTGCCGCCGACCGCCAACCACTGGGAGGCCGCCTTCCTGGCGCCGAAGTTCGAGCTCGCCCGCGGCTGGCTGCGTCAGCTCGACACCACCCGCGACGACCTCTTCTACGACGAAGAGGACCTGACGACGGCCAGCTACGGACGCTGGCTGCGCTCCAACGCGATCTCCTACGTCGCCCTCCCCGATGCCCAGCTCGACTACTCCTCGGTGGCCGAGCGGCGGCTGATCCTCGCCGAGCCGTCCTACCTGCGGTTGCGCTTCCGCTCCGCCCACTGGCGGATCTACCAGGTGCTCGACCCGAAGCCGCTGGTGGCGCCGCTCGGCGCCGCCCGCGCCGAGACCCGCTGGGTCGGCCGCCAGGGCTTCGCCCTCGACGTCACCCGCCCCGGCCGCTTCCTCGTCCGGGTCAACTTCACCCCCTACTGGTCGATCTCCCGCGGCGCCGGCTGCATCCTCCGCCACGGCGATTGGACCGTAGCCCGCGCCTCCCACCCCGGCACCTTCCGCGTCGACGCCGACTTCTCCCTCGGCCGAGCCTGGAACGCGGTTACCGGCGCCCGCAAGACCTGCTGAGCCGCGAGAGGGCAATTCGACGGGTTATGTCCGTCGAATTGCCCTCTCGCGTCAGCGTGCGCCCTCGAGCGTTGCCAGCGCGGCGCTAACGACGTGCTCCTCGTGGGGGATCGCCGCCTGCTCGAGGCGCCGCGAGTAGGGCATGTGGACGTCGGCGCCGGTCACCCGCTGGACCGGGGCGTCGAGGTAGTCGAAGGCCTGCTCGGTGATCAGCGTCGCCAGGTTGGCGCCGACGCCGCCGTGCGGCCAGCCCTCCTCGACGATCACCGCGCGGTTGGTCTTGCGGACGGAGGCGAGGATCGTGTCGAGATCGAGCGGGCGCAGCGTCCGCGGGTCGATCACCTCCGCCTCGACCCCGTGCTCATGGGAGAGCTGCGTCGCCGCGTTCTCCGCCACATGCGCCATCTTCAGGACCCCGACGATCGTCACGTCGGCGCCCTCGCGTCGCACCGCCGCTTCGCCGAAGCGCAGCGGCACCTCTTCCGGATCACCCTCCGGCACCTCTCCCCGCGTCCCGTAGAGGCTCTCGTGCTCGATGAAGATCACCGGGTTGGGGTCGCGGATCGCCGCCTTCAGCAGCGCCTTGCCGTCGGCCGGGGTGGAGGGGCAGGCGACGAGCAGCCCCGGCACCTGCAGATAGAGCGCCTCGAAGCTGTGCGAGTGGGTGGGGCCGAGCTGGTGGCCGCCGCCGCCAGGCATCCGGATCACCATCGGCACCTTCGCCTGGCCGTTGAACATGTAGGGGATCGCGGCGGCGTGGTTGACGATCTGGTCCAGCGCCAGCAGGCTGAAGTTGACCGTCATCAGCTCGACCACCGGCCGCAGCCCGTTCATCGCCGCCCCGACCCCGGCGCCGACGATCGTGTTCTCGGAGATCGGCGTGTCGCGGACGCGCCGCTCGCCGAACTCGTCGAGCAGCCCCTCGGTCACCTTGAAGGCGCCCTGGAAGACGCCGACGTCCTCGCCCATCACGAAGACCGCCTCGTCGCGCCGCATCTCCTCGGCCATCGCGTCGCGCAGCGCCTCCCGCATCCGCAGCGTCGCCATCAGCCCTCGTCGTCCTCGTTGAGCCGCGTCTCGACGCCCTCCTGGGCATCGCCATGCGTCGCCGGGTTCGGCCGCGGCTTCTCCTCCTGGCCGGCGTAGGCGGCCCCCGCCTCGGCCAGCTTCCGCGCCGCCGCCGGCATCTGCGCCTCGTCCTCGCCCCGGTGCGGCTCCGGGCTGCGCTCGTCGACCGCGTACCAGCCGCCCGGCTCGGTCCGCGTGTAGAGCCCTTCGTACATCGTGTCGAGCGGCGGCTCCGGCGATGCCTCGGCGAACTCGACCGCCGCCGTCACCACCTCCTCGGCCTGCTCGCGCGCCTGGCGCACCTCGCGCTCGCCCAGCACGCCGGCCTCGACGCAGCGCCGCGCGAAGCTCTCGATCGGGTCTTTCTCCCGCCACTCCTCGACCTCCTCGCGCTCGCGGTAGACCTCGGGGTCGGCGGCGGAGTGGCCGCGGTAGCGGTAGGTGAAGCACTCGATCAGGGTCGGGCGGGACTCCTCGCGCGCTAGCCGGATCCCCTCGGCGACGCTCTCGCGCACGGCCGCCACGTCCATCCCGTCGACCCGCGTCCCCGGCACCCCGTAGCCCTCCGCCTTCTTCGAGAGGTCGGTCTGGGCCGAGTGGCGCTCGACCGCCGTCCCCATCCCGTAGAGGTTGTTCTCGACCAGGAAGAGGACCGGCAGCTTCCACAGCGCCGCCAGGTTCATCGTCTCGCCAAAGTTGCCGGTGTTGGAGGCGCCGTCGCCGAACATGCAGACGGTGACCGCGTCTTCGCCCTTGTACTGGGAGGCGAGGGCGAGGCCGGCGGCGATCGGCAGGTTGCCGCCGACGATCCCGTAGCCGCCCATGAAGCGCCGCTCGGCGTCGAAGATGTGCATCGAGCCGCCGCGGCCGCCGCTGGTCCCGTCGACGCGGCCGAACAGCTCCGCCATCACCCGCTTCGGCTCGGTCCCCCGGGCGATCGCGTGCCCGTGCGTGCGGTAGGTCCCGATCAGGAAGTCTTCGTCGCGCATCACCGAGGTAGTGCCGACGATCGTCGCCTCCTCGCCGATCGCCAGGTGGAGGAAGCCGCCGGCTTTGGCGCGCTGGTACTGCCGCCCCGCCTCCTCCTCGAAGCGCCGGATCAGCGCCATCCGCGCGAGCAGCTCGTAACAGGTGGCGGCGTCGGGCAGATCGGCCATCGCCGTCACCTTAGAGTGACCCAAGCTCGGCGTGTCGAGTTTGTAAGGGATAGCCGTACAAACTCGACATGGGCTGGCTCAGGAAGCCGCCTCCACCGCGTCCTCGAGGCGGTCGTCGCCCCAGAAGACCTCCTCGCCGACGACCACCGACGGCACCCCTTCGACGCCGAGGTCGCCGGCGCGGTCGGTCGCCTCGCGCAGCCCCCCTTTGACTGCCTGCGTTTCGACCGCTTTCAGCAGCGCCCGGGGGTGCAGCTCGCAGGCGGCGCCGGCGATCGCGACGTTGTCGACGTCGGTCAGGTCGCGCCCCGCGGCGAAGGCCTGGCGGAAGGCGGCGAGGGAGAAGGAGACGGCGCGGCCGGTCTGCTTGGCGAAGGTCGCCGCCCGCATCGCCACCAGCGTGTTCCCGGGCCAGGGCTTCGGCCAGGCGAGCGGCGGCAGCCCGTAGGCGGCGGCGCGCCGCTCGATCTCGGCGATCCCTTCCGCCCGCGACGGCGTTTCCGACCAGGAGCCGCGGTCGAAGCGATGGAACAGCCCCCCGAGCAGGATCGGCACCCACTCCGGCTGCTCCAACTCGGCCTCGGCGAAGAGCCCACTGATCCGCTCCGCCGCCAGATACGCGTACGGCGAGCCGAGGTCGTAATAGAAGGTGGCGCGCTCCGGCACGCCCGGGATTATCGCGAGCCGGCTGGGCTCAGGCGTGGATGGCCCACTTGTCGACGGCGCGAGCCGCGTCCAAGATCGCCTCGGAGACGGTCGGGTGCGGGTGCACCATCCGGCCGAGCTCCTGGTAGCCGCCCTCGAGCGCCATCGTCGCCACCATCTCGGCGATCATGTCGCAGGCGCGGTTGCCGACGATGTGGGCGCCGAGGACCTCGCCGTACTTGGCGTCGACGACGAGCTTGACCAGCCCGTCTTTGTCGTCGTAGACGGTGCCCGCGCCCTCGCCGGCAATTTTCTGTTTGCCGACCTTGACGTCGTAGCCGGCCTCCTTGGCGGCGGCCTCGGTGAGCCCGACGCTGGCGACCTGCGGGTGGCAGAAGGTGGCGCCGACCATCAGGCCCTGGTCGACCGGGTGGGTCTCGACGCCGGCCGCGGCCTCGGCCGCGACGACGCCCTCCTCGGAGGCCTTGTGCGCGAGCGCCTTCTGGTTGACCAGGTCGCCGATCGCGAAGACCTTCGGGTTGGTGGTCCGCTGGAACTCGTCGACCTTGATTTTGCGGCCGCCCTCCTCCAGCTCGATCCCGGCCTCCTGTAGGCCCAGTCCCTCGGTGTCGGGGCCGCGGCCGCCGGCGATGCAGAGGTAGTCGACCTCGGCCGACTTGTCGCCATAGGTGAACTTGACCGAGTTCTCGCCGGCCTCGACGTTCTCTACCGGGGCGCCGGTCGCGATCTCGATCCCGGCTTTCTTGAAGACGCGTTCGACGATCTTGGCGATGTCCTTGTCCTCGGCCGGGAGGATCTGATCGAGCATCTCGATCAGGATTACCTCGGTGCCGAAGCGGTTGTAGGCGGAGGCGATCTCCGCCCCGGAGGCGCCGGCGCCGACGACCGCGATCCTGTTCGGCCGCTCGGGCAGCGACCAGGCGCCCCAGGTGTCGAGGACGCGGCCGCCGAACTCGACGCCGGGAATCGGCAGCGCCACCGAACCCGTCGCCAGCGTCACCGCCTTCGCTTCGTAGACCTCCTCGCCGACCTTGACGTTGCCCTCGGCCGTGAGGGAGCCGTCGCCCTGGATGAACTCGATCTTGTTCTTGCCCCAGAGCATTTCGACGCCGCCGGAGAGCGAGGCCGAGACGTCGGCGCGCCGTTTGCCCAGCGCCTCCCAGTCGAGCTTGACGTCGGAGGCGACGACGCCGAGGTCGGCGCTGTGCTGCGCCTCGTGGAAGATCTCGGCCGTGCGCAGCACGGTCTTCGCCGGGATGCAGGCGTAGTTGAGGCAGCGCCCGCCGGCTTTGTCGCGCTCGACGACGGCGGTCTTCTGGCCCAGTTGGGCGGCGCGGATGGCGGCGACGTAGCCCCCGGGCCCGCCACCGATGACGATTTGATCGAAGGAGTCAGCCATAGGCCGCTGAGCCTATAGAAGGCGCGTTGCGGGCATTTCGGGGCGCGATGGCGATCCCCCCGATCGTCCTATTTCGGTTTCTTTTGGCCCGGGACGCGGCTGGCGAGGCGGGCCATCGGCTCGACCGCGCCCCGCAGGGTCTCGACGCTGCCGTTCAGCCCGTCGATTCCGGTGAGGATCCGCTCCATCAGCTCGCTCAGCCTGGCGATCCCGTCGTCGAGCCGTCCCATCGTCTCCGGAAGCTGCGCGAGGTGCCGCTGGACTTCGACCAGCACCGGCATCGCCGACTCGATCGCCGCCATCCGCTCGTCCATCGGCCGCAGCACCGCGGTGTCTCCCGAAACACGCTCCAGCGCCTCGGCGACCCGCTCCAGGGCCGCCGTGTGCTCCCGCATCACCCGCGTGTTCTCGGCGATCTCCGGCAGCTTGCGCAGCGCCGCGATCGCGTCGGTGGGCAGCGCCGCGACGCCGCCGAGGGAGGGGAGACCGCGCGGGCTCATCGCTACTCCCGCGGCAACCGGGTCGGCATCTGGATCCGCGCCATCGCCTTGACCATGAAGTAGAAGAGGACGCCGGCGCCGACCAGCAGGGCCAGGGTGCCGAGGATCTGGGTCACCGAGGTGGCGCCGACGACGAGCCCGAAGAAGGCGCTGAAGAGGATGAAGACGAGGAGAAGCTGGAAGCCGAGGACTGCCCAGTAGCGGGCGTGCCACATCCCCCAGGCCATCATCCCCATGATCAGCGCCGGCGCCAGCACCTGCGGCAGTTTCGGCCGCTCGCCGTTGACCTCCACCCCGGCGAGGTAGCCGGCGACGACGGAGAGCGCGATCAGCGCCGCGATCACGGCGCCGACGGTGACCACGGTCGGGCGCTCGCCCTCGGCCAAGGGCTCGAGCGCCTCGCGCGCTTCCTGGTTGCGCTGCTCGGCCTTGGCGTAGCCGCGCGCCATCGAGCCGCGGCCGTCGGCCCCGCGCCGCTTGCGCTTCGGGGGCGCCTCAGCCACCGGGGGCCACGCCCCTCCGCAGGCCCGGCTGCCCCGGCTCGCCCTCCTGTTCGGCGGCGGCGAAGGCGCGCCGCAGCGCTTCGGCGGCGACCGTGGGGTGGGGCGCGTCGCGGATCGCCCGCACCGCGCAGAGCCGCTGCGCCCCCGCCCGCACGACTTCTTCGGCGTTCAGCGGGCTGATGCCGCCGATCGCGAAGAAGGGATGGGGGGCGTGCGCGGCGGCGTATTCGATGTAGGAGAGGCCGACGCCGGGGCGCCCGGCTTTGGTCGGCGTCTCCCAGATCGGGCCGGCGCTTATGTAGTCGACCGGGCGCCCGGCGGAGGCGTCCATCTGCTCGGGGGAGTGGGTGGAGAGACCGATGATCGCGTCGGGCCCGAGCAGCTCGCGCGCCTCCTCGGCGGCGATGTCGTCCTGGCCGACGTGGACCCCGTCGGCATCGCAGATCCGCGCCAGCTCGGGGTCGTCGTTGAGGATGAAGAGGGCGCTGTAGTTGTCGGCGACGCGGCGGAAGGTCTGGGCGGCGCGCTCGACCTCGCCGCGGTCGAGCGCCTTCTCGCGTAGCTGGACGATGTCGACGCCGCCGCTGAGCGCGGCCCGCAGCAGGCCTTCGAGGTCGCCCGGCGGGCGGGCGTCGCAGACGAAGTAGAGGCGGGCGGTGCGCAGGCGCTCGCGCCGCAACGGTCCGTCGCCCTCGGGAAGCGCGAAGCTCATCACTCGATTATGGCCCGCCGCGCTCGCGGCCGAGGTTGGCGGGCGGGTAGCATCGAGAGGCACGGGAGCCCATCAAGGCTGAGAGGGCGGCACCGAGGCCGTCGACCGTATGGACCTGATCCGGGTAATGCCGGCGGAGGCAAGAGTTTGAGCGAGAAGCGGACTTTCGATGTGGTGGTCGTCGGCGGTGGGGTCATCGGCCTCAGCTGCGCCTGGCGGCTGGCCCAGCGCGGGGCGAAGGTGGCGGTGCTGGAGCGCGGCGCCCCGGGCGCCGGCGCGACCCGGGTCGCCGCCGGGATGCTGGCGCCGGTCGGCGAGCTGACCTTCGGCGAGCCGGAGCTGCTGGAGCTGACGCTGGCGGCGGCGCGGCTCTACCCCGAGTTCGTCGCCGAGCTGGAGGAGGCGAGCGGGAAGCGGACCGGCTACCAGGCGCTGGGGGCGCTGCACGTCGCCCTCGACCGTGACGAGGCGGCGCAGCTTCGCCGGGTCCACGACCTGCAGCGCTCGCTGCGGCTCGAGGCCGAGTGGCTGCCGCCGCGGCGCTGCCGGGAGCTCGAGCCGGGGCTGACGCCCTCTTTCCACGGCGGCGTCCTGGCGAGCGGCGAGGCCGCGGTCGACCCGCGGGCGCTGACCGCGGCGCTGGTGGCGGCGTGCGCGGAGAGCGGGGTCGAGATCCGGGCTGGATGCGAAGTGACCGGGGCGATCCTCGCGCCGGAGCGGCTCGCCGGCGTCCGGGTGGAAAAGCGCGCCGATTTTGGCCGCCATCACTACACCTACACCGCCTCGGACGGCGACTTCCACGCAGACACGGTGCTGCTCGCAGCCGGCGCCTGGTCGGGTGCCGTCGACTGGCTGCCCGAGGCGGCGCGCCCACCGGTGCGCCCGGTCAAAGGCCAGGTCGTCGAGCTGCGCGCGCGAGTGGGGGAGGAGCCCCCGGCCCGCCACATCCTCGCCTCCGAGCGGATCTATTTGGTGCCCCGCGAAGACGGCCGCCTTGTAATCGGCGCCACCGTCGAAGAGATGGGCTTCGACACCGCCGTCACCGCTGGCGGCGTCCACGAGCTGCTCCGCGAGTCCTACCGCCTGCTGCCCGACGTCGCCGAGATGGAACTGGTCGGCGCGACTGCCGGGCTGCGCCCCGGCACCCCGGACAACCTCCCGATCGTCGGCCCCGGCGCGATCCCCGGCCTCGTCCTCGCCACCGGCCACCACCGCAACGGCATCCTCCTGGCGCCGCACACGGCTGAGGCCGTGGCGGAGCTCCTAACTCGGGAGGGGGTGCCGCGATGAGGATCGAGCTGAACGGGGAGCCGCGGGAGCTGCCGGAGGGGGCGACGCTGGAGGTGGCGGCGCGCGCCGCGGGTGCCGGCGACGGTGCCCGCGGGGTCGCGGTCGCGCTCGACGGCGCGGTGGTGCCGCGCTCGGAGTGGGGGACGACGGCGCTGCGCGAGGGACAGGCCGTCGAGGTTCTCGCCGCGATTCAGGGCGGCGCCCCCGAGCTCGACGAGACCTGGAAGCTGGGCGGCCGCGAATGGGGCTCGCGGCTGATCGCCGGCACCGGTGGCTTCCGCTCCCTGGAGCAGATGGAGCAGGCGCTCGCCGCCGCCGGCACCGAGATCGTCACCGTCGCCCTGCGCCGCATCGACCCCGCCGCCGAGGGCTCGGTGCTCGACGTGATCGACCGCCTCGGCCTCTTCGTCCTCCCCAACACTGCCGGCTGCTACACCGCCCGCGACGCCGTCCGCACCGCCAAGCTCGCCCGCGAGGCCTTCGGGACCGAGTGGATCAAGCTCGAGGTGATCGGCGACGACCGCACTCTCTACCCGGACGCGGTCGAGCTCCTCGCCGCCGCCGAAGAGCTGGTCGTCGACGGCTTCACCGTCCTCCCGTACACCAACGACGACCCGATCCTCGCCCGCCGTCTAGAGGAGGCGGGCTGCGCGGCGGTGATGCCGCTGGGCTCGCCGATCGGCTCCGGCGCCGGCATCCGCAACCCGTACAACATCGCGATCATCACCGAGCGGGCCGAGGTCCCGGTCATCCTCGACGCCGGCATCGGCACCGCCTCCGACGCCGCCCAGGCGCTCGAGCTCGGCTGCTCCGCCGTCCTCGCCGCCAGCGCCATCTTCGGCGCCCAGGACCCGGTGGCGATGGCGACCGCGCTGCGCCGCGGCGTCGAGGCCGGCCACCTCGCCCGCCATGCCGGCCGCATCCCCCAGCGCACCCACGCCGAGGCCTCGACCGCCTACGAGGGATTGCCCGACCTCTCCTGAGCATCGCGACTACCATGGGCACCGCGCCCCTGTAGCTCAGTTGGTTAGAGCGGCGGCCTTTTAAGCCGCGCGGCGCGGGTTCGAATCCCGCCGGGGGCACTCTTCCTGGCGATCAGCCGGATGCTCGCAGGCCACCCGCCGGCGCCGGCGGGGCGTCGCTTCCGCTTCGCGCCCCCGGTTGCAGGTTGTCCCCGGAGGCTTTGAGCATGTCCTGCGCCCAGCGCTCGTTGAATCCGGCGAGGAATCCGATCACCGCGAAGAAGGCGAGATCCTGGCCGGCCGGGATGTCGATCGCCGGCAGCATGCCTCCCTGGATGGCCGCCGCGACGATGATCCCGAAGACGGCCCCGATCAGCGGCCGAACCCCGCCGAACAACTCGAGAAGGTCGCGGCTGGCCGTGGTGTCGAGCTGCAGCCGCCCGGTGCTCATGCGCTGAAGCAGACTGACCATCGCGCCCACTCCGCCGGCCGGCACGGCGACGCCGTAGAAGGCAGGGGTTCCGGTGATGGCGAAGATCACGGCGAGGACGACGCAGGTCAGGGCGAGGAAGGCGGCTCCCAAAAGGGCGCCGTACCAGTACCTGGTCTGGGCCGATCGCTGGATCGCCTGCGCCAGTCGCGCCCGTGCCAGCGACAGCTCGTGCTGTACCTGATCGAGTTTTCCCTCGAAAAGCGGCGAAGGGGTGGGATCCGTGCCGTCGCTTTGCCTTTTGCTCTCCTCGATGATGGCCTTGATGACCCAGGTCACGAGACTGAAGGCGGCATTGGTATGGGGGCGACGTTCCTCATCGACGCGTTGCGCTCGAGCCACCGGGCTGAGAACCCGTTGCACCAAACGCTCGAGGAGCGGTAGCCCCGTCGTCTGCGTTTCCTCCGCCGGCCGCGGCCACCATTCGCGGGCTTCTTCAGCCAGCATCTCGAGCTCGTTGATCAAGGTGAGGGCTCTGGACCAGTCGAAGCCGGGATCGAAGCTGGTGAAGAGCCTCGTCTCGACTTTCCCCTCCGCCGTTGTGCAGGCGACGCCCACCGGGGGCATGGCGCGAACGTCGACGTCGTCGTATTTCTCCCTGAAGTCCTTGAGCAGGTCGAGTGCACGCTCTCGGGCTGCGGCTGCTTCGGCCGGTGGGGCCGTCGCCATGTCCTCGACTGCGCGCGTCAGCGTGGTGATGTCTCGCTGGAAGTCGACCTGATCCGTGGGCATATGAGTACCCAATCAGAACCAGCAGATACCAATTAACACGCGGGCCGTCGCGGGTCGTCGGGTCAGCTTGCATACCGTTACGACCTTGCGAAGTTCCAGCGCCGATCCAGTCCTCATCCTCACCGGCCCGCCCGGGGTCGGCAAGAGCAGCGCGGCCGCGTTGCTAGCGGACCGTTTCGACCGCGCCGTCCATCTCAGAGCCGACGAGTTCTTCCACTTCGTCCGCGCCGGCTTCGTCGAGCCTTGGCGGCCCGAGTCGCAGGCGCAGAACGAGGCGGTGATCGAGATCGTCGGCCGCGCGGCGGCGGGTTACGCCGATGCCGGCTACTTCACGATCGTCGACGGGATCGTGATTCCACACCGTTTCCTCGAGCGGCTCAGTGGGGTCATCCGCGGCGCCGGCCATGAAGTCGCCTACGTGGTCCTGAAGGCGGCATCGGCTGTCTGTGCTGCCCGCGTCCAAAGCCGTGAAGCGCCTGCCCCGATCGAGCCCGCCGTGCTCGATCAGCTCTGGGCGGAGTTCGCCGATCTCGGCGAGTACGAGCGCCACGTCCTCGACGTCGAAGGCCTCGATCCAACGGCCGTCGCGGACGCGCTCGAGCGCGCGCTTGCCACCCGCTCGTACGCCCTCTAGCCCGGGTCTGTTCTACTTGCCGACATGGAGGGAGGAAATACCACCAACGGAGCCCGCCACGACCGCCGTCTGCTGCGCGTCCCGGTCGACCTCAAGGCCGACGACGAACGTCGCATCGAGCGGATCCGGGCCGAGGTCGAGGCCGCCTTTGACGCCCTCCGCGACATCGACAACGGCGTCTCGATTTTCGGCTCGGCCCGCGTCCCCGAGGGCCACCCCTGGTATGAGCTGACCCGCCGCACCGCCGCCTGCCTCTCCCACCACGGCTACACGGTCATCACCGGCGGCGGGCCGGGGCTGATGGAGGCGGCCAACCGCGGTGCCGCCGAAGAGGGGGGACTCTCGGTTGGCCTCAACATCGAGCTGCCGCACGAGCAGCACACCAACCCCTACGTCAACCGCTCGCTCCACTTCCACTACTTCTTCGCCCGCAAGCTGATGTTCGTCCGCTATGCCCGCGCCTTCGTGATCATGCCCGGTGGCTTCGGCACCCTCGACGAGATGTTCGAGAGCCTGACCCTGATCCAGACCGAACGCATCGACTACTTCCCGACGATCCTGGTCGGCAGCGAGCACTGGCGCCCCCTCCTCGACTGGGTCGACAACACCCTCGAGGACGGCGGCTTCGTCGCCCCCGCCGACAAACGCCTGCTGATCACCTGCGACGACCCCGAGGAGGTCTGCGAGCACGTGCGGCTGGCGAGCGAGCGCCAGCGGGCGATGACCGGCTAGCAACGAACGTCTGTTCGCTTCCGTCCGAAGGGGCGGCTACACTTAGTTTCAAGAACTTGGCTCTCGGATGGCGAAAGAGCCCCTGGGCTCTGCCTTCACCGGCTAGCTGTCCGGGGGCCAAGTTCTTTCCTAGTAGTAGTGGGTCTCCCCGATCGACCAGACGTCGAACTCCGATCCGATCTTGTCCTTGATCAGGTTGTAGGAGCGCTCGTCTTCCCGCTCCCATTTTCGTTGGATGGCCCAGACGCAGTAGTCGACCACCTGGAGGCATGGATCGCTTGCGGCGGGCCAAAAGGCAACGCGGTGAGACGCGCATGGGGATACCTGGTCGACGACTTCGTCGACGGCGCCATGAAAAGTCGCCCGCTTCTTCTTGGTGCCGAGACTGGACGCGACTACGAACAGGCGATCCGTTTTGCCCGCCACCGCGGGAGCAACATGTTTGAAATGCAGGAACCAAGCCATCTTGTAGAGAGCCCGTTGCTCTTGAAGATGGACCTGGGCCTTCGACTTCTCCAGGATCGTCGCATCGATCCGAAAGGTGCCGTGGCTGAGGATCTCGAAAACTTCGTTGCGGACCTCCTGCGGATCTTCGGTCGCGTGGAAGACCTTGTCCAGGTGGATGCCACGCCAGCCCAGGTCCCGTCGTAACTGAAGCAACTCGTCGCCGACCCGGCAATCGTTAGCGGTAACCGTGCCAAGGATGAAATAGCGACTCGCCCCCGACCCGCGAGAGAAATCGAAGTTGCCGGCCTCGTCAGAGAAGACGTAGCGGTCGGGCATGGAATGCCTCTAGTGCCGGAAGTGGCGGTGCTTGGTGAACACCATCGCCACGCCGGCCTGCTCGCAGGCCTCGATCACCTCGGCGTCGCGTTTGGAGCCGCCGGGCTGGATCACCGCGGTGGTGCCGGCTTGGATTGCCAGCTCGGGCCCGTCGGCGAAGGGGAAGAAGGCGTCGGAGGCGAGGGCGGAGCCGGAGAGGAGGGAATCGGCCTCCTCGCCGCGCGCCTCGCGGCACTTCTCGACCGCCAGGCGCACCGAGTCGACCCGGCTCATCTGGCCGGCGCCGATCCCCAGCGTCGCCCCGTCCTTGGCGATCACGATCGCGTTGGAGCGGACGCGGCGGCTGACGGTCCAGGCGAAGAGCATGTCCTGCCACTGCGCCTCGGTCGGCTCGTTGCCGGTCACCGCCTCCATGATCTCCCGCGGCTCGGGGTCGCCGTCGCGGTCTTGGATCAGGACACCGCCTGCCACCCGCTTGATGTCGCGTTCTACCGGGTCCTGCTGGCGGCGCTCCTCCTCGCAGAGGATCCGGATCGCCTCCTTCTGCTGCAGGACCTCCAGCGCCCCGTCCTCGTAGCCCGGCGCGCTCAGCACCTCGACGAAGTTCTTGTGCAGCTCCTCGGCCAGCTCGCGGCCGACCGGGCGGTTGAGCGCGATCACGCCGCCGTAGGCGGAGAGTGGGTCGCAGGCGAGCGCCTTCAGGTAGGCCTCCAGCGCGTCCGCGCCGATCGCCACGCCGCAGGGGTTGTTGTGCTTGACGATCACGCAGGCTGGCTGCTCGAAGTCGCCGACCAGGCTCCGCGCCGAGTCGAGGTCGAGGACGTTGTTGAAGGAGAGGGCGCGCCCGTGGAGCTTCGACACCCGCGAGAGGATGTGGCTGCGGATCCCGACCTCCGAGTAGAGCGCCGCCCGCTGGTGCGGGTTCTCCCCGTAGGAGAGGTCGAGCACCTTCTCGTAAGCGGTCACCAGGTGTTCGGGGTAGTCCTCGTACTCCATCGAGAACCACTTGCTGATCGCGGCGTCGTAGCGGGCAGTCTGGGCGAAGGCCTCGTTGGCGAGCCAGTGGCGCGTCGTCGCCGAGATCTCGCCGCCGCTCTCTTCCAGCTCGGCGCAGACCGCGTCGTAGGACTCCGGCTTGACGATCACCGCGACGCTCTCGTGGTTCTTCGCCGCCGCCCGGATCATCGTCGGGCCGCCGATGTCGATGTTCTCGATCGCCACCTCCGGCGCCACTTCGTGCCCGGCGATGGTCTCCTCGAAGGGGTAGAGGTTGACGCAGACGACGTCGATCGGCTCGATCCCCTCGCGCTCCAGCGTCGCCATGTGCTCGGGGTCGCCCCGCCGCGCCAGCAGCGCCGCGTGCAGCCGCGGGTGCAGCGTCTTCACCCGGCCGCCGAGGATCTCCTCCTGGCCGGTGAACTCGGAGACGTCGGTCACGTCCAGCCCGGCCTCGCGCAGCGCCGTCGCGGTGCCCCCGGTGGAGAGGATCTCGACCCCCAGCGCCGCCAGCCCCTTGGCGAAGTCGGCGACCCCGGTCTTGTCGGAGACCGAGATCAACGCCCGGCGCACCTTGATCTGCCCGTTCTCGACGGTCTCCTGCTGGGTGTCCGCGCCTGCCTCTGGGTTCATTCGATCGCGACCCTTCGCGGGTCGCTGGGGTCGATCCTAACCCTGCCCTCCGCGATCATGCGGATCGCTTCCGGGTAGAGCTCGTGCTCGACCGCGTGGATCGACGCCTCCAGGCTCTGGCGCTCACGGCCGACCGGCACCGGCACCCGCCGCTGCAGGATCACCGGCCCGGTGTCGATCCCCTCGTCGACGAAGTGGACGCTGACGCCGGTCTCCTGGACGCCGGCCTCCAGCGCCTGGCCGATCGCGTCGAGACCGGGGAACTGCGGCAGCAGAGCGGGGTGGATGTTGACGACCCGCCCCGCGAAGCGGGTCACGAACGGTTCGGTCAGCAGCTGCATGTAGCCGGCGAGGACGACGAGGTCGGGACGGTGGGCTTCGACCCAGTCGCCCATCGCCGTGTCGCGGCCGGTTCGGTCGGCGTAGGCGTCGATCGGGAAGACCGAGGTGTCGACCCCGGCGGCGACCGCCCGCCTCAGCGCCCCCGCACCCGGCTTGTCGGAGCCGACCGCGACCACCTCGATCCCGTCGCGCCCGTGCAGCTTGTCGAGGATCGCCTGCAGGTTGGTGCCGCTGCCCGAGGCGAGGACGACGAGGCGGAAGGAGCTCACGTAGGCATCCTTGCAATTAGGCTCGGCCCATGAGCGCCTTCTGGCAGGCGGTCCTCTACCTGCACCTGTTGGCGATGGCTTTCTTCCTCGGCGGCCAGCTCGTCTTCGGGATCGCGGTGGTGCCGATCCTGCGCGGCGAACCGGGCCGGGAGCGGATGCGCGCCATCGCCCGCCGCTTCGGCTACGGCTCGCTGGCCGCCCTTGGCGTTCTTCTCATTACCGGCTGGGCCCTCGCCTCCCACCTCGACCTCTGGGACAGCTCGACCCTGCAGTGAAGCTCGCCCTCGTCGCCTTACTGGTCGGCATCACCCTCGTCCACCTCCGCTTCGGCCAGGCGCATGCGCTGCAGGGCGCGATCCTGCTGATCACGCTCGTGATCGTCTGGCTGGGATTGAAGCTAGCGACCGGGTACTAAGGCGCCGCGATCGTCTCGAGGGCGAACTTGCCATTCGCGTCCTCGGGATCCCCCAGTGGGTAGTTGCCGCTGAAGCAGGCGTCGCAGTGCTCGCTGGGGTCGCCGCCGATCGCCTCGTAGACGCCGGCGATCGAGAGGTAGGCGAGGCTGTCGGCATCGAGCTCGTCGGCGATCTCGTCGATCGTCCGCCCGTGGGCGATCATCTCCTCGCGGGTCGACATGTCGACTCCGTAATGGCAGGGGTTGCGGATCGGCGGCGCCGAGATCCGCAGGTGCACCTCGCTGGCGCCGGCGTCGCGCAGCATCCCGACGATCTGCCTCGTCGTGTTGCCGCGGACGATCGAGTCGTCGACGACGACGAGCCGCTGGCCGGCGACGATCTCCGGCAGCGGGTTGAACTTCAGTCGCAACCCGTGTTTGCGCAGCTCCTGGCCGGGCTGGATGAAGGTCCGCGCCACGTAGCGGTTCTTGATCAGCCCGTCGTCGCGGGGGATGCCCGAGGCGCGGGCGAAGCCGGCGGCGGCCGGGTTGCCCGAGTCCGGCACCGCGATCACCAGGTCGGCTTCGACCGGCGCCTCGCGCCAAAGCAACTCGCCCATCCTCCCGCGCGCCTGCTGCAGCACTTTGCCCTCGAGGCGGCTGTCGGGTCGGGAGAAGTAGATGTGCTCGAAGACGCAGCTGGCCCGCCGCTCGGTCTTCACCACCTGCCGCGTCTCCAGCCCGCGCTCGGTCAGGGAGACCATTTCGCCGGGGTGGACCTCGCGCATCAGCTCGGCCCCGATGATGTCGAAGGCGCAGCTCTCGGAGGCGACGACGAAGCGCTCGCCGAGGCGGCCGAGGCTGAGCGGCCGGATCCCGTGCGGGTCGCGGAAGGCGACGATCGCCCGCTTGGTCATCACCACGGTCGAGTAGGCACCCTGCAGCCGCGGCATCACGTCGGTGACGGCGTCCTCGATCATCTTCCCTTCGTGGGAGGAGAGCAGGGCGGCGATGATCTCCGAGTCGGAGGTCCCGCGGAAGTCGATCCCGCGCTCCTTCAGCTCGGTCCAGAGCTCGACCGCGTTGGTCAGGTTGCCGTTGTGGGCGAGGGCGACCTCACGGCCGTCGTCGCGCCAGACCGGCTGCGCGTTCTCCCAGGAGCCGCCGCCGGTGGTCGAGTAGCGGACGTGGCCGATCGCCATGTCCCCCTGCAGCGCCCGCAGCTTCTCCTCGTCGAAGACCTGGGAGACGAGGCCGGCGTCGCGCATGGTGGTGATCAGCCCGCCCTCGCAGGTGGCGATCCCGGCCGACTCCTGGCCGCGGTGCTGGAGCGCGTAGAGGCTGAAGTAGGCAAGCCGCGCCACCTCGTGCCCGGGTGCGTATACGCCGAAGACGCCGCATTCGTCGTGCGGCCCGTCGCGGTCGATCGCATACCGCTGCTCGGGAGTCAAAAGCGCGCTTTCCTCGTTGCCGATTGAAGACGGACGCGCAGGCAGACAGACTGCCTACCTGCGCAGGGTAGCAACGCAGTGCGGCTACCCCGGTCCGCCTCTCAACCCCGCTGTTTGCGGGTTCACGGGCTACGCGAGGATGCGCGGGGCCACCTCGTGGCGCTCGCCGATGCGCAGTTTGAAGCGCTCGAGCAGCTCCGGCACGCTCTCGGGTTTCATTTCCAGTCCGTGCCGCTCGTTCAGCGCCGCGAGCTGCTCGGGGTCGGCGGTGAGGGCGCCGCCCAGCGCATCGAGCTCGCGGAAGAAGTGCTCGAAGCCGGCCGGAGCGATGATCTCGAGGATCCGGCAGGGCACGTCGCCGGCGTTCCAGAAAGTGTGCCACTCCTCGCGCGGCTTGAAGACGAGGTCGCCGGGGCCGGCCTCGACCACGTCCTCGCCGAGGAGGCCGCCCATCCGGCCCTCGAGCACGAAGCTGTACTCGTCCTCGCGGGTGTGTCGGTGGAGGGGAGCCGCCAGGGCGCGCGGTGGCAGCGGGTGTTCGACCAGGGAGAAGTCGCCGCCCGCGTCCTCGCCGTCGATCATCCACCGCACCCCGATGCTGCCGAGGAAGCCGACCTTGCCGTCACTGGGACCGATAACCGTTGCCATCTCTTGCTCCTTCAAATTTCGTTGGACACCACTGTTGCGTGAAACTTTAGCGCACATCCTCCCGATCTGTCAATATTCGAGCTACAACTATGTCCGACCAAAAGCGCCAGTACCGCATGAAGCGCCGCGCCGAACAGGAGGCGCAGACCCGCCAGCGGATCACCGAAAGCGCCGTCGAGCTCCACGGCTCCCTCGGCCCCGCCCGCACCTCGATGAAGGCCGTCGCCGAACACGCCGGCGTCCCCCGCTCGACCGTCTACCGCCACTTCCCCGATGAGGAGGCCCTGTTCGGTGCCTGCTCCGCCCACTGGGCCGCGGAGAACCCTCCGCCCGACATCTCCCAGTGGGAGCGAATCGACGATCCCGACGAGCGCCTGGCGACCGCGCTGGACGAGCTCTACGCCTATTACCGCCGCGCCGGCGGCATGATCGAGAAGCTGCTGCGGGACGAGGCGACGGTGCCAGTCGTCGCCGAGCTCTTCGCCCCCTACCACCAGTTCCTTGAGGCCGCCGCCGAGATCCTGATGCGGGGGAGGGGGTTACGCGGCAAGGCCCAGGTACGTGTGCGCGCCGCGACCGGTCACGCGCTCGCCTTTAGTACTTGGCAGGAGTTGGCGGATAAGCAAGGGCTGGACGACCGGCAGGCGTTGGAGCTGATGTCCTCATTGGCCATCACAGCCAATGAGGACAGAACTTCTTGACTTGTTATCCTACGCTCATACGGATAGCACGGTGAAAGCGGGCGGGTGCCCTTAGCGGTCGTGGCTGTTCTGGCAGCCCTCCCGCTTGCGGCGGCACTGCGCAGGAAGCGCAATTCGCCGCCGGCACGTATCCGGCGTCGGTGTGTCAAGTGTACAGATCGCGGCCCCTGCTCCGGACCCAGATCGAAGCCGGCGCGGTCTTCGGAATCGAAACAAACGACGGTGGAATGCATGAACGCGCTCCTTGCCGGCAGGCTGGCGGATCCCCTTAGAACACTCACGGCGACGCCTAAAATTAGAAGGGTCACACGTAGTTCGAAACGACCGTCGCTTCACCCATCCCCAGCGGCTGCGAAATGCAGCCACGTTAACTCCGGCAGCGGCGATGAATTTAGCGGCGCCGTGGACATCGTCCGTCGGAAAAGAAATGGTTATCGCACGACAGCGACAACGGTTTTCTCTTCCTTCAAACGGCATTGGTGTCAGCACCGACGGACCGCTGGCCGGCAGGACGAGGGTAGGCGAGGCGAACTCCGGCAACGCCGCTGGACTCTGGATCGATCAACGAAATAGAGGGCGCTCCGTTCTGCCATGAATGCCTCTGGCGCAGGCGAGCCAGGCATGGTTAGCTCTCGATTTTCTAGCGTTTCTTGTGGAGACAGCGCTCAGCTCTATAAGGTCACTTCCGACATCGCGCTCCGGCGCAAACGGGAGGGGCACTGTGTTGGCTACGTGGGGATCGCTGAGCTGGCGATCAATTTGGTTGAGGGGCGGTGGGAGCTGCGCTCTTGGGTTGCTTTTGCTGCTCTTGCAGTTACCAGCGCTGTCGATTGCTGCAGTTGAAGTGCCGCCAAAACTCACCCAGTTCCCGGCAGGTGGGGCTGCAGGGTCCGGCGCAAACCAGCTTCAAGGTGCCGTAGCCCTCAGTATTGACCAAGAAACGGGCCATGTCCTCGTAGCTGACGTCTTTAACAGCAGGGTGGACGAGTTCACGGCCTGGGGTGAGTTTCGCAAGAGTTGGGGCTGGGGTGTGAAAGATGGTTCGCCAGCGCTTCAGGCTTGTGGTCCCGAAGTGGGGGTGGCAACCTGTCAAGTGGGAATCCCAGGGAGTGGCGCTGGCCAGCTCTTCATCCCGAACGGAATAGCTGTTGCGCCAGGTGGCGCAAGCTTCATTCTCGAACGAGAAAACCATCGTGTGCAAAAGTTCAGCCCCAGCGGGCAGTTCTTGCTGATGTTCGGGGGCGAAGTAAACGACACCACCGGTGGAAATCTCTGCACTGCAGCCTCAGGGGAGATCTGTAAAGTTGGAAAGCAGGGGAGCGGAAACGGAGAATTCAGCGACCAGCCCCAGTTGACTCCTAGCTATGTCACCGTTGGCACTGACGGCACGGTTTATGTCGGCGACGAAAACCGGATCCAGGAGTTCAACCAAGGTGGTGAATACGTAGGGGAGATCCCGCTGCCGCTGCCGGGGTTTGCTTCAAACCTAGCGTTTGATCCCACTACGGGGGATGTGCTGTTCACCTACTTCACCTCGGTTTCATCGAGCGATCCTCTCATTTATCGACTAGATCCGGAAACGGGGGGCCTGGTCGGATCGCCAATCTCCCTTGGAGCGCCCACCCAGGGGAGAATCGAAGCGGTCTCAGTCGATGGAGACGGGGACGTCATCGCCATTTTCGAACCGCCAGGCGTGGGGTTCGCGGAGACCGAACCTAGAGTCATCGAGGTGGCACCCGATGGGAAAGTGCTGATTGACTTTGACGAGGAATTCGCCGCACCGCCAACCGCGAAACCGGCACAGGAACCAACTGTGCTGTCGAGCGTGGGGGTTAACAAACTGGGAGACGTTTACGTGCTGGAAACCGCCGGCGCCTCCTTTGCGGCCGTTAGTGCGTATGGCCCGCCGCCAGTGGAATATGGCCCGCCCCCTCCAAACCCACCGACCATCTCTGATCAGTACGCTTCGACTGTCGGGCATCAGAGCGCGACTGTCAAGGCGAAGATCAACCCGCGCTTTTGGGCCGACACCGCCTACTACCTCGAATACGGGGCCGAACCCTGCTTCGAAGGCGGCTGCGCGAAAGTGCCGGCGCCGCCCGGGAGCACCCTGACTGACCAAGTCGTCAACGTCGGCATCACCAGTGAAGGGACTAACCTCTTCGGGCTCTTCCCGGGCACGACTTACCACTACCGCTTCGTCGCCCAGAGCAGCGGCGGCGGCCCGACCATCGGTCTCGCCGGCAAATCGGGTGCCGAAGCCGAAGGCACCTTCACGACGCTGCCAGTCGCGGCTCCCCAGCCACCCTGCCCGGCCAACGATCCCTTCCGCGCCGGCCCCGGAGCAAAGCTGCCGGACTGCCGCGCCTACGAGATGGTCTCCCCGGTGGACAAAAACGGTGCCGACATCGAAACCGTCTTCAACAGCAACGGCTTTCGCGCACAGTTAAACCAGGCGGCCACCGACGGCGAAGCGCTCACCTACTCGGCCTACCGCGCCTTCGGCGAGGTCGAAAGCTCTCCCTACTCCTCCCAGTACATCGCCAGCCGCGGCGCGGCGGGCTGGTCGAGCCGAGGGATCTCGCCACCCCGCGAAGGCCCCTCCCTCTACACCACCGGCCAGCTCGACTTCCAATACAAAGGCTTCACCTCAGACCTCTGCCACGGCTGGCTCCTACAGGACACCGATCACCCCCTGGCCGAAGGTTGGGTGGAAGGCTCACCGACCGTCTACCAGCGCGAACTCTGCCCGGCCAACGG
>DASSHE010000020.1:0-33118 GCA_035693065.1 Solirubrobacterales bacterium
CGACGACCTGCCGCCCGGCGTCAACGACCTGGTCCGCGTCTACGTCGCGACCAAGCGCAAGATCGCCGAGGGCGACAAGCTCGCCGGCCGCCACGGGAACAAGGGTGTGATCTCGAAGATCGTGCCCGAGGAGGACATGCCCCACCTTGCCGACGGCACCCCCGTCGACGTCATCCTCAACCCGCTCGGCGTGCCGAGCCGAATGAACATCGGCCAGATCCTCGAGACCCACCTCGGGTGGGTCGCGGCGAACGGCTGGTACGACGATGGCTCCGAGGCCTACAAGCAGGCTCACTCCGACCAGGGCGACGGCCGCGTTTACGTGGCTACCCAGGTCTTCGACGGGGCTACGGTCGAGGACGTCGACGAGGCGCTCGTCAAGTGGAGCGATGAGAACGCCGATCGCGGCATCGACCTCGGGGTCGACAAGAGCGCCCGTCCGGGCGCCCAGGCGGCCGGCACCGCACAGCTGTACAACGGCCGCACCGGCGAGCCCTACGAGGGCAAGGTCACGGTCGGCTACATGTACATCCTCAAGCTGCTGCACCTGGTCGACGACAAGATCCACGCTCGCTCGACCGGCCCGTACTCGCTCGTAACCCAGCAGCCGCTGGGCGGCAAGGCGCAGTTCGGCGGTCAGCGCTTCGGTGAGATGGAGGTCTGGGCCCTGGAGGCCTACGGCGCCGCCTACACCCTGCAGGAGATGCTTACGGTCAAGTCCGACGACACGGTCGGACGCGTCAAGGCCTACGAGGCGATCGTCAAGGGCGAGAACATCCCCGAGCCCTCGATCCCGGAGTCCTTCAAAGTCCTTTTGAAGGAGATCCAGAGCCTCTCGCTCGACGCCAATGTCGTGTCCGAGGGATCGGACGTCGAAATCTCCGACGAGGAGGACGACCTCCTCAAAGCCGCCGAGGAGCTGGGCATGGACCTGACTGGCGTACGCGCCGACTCCTCGAACGGAGCCGCCGACGAGCAAGAGGAGCAGGTCGTCGCCGAGGGCGAGGGCGGAACTGACGGTGATGGCGCCGGAACGGCTGAAGAGGCCGCGCCGGCCGAGGTGGAGGACTGATGATCGACATCAACAATTTCGACGCGATCGAGATCGGGCTCGCGTCCTCGAAGAAGATCCGCTCCTGGAGTTGGGGCGAGGTCACCAAGCCCGAGACGATCAACTACCGGACGCTGAAGCCCGAGAAAGACGGGCTCTTCTGCGAGCGCATCTTCGGTCCGACCAAGGACTGGGAGTGCTACTGCGGCAAGTACAAGCGGGTCCGCTACAAGGGCATCGTCTGCGAGCGCTGCGGCGTCGAGGTAACCCGCTCCAAGGTCCGCCGCGAGCGGATGGGGCACGTCGACCTCGCTTCCCCGGTCTCGCACATCTGGTTCTTCAAGGGTGTCCCGAGCCGGATCGGCTACCTGATCGACATGGCTCCGAAAGAGCTGGAGAAGGTCCTCTACTTCGCCGCCTCGATGGTCACCTGGGTCGACGAGGAGGCCCGTGACAAGGACATCGGGCAGCTCGAGAAAGAGGTCAAAAAAGTCGTCGACTCCTATGAGGCCGAAAAACAGAAACGGACTCAGGAGCTGGACGAGTCGCTGCAGCGCCGGATCGCCTACCTGGAGTCCGGTGCCCAGGACAAGTTCGACGACGAAGACCACATCTGGGCCGACTCGCTGAAACTCACTACTGCGCAGCTGCGGAAACTCAAGGACGAGGACCGCACGAAAATGATCAAAGAACTGCGCAAACAGTTCGACGCGGAGATCTCCGACACCGAGGCCTACCTCGAAGAGGCGGCGGAGCGGATGCAAGAGGTCTGGAAGATCTTCACGGAGATGAAGCCGAAGGACGTCATCAACGACGAGACGGTCTTCCGTGAGCTCAAGGACCGCTTCGGCTCCCCGTTCGGTTGGGGCGAGTACTTCCGCGGCGGCATGGGCGCCGAAGCGGTGCGCGACCTCCTCGAACAGGTCGACCTCGAAGCCGACTGCGAGGAACTCGAGCAGATCATCAACAGCTCCAAAGGCCAGAAACAGGCCCGCGCGGTGAAGCGTCTGAAAGTCGCTTCCGCCTTCCTCCACTCGGAGAACAAGCCCGAGTGGATGATCCTCGACGCGGTGCCGGTGATCCCGCCGGAGCTGCGCCCGATGGTTCAGCTTGATGGTGGCCGCTTCGCGACCTCCGACCTCAACGACCTCTACCGCCGGGTGATCAACCGCAACAACCGGCTGAAAAGGCTGCTCGACCTCGGCGCTCCCGAGATCATCGTCAACAACGAGAAGCGGATGCTGCAGGAGGCGGTCGACGCCCTCTTCGACAACGGCCGTCGCGGCCGTCCCGTCACGGGGCCCGGCAACCGTCCCCTGAAGTCGCTCTCGGACATGCTCAAGGGCAAGCAGGGCCGCTTCCGCCAGAACCTGCTCGGCAAGCGTGTCGACTACTCCGGCCGTTCGGTGATCGTCTCCGGGCCGAGCCTGCGGCTGCACCAGTGCGGCCTGCCGAAGCTGATGGCGCTCGAGCTGTTCAAGCCGTTCATCATGGCCCAGCTCGTCGAGCGCAAAGCGGTCCAGAACATCAAGGCCGCGAAGAAGATGGTCGAGTCGATGATCCCGGAGGTCTGGGACGTGCTCGAGGAAGTCATCCACGAGCACCCGGTGCTGTTGAACCGGGCGCCGACCCTGCACCGTCTCGGCATCCAGGCCTTCGAACCGGTTCTGGTCGAGGGCAAGGCGATCCAGGTTCACCCCCTGGTCTGCCACGCCTTCAACGCCGACTTCGACGGCGACCAGATGGCGGTCCACGTACCGCTGTCGGCCGAGGCTCAGGCCGAGGCACGGATCCTCATGCTCTCCGCCAACAACATCCTCTCTCCGGCTCACGGGGCGCCGCTGGCGACCCCGACCCAGGACATGGTGCTTGGCATCTACTACCTGACCTACGGTCCGGAAGCCGATGAGCTGGCGAAGGCCGACGAGGAGCTGAAGGCCGGCAAGGGCCGCAACGGCTCGGGGCCGAGGGTTCACACCTTCCGCTCCGCTCAGGAGGCCGAGCTCGTCTACGAGAACGGCGGCTGCAAGCTGCACGACCAGGCCGAGTACCGGCGGGCCGGGCACGAGCACTTCCTGACCACGGTCGGGCGCATCATCTTCAACGAGAGGATCGAGCGCGCCCTCGCCGAAGCCCTCGAAGGGGAATTCGACCCGGAGCAGTTCGAGTTCGTCAACTTCTCGCTGAAGAAGAAGGACATCAACAAGATGGTCTCCGACCTGGTCGAGGCCTACGGTGCGCCGGCGGTCTCGCAGGTGCTCGATGCCTTCAAGGACCTCGGCTTCCAGTACGCGAGCCGGGCCGGCATCACGGTTTCCAAGAACAACGTCGTGTCGCCGCCGGAGAAGCCGGAAATCCTCGATCGCTACGAGAAGGAGACCGAAGCGATCCAGCAGCAGTACGACGAAGGCTACATAACCGCCGAGGAGCGTCATGAGGCGGTTACGGCGCACTGGAACCGGGCCACCGACGAGGTCGCCCAGGCGATGGAGGACAACCTCGAAGAGCTGAACCCGATCTTCATGATGGCCAACTCGGGAGCTCGTGGATCCTTCAAACAGATCCGCCAGTTGGCCGGGATGCGCGGTCTGATGGCCAACCCGAAAGGGGAGATCATCGAGCGGCCGATCAAGGCCAACTTCATGGAGGGGCTGTCGGTCCTCGAGTACTTCATCTCCACCCACGGCGCCCGAAAGGGTCTCGCGGACACGGCGCTGCGTACGGCCGACTCCGGTTACCTCACGCGCCGCCTGGTCGACGTCGCCCAGGACGTGATCGTGCGGCAGGAGGACTGCAAAACCAAAGACCACATCGAGATGGCTCTGCGCAAAGACGATGGGACCCTCAACGACAACCTGTTCGGTCGCCTGGCTGCGAAAAAGCTCGAGACCAAACGCGGTCGCGAGCTGCTCAAGCGCAACCAGCTGATCACGCTGCACGACGTCGAAGAGATCGCCGAGGCCTTCGGCGAGGAGGAAGAGGCCAAGATCCCGGTTCGCTCGGCGCTCAAGTGCGAGGCCGAGTCCGGGGTGTGCCGCTCCTGCTACGGGATCTCACCCGCAACCGGTTCGATCGTCGACATCGGCGACGCGGTGGGAATCATCGCCGCCCAGTCGATCGGCGAGCCGGGGACCCAGTTGACCATGCGTACCTTCCACACCGGAGGCGTCGCCGGTCAGGACATCACCCAGGGTCTGCCGCGGATCGTCGAGCTCTTCGAGGCACGTAAACCGAAGGGTCTGGCGCAGATGGCCGAGGCCGCCGGCAAGGTGTCGATCGAGGAGACCGACAAAGCGCTGAAAGTGATCGTCACCGAGTCCAGCGGCGAGGAGCACGCCTACAGCTTCCCGCTGCGGACGCGCCTCCATGTCGCCGACGGCGACAAGGTCGAGATCGGCGAGCAGCTGAACGAAGGCTCGCTCTACCCGGCGGACCTGCTGGCGATTCGCGGGCGCACCGCGACCGAGCTCTACCTCGTTGACGAGGTGCAGAAGGTCTACCGCGCCCAGGGAGTCGACATCAACGACAAGCACATCGAGCTGATCGCCCGTCAGATGCTGAAGAAGGTGCGAATCGAGTCGAAGGGCTCGACCAGCCTCCTGCCAGGCCAGCTGGAGGATCGCGGCAGCCTCAAACGGACCAACAAGAAGGTCAAGGACGATGGCGGTACTCCGGCCAAAGGCGAGGAGGTCATTCTCGGGATCACCAAGGCCTCGCTGGCGACCGAGTCCTTCCTCTCGGCGGCCTCCTTCCAGGAGACGACCAAGGTGCTCACCGACGCTGCCCTCGAGGGCAAACGGGACAGGTTGGTCGGTCTCAAGGAGAACGTGATCATCGGCAAGCTGATCCCGGCCGCGACCGGCCTCAAGCACTACCGCACGGTCGCGATCGAGCCGGCGGAAGCGATCGAGCCGCCCAGCGACGAGGATCTGCTCGAGGAAGACGAGCTGGCCGCCGAGCTCGGCGTCGACGGGGTCGAGGCTCCGGTCGAGGGCTTCGGTCTCTCCTTCGCCGAGGAGCTCGAGGAGCTCGCGCAGGAGATCGAGTCGAGCTCAGAAGAGCCCACGAAATAGCCGCAACGGCATTCGGACCGCAAGGCCGGGAGAGGACATCGTCCTCTCCCGGCCTTCTTTTTAGGTTCTACGTAGTTACCGGAACCATCATGTGGGGGGAGATACCGAGGCGTAGAAACCTTGGGAGTGGGTAAATAGAAATTACCCAAGTACTTCAATTCCCTTTCGTCTTGGGTACTTCATTTTTCTCCTGCGGAAAGGCCGGGGGTCCACCTCCCCGGCCTTTCCGTTTCTTATTTGGCTTAGGAGTTCCTCAGCTAGCGAGGCAGAGGGCGTAAGCGGTGATCGTCTCTTCACCGCCGGTGTTGTTGACCGCCTGGTAGAGCCAGCCGTTGCCGGAGGGACGGCTGCTGGTCATCTCGGTCCCGAAGTGCCCGGGCTGACCGCCGCCGCCGAGCACCTGCTCGCCCGCGGCGCAGGTGACGTTGATGCCGCCGCTGGCGCCTTTGGCGAGGGTGGTCGAGTTGGTTCGAATCGTGACGGTGCCCAGCTCGCCGGAGCGTACGGAGTCCGTCTGCAGCTCGCTGGAGCCGACGGAATCGGCCTGCAGCTCGCCGGCGCCGACCGAGTTGTCGCCGAGGTCGCCGGCGCTCAGCGAGTCCGGCGCCACCTCCGGCGATTCGACCGCGTTTTCGGCGATCTCCTCGTTGCCGACGGCATCTGGCGCGATCTTCAGCGAGTTGACCGAGTTGTCGCGGAGGTCGACCGTGCGGACGGCACCGTCGGCGATCTGCGGCGAGCGGACGCTGTTCTTGGCGACGCCGACCGCGAGGGCACTGCCGGTGAGGGCGAGGAACAGGGCCACGCAGCTGATGATCAGTGCGGGGGAGGGGCGGTATGAATGGGTCTTGCGGGTCATCGGGGGCTCCTTTCGTTGTTTGTAAATCCCGATGGCTCCAGCTTCCGCGCGAACGAGCTCCGCCACTACGGACCCCAGGGGTGAACCTCCTCACCCCGCCGAATTGGCCAGCTGGCCAGGTTCGGTAGATTGCCGCCATGCCCGAGAAGGTCTGCATCATCGGCGCCGGCAGCTCCGGCATCGCGGCAGCCCAGGTGCTGGATGCGCGCGGGATTCCCTTCGACTGCTTCGAGAAGGGGTCCCAGGTGGGCGGCAACTGGCGCTACGAAAACGACAACGGGATGTCGTCCGCCTACCGCTCGCTGCACATCAACACCTCGCGGCGGGTGATGGCCTTCGACAGCCTGCCGATGCCGGACCACTTTCCCGACTACCCGGACCACTTTCAGATGGCGGCCTACTTCGACGAATTCGTCGACCACTTCGGCCTCCGCGACAAGATCAGCTTCCGCACCGAGGTCGTCAGCGTCGAGCCCGCCGACGGGGCCTGGGCGGTGACGACGGTGGGGGAGGACGGAGGCCGCGAGACCAGCCGCTACCGGGCTGTCCTCGTCGCCAACGGCCATCACTGGAACCCCCGCTGGCCCGAACCCGCCTTTCCCGGTGCCGACGAGTTCAGCGGCGAGCAGATCCACGCCCACCACTACCGTGAGCCCGACGTCCTGCCCGGCAAGCGGGTCCTGGTCCTGGGGCTGGGGAACTCCGCGGTCGACATCGCCGTCGAGTCCTCGCGGATCGCCGAGAAGACCTTCCTCGCCGTGCGCCGCGGCGCCTACGTGATCCCCAAGTACATGAACGGCAAGCCGATCGACGAGGTGTCGACGCCGCTCATCTCCAGGCTGCCGCTCTCGGTCCAGCGTTTCTTCGCCATGCGCGGGCTCGAAATGGCCGCTGGCGACGTCACCTCTTACGGGCTCCCGAAGCCTGACCACAAGCTCTTCGAGGCCCACCCGACTGTCTCCTCGGAGCTGCTGCCGCGGCTCGGCCACGGCGACATCACGGTCAAGCCCAACATCGAGCGCTTCGCCGGCGGCCGCACCGTCCGCTTCGTCGATGGCAGCGAGGAGGAGATCGACCTCGTCGTCTACTGCACCGGCTACAAGATCAGCTTCCCCTTCTTCGACCCGAAGGTGATCTCGGCGCCCGACAACCGCCTGCCCCTCTACCGGCGGGTCGTCTCGGTCGAGCGTCCGGGGCTCTACTTCATCGGCTTCATCCAGCCGCTGGGGCCGATCATGCCGCTGGCCGAGGCGCAGTGCGAATGGGTCGCCGACCTGCTGAACGGCCGGGCGACGCTACCGGCCGCGGGCGAGATGAAGCGGGAGATCGCGACGGAGGAACGGAAGCAGGCGAAGCGCTTCGTTGCCTCTAAGCGCCATACCGTCGAGGTGGACTTCCATCCCTACCTGCGCGAGATCCGGCAGGAGAGAAAGCGGGTTGCCCAGGCGGCCTGACGACCCGGGTCCGTCCACCCGGGGGGCAGGCGGGAGCCGGCAGGGCGGCACCGCCGCCGTGTGGTCCCCGGCGCGGACCGCGGGGGAGCTTCGGCTGCGGCCGCCGCCGTTTGAAGCCGCCGCCGTCGTCCTCGCCGACCGCCTCCGGTTCGTCGTACTGCTTGGCCGCCCACCAGACGAGCCAGATGGATCCCAAGACCGGAATCTTGAGCACGACAAGCAGGAAGAAGATCGGCCAGAACCCCGTCACCGAAGTCAGTCTAGAGAGATCGCCCAAGCGGTCAAAGCCTCGACGTGCCCCTCCTCGAGGCCGAGGTGCGGCTCCGTCGGCACCAGTAGCGTCGGCACCGCGCGCCGCTCGGACCACTCGTAGCAACTGCTGTCGAAGTTGTCATCGACCCAGGCCAGAGGGCGATCCTCGACGAAGTCTTCCATCGCCGCCAGCTTCCAGTGGGCGCCGCCGCTGCGCGGGGCGACGTCGAAGGAGACGTGGGGCAGCTCCGGCAGGCCCAGGATCTCAGGCAGGTAGAAGTTCGCTTTGTCCTCCCAGCCACTCGCCCAGACCAGCTCGAAGCGCTCGGCCAGCCGCAGCAGACGGTCGCCGCAGACCAGGGAGATGCAGTGCGGAACCCCGTCGACCAGCTGCACCCGCGTATGCGCCGGCCGCTCCTCGAACCCGAAGAGGCTGATGACGCCGTCGATGTCGACGGCCAAGAGCGGCTTAGGAGGTGCTACCAGCGGTAATGCGCGAAGGCTTTGTTGGCCTGGGCCATGCGGTAGATGTCGTCCTTCCGCTTCCAGGCGCTGCCCTGCTGCTGGTTGGCGTCGAGAATCTCGGCTGCAAGCCGCTCGGCCATCGAGTACTCGCGGCGCTGGCGGGCGAACTGGACCAGCCAGCGGACGGCGAGGGTGCGGGCGCGGCGCGCGGGCACCTCGACCGGCACCTGGTAGGTGGCGCCACCGACGCGGCGGGAGCGAACCTCCAGCGCCGGCGTCAGCGCTTTGATCGCCGACTCCAGCGTCTCCACCGGGTCCTCGCTGGTGCGCTCACCGACGATCGCGAGGCTGTCGTAGACGATCCGCTCGGCAAGGCTCTTCTTGCCGTCGCTCATGACCTTGTTGATCAGCTGCTGCACGAGGCGGTTGCGGTGCCTCGCATCGGGCTCGATCGGCCGGATCTGTGCTGCGGAGCGACGGGGCATTACGAAGCTTTGACGCCGTAGAGGGAGCGGCCCTGCTTGCGGTCGGAGACTCCGGCCGCGTCGAGCGTCCCACGGACGACTTTGTAGCGGACGCCTGGCAGGTCCTTGACGCGACCACCCCTGATCAGGACCACGGAGTGCTCCTGCAGGTTGTGTCCCTCGCCCGGGATGTAGGTGGTGACCTCCATGCCGTTGGTCAGCCGCACACGGGCGATCTTGCGAAGAGCCGAGTTCGGCTTCTTCGGCGTCACCGTGGCGACACGGGTGCAAACGCCGCGGCGCTGCGGGGCAGCTACGCGCTTCTTGCGACCTTGGCCCGACTTGAGGCCCGGCGTCGTGGTCTTCTTCTTCGGGCGCTTGCGGCCCTTCCTGACAAGTTGGTTCGTGTTCGGCACGGCCGCGCATAGTAGAGCAAGCCGGCCAAGACCATCCCTCCCGCTGCCGCCAGCTCCGCGTAGAAGCCGTCCTCGAGCACGGCGGAGGCCCCCGAAAAGCGGGCCGCCTGGGCGCCCGCGTCCAGGCCCGCGGGCCGGTCGACGACGAGGATCAAGGCGACCGAGAAGAGCCCGATCGCGGCCGCCGCAAGTCCGTAGCGGCGACGATCGCCGCGCAGGGCGAAGGCTCCGAGGGCAGCCGCGATCGCCCCCAGCGGGACCAGCAGGTAGGAGTGGGCCTCACCAGCGGTCTTCGCGGCGACCGTGGGCGCCCTCGCCACCTGCGGCAGGTCTGCGTAACCCGGCTGGCCGATCTCCACAGCTCGGTAGTCGATGAACTGGGAGGCGACGAGGAGGAGGCCGCAGGCGACCATCGCCGCGGCGGCGGCACGCCGCGGCGTCACCACGGCGCTGGCGGCGGTGGCCGCACGGGCCGACGCCGCGCCGGCGCGGCGCAGGTCGCGCTCGCCACTGGCCAGGGCGCGGAAGATGAAAGCCAGCACCGGCCGCAGGCGCGGCCACAGCCAGAGCCAGCCCCGGCGCGTCTGCTGGCGCACGCGCAGGACCACTGGATGGGCCCGCTCGAGCATCCGGTTGCCGGCCCGATCGGCCCGCAGGGACCAGCGCCGCAGGGCGCGGGGAGCCAGCGCGAGAGCCGGGCCGATGCGCCGGCGTCGCGCTGCTATCATCGCCCGTCGCTCAGGCAGTTTTTTCGCAGTGCGCTTCGCCGGGCCCGCTGGGGCCTTTTTTTTGGGCCTTTCCGGCTGGCGTCGCTCCCGTTTCGGGCTGGGCTGCTTACGACTCACGCAAAACTCGCTTCCAGAGAACTAGAGAACATAGGAACCATGGCACGCAGCTTCCCCCTAGAGAAGACCCGGAACATCGGGATCATGGCGCACATCGACGCCGGCAAGACGACGACGACCGAGCGCATCCTCTACTACACCGGCCGCACCCACAAAATGGGCGAGGTCCACGAGGGCGCCGCCGTCATGGACTGGATGGAGCAGGAGCAGGAGCGCGGCATCACGATCACCTCCGCCGCCACCGCCTGTGAGTGGAAGGACCATCGGATCAACATCATCGACACGCCGGGCCACGTCGACTTCACCGTCGAGGTCGAGCGCAGCCTCCGCGTGCTCGACGGCGCGATCGCCGTCTTTGACGCTGTCGCTGGCGTCGAGCCTCAGTCGGAGACCGTCTGGCGCCAGGCCGACAAGTACCGGGTTCCGCGCTTCGCCTACATCAACAAGATGGACCGCACCGGCGCCGACTTCTTCAACTCGGTGCAGACGATGACCGACCGGCTCGGCGCCAACCCGCTGCCGATCCAGCTTCCGATCGGCGCTGAGGAGAACTTCAAAGGGGTCGTCGACCTGGTCAAGATGAAAGGCCTCGTCTGGACCGACGAGCTCGGCGCCGCCTACGAGGAAATCGATATCCCCGAGGACCTCGTCGACCAGGCCGAGGAATACCGGACCCAGCTGATCGAAGCCTGCGCCGACTACGACGAAGAGCTGATGGAAGCCTTCCTCGGCGAGGAAGAGATCCCCGAGGAGAAGCTGATTGCCTCGCTGCACCAGGCGACCCTCTCGACCAAGGTCACGCCGGTCCTCTGCGGCACCTCCTTCAAGAACAAGGGCGTGCAGCCGCTGCTGGATGGAATCGTCGAACTGCTGCCCTCGCCACTCGAGGTGCCGCCGGTCACCGGCGTCGTCCCCGCCGGCAAGGGACAGCCCGAGGACATCGAGGCCGAGCGCGAAGCCAGCGACAGCGCCCCCTTCTCCGCGCTTGCCTTCAAGGTCATGTCCGACCCCTACGTCGGCAAGCTCACCTACTTCCGCGTCTACTCGGGCAAGCTCGAGAAAGGCGGCCGGGTGCTGAACGTGAAAACCGGCAAGACCGAGCGGATCGGGCGCCTGCTGATGATGCACGCGAACAGCCGCGAGGAGATCGACGAGTGCTACGCGGGCGACATCTGCGCCGGCGTCGGCCTCAAGGAAACGGGCACCGGCGACACCCTCGCCGCCCCCGACGCCCCGATCGCGCTGGAGAGCATCGAATTCCCGGAGACCGTGATCGCGGTCGCGATCGAGCCGAAGACCAAAGCCGATCAGGAGAAGATGGGCAACGCCCTCGCCCGCCTCGGCGAGGAGGACCCAACCTTCAAGATCGAATCCGACGAGGAAACGGGCCAGACCCTGATCCATGGGATGGGAGAGCTCCACCTCGAGGTGATCGTCGACCGCATGCTGCGCGAGTTCAAAGTCGAGGCCAACGTCGGCAAGCCGCAGGTGGCCTACCGCGAGACGATCCGCAAGCGGGTTGAGAAAGTCGTGGCGCGGTTCGTCCGCCAGACCGGCGGCCGCGGCCAGTTCGGCCACGTCGTCATCAACCTCGAGCCGGCGCCCGGAGAGGGCTTCCAGTTCGAGGACAAAATCAAGGGTGGCGTCATCCCCAACGAGTTCATCGGCCCGGCCGAGCAGGGGATGCGCGAGGCGCTGGAGAACGGCGTCAAGGCCGGCTACCCGATGGTCGACGTCAAAGTCGAACTGGTGGACGGCTCCTACCACGACGTCGACTCCTCGGAGATGGCGTTCAAGATCGCCGGCTCGATGGCGATCCAGGAAGGCGCCCGCAAGGCCAACCCGGTTCTACTCGAGCCCGTGATGGCGGTTGAGGTGGTTACGCCCGAGGACTTCCTCGGCGACGTGATCGGCGACCTCTCGCGCCGTCGCGGCAAAGTTCAAGGTCAGGACCAGCGCGGTAACGCGCTCGCCGTCCAGGCCTACGTCCCACTTGGCGAGATGTTCGGCTACGCGACCGAATTGCGGTCGATGACGCAAGGCCGGGCGACCTACACGATGCAGTTCGAGCGCTACGAGGAGGTCCCCGGGAACATCGCCGAGGAAATCGTCGAGCACCGCTCGGGGGACCCTGTGGGGGCCGCCTCATAGACGCGACCGCGCAGAGGCACTGAACCTGGCTATATTTCCCAGGTTGCCCGCAGGCAGGAACTTCCTGGCTGCCGGGCCGCCGCCCACAGACTCAAGCACCTAGATCAGACAGAACACGACTTCGAAAGGCGAAACGGAGAGAGATGTCCAAGGAGAAATTCGAGCGCGATAAGCCGCATGTGAACGTCGGCACCATCGGTCACATCGACCACGGCAAGACGACGCTGACGGCCGCGATCACCAAAACGCTCTCCACCGTGGGCGGTGCAGAGGCTCATAGCTTCGAGGAGATCGACAACGCTCCCGAGGAGAAAGAACGCGGCATCACGATCGCGACCTCCCACGTGGAGTACGAGACCGACAACCGGCACTACGCCCACGTCGACTGTCCCGGCCACGCCGATTACGTGAAGAACATGATCACCGGCGCGGCGCAGATGGACGGCGCGATCCTCGTGGTCTCCGCGGCCGACGGCGTCATGCCGCAGACCCGCGAGCACATCCTGCTCGCCCGTCAGGTGAACGTGCCGCACGTCGTTGTCTTCCTCAACAAAATCGACATGGTCGACGACGACGAACTCGTCGAGCTCGTCGAAGAGGAGGTCAAGGACCTGCTCAACGAATACGACTTCCCGGGCGAAGAGACCCCGATCATCAAGGGCTCGGCGCTGAAGGCGCTGGAAGGCGACGAGGAGGCCCAGAAGGCGGTCTTCGAGCTGGCCGCGGCCCTCGACTCCTACATCCCGGAGCCGGTTCGCGAGCTCGACAAGCCCTTCCTGATGCCGATCGAGGACATCTTCTCGATCACCGGCCGCGGCACCGTCGCCACCGGCCGTATCGAGCAGGGCATCGTCAACACCGGCGACGAGGTCGAAATCGTCGGCATCCATCCCGAGACGAGCAAAACCGTCGTCACCGGGGTCGAGATGTTCCGCAAGATCCTCGACGAGGGTCAGGCCGGCGACAACATCGGCGCTCTCCTGCGCGGCACCAAGCGGGAGGAGATCGAGCGTGGCCAGGTTCTCTGCAAGCCGGGCTCGATCACGCCGCACACCAAGTTCAAAGCCGAGGTCTACTGCCTGAAGAAGGAGGAGGGTGGCCGTCACACCCCGTTCTTCTCCGGGTACCGGCCTCAGTTCTACTTCCGGACCACCGACGTGACCGGGATCGCCAACCTCCCCGAGGGGACGGAGATGGTGATGCCGGGTGACAACGTCGAGATGACGATCGAGCTGATCCAGCCGATCGCCATGGACCAGGGTCTGCGGTTCGCCATCCGCGAGGGTGGCCGCACCGTCGGCTCGGGGGTCGTCTCAGAGATCATCGAGTAACGACCTCCTGGGACGGGCGCCCGCCCGTCCCGTCCCGCCCTCGGGCGGGGAACAACTGCAAGGACATACGACCGGGGCGGCGCCCCAAATTCAAGGGGCCCCGCCCTCTTTGCGCGGTAAAGCGAAGAAGAGACACGAGAAGAACAGGAAAGAACGGCAGCAAAGTGGCAACCATCGCGGCACAGAAAATTCGAATCCGGCTCAAGGCGTACGACCATGACGCCATAGATCGGGCTGCCCGCGAGATCGTCGAGACCGCCGAGCGCACTGGCGCCAGCGTCTCGGGCCCGGTCCCGCTGCCGACCGAGAAAAACGTCTACTGCGTGATCCGCTCGCCCTTCAAGGACAAGGACTCGCGCGAGCACTTCGAGATCCGTACCCACAAGCGGCTGATCGACATCCTCCAGCCGTCGCCGAAAACCGTCGACTCGCTGCAGCGCCTCGACTCGCTGCCGGCCGGCGTCGACATCGAGATCAAGCTTTAGGTGCGTTCGTGGCTGCGATTCTCGGCAAGAAGCTAGGCATGACGCAGGTCTTCCAGGAGGACGGCAGCGTCGTCCCCGTGACCGTGATCGAGGCTGGCCCCTGCAAGGTGACCGCGGTCCGCGACAGCGAGCGCGACGGCTACCAGGCCGTGCAGCTTGCCTTCGGCGAGGTCAAGCAGGGCAAGCTCTCCAAGGGCGAGGAAGGCCACCTGAAAAAGGCCGGGGCGGCGCCGATGCGCCATCTGGTCGAGTTCCGCGACGAGGACCTCGGGGCCGAGGAGGGCCCGAAGGTAGGGGACGACGTCACCGTTGCCGGCTTCGAGGCGGGCCAGAAGGTAAAGGTCGCCGGGATCTCGATCGGCAAGGGCTTCCAGGGCGGGATCAAGCGCCACAACTTCAGCCGCGGCCCCGTTAGCCACGGCTCCCACAACGTCCGCGCCCCCGGTTCGATCGGCGCCAGCGCCTTCCCCGCCCGCGTCTTCAAAGGGATGCGCATGCCCGGCCAGATGGGCAACAAGCGCGTCACCCAGAAGGGCCTCGAAATCGCCGACGTCGACGCCGAGCGCAACCTGCTGCTGATCAAGGGCTCTGTCCCCGGCGGCCGCAACGGGATCGTCGAGGTGAGGACCGATGGCTAGCGCGAAAGCCGCCGTGCTCGGCAAGAGCACCAAAGCCGATCTGCCGCAGGAGCTCTTCGCCGAGCCCTTCCACCAGTCGCTGGTCCACGAGGCAGCCCGCGCCGATCTCGCCGCGCGCCGTCGCGGCACCGCTTCGACCCTGACCCGCGGTGAGGTCTCCTTCACCACCGCCAAGGCCTGGCGCCAGAAGGGGACCGGCCGTGCCCGCGTCGGCTCGCTCGGCGTGCCCAACCGCTTCGGCGGCGGCGTCGCCTTCGGCCCGAAGCCGCGCAAGTACACGGTCAAGGTCAACCGCAAAGCCCGCCGCCGGGCGATGCGCTCCGCCCTCTCGGTCCACGCCGAGCGCGGATCCGTGGCCGTCCTCGACGCCGCCGGCTTCGAGACCCCGTCGACCAAGGCCGCCGCGGAGGCGCTGGTCAAATGGGGCGCGCGGAACCCGGTCCTGATCCTGGTCACGGCCGAGGAGATCGGGGCGATGAAGAGCTTCCGCAACATCCCGCGCACCCAGGTGCTCGAGGTCGGCGCCGCCGGCGTCGCTGACGTGATCGGCGCCGCCGCGATCGTCATCTCGGAAACCGCCCTCGAGGTGCTGAAGGAGAGGCTCGGCTGATGGACGCTCGCACGATCCTCATTCGTCCGGTGATCTCGGAGAAGAGCTACGCCCTGATCGCCGAAGGCAAGTACACCTTCCGGGTCGACGACCGCGCCCACAAGACCCAGATCGCGCAGGCGGTCGAAGAGGTCTTCGGCGTCGGCGTGACCGGGGTGCGGACGGCCAAGGTGCGCTCGAAGCCGAAGCGCCGCGGCCTGATCAAAGGCCGCACCCGGGCCTGGAAGAAGGCGATCGTCCAGCTCGCCCCCGGCGAGCGGATCGAGCTGTTCGAGGGCGCCGAGACCGCCTAGGAGAAGACTGATGCCGAACCGCAAAACGAAACCGACCAGCCCGGGCCGCCGCTTCGCGACCTACCCGCTGCGCGAGCAGCTCACCGCCTCCGAGCCGGAGCGGAAGCTGACCGAGGGCCTGAAAAAATCCGGTGGCCGCAACGTCAACGGCCGCGTCACCGCCCGCCACCGCGGCGGCGGCGCCAAGCGGCGCTACCGCAAGATCGACTTCAAGCGGCTCAAGGACGGCGTGCCCGCGAAGGTCGCCTCGATCGAGTACGACCCCAACCGCACCTGCTACATCGCCCTCCTCCACTACGCCGACGGGCACAAGGACTACATCCTCGCCCCGGCCCAGCTAGGCGTCGGCGACATCGTCAAGTCGGGCACCGAGGCCGACATCAAACCGGGCCATGCGATGGCGCTGGGCCAGATGCCGACCGGCACGATCGTCCACAACGTCGAGCTGATCCCCGGCCAGGGCGGCAAGCTCGGCCGCTCCGCCGGCACCTCGATCCAGCTGGTGGCGAAGGAGGGGGAGATGGTCACCCTGCGCCTGCCCTCCTCGGAGATGCGGATGGTTCGCGCCGAGTGCCGCGCCAGCATCGGTGTCCTCTCCAACGCAGAGCACCAGAACCTCAAGGTCGGCAAGGCCGGCCGTAGTCGCCACAAGGGCAAGCGGCCGCAGAGCCGCGGCGTCGCGATGAACCCGGTCGACCACCCGCACGGCGGCGGCGAGGCTCACCACACGCCCGGCGGGCACCCGGTCACCCCGTGGGGCAAACCGACCCTCGGCTACCGCACCCGCAAGAAGGGCAAGCAGTCCGACCGCTACATCGTCCGCGGCCGTCGTCGCGGCAAGAAGAAGGGGCGCTAGGCATGGGTCGTTCGACGAAAAAGGGCCCGTGGGTCGAGGAGCGCCTAATGGGACGGATCTCCTCGATGAACGAGGCCGGGAAAAAACAGATGGTGAAAACCTGGTCGCGGGCTTCGACGATCTTCCCCGAGATGGTCGGTCACACGATCGCCGTCCACGACGGCAAAAAACACGTCCCGGTCTTCATCTCCGAGTCGATGGTCGGCCACAAGCTCGGCGAGTTCGCCCCCTCCCGCACGTTCCGCTCGCATGGCGGTAAGGACTAGCGATGGCTGACGAGAAAAAAGACACGAAAGCCAAAAAAGCGTCGAAACCCGCCGCCAAAAAAGAGGCTGCGCCGAAAAAAGAGGCGAAAGCCAAAAAAGCTCCGGCGAAAAAAGCCGAGGGCAAAAAAGCGGCGAAAGAGACGAAAAAAGCCGCCGCGAAAAAAGAGACTTCGAAAAAAGCTGCGAAAGCGAAAAAAGAGCCGGCTAAAAAAGCCAAAAAAGCGGCCCCGAAAGCCCCGGCCGCGCCGCCCGTCGTGCGCGCCAGGGCCCGCTACGTCCGCGTTGCCCCGCGCAAGGCCCGGCTGATCGCCGACCAGGTGCGCGGCATGCACATCGAACAGGCAAGGGCGCTGCTCCAATTCTCGCCCCGCGGCGCCGCCCACCCGATCCAGAAGCTGATCAACTCGGCCGCGGCGAACGCGGAAAACAACCACGACCTGATCGGTGACGAGATGCGTGTTTCCTCGATCACCGTCGACGAGGGGCCGACCCTGCGCCGCTTCCGCCCCCGGGCGATGGGCCGGGCGACCCCGATCAACAAGCGAACCAGCCACATCGCCGTGGCTCTGACCCCGGTGGAGGACTAGGAGCATGGGACAGAAGATCCACCCCGAGGGTTTCCGCGTCGGCTACATCCACGACTGGAAGTCGAGCTGGTACGAGGACAAAAACTTCGCCGACGTCCTCCAGGAAGACCTGCAGATCCGGGACCACATCGAAAACAAGCTTTCGCACGCGGGGCTCTCGAACATCACGATCGAGCGCCGCGGCGAGGTCGCGGTCGACATCCACACCGCCCGCCCGGGCATCGTCATCGGCAAATCCGGCAGCGAAGTGGACGCCCTGCGCAAAGAGCTCCACAAGCTCACCGGCAGCCCGGTGAAAGTGAACATCCGCGAGGTCAAGCGGCCCGAGCTCGACGCCAAACTGGTCGCCCAGTCGATCGCCGAGCAGTTGCAGAACCGCGTCGCCTTCCGGCGAGCGATGAAACGGGCTCTCACCTCGGCGATGCGCTCCGGCGCCAAGGGCGTCAAGGTCCAGGTCTCCGGCCGCCTCGGCGGTGCCGAGATGGCCCGGACCGAAAGCTACTCGGACGGCCGGGTTCCCCTCCACACCCTCCGCGCCGACATCGATTACGGCTTCTTCGAGGCGCGGACGACCACCGGTCGCATCGGCGTCAAATGCTGGATCAACAAGGGCGAAGTGATGCCCGAGGGCTTCCGCTCCGACCTCGTCTCCGAGGCGGAGTCCCAGCCCCCGCCCGGTCGCGGTGGTCGTCGTGACGATCGCGGTGGCGGCGGCGGGCGTGGTCGCGGTCCCGGTGGGGATCGTGGCGGGCGTGGCGGCGGGGGAGATCGCGGTGGACGCGGCGGTGGCGGCGGGCGTGGGCCCGGCGGCGGCGGCGGACGCGGCGGTCAGCGTGGAGGTGGTCGCTGATGCTGATGCCGAAACGCGTCAAGCACCGCAAACAGTTCCGTGGCCGTATGCGCGGCAACACCAAGGGCGGCAGCACCGTCGCCTTCGGCGAGTACGGGATCAAGGCGGTCGAGCGCGGCTGGATCACCAACCGCCAGATCGAGGCCGCTCGTGTGGCGATGACCCGCAAGATCAAACGTGGCGGCAAGGTCTGGATCAACGTCTTCCCCGACAAGCCCTACACGAAGAAGCCGGCCGAGACCCGGATGGGCTCCGGCAAGGGCAACCCGGAGGGCTGGGTCGCCGTGGTCAAGCCGGGCAAGGTCATGTTCGAGCTCGCTGGTGTGCCGGAGGAGCTGGCGCGCGAAGCGCTGCGGCTGGCCGGGCACAAGCTTCCCGTCAAAACCAAATTCGTCATGCGCGAGGGAGCGGGCGAGTAATGAAAGCTGCCGAGGTTCACAACCTCAAAGACGACGAGCTGGTGGCAAAGTTGATCGACGCCAAGCAGGAGGCGTTCAACCTCCGCTTCCGGCACGCCACCGGGGAGCTCGAGAACACCTCCCGGCTGCGCCAGGCGAAGAAGGACATTGCAAGGCTTCTGACCGTGGCCAAGGCCCGCGGCATCGATGTTGAGAAAGAGACGCGACGGATATGAGCGACGACGAGACGAAAAAAGACGAGACGACTGAGGAGACTCCGGTGCAGGACGACGACGCCACGTCGGCGGGTCCTGTCGTGGGGTCAGACTCTTCGTCCTCGCAAGCTGCGGGCGAAGAGCCCGACCCCACGCCACCCGCCGAAGAGGCGCCGGCGGCGGACGCCGAAGACTCATCCGAGGCTGAGGGTTCGTCTGACGACGCTCCGGCCGCGGAGGCTGCGCCTGCCGCTGAGCCGAACCCTGAGGACGAGCTGCCCTGGAAGGAGCGGCGCCGGCTGGCCAAATCGCGGCGCTCGCGGAAGGGTCGGTCTGCCGATCCGGAGGAGCGGAAAGCCGAACGGGCGACGGAGCGCAAGCGCAAGGCGGAGCTGCGGCGCAAGCAGCGGGCAGCGGCGAAGGCGGCTCACACCGCCGGCACCGGCACGCCGGCAGCCGAGCGCGAGTCCAACGCGGCCAAGGTGCGCCAGGGCATCGTCGTCTCGAGCAAAGGCGACAAGTCGATCACCGTCCGCATCGACATTGCCCGCCGTCACCGCACCTACGAGAAGATTGTTCGCAGCTCGACCAAGCTGCACGCGCACGACGAGCGCAACGAGGCCGGCGAGGGCGACGTGGTTCGCGTCGTCGAGACCCGCCCCCTGTCCAAGACCAAGCGCTGGCGTCTCGTCGACGTCGTCGAGAAAGCCCGCTAGGAGGACCGGATGATCCAGCAGGAGTCAAGGCTCAAAGTCGCCGACAACTCGGGCGCCCGGGAGATCCTCTGCATTCGGGTCAAGGGTGGATCGCACCGCCGCTACGCGAGCGTCGGGGACGTCATCACCGCGACCGTGAAATCGGCCAGCCCGCAGGGCGGCGTCCGCAAGGGCGAGGTCGTCCAGGCCGTGGTCGTTCGCACCCGCAAGCCCCTGAGCCGTCCTGACGGCACCTACATCTCGTTCGATGAGAACGCGGCGGTGCTGATCGACCCGGCCAGCAACAACCCGCGCGGGACCCGCATCTTCGGGCCGGTGGCGCGCGAACTGCGGGATCGCAACTTCATGAAAATCATCTCGCTCGCACCGGAGGTGCTCTAGCGATGGCCAAGTCCATGCGCATCCGCACCGATGACCAGGTGATCCTGATCGGCGGCAAGGACTCCGGCAAGAAGGGCCGGGTCGTCCGCACCGACCCGAAGAAGCGCCGGGTCTACGTCGAGGGCCTGAACATGATCAAGCGCCACGAACGGGCGCGGTCGCAGACCGACCTGAAAAACCCGCAGGCGGGTGGCATCGTCGAGAAGGAGGGGCCGATCGACGTCTCCAACGTGATGCTGCTCGATCCCAAAGACAACAAGCCCACCCGGGTCGGCGTTCGCGTCGACAAAGGCGGTAAGCGGGTCCGTTACGCGAAGCGGTCCGGAAACGAGATCGGCTGATGGAGGCGACCGTGGAGAGCACCTCACAGGCCGCGCCGCCGCCGCGCCTGCGCGACCGCTACGAGCAGGAGATCCTGCCGGCGCTGACCAAGAAGTTCGGCTATTCGACGCCGATGCAGGCCCCGCGCCTGTTGAAGATCACGCTGAATATGGGCCTGGGCAACGAGAAACAGGACAAGCGCGCTTTCGAACTGGCGCAGGAACAGCTGGCGATCATCGCCGGCCAGTACCCGAACGTGCGCCGCGCCCGCAAGTCGGTCGCGTCGTTCAAGCTGCGCGAGGGCATGCCGGTCGGCGTCTCGGTGACGCTGCGGCGGGCCCGGATGTGGGAGTTCCTCGACCGCCTGACCTCGATCGCGGTGCCGCGCATCCGCGACTTCCGCGGCCTCAACCCGCGCTCGTTCGACGGGCGAGGCAACTACTCGATGGGCATCAAAGAGCAGCTGATCTTCCCGGAAATCGACTATGACTCGGTCGACGTCGTGCGCGGTCTCGACGTGACGATTACGACTTCCGCTAAAACTGATCTTGAGGCCTTCGAGTTGCTGCTCGGTCTCGGTATGCCGTTCGCGCAGGAGGGCCGTCCCGGTCAGGCCGAGCGCGAAGCCGAGGAACGCGAGGCCGAAGAGGAGCAGCGCAAAGAGGAGGCCCGTCAGAAGGCCGAACTCGAGCAGCAGGCGCTTGAACAGTTGAAAGAGGAGAACCCGGAGGCCTACGCCAAGCCGGAGGGCGAGGACGATGGCTCCGCCGCAGGCGGAGGCGAGGAGGCCGACGACGCGGCCGAGGAGAATTCACAAAATGGCTAAGACTTCAATGAAGGTAAAGCAGAGCCGCGAGCCGAAGTTCAAATCGCGGGGCTACAACCGCTGCCGCCGTTGTGGTCGGCCGCGTGCCTACTACCGCAAATTCGGCCTCTGCCGGATCTGCCTGCGCGACGCCGCCCACGAGGGCTACATCCCCGGCATGACCAAGTCGAGCTGGTAGGACCGAGAGCATGCATACCGACCCGATCGCCGATTACCTGACGCGGATCCGCAACGCGATCCGCGCTGGCCACGACGAGGTGGACATCCCCTTCTCCGGCCTCAAGCTGGAGGTCTCGCGCATCCTCAAGGAGCAGGGGTACATCAATGACTTCCACCGCAAGCCCGCCACGATCGGCGAGGCGATCAACGTCGAGCTCAAGTACACCGAAGACCGCCAGCCGGTAATCCTCGGCATCGAACGGGTCTCGCGTCCAGGGCGGCGCCGCTACGTCAACCACAACAACATCCCCCGCGTCCAGGGCGGAACCGGAACCGCGATCGTCAGCACCTCAGGTGGCGTGATGACCGGTCACGAAGCCCGCGCGAAGGGTGTCGGCGGCGAGGTTGTCGCCTACGTCTGGTGAGAGAGAACGAATGAGCCGAATCGGAAGAAAGCCCGTCTCCGTGCCCGACGCCGTCAGCGTCGAGATCGCGCCTGGGAACATCGCCGTCAAAGGCCCGAAAGGGGAGCTGCGGCAGACCATCTCGCACGAGATGAGCGTCGAGCAGAACGAGGGGGTCCTAACGGTCGCCCGCCCGACCGATCGCGGCGAGCACCGGGCTCTGCACGGGCTCACCCGCAGCCTGATCGCGAACATGGTCGAGGGCGTCACCGACGGCTTCGAGAAGCGGCTCGAAATTCAGGGCGTCGGCTACCGCGCCGCTCTGAAAGGGAAGAAACTGGAGCTGGCGCTGGGCTACTCGCACCCGGTTGCGATCGATGCTCCCGAGGGAATCGACTTCGAGGTCCCGCAGCCCACCGAGATCATCGTCCGCGGGATCGACAAGCAACTGGTCGGGCAGGTCGCCGCGGACATCCGCAAGCGCCGCCCCCCGGAGCCCTACAAGGGCAAGGGCATCCGCTACAAGGACGAGCAGGTCCTGCGCAAGGTTGGTAAGCGCGCATGACGGTTCTTACGCAAAGGGAACGCCGGCTCAAACGGCGCCGCCGCGTCCGCGCCCGCGTCAAGGGCACGGCGGAGCGGCCGCGCCTCTCGGTTTACCGCTCCAACCGCGGCGTCTTCGCCCAGTTGATCGACGACACCCAGGGCCACACGGTGGCCGCGGTCAACTGGATCGAGCCCGAGCTGCGCAAGCTGACTGCCTCCGAGCAGGCGAAGAAGGCCGGCGAACTGCTGGCCGAGCGGGCGAAGAGCGCCGGTGTCGAGACCTGCGTCTTCGATCGCGGCGGCTATCAGTACCACGGCCGCGTCAAGGCGCTCGCTGAGGGTGCGCGAGAGGGGGGACTGGCTTTCTAAGGCCGTAGTTCCGCTACGGTGAGCCGCTGCTTATGAAGGGTATGAACACGCAAAACGTAGAGACCGTCAGCCCCCGCGGGCTCGACCTGCAGGAGCGGGTGATCGAGATCAACCGCGTCGCCAAGGTCGTCAAGGGCGGTCGTCGCTTCTCTTTCACCGCGCTCGTCGCCGTTGGCGACGAAGAGGGCGTGGTCGGGATCGGCTACGGCAAGGCCCGCGAGGTCCCGCTGGCGATCCAGAAGGGCGTCGAGGACGCCCGCAAGAACTTGATCCGGGTGCCCAAATACGGCAACACGATCACCCACCGCATCATCGGCCGCTTCGGTGCCGGCCACGTCGTCCTGCGACCGGCCAGCCCCGGTACCGGCGTCATCGCCGGCGGCGGCGTCCGCGCCGTGCTCGAGCTGGGCGGAGTGCGCGACGTGCTGACCAAGAGCATCGGGACGCAGAACCCGATCAACCTGGTGAAGGCGACGATGGACGGGCTGGTGCGTCTGAGGAGGCCCGAGGAGGTTGCTGAGCTGCGTGGCTTGACCATCAGCCAGGTACTGGGTCTGGACGGGAACGGTCGGGCCGCGGGTCCTGTCGTGGACGAGGGGTCCTCGTCCTCGCAAGCTGCGGGCGAAGACCCCTCATCCACGCCACCCGCGGCAGACGCGTCCACCACCGAGCAGGCCGCCACGGTCGCTGAGGAGAGCTCGTGAGCACGGTGAAGATTTCGCAGATCAAGTCCGCCGCCGGGACGAACCCGAACCAGAAAGCGACCCTGAAGGCGCTGAAGCTGGGGCGGATCGGCAAGTCGGTTGAGCTGAAGGATTCCGAGCAGTTGCAGGGCCAGCTGCGGGTCGTCTCGCACCTGGTGGAGGTCGACGGTGGCTGAGAAAGCCTCTTCCAAAGAGCCAACGCGCGCCGAAGAGATCGGCCTCCACAACCTGAAGCCGAAGCCAGGTTCGAAAAAGTCCCGCAAGCGGATCGGCCGCGGCGAGGGCAGCGGCCTCGGCAAGACCTCCGGTCGCGGCCACAAGGGTGCCGGCTCGCGCTCGGGCGCCAAGGAAAAGGCCAACTACGAGGGTGGCCAGAACCCGATCCACATGCGGATGCGAAAGCTGCGCGGCCCGCACAAAAAGCAGTCGATGCCGTTCGAGAACTTCCGCACCTCGACCCAGCCAGTCAACCTCTCCGACTTGGAGGAGCGTTTCGACAGCGGCGCCGAAGTCACTCCGGCGACCCTTCGCGAGAAGGGGCTGGCGAAGCGGAAAGACCCTGTAAAGATCCTCGCCCGCGGCGAGATCAAGAAGAAACTCGAGGTCCACGCTCACGCGTTTAGCGCGGCTGCGAAGGAGCAGATAGAAGCAGCCGGCGGTTCCTGTCACACTCTGGAGCCGTAATGCTCAGAACTATTCTCAACGCCTTCAGCGTTGCCGACATTCGCAAGAAGCTTGCGTTCACGGCGGCGATGCTGGCCCTGTACCGCCTCGGCGCCTACATCCCGGCTCCGGGCGTCAACGCCGACGCGGTCAAGGAAATCTCCAACAACTTCGGCGGCGCCGGGATCCTCGGCTTCCTCAACACCTTCTCCGGCGGCAGCCTCTCGCGGCTGTCGCTGTTCGCGCTGGGGATCATGCCCTACATCACGGCCTCGATCATCCTGCAGTTGCTGACCGTGGTCGTCCCCTCGCTCGAGCGCCTGCAGAAAGAGGGCGAAGTCGGGCAGCAGAAAATCACCCAGTACACGCGCTACCTGACCGTCGGCCTCGCGTTTGGGCAGTCGCTCGGCTACGTCTACCTCTTCCGCTCCTTCGGCAACGAAGCCAAAACCAGCGTCGTCGGCACCCTCACCTTCCCGAAGCTGATGCTGATCGTGATCTGCCTCACCGCCGGCTGCACCCTGCTGATGTGGCTGGGCGAGCTGATCACCCAGCGCGGCATCGGCAACGGCATCTCGCTGATGATCTTCGCCTCGATCGCTTCCTCGATCGTCCCCGGTCTCAGCAAGTGGTGGAACAACCCCGACCAGGTCTTCGTGGTGATGATGCCCTTCATCGCCCTCGCGGTGATCGTCGCGATCGTCTTCGTCCAGGAGGGGCAGCGGCGGATCCCGGTCCAATACGCGAAACGCGTGGTCGGGCGGAAAATGACCTCGGGCGGCTCGACCTACCTGCCGCTGCGGGTCAACATGGCCGGTGTCATCCCGGTCATCTTCGCCGCCTCGATCATGGCTTTCCCGGCGACGATCGGGCAGCTTCTCAACACCAACACCGCCCTCGACTTCGCCAGCTTCTTCGGCCCCAACAAGTGGGCTTACGTGGTCGGCGAGGTCTTCTTCATCATCGTCTTCACCTACTTCTACACCGCCGTCACCTTCAACCCGGTCGACCAGGCCGACAACCTGAAGAAATACGGCGGCTTCATCCCCGGCGTCCGGCCCGGCCGACCGACCGCCGAGTACCTGGACCGGATCCTCTCCCGCTTGACCTTCCCCGGTGCCCTCTACCTCGGCGCGGTGGCGGCATTGCCGACGATCCTGATCAGCCAGACCTCGGCCAACTTCTACTTCGGCGGGACCTCGATCCTGATCGTCATCGGCGTGGCGTTGGATACGGTCAAGCAACTGGAGGCTCAATTGATGATGCGCAACTACGAGGGCTTCCTCAAATAGGTTGAGAGCCCTGCAAAGCGGCGCATCTCGGGGTCCTCGGTCGTTTCGTCGGGTCACGCACCTAAAGTGCGCTCCCCTCCTCAACTTCCCTGCGTCCCCCGAGCTGCTTGCTTTTCGGACTCTCAATCCAATTTCAATGAGAATTAGCCAATGTCCGAGCTGAACCTCGTCCTCCTTGGCCCGCCGGGCTCCGGCAAGGGAACCCAGGGGGAGCGGTTAAACGAAGATCTGCGCCTGCCGTACTACGCGACCGGGGACATCCTGCGGGCGGCGGTGCGGGACGAGACCGAGCTAGGGCGGACCGCGCAGGAGTACATGGACCGCGGCGACCTGGTGCCGGACGAGGTGATCGTCGGCGTGATCGCCGAGCGGATCGACTCCTCCGAGGCGCTCGACGGCTTCATCCTCGACGGCTTTCCCCGCACCACACCCCAGGCCGAGGCGCTCGACGCCAAGCTCTCCGAGCTCGGCAGGGCGGTGACCGGGGTGCTCCTGATCGACGTCTCCGACGACGAGGTCGTGCGCCGACTCGGCGGCCGCCGCACCTGCGAGGCCCAAGGACACGTCTTCCACGTCGAGTTCGAACCGCCGCGGCAGGAGGGCGTCTGCGACATCGACGGGTCCGAGCTGATCGTCCGTGAGGACGATAAGCCGGAGGTGATCCGCAAGCGGCTCGCGACCTACCACGAGAAGACCGAGCCGCTCGTCTCCTACTACGACCACCGCAGCGTCCTGCGCCGGATCTCCGGCGAGGCGCCTCCGGACCAGGTCGAAGAGGAGATCCGCCGCACCCTGGCGACGATGCGGATGGAACGTGACGAGGCGGTCTGAAGCGCTCGCGAAGCCGGCGATTCGAGGACCACTAGCGTGTACCGCATGATCATCAAGAAGTCGCCGGATCAGGTCGAGCAGATGGCCGCCTCGGGGGAGGTCCTCGTCCGCTGCCTGAAGATGCTCGCCGCGAAAGCACGGGCCGGGATCACCACCGAGGAACTCGACGCGGCGGCGGAGAAGTTCATCCGCTCGCAGGGCGCCGAGCCGGCCTTCAAGGGTTACCGCGGCTTCCCCGGTTCGATCTGCGCCTCGCCCAACTCGATGGTCGTCCACGGGATCCCGGACGGCTACCAGCTCAAGCGCGGCGACGTGCTCTCGATCGACGTCGGCGTGATCAAGGACGGCTGGGTCTCCGACGCGGCGATGACGGTGCCGATCGGGCCGGTCAGCCAGGAGGCGCAGAAGCTGCTCGACGTGACCAAGGCCTCGCTCTTCGCCGGGGTCGAGCAGATGCGGCCCGGCAACCACCTCGGCGACGTCTCGGCGGCGATCCAGCGCGCGGTCGAGCTCGAGGGCCTCTCGGTGATCCGGACCCTGGTCGGCCACGGGATCGGCAGGGATATGCACGAGGAGCCGCAGGTGCCGAACTTCGGCGAGCCCGGCAAGGGGCCCGAGCTGGAGGAGGGGATGGTGCTGGCGATCGAGCCGATGGTCAACGCCGGCGGCCCGCTGGTGCGGATGGGGGACGACGGCTGGGCCGTCTACTCCGAAGACGGCTCGCTGGCGGCGCATTTCGAGTTCACCGTCGCGGTCACCCCCGAGGGCCCGCGGATCCTCACTCCCTGGCACGAAGCTGACTAGCCAGCCAGCCGGCAGTGCCGATCCTCTACCCTCTCCCGAGGGGAAGGGCGCCGCAATGGGAAGGAGAGAGGTTTGGCTTTTCGGCTCGGCTCGCGTGTCCTGGTTTCCCTCTTCGTCGTCGCGCTGGCGCTCTGCGCGCTGATCGCCCCGGCGGCCGGCGCAGCAGTGCCGCAGCCGTACGGCAGCAACGACTCCGGCGGTTTCCGCAACGTCCTGCCTCCAGGAGAGAACGGCCTCGACAACTTCAAACAGCTGCTCCTGTTCAAAGGGCCCGGTCTGCTGCCGCCGCACTACGCCGACCAGCAACCGCTCTACGAAAACCTCCTCTACGCCAGCCCGACGCTGACCGAAGCGCAGATCCCGAGCTACTACAAGGACGCCACCTTCGGCGTCCCCGCCGGCGAAGTCGAATCGACGATCGAACCGCGGCCGGGGGCGACGATCGTCCGCGACAAAGCCTTCGGCATTCCCCACATCTACGGGGATACCCGCGCCGACACGATGTTTGGCGCCGGCTACGCCGGCGCCCAGGACCGCCTCTTCCTGATGGACGTGCTGCGCCACACCGGCAGGGCCGAACTCGCCTCCTTCCTCGGTGGCTCCAACGCCGGCGCTGACGCCAGCCAGTGGGCCTTCGCCCCCTACACCGAAGCCGACCTGGAACGGCAACTGGCCCAGACCCCGCAGGCCTACGGGGCGGCGGGGCAGCAGGCGGTCGAAGACGTCGACGCCTACGTCGCGGGGATCAACGCCTACATTGCCGCCGCCAACCTCGACCCGGAACTGAAACCAGCCGAGTACACGGTCCTCGGCAAACCGATGGAACCGTGGAAGCCCACCGACGTGATCGCGATCGCCTCGCTGATCGGCGGCATCTTCGGGCGTGGCGGCGGCAACGAGCTCAACTCGGCGCTGACGATGCAGGCCTTCGTCGACCGCTTCGGCCAGAAGGCCGGGCGTAAGGCGTGGGTCGGCTTCCGCTCCAAGAACGACCCGGAGGCGCCGACCACGATCGCCAAGAAGTTCCCCTACGAGACCCGCAGCGCCTTCGCCAAGACCGGGCTGGCGCTGCCGGACCGGGGGAGCGTCAAGTTCACCCAGACCGCCACCGCCTCGGCCGCACCTGGCGCCACCACCGGTATGGGCTCGGTGGGCCAGCGTCTGCAAGCCGCGCTCGAAGCCGCTGGTCATGCCTCCAACTGGGAGCTCGTCTCCGCCAAGGAGTCGGCCAGCGGCCACCCGATCGGCGTCCTCGGGCCGCAGGTCGGCTACTTCGTCCCCCAAATCCTGATGGAGGAGGACCTGCACGGACCGGGAATCGATGCCCGCGGCGCCGCCTTCGCCGGGGTCAACCTTTTCGTCGAGCTCGGGCACGGGCGCGACTACGCCTGGAGCGCGACGACCGCGACCTCGGACAACGTGGACACCTTCGCCGAGGTCCTCTGCAAGGACAACTTCCACTACAGCTACCGCGGCAAGTGCCTGCCGATGGAAAAGCTGGAAAAGAGCGAGAGCTGGACCCCGAACGCGATCGACTCGGCTCCGGCTGGCTCGCAGACCCTGGTCTCCTACCGGACCGTCCACGGCATCGTCTACGCCCGCGGCAAGGTCGGCGGCAAGAAGGTCGCCTTCGTCCACCAGCGCAGCACCTACTTCCACGAGGCCGACTCGGTGATCGGCTTCGCGCAGCTGAACGAACCGGGTGTGGTGACGGGGGTGCAGGGGTTCAAGAAGGCCGTCTCCAACATCGGCTTCCTCTTCAACTGGTCCTACATCGACTCCGAACACATCGCCTACGCGCTCTCCGGCGCGATGCCGCAGCGGGCCAAGGGGACCTCACCCGACTTCCCCATCCTGGGAACCGGAAAGTACGACTGGAAGGGATTCGACCCCTCGACCCAGCTGGCGGACTTCCTGCCCTTCTCGAAGCACCCGCAGGCCGTCGACCCGCCCTTCCTCGTCTCCTGGAACAACAAGCAGGCGCCGGAATGGGCAGCGGCCGACGACAAGTACAGCTACGGGCCGCTGTTCCGCTCGCAGATGATCGCCGACAAGGTCACGGCGGCGACCAAGGGCAAGAAGAAGATGACGATCACGCAGCTGGTCCAGGCGATGGAGGAACCGGCCACCCAGGACCTCCGCGGCTACCGGCTGCTGCCGACCCTCTTCAAAGCGCTTGGCGAACCGAAGTCGAAGCCTCTGCGCCAGGCGTTCAGGACCCTGCGCACCTGGCACGAACACGGCGCCCACCGCCGCGATCTCAACCGCGACGGGGTCTACGAGGAAAACCAGGCGGTCGAACTGATGGATGCCTGGTGGCCGAAGCTGCTGCAGGCCGAGTTCAGGCCGGCGCTGGGCGGCAAGGCGTACGGCAAGCTGCAGGAAATGCTGGGGACCGGCAGCTACACCGGCGGCTCGCCGACCGAACCGGACTTCAACGACGGCTGGTGGGGCTACGTCTCCAAGGACCTGCGCGACCTCTTCGGCCCGAAGCCGCAGGGCGCCTGGAATCGTGTCTACTGCGGCGGCGGCTCGAAGAAGCAGTGCCGCGCGGCACTGCAGCGCAGCCTCAGGGAAGCGCTGAAGGTGACGCCGCAGCAGCTCTACGGTGGCGGCAACGGCGACTGCGCGGCCGACCCGCAGCCGGCCTGCTTCGATCGCAACACGCCGCAGGTGACGGGGGGCATCGAACTCAAGCCCTTCCCGTTCCAGAACCGGCCGACGTTCCAGCAGGTGGCGACGCCGACGGTGAAGCTGCCCAGGTGACGGGGGCCCGGCTGTCAAGATCCAGCGGCGATGGATCAGGAGCTATTTGAGGCCGTCGATAGGTTCGTCTGCGAGACGGTCGTCCAGGAGGACGAGGGCTTGCGGAAGGCCGTCGCGGCGGCGCAGGCCGCCGGGTTGCCCTCGATTCAGGTTTCGCCGCCACAGGGAAGGCTGCTGCAGCTGTTGGTTCGACTCCTCGGGGCTCGACGGGTGCTCGAGTTCGGGACTCTCGGCGGCTACAGCTCGATCCTGATCGCGCGGGCTCTGCCTGCAGATGGGCGGTTGATCACGCTCGAGGCGAACCCCGACTACGCAGAGGTGGCGCGGGAGAACCTCGCCCACGCCGGGGTCGGCGAAAAGGTCGAGGTGCGGGTCGGACCGGCGCTGGAGGCCCTGCCGGCGTTGGAGCAGGAAGACGGCTCGTTCGATCTCGTCTTCATCGACGCGGACAAGGCCAACACGCCCAACTACTTCGCCTGGGCGCTGGAGCGGACCCGCGCCGGCGGCTTGATCATCGCCGACAACGTGGTCAGGGACGGCACTCTTGCCGATGCGGACAGCCCCGAGGAGGCAACCAGGGCGCAGCGGCGCCTGCACGAGATGCTGGCTTCCGAGCCAAGGGTCAGCGCCACCACCCTGCAGACGGTCGGCTCCAAGGGCTATGACGGCTTTCTGATCGCGCTCGTCGAGGACGCCTGAGCGGGCGTCGCCGCGAGCCCGCCCCTGCTATCTTTCCTCGTCGGCCCAAGCGGGCCGGAGGTATGCCCTGCCCTCCGATTCATGGGATGGCGGGGAGTCCTGTTGTCGATACGAGATCCGGAGCGATGAAGGTTCGAGCTTCCGTCAAGCCGATGTGCGAGAAGTGCAAGGTAATCCGCCGAAACGGGGCGGTTCTGGTCATTTGCCAGAATCCGCGCCACAAGCAGAGGCAGGGCTAGCGTGGCACGGATCGCCGGCATCAACATCCCGGTCAATAAACGGGTTGAAATCGGGCTCACCTACATCTTTGGGATCGGCCAGTCGACCGCGAAAAAAATCCTCGCGGAGACCAAAGTCGACCCGAACACCGCGGTCAAGGACCTGACCGAGGACGAGGTCATCAAACTGCGCGAGGCGGTCGAGAACCGCGAGGTCGAGGGCGACCTCCGGCGCGAGCGCTCGCAGAACGTCAAACGGCTGATGGAGATCGGCTCTTACCGCGGCCTCCGGCACCGTCGCGGCCTGCCGGTCCGGGGCCAGCGGACCAAGACCAACGCCCGGGGGCGCAAGGGCCCGCGGCGCCTCAGCGTCGCCGGCAAGCGCAAACCCAGGTAGGGAAAGAGAATGGCTGAGAAAAAACCCTCCAAAGGGCGTGCCCGCCGTCGCGTGAAAAAGAACGTGACCTATGGGCAGGCGCACATCAAGACTTCCTTCAACAACACGATCGTCACCCTCACGGATACCGACGGCAACGTGATCGCCTGGGAGTCGGCCGGTTCGGCCGGGTTCAAAGGCTCGCGCAAGTCGACCCCGTTCGCCGCCCAGGTGACCGCCGACGCGGCTGCCAAAAAGGGCATGGAACACGGGCTGGAGCGGGTCGAAGTCTTCGCCAAGGGCGCCGGTTCGGGCCGCGAGACGGCGATCCGGTCGCTGCAGGCCGCCGGCCTCGACGTCACCACCGTCAAGGACGTCTCGCCGCAGGCCCACAACGGCTGCCGCCCGAAGAAGCGGAGGAGGGTCTAGATGGCTCGCGACACCGCGCCGCAGTGCAAGCAGTGCCGCCGCGAGGGCCAGAAGCTCTTCCTCAAGGGCGAGCGCTGCTTCACCGACAAGTGCGGCGTCGAGCGCCGCTCCTACCCGCCCGGCGAGCACGGCCGCGGTCGCCTGCGTCAGTCCGAGTACCGGCTGCAGCTGCGCGAGAAGCAGAAGACCCGCCGCTACTACCAGGTGCTGGAGAAACAGTTCCGCGCCTATTACGACAAGGCCTCCCGCCAGGAGGGTGTCACCGGCGAGAACCTGCTGCGGCTGCTCGAGTCGCGTTTCGACAACGTGCTCGTCCGCCTCGGCTTCGCCGCCTCGCGCCGCCAGGCGCGCCAGCTGATCACCCACGGCCACTGGATGATCAACGGCCGGCGGGTCAACATCCCGTCCTACCAGGTACGTCCCGAGGACATCATCTCGATCAAGGCCGGATCGAACGCCACCGACACGATCCGGCGGGCGACCGAACTGGTCTCCACCGTCCCGGCCTGGCTGCAGGCCGACCACGATGCCCTCACCGCCAAGGTCCTCCGCTACCCCGAGCGCGCGGAGATCTCGGCGCCGGTCCAGGAGCAGCTCATCGTCGAGCTCTACTCCAAGTAGTCCGGACAGACTTCTGAAACACCCCAGAGCAAGGAACTCATGACCACCGATTTCCAGGTCCCCCGCATCACCTCCGAGAAAGTCGACGACCGTCGCGGCACCTTCACGATCGAGCCGCTTGACAAGGGCTTCGGCTACACGTTCGGCAACAGCCTTCGCCGGGTTCTCCTCTCCTCGCTTGGCGGCGCCGCCATCACCAGCGTCCGCATCGAGGGAGTCGCGCACGAGTTCTCGACCGTGCCCGGCGTCAAAGAGGACGTCACCGACATCGTCCTCAACCTCAAGGACCTCGTCGTCCGCATGCACACCGATGCCGACGAGGTCGAGGCTCCGCTCGTCGCCACCGGCCCGGGCGAGGTCAAGGCCAAGGACATCGACCTGCCCTCCGGCGTCGAGATCCTCAACCCCGAGGCGCCGATCGCGACGCTCGAGAAAAAAACCAAACTCGAGGTCTACCTGACGATCGGCCGCGGCCGCGGCTACTCGCCGGCCGAAGAGAACAAGTCCGACGACCAGCCGATCGGTGTGATCCCGATCGACTCGATCTTCTCGCCGATCCGGCGTGCCTCCTACGCGGTCGAAGCGGCCCGCGTCGGTCAGCGCACCGATTTCGACAAGCTGACCCTCGACATCGAGACCGATGGCTCGATCGAGCCGGGGGCGGCGCTGCGCGAGGCCTCCGAGATCCTGATCAAGAGCCTGGCGATCTTCACCGACGCCGACCGGGTCGAGGAATTGACCGCGCGCGAACCCGTCAGCGCAGTACCGAGCGACGGCTTCGCCTCACCTGCCGGCGACGGCGGTGCGGCGGCCAACGGCCTCGACGAGATCCTGATCGAGGAGCTCGAACTGGGCGTGCGCTCTTACAACTGCCTCAAGCGCGCCGGCGTCCAGACGGTGGGCGACCTGGTCCGCAAGTCGCGCGCCGAACTGAACGCGATCCCGAACTTCGGCCAGAAGTCGATCGAGGAAGTCATCGAGACCCTGCACTCCCGCGGCCTGGACCTGCAGCAGGACTAAGGGACGACGGGGCGGAGCGGAGGATCCTGTGCGGCACAAAAAGAAGCGGAACAAGCTCAGCCGCGACGCCGCGCACCGCGAGGCGCTGCTCTCGAACCTCTCGAAGCAGCTGATCGAGCACGAGCGGATCCAGACCAGCCAGGCCAAGGCCAAGGCGGTCAAGCCCGAAGTCGAGAAACTGATCACGCTCGCAAAGCGTGGCGATCTGCACGCGCGGCGGCAGGCGCTGGCGACGCTGCACAACGACAAGTTCATCGTTCACAAGCTGTTCGACGAGGTGGCGCCGCGCTACGCCACCAGGCCGGGTGGGTACACCCGGATCGTCAAGCTCGGGCCGAGGAAGTCTGACTCGACCGAGATGGTTTACCTCGAGCTGGTTTAGGCCGGGCCGGGGGTGGGGGCCCCCGCCCCCGG
>DASSHE010000021.1:0-34899 GCA_035693065.1 Solirubrobacterales bacterium
CGGGGGCTGGCGCCGCGATGGCCGCCCCGCCCAACGCCGGTGGGGGGAGCCGCAGCGGAGAGCGGAGCGGCAGCGGTAGCCGAGGCGAGGCAGGCCACGACGGAGGCTCGGGCGGCGGCCTCGCCGACGGCGCGGGCAGCGGTGGCCCGAGCGGCTCCTCCGGGCATTCGGAAGACCGGAACAGCGGCGATGGCGGCAGCGGCAAGTCGGGGCCGGGCGGCGGCAAGGCCGGCGGCGGCTCGAGCGGCCCGGGCGGATCCGGCGAGGACGGCATCGAGGCCGCTCGACAGGAGGGCGGCGACGACGGCTCGGGCTCCGGCTCCGGCGGCTCTGGCTCCGACGATGGAGGGCTCAGCGGCAGCGATGACGGCTCGGGCTCCGGCAGCGGCGAGGCGGGAGAGCCAGCCGAACCGGTGGCCGAAGCGGGCGAGGTAGAACCGCCCCCGGTCGGTGAGGAATCAGCGGATGACTCGGGCGATCTCGGCGGCGGCGTCACCAGCGGCTTGGACGGAAGTCCATAGCGGCGTGATCTTCGGCAGCGCCTCGGGTTTCAGCGCCAATCAGTCGTCACTACCCCCAGGAGGTAAGGCATGACCCGCAGCAAGGCACGGCGACCCCGCCTCGGCATGACCTGGTTCGCGCTGGCGCTGGGAGCGCTCGCGCTCCTGGCCATGCCCGGCCTGGCGTCCGCCAAGGACCGCAACCACGACCACATCCCGGACAAGTGGGAGAAGCGTCACAAGCTCTCCCTGAAGGTGAACCAGGCCCGTAAGGACCAGGACGGCGATCACCTCCGCAACCGGGCCGAGTTCCTCGCCGGCGACAACCCGCGCGACAAGGACTCCAACGACGACGGCGTCACCGACGGCGAAGAGAACGCCGGCACTATCGCCTCCTTCGACGCCGAAACCGGCAAGCTGACGATCGACCTCTTCGGCGACGAAAGCATCTCCGGCTTCGTCACCGAAGAAACCGAGATCAAGTGCGAGGACAGCGCCGGCGCCTCGGTCAGCAGCGACGGCGAATCCGGCGAGAGCGGCGAATCCACTGAGGACGGCGAAGAAGTCGAGGCCGGCGACGACCACGGCGGCGAAGGCGAGGAAGAGCCCGGCGACGACCACGGCGGCCAGGGCGAAGAGCCGGGCGACGACAACGGCGGCGACGGTGGCGGCAACTGCACCGCGGCCGACCTCGTCCCCGGTGCCGTCGTCCAAGAGGCCGAGCTGCAGATCTCCGGCGGCAAGGCCGTCTTCGAGGAGGTCGAGCTCTCGGGGAAGGAAGCCTAGGCCTACTTGGCGTCGAGCCAGTCCGAGCCGACGCCGACGTCGACCTCGAGCGGCGGATCGAGCGGGTAGGCGGCGCACATCTCGCGTCGCACCAGCTCGGCCGCCGCTTCCATCTCCTCCGGCGGGCCCTCGAAGAGCAGCTCGTCGTGGATCTGCAGGATCAGGCGGGTCTCGCCGGGGGTCTCCCCCAGCGCCCGCCAGCACCGCACCATCGCCACCTTGATGATGTCGGCGGCGGTGCCCTGGATCACGGTGTTGACGGCCAGGCGCTCGCCGAGCCGGCGGGTGTTGGGGTTGCCGGAGCGCAGCTCGGGGATCGCCCGCCGCCGCCCCATCAGCGTCGTCACGAAGCCCTCCTCCTGGGCCCGTTCGATCACCTGCTCGCGGAAGGCGCGGACGGCGGGGAACCGCTCCAAGTAGCGGGCGACGAATTCCTCGCCCTCTTTGCGCGGGATGTTGAGCCGGTCGGCGAGGCCGAAGCCGGTGAGGCCGTAGACGATCCCGAAGATGACCATCTTCGCCTTCGAGCGCTGCCCGACGTCGACTTCGTCGCGGTCGATCTCGAAGACCTCGGCGGCGGTGGCGGCGTGGACGTCGTCGCCGGCACGGAAGACCTCTTTCAGCACCTCCTCGTCGGCGACGTGGGCGAGCACCCGCAGCTCGACCTGGCTGTAGTCGGCCGAGAGCAGCTTCCAGCCGGGCTCGGCGACGAAGCAGGCGCGGACCGGGCGGCCGATCTCGGTCCGGATCGGGATGTTCTGCAGGTTCGGGTTGGTGCTGGAGAGGCGGCCGGTGGTGGTCGAAGCCTGGTTGAAGGTGGTGTGGACGCGGCCCGTTTCGGTATCGATCAGCTCCGGCAGCGAGTCGAGGTAGGTGTTCTTCAGCTTCGTCAGCTCGCGCCACTGCTCGATCTTCTCGACGATCGGGTGCTCGTCGCGGATCTGGGCGAGGACGCGGGCGTCGGTCGAGAACCCGGTTTTGCCGCGGCGCTTCTTCGTCAGGCCGAGCTTCTCGAAGAGGACGCGGCCGACCTGCTGCGGCGAGCCGATCGTGAACTCCTCGTCGGCGAGTTCGAAGATCTCGCTCTCCAGCGTCTCGATCCGCTCCCCGAAGCCGGCGCCGACCTCGGCCAGCCGCTCAGCGTCGAGTTTGATCCCGACCCGCTCCATCGCCGCCAGCACCGCGACTAACGGCAGCTCGACCTCGCGCAGCAACTGCTCCAGGCCGAGCTCCTCGATCCGTGGCCCCTGCACCGCCGCCAGGGCGGCGACCAGGCGCGCTTCCTCAGCCGGCTCGAGCCCGGGCTCGAGCTCCTCGCCGAGGGCGAGCTGGCCGTCGTCCTCCGCCCTGGCCGCAGCCGCCCCCTCGGCCAGGCCGATGCCGGCGTCGGCGGCGAGCTCGACCAGATCGTAGGTCCGGCGCTGGGGCTCCAGGAGGTAGGCGGCGACCATCGTGTCGTGGTCGAGGTTCGGTTCGATCCCGGCGCGAGCGGCGGCGGCGAGCAGGCCGTGGCGGCCGCCGCCCAGTGACTTGGCGTCGTGGGCGAGGAATGGCTTCGCGCCCAGGGCCGCGGCGAGCTCGTCGAGGGAAGCGGTGCCGGTGATCACCCGCTCGGCTTCGGCCGCTGCCCAGCGCTCGCCGGCGATCGCCAGGGCCAGCGGCCCCTCCCCCATCTCGCTCGGCGCGGCGGCGACCGCCTCGACCTCGAGCTCGGTCTCGACCCGCCGCCCCGGGACCGCGTCTCCCTCGGGTAGCGCTTCTTCGAGCCGCTCCATCACCGCCCGCAGCTCGAACTCGCGCATGAAGTCGCGCAGGGCGCCGCGGTCGGGCTCGGAACTCATCGCCGCGCCGAGATCGACACCGGTCTCGATGTCGTACTGCAGGGTCGCGAGCTGCTTGGAGAGGCGCGCGTCCTCGGCGTGCTCGGTCAGGTTCTGTTTGCGTTTGGCGCCGGAGATCTGGTCGACGCTGGCCAGCACCTCGTCCAGCGAGCCGAACTGCTGCAGCAGTTGGGTCGCGGTTTTCTCGCCGATCCCGGGGACGCCGGGGATGTTGTCGGAGGTGTCGCCGCGCAGGCCCATCAGGTCGGTGATCAGCTCCGGCGGCACGCCGTAGCGCTCCTCGACCGCGGCGCGGTCGTAGATCTTCGTCTCGGTGATCCCGCGCGAGGTGCTCATCACCCGCACCCCCTCGTCGACCAGTTGGTAGGCGTCGCGGTCGCCGGTCACGACCATCACCTCGATCCCCTGCTCGCGAGCCTGCCTGGTCAGCGAGGCGATCACGTCGTCGGCCTCGTAGCCGTCGACCTTGACGTTGGTGTAGCCGAAGGCCTCGACCAGCGGCATCAGGTGCGGCCACTGCTCGCGCAACAGGTCGGGCCGAGGTTTGCGCTGGGCCTTGTAGAGGTCGTAGGTCTTCTCGCGACCGCTCCAGCCGGCGTCCCAGGCGACCACCACTCCCTGCGGGTGATGCTCGTCGATGATTTTCACCAGCATCGAGGCGAGGCCGTAGATCGCGTTGGTCGGCCGCCCGTCGCTGGTCCCGATCGACTCGGGCAGGGCGAAGAAGGCGCGGTAGGCGAGGCTGTTGCCGTCGATCAGGAAGAGCTGTGGTGCGTCCGCCATCGGACGCCCACTTTATGTCTCAGACCTGACCGGACTCGACCAGGTCCACGAGCACCGCCACCACCGCCGGGTCGAACTGGGTTCCGGCGCAGCGGCGCAGCTCCGCTACCGCGGCCTCGGTGCTCATCGCCTTGCGGTAGGAGCGAGTGGTGGTCATCGCGCTGAAGGCGTCGCAGCAGGTGACGACGCGCGCCTCGATCGGGATCTGCTCGCCGCTGAGCCCGTCCGGGTAGCCGGAGCCGTCGAAGTCCTCGTGCGAGGCGCGGACGATCCGTCCCACCTCACCGAGGACGCCGCCGATCCGCTTCAGCATCCGCTCGCCTTCGATCGTGTGCTGGCGCATCACCGCCCACTCGGCGTCGTCGAGCGGGCCGGCCTTGTTGATGATCTCGTTCGGCACCGCGATCTTGCCGACGTCGTGCAGAAGGGCGGCGAACTCGACGTTGCGCCGCTGCTTGAAATCGAGGCCGAGGCCCTCGCCCACAGCGAGCGAGAGCTCGACGACGCCGCGGCTGTGGCTGCCGGTGTAGGCGTCGTCGGCCTCGACCACGTCCCCCAGCAGCAGCGCCGTGCCCTGGTAGGCCTCGCTCAACTCCAGCGCCTGGTCGATCCGCGTCTGCCGCTCCCGCGAGAGCACCGCGAGGACGCCGGCGAGCGGGATCACCAGCAGGGTCGTCGCCGGCCCGCGTTCGATCGCGACGACCGCCGCCAGCAGCCCGATCGGGGCCAGAGCGGCGTCGAAGGCATAGACCGGGACGATCATCCGCAGCACGGCGGCGGGCGGGGTGCCGTCGATCAGGTAGGCGCGCGCGGCGGCGGCGCCGAAGTCGAAGGCGAACTGGGCGAGGAGGGCAGCGAGATAGACCGGCCAGCTCTCCCAGGAGAAGACCTGGGCGCCGCAGATCGCGATCACCAGGGCCGGGCCGACCGCGTGCCAGCAGTCGCCGAAGACATGGAGGGCGCGATGGAGGCTGGCTCGTCCGGTCGCGTGGTCGATCAGGCGGCCCAGCGCCCAACTGAGGCTGACGACCAGGGGGACGACCGGGGTGGGCAGCAGGAACAGCATCGGGACCAGGACCAGCTCGGTGGGCACCGTGTAGCCGTCGGCGATATCGAACTTGGCCCGGCAGGCGACTACGTAGGCGACGACGAGCAGGAGCAGCGGCGCGGCTTGCAGCGAGCGCGGCGAGTCCAGCAGCACGGCCATCGCCGCCGCGGCGAGGAGGAAGGCGCCGCCCGCAACCGCCTCGACCAGCAGCTCGCGTCCGCGGGCGCGGCTGAGCGCCCGGCTGCGGCCGCGGGCGAATAGCTGCTCGGCATCTTGTAGGGACTGGGCGGTAGCCATAGAACCGGTGGCCTCCAATGCGGCCGGTTTGCCCTTAATCGGCTGGAAACGATCCAGAAATGAGCCGGTTTCTCAATATCTCCCGGGAACCGTGCGTAGTTTTAATTAGACAGACGATCCAGTTGGCTTCAGAACGCGGGTGCCGGGGCCGACACCCCCGGACACACATAAGTGCAGAAGTCAGCTGAATAAGGGCAAACCTGTCGTGAGGCAGGGACGCAAAGTCAGAGGTCTCGCCTAGGCGAGATGGCTCGACCGCCAGCTTGGTTTTCCAACCAGGCTTTTTCGCCTGCGACCAGGAGGTTTGCCCGAAGATGGACCCGATTCGAATTCGTAAGCTGCTGACGATGGCGGTCGTAGTCGCCGCCGCCCTCGCGACGACCGCGGCGTCGGCCCAGGCTTGCTCATACAGCGGCGCCGAAAAGGTCTTCGCGCCTTGGGGCGACCAGCACTCCTACGTGCTCGCGCCGGACGGCGGCTTCGAGGCCGGCGGCAGCGGCTGGGCGCTCAGCGGCGGCGCGGCGACCGTCGCCGAAAACGAGTCCTTCTTCCTCAACGGGGCGGACGACTCGCGCTCGCTCTCCCTGCCGGCCGGCAGCAGCGCCGTCAGCCCGTCGATCTGCATGTCGCTCGACACGCCGAGCTTCCGCCTCCTCGCTCGCAACACCGGCAGCTCCTCTTCGCGGCTGCGGGTCGAAGCGACCTACACGCTCCTCGGCTTGGTCAGGACCAAGACCGTGAGCACCGTCGCCGCTGGACCCAACTGGGCCCCCACCCAGGAAATGTCGACGGTGCTGACCCTCTCGACCCTCGTCGGGACGGTGGTGCCGAGCGCGATCAAGATCCGCATCACCCCGCTCGACAGCGTCGGGCGCTGGCAGGTCGACGACCTCTACGTCGACCCCTTCGCCCGCCACTAGCGCGCTCGCAACCTCCTGCGGTACGCCACCGGGGCGACTGCCCCGGTGGCGTCAACCGGCCGCGCCGGCCAGCGCCGCGGCGACCTCGGCGGCGATGCGGTCGGGTTCGCCGTCGAGCTGTCGGTCCGTGTAGCGGAGGACGGTGAAGCCCTGGTCGCGGAGGTCGAGGTCGCGGGCGTGGTCGGCCTCGAAGGCGACCGAACCTTGGTGGTAGGCGAAGAAGTCGGCTTCGACGACAAGGCGAGGCTCGCGCCAGAGGAAGTCAACCTCCCAGCGGCCGATCTTGACGTTCGTCTCTGGGAGCGGGAGATCGTGGCGGCGCCAGAGTTCGTAAAGGCCTCCTCGAGGTCGCTGCGCGAGCGGCGGGGCTCGACGCCGGCGAGGTGGACGCCCTTCATCTCGGCTTGGCGCTTGGCGCGGCGGAGGAGGTGGGGCGGGAAAGGTGACTTGGCGGCCGCGAGGTCGTCGATGGTGCGCTGGATCGTCGTGACGGGAATTCGGTGGCGCTTCGTGGTGAGCCGTCCTCCTCGCCCTCCTTCCTGCTGCGAGTAGGAGGGCGAGGAGGACGGCTCCTCGGGGGCGGCGGGTTTGAGTGAGGGGCAGCGGTGGACGTGGAGACCTCTATGGCTCGTGATGCCAGCGGTAGTTGGGACGGAGACGTGGATCGGGCCGTCGAGGGGACGCAGGAGCTCCCAGAGGACCGCGGCGGAGCCGTGGCTGAGGACGGCACCGTCGCCGCAGGCGAGCACCGCCGCCATGAAGTGCCCGTGGAGATTCAAACCGCGATGACCCACCGCGTAGACGCCGCGGTGGATGCGGTGGAGGCGGCCATATCGCGACCGTTCCGAGATCGCCATCCTTCCCAATCCCTCCGCCGCGAGCTGTCGCGCCGTTACGACCCCGTGCTGCCGAGCGGCAATCCGAGCGACCGCTGCGTCGGGCGTGTCGACTTTGTAAGGCATAGCCATACAAAGTCGACAGACCTCGCGGTTCGCCCCCTACGGCCACGGCTAGACCCCACCGTGCGTCGATCCTAAGCGAGGAACAGACTGGCCAGGGAGCCGAATCTGATTCGATAGCCACGGCATGGCTGTCAGCGCCCAATACAGCGTCACCATCCGCGTCGAGCTCGACGCCCGCCAGGAGCCCCTGGGGCGACTCACGGCGGCGATCGCCGAGGCGGGCGGGCAACTGCAGGGAGTGGACCTCGTGCCGGGCGCGGGGCCGGAGGGCAAACGGGTCCGCGAGTTCACGATCGACGCGGCAGACCGCGACCACTGGGAGCGGATCCTGCGGGCGATCGGCTCGACCCGGGGCGCCCGCGTCCTCGACTACGTCGACCGGACGATGCAGATGCACCGCGGCGGCAAGATCGAGCAGCGCAACAAGTACCCGCTGAAGACCCGCGACGACCTCTCGATGGCCTACACCCCGGGCGTCGCCCGCGTCTGCATGGACATCCACGCCGACCGCGCCAAAGCCTTCGAGTACACGATCAAGAAAAACACGGTCGCGGTGGTCTCCGACGGCAGCGCCGTCCTCGGGCTCGGCAACATCGGCCCCGAGGCGGCGATGCCGGTGATGGAGGGCAAGTGCATGCTCTTCAAGGAGTTCGCCGGGGTCGACGCCTTCCCGATCTGCCTCGACACCCAGGACGCCGACGAGATCGTCCGCGCGGTCGAGCTGATGGCTCCGACCTTCGGCGGCATCAACCTCGAGGACATCTCCGCCCCACGCTGCTTCGAGATCGAGGAGCGGCTGAAGGAATCGCTCGACATCCCCGTCTTCCACGACGACCAGCACGGGACGGCGATCGTGACGATGGCGGCGCTCTTCAACGCCCTCAAAATCGTCGGCAAGCCGATCGAGAGCCTGCGGGTGCTGGTGGTTGGCCTCGGCGCCGCGGGGGTAGCGGTGACGAAGATGATGCAGGAAGCCGGCGTCACCCAGATCATCGGCTGCGACCGCAGCGGCGCCCTCTCGACCGAGCGCGAGGACTACCTCGCCGGCGAGATGAACGAGACCAAGCGCTGGTTCGCCGAGACCTTCAACCCGGAGAAGGTCAGCGGCAGCCCCGACGAGGCGATCGAGGGCACCGACCTCTTCATCGGCCTCTCCGGCCCCGGGATCATCGCGGCCGACTCGCTGGCGAAGATGAACGACGACGCGATCGTCTTCGCGATGGCGAACCCGACGCCGGAGGTGATGCCTGAGGACGCCGCCCCCTACGTGCGGATCATGGCCACCGGCCGCTCCGACTACCCGAACCAGATCAACAACGTGCTCGCCTTCCCCGGCGTCTTCCGCGGCGCCCTCGACGCCGGCGCCCCCAGCATCACCGAGGAGATGAAGCTGGCGGCGGCGCAGGGCATCGCGATGGCCGTCTCCGAGGTCGACCTGGCCGAGGACTACATCATCCCCAGCGTCTTCAACCGCGAGGTGGCGCCGAAGGTGGCCGAAGCGGTGGTCGAGGAGGCCAAGCGCGACGGGATCGCCCGCCTCAACGAAGAGACCGGAACCTTCTCCACCGTCGAGGTCGATTAGTGCGGGTCCTCGTCACCGGAGCCACCGGCCTGATCGGCAACGCTCTGTGTGACGCCCTCTTCGCCCGCGGCGACGACGTCGTCGGGCTGACGCGGAACCCCGGACGGGCGCGGGCGCGCAACCCCCGCGTCACCTGGCACCCCTGGGAGCCGACGCTGGAACGGCCCGCGCCGGCGGCCTTCGCGGGCGTCGACGGCGTCGTCAACCTGCTCGGCGAGCGGATCGACCAGCGCTGGACCGAGGAGGCGAAGCGAAAGATCATGGAGAGCCGCCGCACCGGCACTCACAACCTCGTGCAGGCGATAGAGGGGCTGGAGACCAAGCCGCGGGTCCTGGTCAGCCAGTCGGCGGTCGGCTACTACGGCGACCGCGGTGAGGAGCCTGTCGACGAGAGCTCCGGGCCCGGCACCAGCTTCGACTCCGAGGTGACCCAGGCCTGGGAGAAGGCCGCGCACGAACTCGACGGCAGCGGCGTCCGCCTCGCGATCGTCCGCAGCGGCCAGGTGCTGACCCCGAAGGGCGGCATGCTGAAGGAGATGCTGACGCCGTTCAAGCTCGGCGTCGGCGGCCCGCTCGCCGGCGGCGGGCAGTACCTCGCCTGGATCCACATCGAGGACGAGATCGGGATCCTGCTCTGGGCGCTGGACGAGGAGCGCGTCGAGGGCGTCGTCAACGCCTCCGCCCCCGCGCCGGCGACCAACAAGGAGTTCTCGAAGGCACTCGGGCGGGCGCTCGGGCGGCCGGCGATCGTGCCGGTCCCCGGACTCGTCCTCGACCTCAAATTCGGCTCCGAGTTCGGGAGGGTCCTGCGGGGCGGCGCCCGCGTCCTTCCCAAGCGCACCGAAGAGCTCGGGTACCGCTTCCGGCACCCGGATCTCGACGAGGCGCTAGGAGGCCTCGTTTAGGACTTCGCGGACCGCCGTCCGCGGCGCGTTCGGGTCGCCCTCGGCGAGGGCCAGCAGGACGCGGCGCATCGCCGCCGCTCCGGAGGTCGCGGTGGCCCAGCCGATGTCGGCGGATTCGACGATCGGCGCGGAGAACTTCGCGGCGGGTCCCGGCGCTTCGAGGAAGGCGACCGCGGTCGAGTCCTCGGTGGCGCGGCGAGCGTTCGCCCCCGCCCGCGCGAGATCGGCGCCGCCCTTCGCCTCGACAGACGCCAGGCAGACCGGCCGCACCCGCAGGTCCCCGACGCGGCCGGATTCGCGCCGCAACTGTTGCCGTGCTTCCTTGCAGAGCGGCGCCGCCACGTAGACGGAGATGGTTGCCCCGGCGGCGGCGCCATCTTCACCGCAGCCGGCGGCGAGAATTCCACCGGCGAGGAGCAGCAAGGCAACCGTCAGAGCTGAAAGCTGGCGCATCGGGCCGATCCTAGGTGGTCAGGCACCAACTGCTTGGGGCGCTCCCTCCTTAAACTCGTCCGCTATGCGAATCGGGGTGCTCACCGCCGGGGGCGACTGCCCCGGCCTCAACGCGGCGATCCGCGCTGTCGCCCGCTCGGCGATCCAGCGGGGCGACGAGGCGATCGGGATCCGGCGCGGCTACCGCGGCCTCTCCGAGGACGACTACATGCCGCTCGACATGCGGACGGTCTCGGGGATCCTCCACCTCGGCGGCACCATCCTCAGCACCTCGAGCTTCGAGCCGATCCGGGAAGGGGCCCTCGACAAAGTCGCCCAGGCCTTTGAGGAGCAGCGCCTCGACGCCGTCGTCGCGATCGGCGGCGAGCACACGATGGAGATCACCCGCCAGCTCCACGTCGAGCGCGGGCTGCCGCTGATCGGCGTCCCGAAGACGATCGACAACGACGTCGGCGGCACCGACTACACCTTCGGCTTCGACACCGCGGTGCAGATCGTCACCGACGCGATCGACCGTCTCCACACCACCGCGCAGTCGCACGACCGGATCATGGTGGTCGAGGTGATGGGCCGCAACACCGGCTGGATCGCCGCCTACGCCGGCATCGCCGGCGGCGCCGACGCGATCATCATCCCGGAGGCGAGGACCGACGTCGAGGACGTCTGCGCCGACGTCGTCCGCCGCCACGACCGCGGCAAGGACTTCTCGATCGTCGTCGTCGCCGAGGGGGCCAAGCTCTCCTTCCGCAGTGGCGAACAGCGGCTGATCCAGCCGGTCCAGAGCACCGACGAGTACGGCTACCCGCGGCTCGGCGGAATCGGGGCCGCACTCGCCGCCGAGCTCGAGGAGCGAACCGGGTACGAGAGCCGGGTCACCGTGCTCGGCCACGTCCAGCGCGGCGGCACCCCGACCTCGACCGATCGCGTCCTCGCCACCCTCTACGGCGCCCACGCCTACGAGATGGCGAGGGCGGGTGAATTCGGCCGGATGGTCGCGATCCGCGGCACCGAGATGACCACCGTCCCGCTGGAGGAGGCCGTCAAGGTCAAGCACCTCGACCTCCCGATGCTGGAGATAGCCAAACGCTTCTTCACGTGAGAAGGTTGGCGCTATGAACGCCAATCCCGATTTCGCAGCGGTCACGCAGAACCAGCAGCAGACCTGGTCGGAGGGCGACTTCTCGATGGTCGCCAACCTCGTCATGTACGCCTCGGAAAGCCTGGCCGAGTCGCTTCAAATCCTCGCCGGGGAGAAGGTGCTCGACGTCGCCTGCGGCAGCGGTAACGGGGCGATCGCCGCGGCGCGGCGCGCCTGGGGCAACACGACCGGCGCCGACTTCGTCCCGGCCCTGCTCGAGCGGGGCCGCGAGCGCGCCGCCGCCGAGCGCCTCGAGATCGATTTCGTCGAGGCCGACGCCCAGGACCTGCCCTTCGACGACGGCAGCTTCGACGTGGTGATGTCGATCTTCGGGGCGATGTTCGCGCCCGACCAGGAGCGCACCGCGGCCGAGCTGCTGCGCGTCTGCAAGCCGGGGGGGCGGATCGGAATGGCGAACTGGACCCCCGACGGGGGCGTCGGGGCGATGTTCATGACGATCGCCAAGCACACCGGCGGGCCGCCCCCCGGTTTGGTCCCCCCAGCTCTGTGGGGCACCGAGGACCGCCTGCGGGAGTTGTTCGGTGACGGGATCACCGAGCTCCGCGTCGAGCGGCGCCCGTCCCGGCAGACCTTCCGCTCGGTCGACCACTACTTCGACTTCTTCCGCGCCTACTTCGGCCCGGTGAAAACGGCCTTCGAGAAAGTCGGCCCCGACGGCGAGGCAGCGCTGGAGGCGGACCTGCGGGCGCTGCTCGAAGAGCTGAACACCGGCGGCGAGGGCACCCTCGTGCTGGAGCCCGAATACCTGCAGGTAGTGGCGACGCGCGCTTAGGCGCTCAGGACTTCGGCTGGACGGTGCGGATTACCGCGCCGATCAGCAGGACGCCGAAGAAGACGAGGCCGGCGACGCCGCCGCCCTGGCCGAGCCAGGCGTAAACGGTGGTCATCGCGGCGAGCGCGAGGAAGAGGCTGACGACCATTCCCATGACGCGCGGGATCCTAGTCGAAAGGCCGGATCAAGCGTCGGCGAGGGCGAGGCGGGTCTCGCTGAGGAAAGCGGCGGCCGCGTCGGCGCCGGCTTGAGCCGATCCTCCCTCGCCGGCGGCGCGGACCAGGCGGCTGCCGATGATCACGCCGTCGGCGATCCGCCCCACCTCGGCGGCCTGCGCGGGGGTGCCGATTCCGAAGCCGACCGCGACCGGGGTCGAGGCATCGTCCTTGGTGGCGGCGACGAGCTGCGCCAGCTCCGCCGGCACCTCGGCGCGCTCGCCGGTGGTGCCCACCGTGGAGACGACGTAGACGAAACCGCGCGCGGCTTCGCAGATCCGCTTGCGCCGTTGCGGCGGCGTAGTCGGCGCCAGCAGCGGCACCAGCGCCAGCCCCTCGGCATCGAACGCCGCGCGCACCTCCTCGCCCTCCTCCAGGGGCAGGTCCGGCACGATCGCACCCGCGGCGCCGGCTGCCCTGATCAGCTTCGCGAACTCACCCGGGCCACCCTGGGCGAGGACCATGTTGGAGTAGGCCATGAAGACCACCGGCAGCCGGTCGGCGACCGACCGGCAGACCTCCAGCGCCGTGGCGAAGGTCGCCCCGGCCTCGAGTGCGGCGGTCGCGGCGGCGTGGATCGTCGGCCCGTCGGCCAGCGGATCCGAGAAGGGGATGCCGAGCTCGACCAGGTCGGCCCCGGCGTCGGCGTAGGCGGCCGCCACCGCGAGCCCCGTCTCCCGGTCGGGATAGCCGGCCACCATGTACGGCATCAGCGCCGCGCGCCCCTCGCTCCGCGCCAGCTCGAAAGCGGCGGCGATCCGCTCGATGCCGCTCACTCCTCGACCGCCTTCGCGGTCACCTCGGCCATGTCCTTGTCTCCGCGTCCCGACAGGCAAAGCACGTCGAAGCCGCTCTCCCCCGGGTTCTCCAGCAGCCAGGCCACGGCGTGCGAGGACTCCAGCGCCGGGATGATCCCCTCCAGCCGCGCCAGCTCCGCGAACGCTCCCAGCGCCTGGCGGTCGGTGACCCCGACGTAGGTGGCGCGGCCGCTGTCGCGCAGTTGCGCGTGCTCCGGCCCGACACCCGGGTAGTCGAGCCCGGCCGAGATCGAGTGGGCCTCGAGGATCTGGCCTTCCTCGTCGGCGATGATCGAAGAGAGAGATCCGTGCAGAACCCCCGTCACCCCGCCCTGCAGGGAAGCACCGTGGCGGCCGGTCTCGAGCCCCTCCCCCGCCGCCTCGACCCCGACCAGCGCCACCTCGGCGTCTCCGACGAAGGGGGTGAAGATGCCGATCGCGTTGGAGCCGCCGCCGACGCAGGCGATCACCCGAGCCGGCAGCGAGCCCTCCGCGGCCAGGGCCTGCTCGCGCGCCTCTTCGCCGATCACCCGCTGCAGGTCGCGGACCAGCGCCGGGTAGGGCGCCGGGCCGACCGCGGAGCCGATCACGTAGTGGGTGGTGGCGACGTTGGCGACCCAGTCGCGAATTGCCGCGCTGACCGCCTCCTTCAGCGTCCGTGCCCCGGCCTCGACCGGGGCCACCTCGGCGCCGAGGAGCTTCATCCGCTCGACGTTCGGCGCCTGGCGGCGGATGTCCTCGGTGCCCATGTAGACGACACAATCCAGCCCGAGCAGCGCGCAGGCGGTCGCGGTCGCTACCCCGTGCTGGCCCGCCCCGGTCTCGGCGATCACCCGCGGCTTGCCCATCCGCACCGCCAGCAGCGCCTGCCCGATCGCGTTGTTGATCTTGTGGGAGCCGGTGTGGGCGAGGTCCTCGCGCTTCAGGTAGACCTTCGAGCCGACCCGCTCGGAGAGCCGCTCCGCCAGGTACAGCGGCGTCGGCCGGCCGATGAAGTCGCGCCGCAGTTGCGCCAGCCGCCCGACGAAGGCGTCGTCCTCGCGCGCCTCGGCCCAGGCGGCGGTCAGCTCGTCCAGCGCCGGGATCAGGGTCTCCGGCACGTAGCGCCCCCCGTAGGGGCCGAAGCGCTCCTCGATCGCGCTCATGCCTCGGCGCCGACCGGGTTCGCGGCTTCGAAAAAGGCGGCCATCGCCGCGTGGTCCTTGCGACCGGGCTCGAGCTCGACGCCGCTGGCGACGTCGACGGCGTAAGGATGGGTGACGGCAATCGCCTGCGCGACGTTCTCCGGCCGCAGGCCGCCGGCGAGGATCGCCGGGACCTCGGAGCGGTGGTCGCGCAGCAGCTCCCAGTCGAAGCTCTCGCCGGTGCCGCCCCACATCCCTTTGCCGCGGCGGTCGAAGAGGTGGAAGTCGGTGCGGAAGGCCTCGGCCCCGTGGACGTCGGCGGCGCTGGCGACGTGGATTGCCTTCGCCACTTTGAGGCCGGTCCGGCGCGCGACCTCAGAGCAGAAGGAGGACCCCTCGGCCCCGTTCAACTGCACCATCGTCAGAGCCTCGTCCTCGACCGCCCGGCTGACCTCCTCCAGCGTCGGGTTGACGAAGACGCCGACCACCTCGCACTTGCGCCGGAAAGCGGCCGCGATCTCGGCGGCGACGGCCGGGTCGACGTTCCTGGGGCTGCCGTGGAAGTGGATCAGGCCGATCGCCCAGGCGCCGAGGCGCACGGCCTCGGCGGCGTCGTCGAGGTTGGTGATTCCGCAGAACTTGACTCGCACCAAGGCAGCGTACCCGGGAGGGGGCGCGGGGCCCCCTCCCGGTTCGGCTATTCGTTGCCCTGGGGTTGGCTGCCGAGGGTTACGTCGGCGGTCTTTTCCTGGCCGCCGCGGAGGATCGTCAGTTCCAGTTCGTCGCCCGGCTTGGATTCCTGGATAAGTTCGACCAGGTCTTCCATGCTGGAGATCTTCTTGCCGTCGATCGCGGTGATGATGTCGCCGCCGAGCTGGACTTCTTCGCCGTTGATCGTGGCCGCGGTGTTGCCGGCTTCGAGGCCCGCCTTGTCAGCCGGCCCGCCCTTGACGACCGACTGCACCAGCACGCCTTCATTTGCCGGCAGGTTCAGCGCCTTCGCCAGTTCCGGCGTAATCGTGCCGCCGGAGATGCCGATGTAGGCGTGTTCGACTTCGCCCTTGGTTTCGAGCTGCTTCAGCTCTTCGCGGACGGTGTCGATCGGGATCGCGAAGCCGATGCCGACGTTGCCGTTGCCGCCGCCGGTCTGGATCTGCGAGTTGATCCCGACCACTTCGCCGTCGGCGTTGATCAGCGGGCCGCCTGAGTTGCCGGGGTTGATCGCCGCGTCGGTCTGGATCACGTGCGAGATCGAAAACCCGTTCGGCGCCTGGATCTGGCGCTGCAGGGCGGAGACGATGCCGCTGGTGACCGTGCGGTCGAGGCCGAACGGGTTGCCGATCGCGACCACCGGGTCGCCGACTTCGAGATCGGAGGACCGTCCCAGTTGCAGCGGGTGCAGTTCCTTCGCCGGGGCGTCGACCTTGAGCAGGGCGACGTCCATCCCCGGGTCGGCGCCGACGACTTCGGCGTCGTAGGTCTTTTCGGAGGCGCCGAGTTTGACCGTCACCTTGCTGGCGCCTTCGACCACGTGGTTGTTGGTGACGATGTGGCCCTCGCCGTCGATCACGAAGCCGGATCCGGTGGCGACGCCGCCGCCCGATTCGGGTTCGACTTCGCCGAACGGGTTGAAGCCCTGCGGTTCCTGGGCTTCGATCTGGGATTCGATGAAGGCGACGCCCTCGCCGTCGCGCTTGTAGATCTCGTTGACGACGTTGCTTTCGCCGTCTCCGGACTTGGCGTCGATCGGGGCGCTGAGCGGCGCCGCGACGGTCGTCGTCGTGCCGCCGTCGGACTTGACCAGACCGGCCGCGATCGCGATCAAGCCGAGGACGGCGACGACGAGGCCGCCCAGGAGGGCGGCGATGAAGTGGGTGCGGGAGCTGTTGGCTTGGTTCGGCATGGGGACGAGGATGGCGTGGGCCTATGGCCCTTTCCTAAATGCTCTCAAAAAGTTTTCTAAAGACGCGGTCCCGCCGGGCGGGTGGGCCGTCAAACGAGGTGCTCGCGGGTGGCTTCGTCAGGGCCGGTCAGCTCCCGGACCTTTGCCTCGGGGTCGGCGGCGGACATCAGGGCGCCGCCGATCAGGGCGGCGTCCACCCCGACCCGGTCCAGTTCCTCCAGCTCCTGACGGGAGGAGATGCCGCTCTCGGCGACCACGGTCTTGCCGGCGGGGACGTCGGGCATCAGCTCGTAGGTGGTGGCGACGTTGACCGACTGGTCGTCGAGGTTGCGGTTGTTGATGCCGATCACCTCGGCGCCGGCCTCGAGGGCACGCTCCAACTCGGCGGCGTCGTGGACCTCGACCAGGCAATCGAGGTCGATCGCGCGCGCCTCGCGGTAGAGCGAGCGCAGGTCCTCGTCGCCGAGGGCGGCGACGATCAGCAGCACCGCGTCGGCGCCGTTCACCGCCGCCTCGTAGAGCTGGTAGGGATCGACGATGAAGTCCTTGCGGAGGATCGGCAGGCTGCAGGCGGCGCGGGCCGCGCGGAGGTCGGCAAGGGAACCGCCGAAATGGGCCTCGTCGGTGAGCACGGAGAGCGCCGCGGCGCCGCCGCGCTCGTAGGCTTCGACCTGGCTGGCGATTTCGGTCGACTCCGTCGCGATCTGACCGGCACTGGGCGAGCGCCGCTTGAACTCGGCGATGACCGACAGCCCCGGCCGCACCAGGGCCTCGTTGAAGGGGCGGTCCTCGCCTCGGGCGGAGAGGCGCGCTTCGAGGTCGGCGAGGGGAAGCTCGCGACGACGCGCTTCCACCCCCTCCCGGGCCCCGGCAACTAGCTGATCCAAGATTCCCACTTGAAGGAGTAGAGCCTAGCCGTCTCTCAAGCGGCGGGCACGACCGTGGCCGCGACGAGGCGCTCGAGGACGTTCGCCGCCGCACCCGACTCGATCGCGGCGGCCGCCTTGGTGACGCCCTCCTCGAGGTCGGCGGCGAGGCCGCCGACGTAGAGGGCGGCGGCGGCGTTGAGCAGGACGAGGTCGCGGTGGGGACCCGCCTCCCCGGCGAGGACGGCGCGGGTGACCGCCGCGTTCTCCTCCGGGGTCCCGCCGGCGACGCTGCCGAGCTCCGCCGGCGCGAGGCCGAACTGCCTCGGCTCGACGAACCACTCCGAGGTGCGGCCGTCGGCCACCTCGATCACCCGGGTCGGCGCCGACAGCGAGAGCTCGTCGAGCCCGTCCTCGGCGGAGACGACGAGGGCGCGGACGCTGCCGAGCACGTTCAGCGCCTCGGCGATCGTCTCCTGGTAGTGGCGGTCGGAGACCCCGAGCAACTGCCGACTGGCGCCGGCGGGGTTGGTCAGAGGCCCCAGGAAGTTGAAGATCGTCCGCACTCCAAGCGCTTTGCGGGCGGGGATCACGTGCGCCATCGCGGCGTGGTGCTTGGGCGCGAACATGAAGCCGAAGCCGACCTCGTCGATGCAGCGGCCGACCTGCTCGGGCTCGATCTCGACGTTGACCCCGAGCGCCTCGAGGAGGTCGGCGGAGCCGCTCTTGCTGGTGTTGGAGCGGTTGCCGTGCTTGGCGACCGCGCAGCCGGCGCCGGCCGCGACCAGAGCCGCCGTGGTCGAGACGTTGAAGGTCGAGGGGCCACCGCCGGTGCCGCAGGTGTCGACCAGATCCTCGCGGCTGGTCGGGACCGGCGCCGCCAGCCCGCGCATCGTCCGCGCCAGGCCGACCAGCTCCGGCACCGTCTCCCCCTTCGCCCGCAGGGCGATCAGGAAGGCGCCGGTCTGAACCGGATCGGCGCGCCCCTCCATGATCTCGGTCAGCACCGCCGCGGCGTGGTCGGCGGTGAGGTGCTCGCCGGCGCAGACCGCGTCGATCGCCCGGCTGACGACGTCGTTGGGCATCAGTCGCGCCCCTCGAGGAAGTTCTGCAGCAGGTGTTTGCCCTGGGGGGTGAGGACCGACTCCGGGTGGAACTGGACGCCCTCGACCGGCAGCTCGCGGTGGCGCGCACCCATCACCACCTCGCCGAGGCGCGAGCTCAGCTCCAGCTCCTCGGGCAGGTCCGGGTCGGCGACGAGCGAGTGGTAGCGGCCGGCAACCAGCGGGCTCGGCAAGCCGGCGTAGATCGTCTTGCCGTCGTGCTCGACTTCGGCCTCCTTGCCGTGAATCGGCTCCCCCTGGACGACGCGGCCGCCGAACGCCTCGACCATCGCCTGGTGGCCGAGGCAGACGCCGAGCACCGGCGTGCCGGCTTCGCCGAAGGCGCGGATCGCCTCCCCCGAGATCCCCGCCTCCTTCGGCGTGCAGGGGCCGGGCGAGACGACCAGGCGCTCGGGCCGGCGCCCCAGCAGCTCGGTGACGCTCGCCTTGTCGTTGCGGACGACTTCGACCTCGGCCCCGAGCTCGCCCAGGTATTGGACGAGGTTGTAGGTGAAGGAGTCGTAGTTGTCGATCACCAGCACTCGCATCGCCATCTACTCCCAGTCCGGCTGTTCGCAGGCGACCTCGACGGCGCGGAAGACCGCCTTCGCCTTGTTCACCGACTCGGTCCACTCGTAGCTGGGCTTGGCGTCGGCGACGGTGCCGCCGCCGGCCTGGACGTGCAGTTGCCCGTCCTTGACGACGACGGTGCGGATGTGGATCGCGGTGTCGAGGTCGCCGTTCCAGGAGAGGTAGCCGATCGCGCCGCCGTAGGAGCACCGCTTGACCGGCTCGAGCTCGTCGATGATCTGCATCGCCCGCACCTTGGGGGCGCCGGAGAGGGTGCCGGCCGGCAGTGCCGAGCGCAGCACGTCCATCGCGCTGACTCCGCCTTTCAGCTTGCCGGAGACCTGGCTGACGATGTGGAGGACGTGCGAGTAGGTCTCGACCACCATCAGCTCGTCGACCTTGACGCTGCCGTACTCGCAGACGCGGCCGAGGTCGTTGCGGCCGAGGTCGACCAGCATCACGTGCTCGGCCCGCTCCTTGGGGTCGTTGATCAGGCGCTCGGCGAGACGGCGGTCCTCCTCCTCGCTGGCGCCGCGCGGCGAGGTGCCGGCGATCGGCCGCGTCTCCACCCGGTCGCCCGTCACCTTGACCAGCGGCTCCGGCGAGGCGCCGGCGATCTGGAAATCGCCGAACTCGAGGAAGTACATGTAGGGCGAGGGGTTGACCGCGCGCAGGCCGCGGTAGACCGAGAAGGCCTCGACCGGGGCGGGGGCGCTGAAGCGCTGCGAGGGCACCACCTGGAAGGCGTCGCCGGCATGCACGTACTCGACGATCCGCGACACCGCCGCTTCGAACTCCTTCCGCTCCATGTTGGAGACGAACTCGGGCGACTCGGCGAGCGAGGGGTGCTCGGGAACCGGCACCGCGGAGCGCAGCCTCTCGCGCATCTCGGCGATTGTCGCCGCCGCCCGTTCGTAGGCCTCGTCGATGCCGCCCTCGTCGTCGGCGAAGGCGCAGGCGAGGATCGTCAGCTCGTGGCGGAGGTGATCGAAGACGAGCATCGCGTCGGTGATCATCAGCGCCATGTCGGGCAGCCCCAGCGGGTCGGGGTTGGGCTCACCAAGCGGCTCGACGGTCCGCACCAGGTCGTAGGCGAAGTAGCCGACGGCGCCGCCGGCGAACGGCGGCAGGCCCTCGACCGCGGCCGGCCGGTACTCGCCGAGCCGCCGCGCGACCGCCGCGTAGGGGTCGGGCGCGTCCTCGGTGCGGCTGGGAGCGGCGCTGGCGCTGGCGGCCTCCTCCCCGCTCCATTCCGAGAGGATCCCCTCGCTCCAGCGCAGGACCGCCCGCGGGCGCAAGCCGACGAACGAGTAGCGGCCGACCTGCCCCTGCTCGGCCGACTCGAGCAGGAAGCAGGGCGCCCCCTCCGGCTCACCGGCGCGCAGCTTGAGGAAGGCCGAGACCGGCGTCTCGCAGTCGTCGACGAAGCGGGCGCGGACCGGGACGACGTTGCCCTCGCGGGCCAGCTCGCGCGCTCGCTCGAGGCTGGGCTCGAGCGAGATCTCCGAATCAGCTGCTACGGGCATTCAGCACTTCCATCACCTTCGCCTGCGAGATCCCACGCGAGGCCAGCAGCACGCTGAGGTGGTAGAGAAGGTCGGCGGCCTCTTCGGCGACCCGCTCGTCGCTCTCTTCGCGGGCAGCGCGGGTCACCTCCTCCGCCTCCTCCTCGACCTTTTCGCCGATCAGCTTGCGGTCGTCGAGCAGCTTCACCGTGTAGCTGCCGTCCGGTCGTTCGACGGCGCGGCCGCGAATCGTCCGCTCCAGCGCGGGCAGGGCTTCGTGGGTGACCGGAAACGGCTCACCCGGGGCCGGGGGTGCGTCCTTGCGCGGCGAGGCCGAGCCCAGCACCTCGCGATAGAAGCAGCTGCGCTGCCCGGTATGGCAGGCGGGACCGGCGGGGTCGACCATCGCCACCAGGGCGTCGCCGTCGCAGTCGTAGCGGAGCTGGCGAAGGTGCATGTAGGCGCCCGAGGTTTCGCCTTTGCGCCACAGTTCGTCCCGGGAGCGACTGTGGAAGTGGAGGTCGCCGGTCTCCAGCGTCATCTCCAGCGACTGGGCGCTGACGTAGGCGAGCATCAGCACCTCGCCGCTGGCGAAGTCCTGGACGACGCAGGGGGTCAGGCCTTGTTGATCGAATTCGATTTCCGGGAACATGCTGGGGAATCGTAGTGCCCGCTTCCCCGGGGCCGCCTCACTCGATGCCGAGGCGGTCGAGCAGATCCTCGTCGCGGCGCCAGTGCTTGCGGACGCGGACGCTGAGATCGAGGTGGACCCGGGTCCCCAGCTCGCGCTCCAGCGAGCGGCGCGCGGCGGTGCCGATCTCGCTGATCTTCGCCCCTCCCTTGCCGATCAGGATTCCCTTCTGGGACTCGGTCTCGGCCCAGATCTCGGCCCGCACCATGACCAGACCGTCGGCGCGCGGCTCGAGCTCGAGCACCGAGACCTCGACCGAGTGCGGGATCTCCTGCCGGGTCCGGTTGAGGACCTGCTCGCGGATCAGCTCGGCGAGCAGCAGCTCGCTGGACTGGTCGCTGTGGTCCTCCGGCGGGTACATGTAAGGGCCCTCGGGGACCAGCTGGCCCAGCCGCTCCAGCAGCGGCGGCAGCCCCTCACCGGTGCGGGCGCTGATCGGAAAGACCTCGTCGACCCCCTTCAGCTCCGCCGCCGCGGCGAGGACCGGCACCAGCTCGTTGGGCCCGACCCGGTCGGCCTTGTTGACGGCGCAGATGACCGGCAGCTTGTTGCCGGCGCCGAGCAGGGCGCCGGCGATGAAGCGGTCCCCCGGCCCCACCCCCTGCTCGCCGTTGATGACGAAGAGGACGACGTCGGAGTCGGCCAGCTCGCGCTCGACCCGGCCCTGCATCCGCTCGGTGAGCACGTCGCGCGGGCGCTGCACCCCCGGCAGGTCGACCAGCACCAACTGGGTCTCGCTCTCGGTGTCGGTGAAGACGCCGCGGATCGCCCGTCGCGTCGTCTGCGGCCGCACCGAGACGATCGCGACGTGGGAGCCGACGAGGGCGTTGACCAGCGTCGACTTGCCGACGTTGGGCCGGCCGGCGAGGCCGATGAAGCCGGACCGGGTCATCGCAGCGCCCCCAGCACCGTGCCCTGCAGGGCCAGCATCTCCCCCGCGTCGGTCTCGTGGTCGTAGCCGCAGAGGTGGAGGACGCCGTGGACCGCGGCCTCGGTCAGGTCCGAGCAATGCTCGGGGCAGATCGCGACGTCGCCGAGCTCACGCGGGCCGGCGACCGGGCCGAGTTCGTCGATCGGGAAGGCGAGGACGTCGGTCGCCGCGTCCACGCCGCGGTACAGGTTGTTCAGCTCGCGGATCCGCTCGGCGTCGACGATCTCGACCCCGAGATGGCCGTCCTCGACGCCGGCGGCCGCGAGCGCGGCGGCGACGGCCGGGCGCAGTTCGGTGGGGACGTCGGCGAGGTCTACCGTCACGAGCGGGGCGTCGGCCCGTGTTCCGCGCGCGCCTCGCGCTCCCGGGCGCCGTGCTCGTCGTAGGCGGCGACGATCCGCTGCACCAGCTTGTGGCGGACGACGTCCTCGCCGCCGAAGCGGACGAAGGAGATGTCCTGGACGTCCTCGAGGATGTCGCTGACCGCGATCAGCCCCGAGCGCTGGTCCTGCGGCAAGTCGATCTGGGTGACGTCGCCGGTGACGACCATGCGCGAGTTGAAGCCGAGCCGGGTGAGGAACATCTTCATCTGCTCGGGGCTCGTGTTCTGCGCCTCGTCGAGGATCACGAAGGAGTCGTTGAGGGTGTTGTGAGTGAGAAGGAAGTCCTCCGTCACGTAAAGCGAGTCGCTGGCGGCCACCTGGATGCAGACCGCCTCGTCCTCGCCTGCTGGTTCGATCGTGTCGATGAAGCGCATCGGGCGCCCGCCACCATCCCGCTCATATACATCCCGCTTCCGCTGTAGGCGGAAGGGCCGAATCCCCGACGGCAGCCTGATGTCCATCACGAACGCATCGGAGCGATGGTGGACCGGCCGCCCCTTCGCCCGACCCGGAGTTCGGCCAGCCGCTTTCCGCCGCCGTACATATGCCACACCGCCCAATGACCTGACGAGGTGCATCACGTCTTCACTCAGTCGCTCGGAACAAGTCGTGTACTGGATGCGGCAGCTCCTGTTGCGCTGATGAACCGGACCGCCATCGCTGTCGAGAAGGCCCTGCAAGACGCCCACCCGCACTGCAGAGGAGTTCCCCAGGTAAAGCTCCGGGACGAACTTGGTTGCGGATCGCGTCCCGGCGAGGCCAAGCTCCCGCAAGACCTTCATCACAGGGTTGGCGACGATTACGCCACCCCGGTGCCCCGCTTTGTGTCGCAGGACGTAGTCGACTCCGCCCTTCGGCTTCAATTCGATCCCGTCGAGCCTTTCCTCGAGAGCGAGGGCGAGCTCAGGGTCTGCGGTAGCGAAGGTCGGGGTGGTAGTTCCCGTCAGGCACCCGTCGCCGAGCAAAAGGCCCAGCGCGTAAGGATCGAGAGGAACGTCTCGATGCGGAAGTTCGGCCGGGGCGCTGAGAAGCGGTAGCTCATACCGGCGCTGATGTGCACTGCGAAGTCGGCCAATCATCTCCCGCGTCTCGAGAACGCGACCCGGCGTCCCGCGGCGGCGATCGGAGACGGTGAATACGTGCCACAGGTGCTCCTTACAGCAAAGCGTCGAAGCTCCATCCTGGGTGCGGAGGCGGAACATCTCTTTGCGACCCTGCGGATAAACGCCCAGAACCGGCGTCGGTCGCCCATCCGAGCCGATAACCAGATCTCCAACCCTAAGGCTGCCGATCGGCCGAAAGCCGGACGGCGTCAGCACGCGAGCGCTGAGCGGCTGAGCCCGCCCCCGCATGAAGGCCAGCGGCGCCACCTCGATCACGTTGCGTTCGAAGTAGCCGTTGACGCGGTCGGGGTCGAGCATGTCGAAGAGGGCGTCGAAGAGCGGCCGCAGGTAGGGGTCGACCTTCGCCTGGATGTCGCCAGGCAGGAAGCCGAGCCGCTCGCCGGCCTCGACCGCGGGCCGGGTGAGGATGATCCGCTGGACGGTGCGTTCGGTCAGCGCCGCCGCCGCCATCGCCACCGCGAGGAAGGTCTTGCCGGTGCCGGCGGGGCCGATCCCGAAGGTGATCGTGTGGCGGCGGATCGAGTCGACGTAGCGCTTCTGGTTCAGCGTCTTCGGCGCGACTTTGGTGTTGCGGTGGCGCCAAACGACGTCCTCGAGGATCTCCGCCGGGCTCTCTTCGGCCTCCAGCGCCCCGGTCACGGCTTCGATCGTTCCCGGCGCGACCTCGTGCCCCTGCTCGATCAGCTCGACCATCTCGTCGACCACGGTCGCCGCCTGGGCGACGTCGTCGGGGTCGCCCTCGAGCGTCAGCACGTTGCCGCGCAGGTGCAGGTCGGCGTCGAGCTTGCCGCGCAGCGCCCGCAGGACCGAATCCTCCGAGCCGGCCAGCTCGGCGGCCACCGTATTGTCGAGGGTCAGCTGCCGGCGAGCCAAAGCTCAGGCACCCAGCTTCTCTCGCACCGCGGCGCTGACCCGCTTGCCGTCAGCGCGACCGCCGACCTTCGGCATCAACGCCGACATCACCTGCCCCATCTGCCGCTGCTCGCTGGCGCCGGTCTCGGCGACCGCGGCCTCGACCAGCGCCGCCAGCTCGGCGTCGGAGAGCTGCTGGGGCAGATAGCCCTCGATCAGCTCCGCCTCGAAGCGCTCGGAGGCCGCCTGCTCGGCCCGGCCGGCGCCCTCGTAGGCCTCGGCCGCCTCGACCCGCTTCTTGCGCTCGCGCTGCAGCACGGCGACCTCGTCGCCCTTGCCGAGCTTGGCGTCCTGCTGGAGGACGTCGACGATCATCCGCAACGCGGCCGCGCGCTCGCGGTCACGCGCTTTCATCGCGCTCCTGACGTCGTCTTGGACCTGCTCGAGGACGGTCATCCCGCTTAAGGGTAGACGGCGACGTCCGGAGTGACCGCCAGCCCTTTGGAGACGAGGTCACGGACGTCGAGGCTGACTAGCTTCCAGCCGTTGCGGCGGGCGGCGGCGACGTAGGCGGCGTCGTAGGCGCTGAGGTTGTGCTCGAGCATCAGCTCAACCCCGTGTTCAAGCAATGCCGCGTCCACCCGCAGAGGCGCCTCGGAGGATGAACCGATCAAGCCCTGGACGAGCCTCTTGGCTTGCTCGGGTTGGCGATATCTCCTCGTGACAACGTTTGCGACCTCGTAGAGGGTGAGATCGAGAACACCCACGGGAGGCCCGTTCGCAAGGAAGTCCCGCGCCGCGATGTGCTCGGGGTGCTGTGGCATCACGGCAGCGACCCAGACGCTGGAATCCACCAGGTGCAACTCAGTGCGATTCCCGGTCTTCTCGGATCACGCGAACGATGTCCCATGCCTCGGGATCGTCGTCTGGGACCTCTATCCGAACCTGATCGAATAGCCGCGCGATCTCCTCGCGCCGCCGCTCCTCGCCAGCCTTCACCTCGCGCTCCACCAGGCGGCGGAGAAACCCGCTGCGGGTCTCTCCGCTGGCGCCAGCAGTCTGATCGAGGCGCTCCAGGAGGTCGTCTGGGATGGAGATCATCACCTTGGCCACGGGGTGAGTATATACGGTATTGCCAGCGGTCAGAATGGGCATCGGAAGGAGCGTGACCGATCGGAGCGCACGGGTGGCGCTCTGGATGCGCCAACTCCGGGCCAACTTCGTCGCGAAAGTTGGCCGACCCGCTCAGGGCAAGGCGGAGATGAAGACCGGTTCGGTCGGGGTGGTGAGCCGGTAGTTGCCGGTGAAGGTGCTGGTCGTGGCGCAGAGCAATTTATTGCTGCCCGGTTCGCGGTTCAGCACCTTGACGATCGTGAACTTCGCCGATTCGCCCCCTTCGATTTCGGCAGTCGCCGATTCGACGCCGTAGAAGCAGGTCGCGCCCGAGAGACAGCTCGTCAGCTTCACGCTGAGGTTGGTTTTCGAGGCTCCGTAGGCGGTGAGCGTCCCGTTGCCACCGCCAGTTGCTTCGACTTCTCCCACCCAGGGGAGGTTTTGGGCTTCGACCGTCGTGCATCCTCCACAGGAGGCGAAGTTGACGTTTGAGCTTTCACCGATCAGCGGCGTTCCGGCCACCGTCGTTTCGCCGCTGCCCCAGGATTCGCCGCAGGTGACGCTCGGCGTCCCGCTGAAGGTCGCGCTCGTCGTCCGTTCCAGTTCGGCGGCGAACAATGTCGGCACCCGGTAGCTGTTTTCTTCCGAACAGGTCGGGTTTTCGTTGACGCGGCAGAGGGTGACCGCATCGGCGGAAGCGACGGCGAGCGCGGCTGCCGTCAGTAGAGCCGCGACGCCGAGGATCCCGAGCAAACGCTTGTGCCGCATGCCACGAGACCATATAAGAGTTCTTTTCTAATGCAAGCAATTCACGCGAGCGGCAAGTCGACGTGCTCGACCTCCCCCAGCGGCATCTGCAGGAACCGGGTGCCGACGGAGTGAAATGCCTCGACGTCCCCCGTGCAGAGGAAGTCGTAGCTGCCCTCGCCGCGGTCCTCGCGGGCGAGGCCGGCGCCCTCCAGCGTCCGCTGGACCGCGGCGGCGACGGCGTGGCCGCCGCTGACGAGGCGGACGTCGCGCCCGAGGATCCGCTGCAGCATCGGCGAGACCAGCGGGTAATGGGTGCAGCCGAGGATCAGGGTGTCGATCTCTGCCTCCATCAGCGGCGCGCAGTAGGAGCGGGCCATCGCCATCGTCTCCTCGTCGAACAGCGAGCCGTTCTGGATGAAGGGGGCAAGGTCGGGTGCCGCCACCTCGATCACGTCGAGGCCGCGTCCCGCCGCCTCCAGCGCCCGGCGGTAGGCGCCGCTGGAGACGGTGTTGGGCGTCGCCAGGACCCCGACCTTGGCGTTGGCGGTGATCGCGGCGGCGATCTCGGCCTGCGGGGCGACCACCGGCACCACCTCCACCCCGCGTTCGGCCGCCACCGCCGTGGCCACCTCCTCGCCCACCGAGGTGGCGGTGTTGCAGGCGATCACCAGCAGCTTCGCGCCCCGGCCCAGGAGCAGCTCGGCGATCGCCTCGATCCGATCCCGCAGCCACTCGGGGTCGCGGTCGCCGTAGGGAAAGCAGGCGGTGTCTCCCAGGTAGACGAAGTCCTCCTGAGGGAGCGAGACCAGGCACTCGTGCAACACGGTGAGCCCGCCGACTCCGGAATCGAACATCGCGACCGGCAGCGCCGGGTCCAGCTTCGTCACCGCCACAGGCGGAAGTTAAGGCTTGACGACCATGAAGAAGATCGTGACCACCACGATCAGGCCGGCGATCGGGCCGACCATGCCGAGGCGGCGCGAGACTTCTTCGAATTCGGCGCTGAAGCTATCGCCGCTTTTGAGGTCGCGTTCGGCGAGCTCCTGCGCCTTGCGGCCCTGGGGGCGGAAGAAGGCGTGCTGGAGGCCGAAGAGGGCGATGATCGCGATGAAGCCGACGGTGATGAAGGCTTCGCTGCCCTCCCAGGGACCTTCCGCCAGCAGGTAGATCCCGGCCAGGAGGACGACGACCATCCCCGGGTCGACGAGGTAGCGGTCGACCTTGCGGATCGCGTCGAACAGCGCCGGCGCCGAGCGCGGGTGCTGCGGCATCACCGAGAAGATGATCCCGTAGGCGAACGTCGGGCCGAAGGCGAGGACCACCGCCAGGATGTGGATGAACAGCCCGACGCTGTAGTCGGTGATGTTCGCGAGCAACATTGGCGGGACCCTATCTCTCAGCGGCGACGGAGAAGCAGCGCCGCCCAGTCGCCGTCGATCCGACGCTCGATTTCGGCCAGGCCGGCCTCGCCGAATGCCGTGACGACATCGTCGAGCTCGCTGGGGAGGATGCCCGAGCAAACGAGGGTTTGCGGCGGCTCGGGGAGGGAGCTGGCGACGGCCCTGAGGATCGGCGAGGTCATGTTGGCGACCACCGTGGGAGCCAGATCCGGCAGGGATTCGCGCAGGTTCGCCCGCTCCAGCCGCAGCTCGACCCCGTTGGCGGCGGCGTTGGCCGCCGCCGCCTCCAGTGCCGCCGGCTCGTGGTCGTATCCGCGAATCGGGCCCCAGCCGAGCTTGGCGGCGGCGATCGCGAGGACGCCGGAGCCGGTGCCGAGATCGACCAGCTCCCCGGCGGCCTCGCCGCGCGCCTCCAGCTCGCAGAGAAGCTCGAGGCAGAGGCGGGTGGTCGGGTGGGCGCCGGTGCCGAAGGCCTGGCCGGGGTCGACGACGACGTCGATGACGCCCTCGCGCGCCGGCTCCCAGGAGGGCCGCAGCCAGAGCCTGTCGGCGACGAGGAGCGGCTTGTGGAAGTCGCGCCAGCGGTCGGCCCAGTCGTCGGGGATCTCGGTCGAGCTGACTTCGATGCGGCCGCCGGCGACCGCCGCGTCGAGGGCGCCCAGCTCCGGCAGCTCCCCCTCGCCGCCGTAGATCGCGTACTCGACGTAGCCGGGGCCCCGCTCCTCCTCGACCCCGTTGGGCGCCAGCACGGTCAGCTCGGCGAGGACCAGCTCGGCCTGCTCCGGGGCGCAGCGGACCGCGAGCCGGATCACCGCGGGTTCCTCAACCGAAGGCGCGGCGCACGCGGCCGAAGAGGCCCTCGCCGTGCTGGGGGCCGAAGTTCTCGTCGCCGAGGGTCTCGTCGAGCCGCTCGGCGATCTCGCGCTGCTCGTCGCTGAGGTTGGTCGGGACGACGACGTTGACGACGACCCGCTGGTTGCCGCGGCGGCGGCCTCCGAGCCGCGGCAGCCCAAGGCCCTTGAGCACGACTTCGTGCCCGGGCTGCGTCCCCGGCGCCACCTCGACCTCCTCCTCGCCCTCCAGCGTCTCGACCGAGAAGGTCGCGCCCAGCATCGCCTCCGTGGCGGCGATCGAGAGGACGCTGACGAGATCGTTGCCCTCGCGCTGGAAGCGCTCGTCCTCGCCGACCCGGACCTCGACGTAGAGATCGCCGGCGGGCGCTCCCGGATCGCCGGCGTGGCCGGCGCCGGCGACGCGCATCCGCTGGCCGTCCTCGATCCCGGCCGGGACTTCGATCAGGCTCGTCCTGGCCTGGCGGGTGTGGCCGCTGCCGCCGCAGGTCCCGCAAGGGGTCTCGGGGATCTTGCCGGCGCCGCCGCAGGCGTCGCAGACGGCGCTGCGAACCATCTGCCCGAACGGGGTCCGGGCCACCTGGCGCAGCTCGCCGGCACCGCCGCAGCGCTCGCAGGTGGTGATCGGGGTGCCCGGCTCGGCCCCGTTGCCGTGGCAGTGCTCGCACCTCCCGACCGCGTCGTAGCTGATCTCGCGGCTGACCCCGGTCGCGACCTCGGCCAGCTCGACCTCGATCGCGACCGCGACGTCGCCGCCCGCGGCCGCCCCGCGGCCGCCGCCGAAGCCGAAGCCGGCACCACCACCGCCGAAGAAGGCCTGGAGGATGTCGTCGATCGAACCGAAGCCGGCGCGCGGATCGAAGCCGCCCGAGCGCAGCCCCTCATGGCCGTAGGCGTCGTAGGTCTGGCGCCGCCCGGCGTCGGAGAGCACCTCGTAGGCCTCGGCGGCCTCCTTGAAGCGCTCCTCGGCGTCGGGCGCCTGGTTGACGTCCGGGTGCAGCTCGCGGGCCAGACGGCGGAATGCCTTCTTGACCTCGGTCTCGCTGGCGTCCCGGCCGAGGCCGAGAACCTCGTAGTAGTCGCGCGGCATCTGGTCTTAGTCGGAGTAGACGGTCTCGAAGTAACGGGAGAGCTCGCGGGCGGCGTGGCGGACCGAGGCGATCGCGGTCGCGTAGTCCATCCGCAGCGGCCCGACCACCCCGACCGAGCCGAGGTTACGGTGCCCGAGGCCGTAGTTGGCGCCGACGACGCTGACCGAGCGCAGCTCCGGCTGCGGGTTCTCTTCGCCGATCCAGAGGAAGACCGAGCGCTCGTCGAGGGAGGAGCGCAGCATCTGCAGGACGTCCGCCCGCCGCTCCAGCGCCGTCATCAGCTCGTCGGCGCGGGGCAGGTCGGGGAGGTGCGCGTCGGAGAGCAGGCGCGAGGCGCCCTCGACGTAGAGGTCGGAGCCGGCGTCGCGACCGAACTCGCCGAAGGCGGAGCCCAGGGTGGCGACGAACTCGGCCTCGACCTTGTCCAGCTCGGGGTCGGCGAGGCGGGCGGCGATCATCCGGGCGCCGAGGCTGAGGCCCCGCAGGGACTCGTTCAGGTAGCTGGATGCCCACTCGACCAGGCCGGGGTCGACGGCGCGGTCGAACTCGAAGACGCGGCGGGCGACGTCGCCGGTCGAGGCGATCGCGATCACCACGACCTTATTCGGCTGCAGGCGCAGGACCTCGACCCGGTGGATCGTCGCCCTCGCCAGCTGCGGCGCCGTCGCCATCGCAACCAGATCGGTGACCTGGGCGAGGGCGGCGGTCGTCTCCCGCATCGCCTCGTCAACCTCGCGGCGCAGCCGCGAGAGCTCGAGCTCGACATGCGTCTCCACCGGCAGCCGGCCGGAGGAGAGCAGGAACTCGACGTAGCGGCGGTAGCCGCTGTCGGTGGGGACGCGACCGGCGGAGGTGTGGGGATGGGTCAGGTAGCCGGCGGCCTCGAGCGCGGCCAGCTCGGCGCGGACGGTCGACGGCCCCCACTCGACCTCGGGCCGCTCGGCCACCTCCTTCGAGGGCACGGGCCGGGCCGACGCCAGATGGGCGTCGACGACAAGCCGAAGAATCAGCTCCTGTCTCGGGGAGAGCACGCCTCCGAAGTCTAGGAGGAGCGCCGGGTGGGCCCGGCGCTCCTACAACTCGAGCTCTGCCTCGGCGTTCTTGATGATCGCGGTCTCGCCCTGGGCGGCGACCGTGTCGACCGTGACGCGGTTGCCCTCGACCGACTTGACCGTGCCGCTGACGACGATCTCCTGCTCCGGCATACCCATCCCGCGCATCTGCACCGAGAGCCGCTTCAGCGCCCGCGGGTCGCCGCCCGCCAGCGCCGCGTTGGCTTTGGCCACCAGCCCCATCGAGTAGAGGCCGTGGAGGATGTTGCGCGGAAGCCCGACCATTATCGCGAACTCGTCGTCGATGTGGATCGGGTTGAAGTCGCCGGAGGCGCCTGCGTAGCGGTGCGGCAGGTACTTGTCGGGGGTCACCCGCAGCTCCGGAATCTGGTCACCCACGTTCAAATCAGCCATCTCAAACTCCCCTCACGATCAGCGTCCAGGTTCCGCGGGCGACCTGCGCCCCGTCCTGGTTGACCGAGTTGGACTCGAACACGTAGAAGCCTTTGCCGTCTTTCTCCTCGATCGAGAGGCATTTGGCCGTGGTGGTGATCTCGTCACCCGCGCAAGCCGGCTCGTCCCACTCGAAGGCCTGGCCGCCGTGGACCATCGCCGCGAAGTTGAGCTCGACCTCGGGGTCGAGGATGGCCGGGGCCATCGCCGGGCTGCTGTAGACGACGGCGAACATCGGCGGCGCCACTACGTCGCGAAAACCCTCCGCGCGCGCCGCCGCGACGTCGAAGTGGACCGGGTTGTCGATCCCCAGCGCGTTCGCGTACTCCTTGATCTTCTCCCGCCCCACCTGGTAGGTGACGCCGGGCCAATCCTTGCCTACCGCATCAGTCTTGAGTGCCATGGGCGGGCACCCTATCTGGCTGAGCAGCCAGGAGGTGGCGTGACTACTCGTCGATCTCCAGCACCGCCAGGAACGCCTCCTGCGGCACTTCCACCCGGCCGACAGCCTTCATCCGCTTCTTCCCCGCTTTCTGCTTCTTCAACAGCTTGTTCTTGCGGGTGACGTCGCCGCCGTAGAGCTTCGCGGTGACGTCCTTGCGCAGCGCCTTGACGGTCTCGCGGGCGAGGATGTTGGAGCCGACCGCGGCCTGGACGGGGACGTCGAAGAGCTGGCGCGGGATCGTCTTGCGCAGCCGGCCGACCAGGCGCTTGCCCTGGTCGTAGGCGAAGTCGCGGAAGACGATGATCGAGAGCGCGTCGACCTTCTCGCCGGCGAGCAGGATGTCGACTTTGACCAGGTCGGAGACGCGATTGCCGATCGGCTCGTAATCGAGCGAGGCGTAGCCGCGGGTCGAGGACTTGAGCAGGTCGAAGAAGTCGAGGACGATTTCGGCCAGCGGCAGGTCGTAGCGGATCTGCACCCGCTCGGGGCTGAGGAAGTGCATGTCGACGTGGGTGCCGCGGCGCTGCTGGCAGAGCTCCATCACCGCGCCCACCTGCTCTTTCGGGCAGATCAGCGTGGCCCGGATGTAGGGCTCTTCGATCGTCTCGATCACGCCGGGGTCGGGCAGGTCGGTCGGGCTGTGGACCTCCTTGGTCTCGCCGTTGGTGAGGTTGACCAGGTAGCGCACGTTCGGGGTCGTCGCCAGCAGGTCGAGGTCGTACTCGCGCTCCAGCCGCTCGCGCACGATCTCCATGTGGAGGAGGCCGAGGAAGCCGCAGCGGAAGCCGAAGCCGAGCGCCTCCGAGGTCTCCGGCTCCCAGGAGAGGGCGGCGTCGTTGAGGGAGAGCTTCTCGAGCGCGTCGCGGAGGTCTTCGTAGCGGTCGGTGTCGATCGGGAAGAGGCCGCAGAAGACCATCGGCCGCACCTCGCGGTAGCCCTCGAGCGCCTCGGTGGCGGGATTCGCCTGCGAGGTCAGGGTGTCGCCGACGCGGAGCTTGGTGACGTCCTTGATCCCGGTGATCAGGTAGCCGACGTCGCCGGCATCCATGCGGGCGACCGCGGTCATCGCCGGCCGGAAGAAGCCGAGGTCGTCGATGTCGGCGGTGGTGCCGTTCTGCATCGCCAGGATCGGCTCTCCCTTGCGGAAGGAGCCGTCGACCATCCGCACGTAGGCGATGACGCCGCGGTACTGGTCGAACTCGGAGTCGAAGATGAGGGCGCGGGCGGGCGCCTCGGGCTCGCCGGTCGGCGCCGGGATCCGCGCGACGATCGCCTCCAGCACCTCGAGCACGCCCTGGCCGGTCTTGGCCGAGATCCAGAGCGCTTCCTCGGGGTCGCCGCCGAGCAGGTCGGCGATCTCCTGGGCGACCCGCTCGGGCTCGGCGCCGGGCAGGTCGACCTTGTTGATGACGGGGATCAGCTCGAGGCCGTTCTCGATCGCCAGGTAGGTGTTGGCGACCGTCTGCGCCTCGACTCCCTGGGCCGCGTCGACGACCAGCAGGGCGCCCTCGCAGGCGGCGAGGCTGCGCGAGACCTCGTAGGAGAAGTCGACGTGGCCGGGGGTGTCGATCAGGTGCAGGTGGTAGGTCTCACCGTTCTGCGCCGTGTACTCCACGCGCACCGCCTGGGCCTTGATCGTGATCCCGCGCTCGCGCTCGAGGTCCATCGAGTCGAGTAGCTGGGCCTGCATTTTTTTCGGGTCGACGGCGCCGGTGAGCTCGAGGATGCGGTCGGCCAGGGTCGACTTGCCGTGGTCGATGTGGGCGATGATGCTGAAGTTGCGGATGTGGTCCATAGGCCGGGTCGGGAGTATGGAGGACGAGGAGCTCCGGCCGGCGGGTCCTGTCCCGGGGTAGGGGTGCTCGTCCTCGACGAGCTGCGGGCGAACACCCCTACCCCGTGCCACCCGCCGGTGGATCCAGTCACCTACACGCCGACGGCTTGAGCCTTTCTGACACCTCAAACACTGCCGTGGGGGGCTTGCGTAGGACGGGCGTGGCGTCGGCGCGTTCAAGCCATTTGGCCGAGGGAGGGTATGGGGGCTTGCCTGGTTCGAGGCGGTCGCGGGTGGCCACTACGTAGCGATAGTCGCCTTCTTCCACCAGGCGGAGGAACTGGCGGCAGGTTTGCGGGGGCTCGAAGCCGCCGTGGGGTTGCTCGAGGCCGAGGTATTGGACGTGGTTGGAGAGGTCGGTGCCGAAGAGGGGGTACTGGCGGGTGCTGGTGGTGCCGATGCGGGAGTCGGAGACGTCGCGGGCCCAGGCGAAGGCGGCGTTGAGTCCCGGGGCGCTGAAGGTCGGGTCCTTGTAGCGGTCGGCCAGGTAGTGGCGCTGCACTGGGTAACCGACCGCGACAACCAGGACGAGCGCCGCCACCGCGCCGCCGACCCCCCGAACACCACGCCAAAAAGTCCGCCGGACCTTTGTGTCGCTATGCGGATCAAAGGTCCGGCGGACCTTTGGACGGCGGCCTAGGGAGGCGAGGCGCTCGCGCAGCGGCGCGGCCGTGGGCAGCAGGGCGAGGCCGAGAACGAGCGCCGGGGCGAGGTAGCGGAGGCCGGACTCGAACCCGCGCGGCATGCCCTCGGGGCCGGAAGCCGACGTCGGCGCCACCAGCCACGCCAGCGCACACGCCAACCCCACGAACCCCGCCACCGCCAGAACCTCCTCCCCCGCCGAAACCGCAAAATTGGTTCCTGGAGAGTGGTTTTTGCGGTCTCGCGGTGCAGGGGGTCGCCGGAGCTGCGCGGCCGTGGAGAGGAGCAGGCCCGCTAGGGCGGCGGCGAGAAGAAGTGGCCAGAGGATCCAGAGGCCGTGGTGGAGCCCTGGGAGGAACCAGTCGGACCAGACGCTGCCGTCGGTCAGATAGCCAAGGACGCTGTGGGCTTCGCGGCCGCCAAGGGCCTGCTCCGGTGCCGGCAGGTCGATCGGACCGAGGTGGTGGACCCAGGGCAGCGGGTTGCCGGCGTGGGCGAGGTTGCGCAGGTACCAGTAGCCGCCGCCGGCCAGGGCGCCCAGCGCCCCCACCGCAAAGGTCCGCGGCCGGGTGCCGCGCGCCGCGATCACGGCGAGGCCGAACACCAGGACCACCGCGGGTAGGAGGAAGTTCAGCTTCGTCCCCGCGGCCAGGCCCGCGGCGAGGCCGACGACGAGCGCCGTGCGCCGATCGCGCTCGCCGTTCACCGCGATCGCCACCGCGGCCAGCAGGAAGAAGATGCCGACGATGTCGTTCCGCGCCTCGCCCGCCTGGTCGGCCAGGGCCGGCACGCTCAAAGCCACGGCCCCAAGGGCCAACGACCAAGCCGCGACCCGATAGGGGCGGCCGATGCACCAGCAAGCCGCCAGGCACCCCACGAACCAGCCGAGGTTCAGCAGCGGCGAGAGCACGTCCCGTCCGAAGGCCAGCATCCCGGCCGCGTGGAAGATTTCGCCGCTGGCCGGGTAAAACCAGGCGAGGAACTGCGGGGCGATGAAGTGCAGGTCCCACGTGTTCCCGCTCTGGAAGAACCCCGCCGCGAACGGCCCGTGGTACCAGGTGCTGTCGAAGCCGGTCATGCCGGTCGAGAGCCGCGTCTTCACGCCAGTGGCGAAGTGGACCACCGCGATCGCGGCGACCAGTAGCGCGACCAGCGTTGGGAGGGGGGTCTCTCGCACCCTTACTTGCGGGTTAGGG
>DASSHE010000022.1:0-44261 GCA_035693065.1 Solirubrobacterales bacterium
CGATGTCGATCGCGTCGTCGAAGGCCTCGGCGTCGCCGAGGTCGGCGACCTCGGACAGCGCTTTCAGCCGCAGCTGCGCGTTGCGGTTGCGCTGCACACAGGTCAAAAGGAAGCGGCGGCGGAGCTCCTTGGTGCGATCGTTCTGCAGCATCGCCCGCGCCCGTCGCCAGCCCTGCGTGTTGACCCGCGCCCCGGCCAGCGCTGCACCGCGTACTCCTCGTGCAGTTCGCGGGTGTAGCCGGCGAGGCGCCAGACCCACGCCTGCGCCTGGTCGCGGCGGCCGATCCGCTTGTCGATCAGCGCCTGCAGCATCGTCTTCGTCCCCGCCCGCTTGTCCTCGCGGCTCCAGGTGCCGACGATGTCGATCGCGTCGTCGAAGGCGTCGGGGTCGCCGAGGTCGGCGATCTCCCCCAGCGCTTTCAGCCGCAGCTGCGCGTTGCGGTTGCGCTGCACGCAGGTCAGCAGGAAGCGCCGGCGCAGCTCCTTGGTGCGGTCGTTCTGCAGCATCGCCCGCGCCCGCCGCCAGCCCTGGGTGTTGACGCGGGCCCCGGCCAGCGCCGCCCAGGCGTGCTGCTCGGGGTAGTCGAGGTTCTCGACCGCGATCCGCCAGATCTCCCGTTCGAGGACCTCCATCCGTTTCTCCTCGACGTTGGAGACCGGGACGATCCGCCGCTCCACCCGCACCTTGCGCCCGCGCCCGCGGCGCACCGGCCCGACGACGATCGCGCCGCCGCGGTAGACGTCGCGGTCGAGCAGGCTGTGCAGGGTGACGATCGTCTCGTCGTGGGTCGTCGCCGGGTGGACGAAGTCGATCACGATCCCCGCCTCCTTGCCCGGCGCCCGCCGGGTCACGCGGCCGACCCGCTGCTGGTAGATCCGCCGCGAGGCGGTCGGGGCGAGGTGCATGCAGATCGTCGCCCGCGGCGAGTTCCAGCCCTCCGCCAGCAGCATCGCGTTGCAGAGGACGTCGACGGTGCCGCGCTCGAAGCCGGCGAGGATCTCCGCCAGCTCGCGCTTCGGCGTTTCCCCGGAGACCGCCTGGGCGTTGATGCCGGCGTCGCGGAAGGCTTTGGCGACGTTCTTCGCGTGCTGGACGCCGGCGGTGTAGACGACCCCAGGGACCTTGCGGAAGCGCGAGCGGTAGAGGTCGGCGATCGCGACGTTGAAGGGCTCCTGGTCGAGCAGCGCGGCCAGCTCCTCCTGGTCGAAGTCCTGGTCGACCTCGCCTTTTCGCAGCGGCACCTTGGCGATCGTCCGCACCCCCGGCCCCGGCGGGATCCGCAGGCAGCGCAGGGGGGCAATGACGCCGCGCCGGGCCGCCTGGGCGAGGTCGAAGCGCGAGGTCTGGGTCGGGAAGAGGTCGGCGACGTGGCGGGCGATCAGCGCCCCGGTCGCGGTCATGCCGATGTAGACGGGGCCGTTCCAGTCACGGATGCAGGCGCTGGTTTTCTCACCCAGGGCGGTGTGCGCCTCGTCGCAGATGACGATCGAGTAGGCGTCTGAGACCTTCTTGTGGTTGCGGACGAACCACTGGTAGGTCTCGACGGTGACCGGGCCGTCGGGGTCGTCGCGCCCGTCGAGCAGCGGCGGTCGCAAGCGCTCCTTGTAGCCGCGGTCGGAGATCTCGCCGATGAACTGGTCGACGAGGTTGCGGCGGTGGGTGAGGATGAGGACGCCGCCGGTGCGGGTCGCCTCGACGAAGCCGACGGCGGCGACCGTCTTGCCGGCCCCGGTCGCGTGCTCGAACCAGAAGCGGCGCTCGGCGCCGGGGTCTTCGGGGGCCTCCTCGACGACCTCCTCGTCCTCGTCTACCGGCTGTTCCTCCCAGTCCTGCGGCTCCTCGTCGGGGGCCATCTCCTCGTCCTCGTCGACCTCGCCGGCGTCGAGGGCGGCGCCGTCGAGCGCGGCGACGCCGTTGCCGTTCTCGGCCGGCTCCTCGGCGGCGAGGGTCTGCTGCTGACCCATCAGCTCGGCCAACGTGCCCGAGAGGGCGTCGACCTGGTGCGGGTTCAGTTCGGCGCCGTCGCGCAGCTTCGGCGGTTCATCGGCGAGGAAGCGCTCGAGCCCGAGCAGCAGAGAGAAGTCCCGCCGCCACTGGATCGAAGGGTGCTCCGCTCCTTCGTCGAGCTCCTTCAGGGCGGCGTCGAGGGCGCGTCGGCGCGCCGTCCCCGGCGCCAGCGCCTCCGGGCCCTCACCGTCGAGCAGGAAAGGCTCACGGGCGAATGCCGCCGCACGCTCGATGTCGGCGCCTGATGGAACTGCCGCGCTCGCGGCAACGTCGCTGGTCTTGGCCATAGAAGGCTTCTGAGCTTCCGCCCCGCCGAACAAAGACACGGCTAGGGCTAGTGGAACGAGGCTGCGGGTCTCGACTGACGCCCTCCCCGCGATCTCCGCGCGGCTCGCGACTCGCGAACCGAACGTACGTATTGTAATCACGGACCGGATGCGTAGGCGATCCACACAAGCCCTGGCCCTGGCATTGGCGGCCGCCGCCGTCCTCGCCGGGAGCGGCTGCGGCAGCTCCGGCGGCGGCGACCTGGGCGGGCCGCACCCCGATTACGCGAAGGCGCTGGCCGGCTCGCCGCCACCCCTCAGCGCCCTCCACAAGCGGGAAAACGAGCTTCTCCCGGGCGGCACCGGCGCCTACGAGCAGCAGATCGCCGGGCTGCATGGGTACCCGGTCGTGGCCAACGTCTGGGCCTCCTGGTGCGGCCCCTGCCGCACCGAGTTCCCAACCCTGCAAAAGCTAGCGGCCCGCTACGGCAAGCAGGTCGCCTTCCTCGGGATCAACTACGAAGACTCCGAAGACGCGGCGGAAACCTTCCTCCGCGAGGAGCCGGTCCCCTACCCCAGCTATAGCGACCCCGACAAGCAAATCGCCGAATCCCTCGGGCTCCACGGCGGCGTTCCCGACACCGCCTTCTACGACCGCTCCGGCAAGCTCCTCTACGTCAAGATCGGCCAGTACCGCGACCAGGCCGAACTCGAAGCCGACGTGCGCCGCTACGCGCTCGGGAGCGGATAATCGGCCAATGGAAGCCTTCGTCGTCATCGCGCTGATCGGGCTCGGGCTTCTGCTCGCCGAGCTGCTGCTGCCGACCGGGGGCATCCTCGCCTTCGTCGGCGTCGCCGGCCTCACCGCCGCCGGGATCGTCGCCCTCGGCTCCGACAGCGGCGCCGCCGACTACATCGGCGGGGCGCTGATCGCCCTCGGCGTCCTCTGCGGGGTCAGCTTCTACTTCATCACCCGCAAGGTGCTCGCGGCCCACCGCGAGCCGCGGGTGCGAACCGGCAGCGAGGAGCTGGTGGGCTCCGAAGTCGAGGCCCGCAGCTCGATCAACCCGGAGGGCACGGTCTGGGCCGGCGGGACGATCTGGAGCGCTCGCCTCGCCAACGGGTCCAGCCCGGTTCGCCTGGGGGATAAAGTCCGCGTCGAGGCGGTCGAGGGGCTGACGCTCCTGGTCCGTCTCGAGCCGGAGTCCGCGACGCAAACCAGAGAAGGAGCCGCTTGATGGCAGCCGTGGCAGGGATTCTCATCGTCCTCGTCTTCTTTGCCCTGATCGCGCTCGGCACCTCGGTGCGGATCCTGCGCGAGTACGAGCGCGGCGTGATCTTCCGGCTCGGGCGGCTGATTGCCCAAAAGGGGCCGGGGCTGATCCTGCTGATCCCGCTCGTCGACCGGATGGTCAAGGTGGACCTACGGACGGTGACGCTGAACATCCCGCCGCAGGAGGTAATCACCCGCGACAACGTCCCCTGCCGGGTCAACGCCGTCGCCTACTTCCGCGTCGTCGACTCCAACCGGGCCGTGGTCGAGGTCGAGAACTACCTCGTAGCGACCTCGCAGATCTCGCAGACGGCGCTGCGCTCGGTGCTCGGCAAGGCCGAGCTCGACCAGTTGCTGGCCGACCGCGAGCGCCTCAACGAAGAGCTGCAGAAGATCATCGACGAGTCGACCGAGCCCTGGGGCGTCAAGGTCACCGCGGTCGAGATTAAGGACGTCGAGATCCCCGAGCAGATGCAGCGGGCGATGGCGCGCCAGGCCGAGGCCGAGCGTGAGCGGCGGGCGAAGATCATCAACTCCGAGGGCGAGTTCCAGGCGGCGCAGAAGCTCACCGACGCCGCCGACATCATCAGCACCAACCCGGCCTCGCTGCAGCTCCGCTACCTGCAGACGCTGCTGGAAATCGGCACCAACCAGAACACCACCGTCGTCTTCCCGCTGCCGATGGACGTGCTGGAGCCGTTCGTCGGCAAAGGCGCGGCGGGCCGCGCCGCGGGCACCGAGCGGCCGCCCCGGCCGCCGGCGACCCCGCCGCCTCCGGCCCCGGAGCCGCCCGCGGTCGACGAGCCCGACGTAGGCGACCTCCCCCCCTCGCGCTCCTGAGCTCCCCCGAGCTCCGCATCGACCAGCTAAGTGGGCTGAGGACGCTCCTCGCCCCCGGCCGCGCCGCGCGGCCGGACAGCTTCACCCCGCGCTCGAGCGAGCCGAAGGGGCCCGACAACTGCCCCTTCTGCGAGGGCCGCGAGGACCGCACGCCGCCGGAGCTCTTCGCGACGCGTCCCGGCGGCGGCGAGGCCGACACGCCGGGCTGGACGACGCGGGTGGTCCCGAACCTCTACCCGGCGCTCGCCGACCAATCGCGTGGTTCTTTGCGGACGGATAGCGACCGAAAGGAACCACAAGTCGGAGGTGAGGCCGACGCCGGGGCCTTCGCCAGCGCCGGCGACCCGCTGCTGGCCTCGAAACGAGCCGGCGAACCCGACCTCTTCTCCACCCGCCCCGCCGAGGGCGCGCACGAGGTGCTGATCAACTCGCCCCAGCACCTGACCGCAATGTCGGAACTGGGCGACCAGCAGTTCGCCGCCGCGGTCGGCACCTGGCGCGAGCGGATGCGGGCTCACGCCGACGCCTCCTACCTGCAACTGATCGTCAACGAGGGCGGCGGCGCCGGCGCCTCGCTCGAGCACACCCACGCCCAGCTCTACGCGCTGCCGTTCGTGCCGGCGGCGGTCGCCCGCGAGCGTGAGCGGGTCGGCGCCTACGGCGAGCGGACGGCCGGCGGCGGCCTTCTCAGCGACGTCCTCGTCGAGGAGGTGCGGCGGCAGGAGCGCCTGGTCGCGATCGACGACGAGGCGGCGCTGATCTGCCCCTGGGCTTCGCGCTCGCCTTTCGAGCTGCGGGTGGTGCCGCGACGGGAAGCGGCGCGCTTCGAGGAGGACGGCAGCGGGGCGGCGATGATCCAGACCGCGCTGCGGGTGCTGGCGGCGCGCTTCGGCGGCCCGCCGGAGCTGAACCTCTGGGTCCGGACCGCGCCCCGCGGCGCCGCGCAGTTCCACTGGCACGTCGACATCGCCCCGCGGCTGACGATCAAGGCCGGCTTCGAGCTCGGCACCGGCGTCGACATCAACGTCTACCCGCCCGAGCGGGCCGCGGCAGACCTGCGCGAGTGTCTTTGATGAACTCTCAGTGGTGAGCCGCCACCACAAGAGGGTCGGGATTACGCCCGGCCCCCTTCGTAGCAGAGAACTCGCAATAGAGGGCTGTAAGCAAGTGCTTACATATCTGTCAGTGTGCAGGCAGTCCAAGTACCATTTTCATTGGAACACCTCATTTCACTGAGTCCAGTGTAGCTCCCAAAGGTACTCCCCGTAGAATTGAATGGGCATCCAAAGCCATCAACGGTTTTGTTGACTACCACCGTTGCAACCAAGGCTTCGAGGTGAAAATCCATCGGAGATGCTTCTGTGTTTACGAATGAAATACCGCTATTGACCGTCTGTGAATTGAGGGTTGCGACGCAGGCTCCGCTGCCTGCATTGATCACGATTGAACTGCCCAGTGAGCAGGAGATTTTCATTTGACCATTAGCCCACCGACCCGAGGATTCATTACCGGTTGCCATGAATTCGTAATTGCAGCCTTCCGTATTTACATTCGCATTGAGAAACGTGAAGGCTTTACAACTTCCATAATTGGGATGGACCGTGATCCATGTTTGGCCGCCATTCACGGTCCCAACCGCCCCGAAGGGGGCAAAACTGCATTCGACACTATTCCCATCGATAGTAAACGTGTGCAAGCCTATCGAGTTACCTGACACCGTTGCGGTATTGAGAACTAATAGCTGTGGCGTCGTTGCTTGAGCTGACGATGGAGCGGCCACCCACAGAGCGGCGGCTGCCACGAGGCCGAGACCCAAGGATTTTAGATTCCTGATCATCACTTTCACATCCTTTGCCTTCTTCATTCGATCCCCCGCGACCGAGTGTAAGTAGGGGCCAAGCCCTATGCACAAAAGAAGTTGAGGGACCTCGATCCGCCGTTCCAACCTGGCTGTGGTCGGCGAAGTGGGCTAAACGCAGCCTCAAGTTCGCGCGTGCTTCCACCTGCGCTGGAGCCGTCTCCACTTGATGCCCGAGTCACTCCGGACGAGACCCGAAAGGTGGCCTCAGCGCGTAGGGTTGCCACGTGCAGCCCAAGCCGCGACCGATCCCGCGCTTCATCGCCGACGCCAGCCAGGAGGGGATCCCCCACGGCCGCTTCGCCGAGCTGCTGCGCGAGAGCTTCGCCGCCGCCTGCGCCGAAGTCGCGGACCTGCCGGCGGGGGCCGAGGTCCCCGCCGAGGTCGACTGGTTCCCGGAGCGCGCCTGGGGCGGACGCGTCTGGGTCCCCTGCTCGGCCCACACCGACAGTGAGGAGGGCCGGCTCGAGCTGTTCGGCCACGTCTCCTACGTGCAGCCCCCGGGGGGCGAGCCCGGCGACCTGCAGGGCAAGGCCGACTTCACCGACATCCTCGCCGAGGACAACGCCGACTGGCGGATCGACCTCAACGACGACGTCGTCGGCCGCTGGCGCGGGGAGAACGGCCGCGCCGGCGCCGTCACCCTGGTCTGGGGGCGACCGCTCGTCCGCGGTGCCGTCGCCGCCACCGCGGTGCTGGACGGCGAGACCGTCGACCAGGAGGCGATCTCCCAAGGGCGCTTCAGCCTCATCGCCCTCGACGCACTCGAGGGCTACGGGGACGACGTCTACATGGAGGTCAAGCTCTGGAGCCAGCGCGCGCTGGAGCTCGCCTCCGAGACCCTCTACGCCTAACCCTTTTAGGCGAGAACCTCGACCTCAGCCTCGACCCCGGCGCGGCCAAGGCGGGCGTCGACGGTGATCAAGGGTTCGCCCAGCATCTCCGCCAGGGCAACGTAGAGCGCGTCGTAGAAGCTCACCCGGTCGCGCAACGCCCAGGCGTAACCGACGAGCAGCTCGTGAGTTATCCGGTGCACCGGAATCTCGCGTAGCTCTTCCAGCGCATGCGTCGCCTGTCCCGGCTTGAGATCACCGCGCCGGACGGCCCGGCGCAGCGCCTGGCCGACCTCGGCGTCGAGGAGCTCCGGGGCCCAGAGCGGCTCCTGCCCGCCGGCCAGACGCTCCCTGGCGGCCGCCTCGTGCTCGCCGAAGACGAGCATCTCGACCACCACGGAAGCGTCGACCACGGGCATCAGTCGCCCCGGCCTTCCCGGATCAGCTCCACGATCGTTTTCGTCTTCAAGCCGGACGGACCGCGCGCCTCGACTCGCTGGAGCACCTCCTCGAGCTTCGACTTGCCGGCCACCCAGCTAAGTTCCCGCTTGATGTAGTCGGACAGGGACAACCCTTCCGTCGCCGCCCGCACCTTGAGGGCACGGTGCATCTCGTCGGGGACGTTCCTGACCTGGATCATTTTCGACATGTGGTCCACATTAACCGGTGCTCCGGACATGTCGACTACCTGTGCGTCTCTCATGCAAGAGATCCTGCCGGGCCACAACCGACCCATGGCACGCACTAAGTGCCAATTCCGACGCCAAACCGCGATCTAAGACAAACTTTCTCCTCCGGCCCCGATAGCTCAGCTGGATAGAGCGATCCCCTCCTAAGGGATAGGCCGCTGGTTCGAATCCAGCTCGGGGCACTCGGCTGCACGGTTTCTCCCGTGCGAGTGCAACTTCACCCCTACCGGCCTGGTTGTAGTCGAGAGTGCGGAGCGTGGCCCGGGCAACCCGAACGACGATCCTGCCGCTGCTGGGGGTCCTCCTCGCGGCGGCGGCGCTGACGGCTGCTCCCGCCTCCGCCGGGCAGGCGAGCAGGCAGATCCACTTCGACGGCCGCACGGTTCGGGCGCCCGCCTCCTGGCCGGTCTACCGGCTCGACCGCCACCCCCGCCTGTGCGTGCGGCTCGACCGCCGCGCGGTCTACCTGGGCACTCCCTCGAGCCAGATGCGGTGCCCCGCCGAGGCGATCGGCAAGCGGCGGGCGATCCTGGTCGAACCGCGGCGTGCCGCCGCGCGTCCCGCCCTCCCTGCCGCCCCGCGTGCCCGTGCCTCCGCCTCAGCTTCCGGCGCCGTCTTCACCGGCCTCGGCTTCGACGCCTGCAGCGCTCCCTCGATCAAGGCGATGGCGGCGTGGGCCGAATCGCCCTACCGGGCGGTCGGCGTCTACATCGGCGGCGTCAACCGGGCCTGCTCGCAGCCGAACCTGACGGCGAGCTGGGTCGCCGCCCAGACCGCTGCCGGCTGGCACCTGATCCCGACCTACGTCGGCATGCAGGCACCGACCAGCAGTTGCTCGAGCTGCGCCAAGCTGAGCGCGAGCCAGGCGAGCGCCCAGGGGACGGCGGCGGCGGTCGACGCGGTCGAACGGGCGCAGGAAGTTGCGATGGGGCCCGGCAGCCCGATCTACTTCGACATGGAGTCCTACAGCCGCACCTCTTCGGCGACGGCGGCGACCCTGGCCTTCCTCGGAGCCTGGACCAACAAACTGCACGCGCTGGGCTACCTCTCCGGCGTCTACAGCTCCAGCTCCTCCGGGATCGCCGACCTCGCGAGCCAGTGGGGGACTGCCTACCCGGTGCCGGATCACATCTGGATCGCCAACTGGAACGGCGCCGAAGACACGCTCGACCCGGAGGTCCCGGCGGGGGCCTGGACCCCGCACCGGCGGATCCACCAGTACCGGGGCGGCCACAACGAGACCTACGGCGGGGTGACGATCAACATCGACAACAACTACGTCGACGGCGCCACCGTCGGCACCGCCACCCTCACCGCCGAAGACGACCCGGTCGGCTACCTCGACCTCGCGAAGTCGCCGGTCCCGGGCCAGGTCCGGGTCCGCGGCTGGGCCTTCGACCCGAACGCCCCCACCGCGACGCTGCCGATCCGCCTCTACGTCGGCGGCAAGGCCGGCGAAGCCGGCGCCGTCGCCACCGAACTGGGCCCGGTCGCCAGCCGCTCACGCCGCGACGTCGCCGCGGCGTTCCCGGAAGCGGGAGCGCGCCATGGCTTCGACGTCAGCCTGGCGACGGTGAAGTCGGGGCGCCAGCGGGTCTGCGTATACGCCCTCGACCTCGAACCCGGCGAAGACAAGCTGCTCGGCTGCAAGGGCGTGACGATCGCCGTCCCGATCGAACTCTCGGCGATCAAAGCCCGCGGCAACCGCGTCCGGGTGCGAGTCACCTGCCTCTGGCCGAGCGGGACCGACTGCCCGGGGCAGATAGTCCTGCGCACCCGCTTCCGCGTCCCGCTCCCCCACTACCGCGGGCAGGGGCCGCGGACGCGGCAGGTCAGCCGCCTGCTCGGCCGCCGGGCCTTCCACCTCAGCGGCGGCGGTGCCCACACCTTCTGGGTACCGCTCACCGCCGGCGGCCGCTCGCTGCTGGGTCAGCGGGGCTGGTTGAAGGCACAGGTGATGGCGGCGATCCCCGGCGGACGCCGGATCAAGGTGATCGGGCTGCGGGACTAGTTCCTAGGAGGGTTTGGCGAAACCCGCGTGTGCGGCCCGGCGAGCGCCGGACCGAGCGGGGCAAGGACGCAGGGAGGCCGAATAGCAGCGCTATTTGGCCGACTGAGGACGCCGCACCGCGAAGTGTCCGCCGCCGCCGGACGTGCGCGGGGGTTTCGCCAAACCCTCCTTAGGCGCCGGGCGGCGTCTCGCCAAGCGCCTCGCGGAGGCTGGCGAGCTCCGAGCGCAAGGCAGCGATCTGGCGTTCGATCCGCTTGAGGCGATCATCCTCGCCGGGGGGTGGAGCGGCCTCACTGACGAGGGGAGGCGAATCAGACTCTGCCTCCACCGCCTCGCCTACCTCGCCTCCGCCCAGCAGCTGCTCGTAGCGGTCCTCCTTCTGCCCCGGGCGGCGGGGGTGGCGGACGACGAGCTCGCGCTCGCGCAGCCGCTCCAAGGTCTCACTGACCGCAGCCCGGCCCTCGAACGGGTGCAGCCGCTCGCTGCGCTGCTTGAGCTCACCCGGCGTCTGCGGACCGCGCAGCATCAACACCGTCAGCAGCGCCAGCTCCCCCGCGTCGACACCGAGCGCTTCCGGCAGCAGGTGGCGGTACTTGCGGGCACGGCTGCCGGGTCCGCTGGCGAGCCGGGTCCAGCCCCGCTGCGCGAGCCGCCGCAGCGCCTCGCTGACGGTCGCCTCGTCGTAGGAGACGACGGGGTCGCGGTTGGTCGACTGGTTGCAGGCGAGCCGCAGCGAGTTGAGGGAGAGCGGGTAGGCGTCCGGGGTGGTGCGCTGCTTCTCGACGAGGGAAGCGACGACCCGGATCTCGACCGCGTCGGGCTCCATCAGCCGCGGTCGGGACGCTCCGGGTAGATCTCGTCGATCGTGACCAGGGCCCGGTAGGGCGCGCCCGCCGCGGCCTCGATCCGCTCGGCGCCGCCGGCAAGCCGGTCGACGACGCCGACGACGCCGGCCACCTCCAGCCCCTCCTCGCGGATCCGCTCGATCGCCTGCGCGGTGGAGCCGCCGGTCGTCACCGTGTCCTCGACGACCAGGCAGCGCACGCCCGCCTCGACCGGGCCCTCGACCCAGCGCTGCAGCCCGTGCTCCTTGCGCGAGGAACGGACGAAGAAGGCGACCAGGTCTTCGCCCTGCTGCCCCGCGATCGCCGCGCACGAGGGCGGGATCGCCGCCGTCGCCGGTCCTCCGACCGCCGTCGCCCCGACCTCGTGGGCCACGGCCGCGATCAGCTCGCCGGCGGCGCGGAACCCGGCCGGCCGCATCAGCGCCCGCCGCGCGTCGACGTAGTACTGCGCGACCGCCCCGCTCGCCAGCGTCACTTCGCCGAGGATCAGCGAGTGCTCCTTGAGCTCCGCGAGAAGCGTTTGCTTGGCAGCGGCGGGATCGGTCATTGCTCGCATCCTAGGGCGACCCTGTCACGGAGCCGCCAGCTAGAAGACGAAGATCGACTCGCCGTAGTGGAGCTGTTCGTAGATGCGGGGCTGGTCGGCGATGAAGGTGCGGACGCAGCCGTGGCTGGCGGCGTAGTTGGGGACTTCGGCGTAGCCGTGCACCGCGTAGCCGTTGTGCCAGTAGAACGAGTAGTACATACCGTGCGAGTTGAGGCCGGGTTCCTGGCGGTAGAAGTAGTAGTGGCCGGTGATCGTCGGGGTCGAGGGCTTGCCGGTCGAGACCGGGTAGATCGCGAAGGGCTTGCCTTTCTTGATCAGCACCAGGACCTGCTTGCTGAGCGGCACCTCGGCGTGTTCGCCGGCGTCGGGATAGCGGACGTGGTAGCCGCCCCTGCCGCCGAAGACGTCCTGCACCAGGCCCGCGCCGGCCTTCTCGCTGCGGTTCATGTCGTTGACTTTGCGGTAGGCGAGGACCTCGCGGCCGAGGCGGCCGTTGAAGCAGGAGCCGCCGCCGGAGACGTAGCCCATCTTCGCCAGGGCCTTTTTGAAGCCCTTGACGACCTTGCCGCATTCGCCCGGGTGCAGCGCGGGGAAGCTCACCTTCCAGCTCTTGCGCACGGTGCTGTCGCCCCCGAGGACGGCGGTCGCCCGGTGCTTGGCGCTGACCGCGTACTTGCCGTCCTCCTTGACGACGACGCTGGAGGAGAAGGTGCCGGTCTGTCCCGGACCCTTGGCGACCGCGACCTTGTGGCTGACCAGGCGGTGCCCGTCGAGGTAGAAGGTCACTTCGACCCGCTGCCCGGGCAGGTAGGGCGAGAGCGTCCCGGTCACCGGCACGGTGTCGTAGATGTCGGCGCGGCCGCCGTGGAGGCCGCTGACGTCGATCTTCACCGTCGCCTGCGGCAGCGGCGCCGGCGGCGCGGTCTGCTTCGGCGCGGCGCCAGCAGTTGCCGGAACGGTGAGCAGGGCGGCGGCTGCGAGCAGGGACGAAAGGCGGCGACTCACCGGCGGCATCCTACTGGCCGAGCAGGGCGACAGAGTTGTTCAGCATGTGCAGGAGGATTCCGGGAACGATCGAGCCGGTTTTCTCGTAGAGCAGCGAGAGCAGGAAGCCGAAGACGATCAGCGGCGGCACCGCGCTGATCCCGGTCAGCGCGTGGAGGCCGCCGAAGATCACGCCGCCGAGCAGCGCCGCCGCCAGCCGCGGCAGCTTCTCCCGCAGGCCGCCGTAGAGCATCCCGCGGAAGCAGACCTCCTCGGAGATCGGCGCCATCACCACGATCAGCAGCACCTGTACCGGCCAGACCCCGAAGCCCTCGGCGATGTCCTTCTGGTGCGGTTCGAGCACCAGCGCGGTGTAGAGGACGGCGAAGAGGAGATAGGCGCCGATCGCCGCCGCCATCCACTTCAGAGCCGAGGGGCGGAAGCTCTGCACCCCCAGCCGCCGCAAGATCTCGCGCATCCCGGTGGCGCCACGCTGGGCGGCGATCGCCATCGGCACCATCAGGAACCCGAGCGCGGTCGCCAGCTGCACGCCGACGTTGCCGAAGGTGGTCAGGTCGCCGTTGTCCTTGTGGCCGATGATCGCCGCCGGGACGCCGAGCACGATCCCGGTTCCGAGCGCGAGGACGACGCCCAACACCGCCGCCCAAGGCCCCCAGTTGGAGTAGGGAAACCGGGGTTGGCGCTCCGCTGCGACGGCCTCCGCGGCTAGGTTGGTCTCCATGTCACCGGCAGTCTCACAGGTCTCGCGCACGACCCGAACTCGGCTGCGGATCCTCCGCCGCCTTGCCTTCCTCGCCGTCTTCCTGGTGATCGCGATGCTGGCGGTGAGTCAGTTCACCGACCTGCATCGACTGGCGACCGGCATCCTTGCCTCGACCGCGCTGGTGGTGGCGGTCGTCGGTTTCGCCGCCCAGCGCACGCTCGCCAACGTCATCGCCGGGATCCAGATCGCCGTCTCCCAGCCGATCCGGATCGGCGACCGCATCAGCTTCGACGAATGCGAGGGCCGGGTCACCGACATCACCCTCTCCTACACCTACGTCGACCCCGGCGACGGCAGCTCGGTGGTGATCCCGAACCAGCTCCTGGCCGAAGGCGTCGTCCACAACCACTCGACCGAAGACACCGTCGCCTAACTTCGCGGCGGGCGCCGCAAAGTACGCTCTGCTGGGATGACGCAGCGCACTCGGCGACGTCAGCGCCGCGGGCTTGGGATCGGCGCCAAGCTCGGGATCGCCTTCGGCGCCCTCTTCGCGATGGCGGCGGTCGTGGCCATCGCGATCACCTCCTGGGTCCTCGACGTCGCCGCCGAAGCCCCCTCCCTCTCCACCTGCAAGCCGATCGACAAGGGCGGCAACACGACCCTCTACGCCGCCGACGGCTCGAAGCTGGGTCTGGTCGCCTCGCCGGAGGCGCGGTCGCCGGTCTCGATCGAGCGGATTCCCAAGACCCTGCAGCTGGCGACGGTCGCGATCGAGGACCAGCGCTTCTACGAACACGGGGGCCTCGACGAGGAGGGGATCCTCCGCGCCGCGCTGAAGGACCTCGAAGCCGGGGAAGCGGTCGAGGGCGGCTCGACGATCACCCAGCAGCTGGTCCGCAACCTCTGCATCCGCGACCCGCAGCGGACGCTGAAGCGCAAGATCGTCGAGGCGAAGCTGGCGGAAGAGTATTTCGACCGTCACTCGCGGCGGGAAATCCTCGGCTCCTATCTCAACATCGCCTCCTACGGGACGATCGAAGGCAGCACCGCGATCGGGGTCGGCGCCGCCGCCAAGATCTACTTCTCGAAGCCGGTCTGGAAGCTGAACCTGGCGCAGGCGGCGCTGCTGGCGGGGTTGCCGCAAGCGCCCTCCGAATACAACCCAGTGCTGGCGCCGCGGGCGGCGAAGGCGCGCCGTGACCAGGTGCTGAGGAAGATGGCGAAGCTCGGCTTCGTCAGCCCGGCGCGGGCGCGGGCGGCGATCGCGAGCGGGCTGCGGCTGAACCTCTCCGCCGGCTACTTCGCCCACCGCCAGCCCTACTTCTTCGACTACGTCGAGGACAAGCTGATTGCGCGCTACGGGGTGAACACGGTGCGGCGCGGGGGCCTCAGGGTGGAGACGACTATCGACCCCGAGCTGCAGCGGGTCGGGCTGGAAGCGATGCGCTCGACCCTCCCCTACTCGACCGACCCGGCCTCGGCGCTGGTCTCGATCGACCCCCGCAACGGCCACATCCGGGCGATGGTCTCGAGCTCGCGCTACGGCCAGAGCCAGTTCAACCTGGCGGCGCAGGGCCACCGCCAGCCGGGCTCCACCTTCAAGACGTTCGTGCTGACGACGGCGATCAAGCAGGGGATCGATCCCTACTCGACCTACTACACCTCGAAACCGCTGGACCTGAACCTGCCCTATTGGGGCCACTGGACCGTCCACACGGCAGACGAAGGCTATTTGGGCAGGGTCAACCTGCAGCAGGCGACGGTGGCCTCCGATAACACCGTTTTCGCCCAGCTCGACCTCGACGTCGGGCCGAAGGCGGTGGCGGCGACGGCGCACTCGATGGGAATCACCTCGCATCTGGACGGGATCCCAGCCGAGGGGATCGGCGGCCTGCGAATCGGCGTCTCGCCCCTGGAGATGGCCGACGCCTACGCCACCCTTGCCGGCGGCGGCGTTCGCCATGACCCGGTCGCGGTGACCAAGGTGACCTTCCCGAACGGACACGTCGATCGCCCCGAGGCATCACGACCGCAACGAGTGATCTCCCCCGCGGTCGCCTGGGAGGTGACGCGGCTCCTGCACGACAACATCACCGAAGGGACGGGCACCGCCGCCTACACCGGCTGCGCCGGCCAGGCGGGCAAGACCGGGACCACCGACGAATACACCGACGCCTGGTTCGCCGGCTACCAGCCGAACCTCTCGACCGTGGTCTGGGTCGGCTACCCGGAATCAAACGACGTCTCGATGTCGAGCGTGCACGGGATCATCGTCTTCGGCGGCACCTTCCCGGCCGACATCTGGCACTCCGTTTACACCGGAGCGGGGGTGCCGTGCGAGGAATTCACCGAACCAAGTCAGAAGATCAGCTGGGCGCCCTACTACGGCTCCTTCACCAGTCCGGCGCCGAGCAAGGGCGGCGGGAGTGGGTCCGGCGGCGCTGGTGGCGCGCCGCCGCCGGGGAGCGACGCGGTCGGCGGCTATGACCCGAACGCCTACGCGCCCGGGGCGGGACAGGAACCGGCGCCCTTACCCCCACCGCCGCCAGCGAGCGAAGTCGGCGGCGGCCAGTCCGCGGGCAGGTAGCGGCGATCGACCCCGGGCTCGCCTATGGCCTGATGTGGGCCGACTTCGTCGCCTACCTCGGCGTGGTTTGGGCGGCGCCGCGGCTCGGCGGCCGCCTCGTCTGGGGGGCGATCGTCCTCCTCGTCACCGCCTTCGCGGTCGCGCCGGTCCTACTCTCCCACGACGTCTACAGCTACGTCGACTACGCCCGGCTGGGGGTGCGGCACGGGCTCGACCCCTACGTCTTCGCTCCCGAAGCCGCGCCCGCCGACCCCGCCTTCGCCGAGGTGACCTGGACCGAAGCGACGAGCGCCTACGGCCCGCTCTTCACCCTTCTCACCTACCCCCTCGCCTGGCTACCGGTGGGCGTCGCGGTCGCGGCACTAAAGGCCGTCGCCGCACTCTCCGTACTCGGTATCGCCGTCCTCGTCTCCCGCATGGCTGCCTGGCGGGGCGTCGACCCCCTCCGCGCCGCCGCCTTCGTCGCCCTCAACCCACTGGTTCTCGTCCACGTAGTCGGCGGCGCCCACAACGACGGCCTGATGATGCTAATGGCGACGCTGGCCGTCGCCGCCAACCTCAGCGCTAAGTACGCCTCCAGCGGCGGCGCGCTCGCGGCCGCCATAGCCACCAAGCTCTCCGCCGCCTTCCTCGCCCCCTTCGCCCTCCTCGGCACCGCCACCACCCCGCCGACGGGACGAAAACCGGTTGGTGTGACCGCAAATCGTCCCGTCGGCCGCATCCTCGCCGGGGCACTGGCGGCCGCCTTGGTGATCGCCGCCTGCTCATACCTGGCCTTCGGCTGGGACTGGCTCAGCGGCTTCGGATTGGCAGGGGAGAACCAGAGCCGCACCAGCCACATGAGCGTCCCGATCACCTTCGCCCGCCTCAGTGGCCTCGATCCCGACGGCGTCCGTCTGGCCGCCGCCCTTCTCTACGCGGCCCTAGTCGCCCTCCTCCTCCACTGGACCTGGCGCGGAGGCGACTGGGTCCGCGCCGCGGCCTGGGCAGCGCTCGGCCTCCTCCTAGCCACCGCCTGGCTCCTTCCCTGGTACCTGGTCTGGCCCCTGCCTTTCGTAGCCATCTCCCGCGACCGCCCTCTCCAGCTTCTGACCATTGGCCTAACCGCCTACCAACTCGGGACTCGAATTCCGCTGTGACTAACTAGGTCATGGGCCTACGGCTCATCAGAAGGGCCGGGTAGTTGGTCCCGGCCCTTCTGGGTTACCTTTCACGCCCTCAGAAAGGGGCGTCATTCACGAAACGTTTCTCCCGTCGCGCCCATGACGCCCGTGAGTCCCGTGTAGGTGACCGTATTGTGCATGCCTCCTCCAGTGAGCGGGCAAACTCCAGTATCTTCGGTTACATTCGCTTTCATGTTGGTGGAGTTTGTTTCGATTGTGAGTGTACGATTCGGCGCCGTGTTCATATTGATGTAGCTGACTCCGTTAATGCCTTCCTGATTCGGAATCAGCAGCCCACAGTTGCCGAAAGCAGTTTTCGTCGAGATCGTTATCCCGCCGTTGGCGCATTCCACGAGGTTGAAGGTATTGGTATTCGCTCTGAATTCGTAGGTGCAATTGCTCGTATTGAACGTCGGGTTGATGAAGCCGAACGCCGTGCAGTTGCTGTACGAAGGATGAAGCTTCTGGATTTCGGATGTACCACTGGCAGGTGCAGTACCGGTAAATGACACGGTATTGCATTCCTGCGTATTGCCTGTCACACGGAGCACATGGATATTGACCTGTACGCCATTGAGCGCGGTCCCGCCGGCCGCGTGAAATTCCGCCGCCGCAGCCTGCGACCCTCCGGCTATCGCAACCAAGGCCCATGCCACCACTGCTGCCAAGCCGCATCGGTTCAAGTAGCTCATTCGATTCCCCCCTTTGCGCCGGGCCAGTGGCGCCGCCGCTTTAGGTCGGCAGCGCCATCTGAGCGTCGCCACCGGTTGTTGACCTCCGATGCATACCAGCGTCCGGTGGGTACAGTCAACGAATCCTGAGTTAAGGGACGGCGTTGTGCGCCCTCAGCCCGAGGCTCTCAGCAGTTTTTAGACCGAAGGCGTACCCGAGCCCTCCACCACGGTTTGAGCCGCCGCTTCCTCCTCCGGGCTCGGATGGAGGATGCCGGTGTGGACGCTCCAGCCCTCTTTGCGTCCCATCAGCGTCACCACGCCGACGTAGATCAATTCCGCCACCGTCAGGACGCCGCGGACGGCGATCGCGATCAGGGAGCCGAGGGCGAAGCTCTTGCTCGGCAGCGCCGCCTTCACCGCCCAGGCGAAGGCGGCGTCCTTGACCCCGAGCCCGGCGGGGGCGATCAGGGTGACGAGGGCGGCGAAGTAGCCGATCGCCTGCGCGGAACCGACCAAGAGGATGTCTTCGGCCGGGATGAAGGTGACCGAGCGCGCGACGCAGTAGATCCCGACCGCCACCACCGCCCAGTTGAGGGAGTAGAAGGCGATCAGCAGAACCACCTGGCGCAGCGGGATCACCGCCGGCAGCGGTTCGCGGCCCAGCGCCCGCAGCGCCCGGTTCGCCAGCGGCCCGAAGACCTTGGGATGGAGCAGCGCGATCGCCGCCGGGATCAGCAGCAGCACCCCCCAGCGCCAGGCGTCGCCCTGGAGGTCGGGGTGCTTGATGATGAAGTAGGAGGCGACGACGATCGCCGAGGTGGCGGAGATCGCCTGTTCGTAGACGATGCTGGCGATCGTGATTCGCCGCGGCACCCCCGCCCGTTCGGAGAGCAGGACCCGCCCCAGCACGTAGAGGATGCTGCCGGGGACGTAGCGCGCGAGCATCGGCTGACCCCAGGCGACCTGAGCCCGCCCGAACCCGATCCGGTAGCCGAGGAAGCGCAGGCACAGGTCCCAGCCATAGGCGCTGAGAACGAAAAACAGCGGCAGGATGACGATCGCCGGGATCAGCCAGCCGACGTGGAAGTGGACTCCCTCGCTTTGGATCTCCGACCACTGGTCGATGACGGTGAGAACGAGGAAGCCGAAGATGACCGCGGCGAGGCCGATCTGGAGGGCGAGGCGGACTTTGCGGCTGCGCGGGGGCTTGCGCCCGAACTGCGCACCCGCCTCGCCGACCCGGTGCAGGAATGGCTGGCGGCGCTCCACGTCGCAGGGACCTTAGTGGCTCTGCCGGGCTGCGCTCTGCCCGCCTGCCAGGCGTCTGGGATAGTCGGGGGGATGGGCGAGTTCGAGTTGCTGGCCAAGCTGCGCGAACGCCTGCCGCCGGGTGGCGCGCGGGTCGAGCTCGGCAGCGGCGACGACGCGGCGGTGACCTTGCCCGGCGGCGCCACGGCAACCTCGGTTGACGCGATCGTCGAGGGTGTCCACTTCCGCCGCGACGAGACGACCGCCACCCAGATCGGCCGCAAGGCGCTCTCCACCGCGCTCTCGGATCTGGCCGCGATGGGCGCGGAAGCGGGCGAGGCCTACGTCGTCCTCGGCGCCCCCGACGACTTCAACGAAGACGATTTCATCGAGCTCCTCGACGGCCTCCTCGCGGTGGCCGCCGAGACCGGGACTGCGGTCGCCGGCGGCGACCTCACCCGCGCCCCGGCGCTGACGCTGGCTGTCACCGTCGTCGGCCACGCGGCGGCGCCCGGCGACTTCGTCACCCGGGGCGACGCCCAGCCCGGCGACCTCATCGTCCTCACCGGCGAGATCGGCGGCGCGGCGGCGGGCCGCCTGCTCCTCGACGACCCGAGCCTCGCCGACGCCGTCTCCGCCGAGACCGCCGCCCACCTGCGGGCACGCCAGCTCGACCCGACCCCGCGGCTGCGCTCCGGCCGGGCGCTCGCCGCCGCTGGAGCGCGGGCGATGATCGACCTCAGCGACGGTCTCGCCGGCGACGCCGCCCACATCGCCGAGCGCAGCGGCTGCGCCATGGTGATCGAAGCGGGGTCGCTGCCGCTCGCCAAGGGGGTCGCCGAAATCGCCGCCGCCGCCGGTCGCGACCCTCTCCAGCTCGCGGCCTCCGGCGGCGAGGATTACGAGCTGCTGGCGGCGTTGCCGCCGCAGGCGCTGGCCGAGGCCTCGAGCAGAATCGGCGAAGCCGCCGAAACCACGCTGACTCCAATTGGCAAAGCGATGGCGGGAAGTGGCGCCGAGGTCAGGCTGCCCGGGGGCGCATTGCTGAAGCCGGCGGGGTTTGACCATTTTGCGCGGCGACCGCCCCAATAGGCGAGTCAAGGCCCGTCAACAGTTCCCGGATCCCGCGGCGTTGCAGCATCGCGTTGGCGATCTGCGAGGGGTCCGGCTTGTAGACGCCGGCGTCGACAAGGCTTTTCAGCTCGTGCGTTTCCACCGCGGTCATTATCGGCCGGGACCCTCGGATCCTTAGTTCTTAGTACTCGCACATGCGTCCAACCTGCGGGAATTACTACCCTTGAGTAGTGGCGAATGGGTCCGTGCGCATACTTCTTGTCGACGACGAGCAGTCGATCCAGACGCTGCTGAGCTACCCGCTGCGCAAGGACGGCTATCACGTCACCTCGGCGCTCGACGGGGGAGAGGCGCTCCGCCGCTTCGACGAGGGCCGCTTCGACCTGGTGATCCTCGACGTGATGCTGCCCCGCCTCGGCGGGGTCGAAGTCTGCCGGCAGCTTCGCTCGCGCAGCCAGGTGCCGATCATCATGCTCACCGCCAAGGGCAGCGAGACCGACAAGGTCGCCGGCCTCGAGGTGGGCGCCGACGACTACATCACCAAGCCCTTCTCGATGCGGGAGTTCCGCAGCCGCGTCAAAGCCGCGCTGCGGCGCTCGCGGATGGCCAGCGAACCGGCCGAGGAGGGAGCGATCGAGGCCGGTTCGCTGACGATCGACTTCGACCGCCGGATGGTGACCCTGGGCGACGAGGAGGTTCGCGTCACCTATGTCGAGTTCGAGATCCTCGGCGCCCTCGCCCGTTCTCCCGGGCGCGTCCTCACCCGGGAGACGCTGCTCGAGCACGTCTGGGGCGACTCCGACTACCGCGACCCGCGCACCGTCGACGTCCACATCCGCCACCTGCGCGAGAAGCTCGAGAAGGACCCGAAGGACCCGGACTACCTCTTCACCGTGCGCGGGGTCGGCTACCGCTTCCGGGAGTAACGCCGATGCGACGGCTCAAGCCGCCTTTTCGCAGCGGGCGCATCACCGTGACCTGGATCGGGATCGCGGCCGCCGCCGCCGTCAGCGTCTACCTCTATACCGTCGTGATCGGGATGGCCGCCATCCACGATGGCTCGGTCAAGGCCCAGATCCTGATCGGCGGCGCGGTGGTGGTCCTGCTCGAGATCCTGATCGCGCAGAGCTACGTTCGTACCTACGCCAGCAACCTCAAGCGCCTGCAGGAGGCCGCGCGCAAGGTCGCCGACGGGAACTTCGAGACGAAGATCCCGGTCGCCTCGGTCGGGCCCCTGCGGCCGGTCGCCCGCACCTTCAACGAGATGCAGCGCCGCCTCGCCGAGCTCGACAGCGCCCGCAAGCGGTTCATCGCCAACGCCTCGCACGAGCTGCGGACGCCGATCTTCAGCCTCGGCGGCTTCGTCGAGCTGCTCGAAGAGGAGGACCCGAGCCCCGAGGAGCGCGAAGAGTTCGTGCGGACCATGCGCCAGCAGATCGAGCGGCTGACGAAGCTGACCACCGACCTTCTCGACCTCTCCCAGTTGGACGCCGGCGCGGTGGTGATGCACGCCAGCACGGTCGACCTCACCGCCCTCGCCCGCGAGGTCAGCCGCGAGTTCGGCCCTCGCGCCGACCGCCGCGGCTCTCGCCTCCAGCTGCGCACCCCGACCCAGCCGGCGATCTCCCGGGGAGACCCTGATCGGGTGCGACAGATCATCCGTATCCTGCTCGACAACGCCCTCACCCACACCCCTGAGGGCACCGAAGTCACCGTGACCACCTACGCCGCCAACGGACGCGCCGAGCTGACCGTCTCCGACGGCGGTCCCGGCATCCCGCAGCGGGTGCAGCAGCGGATCTTCGAGCGCTTCTACACCGCCGACTCGGCCGGTGGCTCCGGCCTCGGCCTGGCGATCGCCACCGAGCTGGCGCAGCGGATGGACGGCCGGATCAGGATCAGCTCGAGCCGCCGCTTTACCGCCTTCACCCTCGACCTGCCGCCGGGTCCGCGGCAGGTTCCATCCGGCGAGCCTTCCCGGGTCGTCGTCGGGACCCCGAGTTGAAGCGCCCCCTCCTTCTCGCCGCGCTGCTCTGTCTCGCCATCTTCACCGGCTGTGGATCCGGGACCAGCGGCGGGACCGATTCCAGCTCGAGCCGCTCCGACGCCGGCGCCGAAGCGGTGCCGCAGGTCGTCGTCGAGACCTCGAGCCCCGGGTTCGACGCCGCCCGCGTCTACAGCGAGGCCTCGCCCGGGGTGGTGACGATCCGCTCCGTCTTCGGTGCCGCCGGGGCGGCCGAGGGCTCGGGCTTCGTACTCAACCAGGACGGCGAAATCGTCACCAACGCCCACGTGGTCACCGACGAATCCTCGGGCTCGCGCAAGCCGGCCGAAGAAGTCTTCGTCGAGTTCTCCGACCGCAATGTCGTCGCCGCCGAGATCGTCGGCTTCGACCCCTTTGCCGACGTCGCCCTGCTGAAGATCGCGCCGCACGGGCTGCGGCTGCACCCGCTCGAGCTCGGGAACGACCGCGACCTCCAGCCGGGCCAGCCGGTGGCGGCGATCGGCAGCCCCTTCGGCGAGCAGCAATCGCTCTCGGTCGGGGTCGTCTCCGCCACCGACCGCTCGGTCAAGTCCCTGACCGAATTCCTGATCGAGGGAGCGATCCAGACCGACGCCTCGATCAACCCGGGCAACTCCGGGGGCCCGCTGCTCGACGCCGGCGCCCGCGTGATCGGCATCAACCAGCAGATCGAGACCAACTCCGGCGCCAACGACGGCGTCGGTTTCGCGGTGCCGATCTCGGCGGTCAAGCGCTCGATTGCCCAGCTGCGCGAAGACGGGACCGCCGAATACGCCTACATCGGCGTCTCCACCCAGCCGCTCTACCCCCAGCTCGCCCGCAAGCTCGGCCTCGACACCAATTTCGGCGGCCTCATCGCCCGCGTCGTCCCCGGCGGCCCGGCGGAGAAGGCGGGGCTCGAAGGCGGCAGCGACAAGCTCACCTTCCAGGCGGGCGAATACCGGACCGGCGGCGACGTGATCCTCCAGGTCGACGGCCACGACATCGTCGAAGCCGACGACCTCCCCCGCCAGATCGCCGCTCACAAGCCAGGCGACACGGTGACGATGACGATCCTTCACAGGGACCAGCGCGAGCAGGTGGAGGTGACGCTGGGCAAGCGTCCCGACGCCGTTTCCCCTGGTTGATTCGTCCAACCCGGCGGGCTGGACGCCGCGTCGCCGCCTAGGCGTGTAGAACTCGCACCTTGCTCCAGGAAGTCGCACTCGGACAGAAGACCCTCACCGACTACACCCACATCGTCGGCAAGGAGTTGACGGAGGAGATCCGCCAGCTCGCCGAGCCGTTGAAGGGAAAGCGAGTGCTGCACGTCAGCGCGACCGCCTTCGGGGGCGGGGTCTCGGAGATCCTGTACACGATCGTGCCGCTGATGCGGGACATCGGCCTCGACGCGCACTGGCACGTGATCTTCGGCAAGGAGGAGTTCTTCAACGCGACCAAGCTCCTGCACAACTCGCTGCAGGGCGCCGAGGAGTCGCTGAGCGACGAGCAGTGGCAGCTGTTCGACGAGATCAACCAGATGAACGCCGAGGGCCTGCAAGGGGAATGGGACACGGTGATCGTCCACGACCCGCAGCCGATCGGCCTGCGGCGCGGCGCCGAGCAAAAGGCGCGCAACTGGATCTGGCGCTGCCACATCGACCTCTCGACCCCCAACCCGGCGCCGATCGCGCGGCTGCTGCCGCTGATCGAGGAGTACGACGCGAGCGTCTGGCATATGCCCGACTACGTCCCCAACCACATGGGCGACCGGGGCGGGGTCAACATCATCCCGCCGGCGATCGACCCGCTCTCGCCGAAGAACATGGCCTTCTCACCCGAGGACGCGGCCTTCGTCTGCCGCCAGTTCGGGATCGACGTCGACAGGCCGCTGATCACCCAGGTCTCCCGCTTCGATCCGTGGAAGGACCCGATCGGCGTCATCGATGCCTACCGCGAGGTGACCGAGCAGGTCCCCGAGGCGCAGCTGGCGATGGTCGGCTCGATGGCGACCGACGACCCCGAGGGACGCGAGTACTTCCAGAGCACCTTCGAATACGCCGACTCGGATCCCGACATCAAGATCCTCAGCAACCTCAACAACGTCGGCGCGATCGAGGTCAACGCCTTCCAGTCGCAGTCGGACGTCTGCCTGCAGAAGTCGATTCGCGAGGGCTTCGGCCTGACCGTCACCGAGGCGCTCTGGAAGGGACGGCCGACGGTGGCCGGCAACGTCGGCGGGATCCCGCTGCAGATCGAAGACGGTGTCAGCGGCTACCTCGTCGACTCGCCCTCGGAGTGCGCCCAGCGCTGCGTCGAGATCCTCGGCGACCCCGGCCTCGGCAAGACCCTGGGGCGGCAGGGCAAGGAGCACGCGCGGCAGCACTTCCTCTCGCCGCGCCTCCTGCGCGACTGGCTGCGCCTGCTCGGCGACGTCGGCAACTAGGGAGGGACTGCTGGCGAGACGCCGGCGGCGAACCCGTAGGCTCTGGGGGTGGACTCCGGCTCGCCCCTGATCATCGTCTCGAACCGCGGCCCGCTCCAGTTCGAGCGCGACGAGCAGGGGGAGCGAACGGTGCGCCGCGGGGGCGGCGGCCTGGTGACGGCGCTCTCCGGCCTCGTCAAGCACCGCGACGCCCTCTGGATCGCCTCGGCGATGACCGATGAGGACGTCGCCGTCTCCGAAGAACGCGGCGGCACCGTCGAGCAGGAGCTGGACGGGATCGCCTACCGCGTCTGCCTGGTCGGCAGCGACCCCCAGGCCTACGACCGCTTCTACAACGTCATCGCCAACCCGATCCTCTGGTTCATCCAGCACTACCTCTGGGACCTCTCCAACGCCCCAGACATCCGCCGCGAGGAGCTCGATGCCTGGGACTACGGCTACCAGGCCGTCAACCAGGACATCGCCGGCGCCGTCCTGAGACAGATCGAGGGCCAGGAGCAGCCGCTGGTGATGCTCCACGACTACCACCTCTACACCGCCCCGCGGATGATCCGCAACGAGCGCCCGGACGCCTTCCTCCACCACTTCGTCCACATCCCCTGGTCGCAGCCGGACAGCTGGCGGATCCTGCCGACGCGGATCCGCGAGGCGATCTTCGACGGCCTCCTCGCCAACGACATCATCGGCTTCCACACCCTCGCCTACTGCATCAACTTCCTGCGGTGCTGCGACGAACTGCTCGAGGCCGAGGTCGACTACGGCCGCGGCGAGATCCACCACGCCGGCGGCCGCACCGTCACCCGCGCCTACCCACTGGGGATCGACGCCGAGCGACTGGAACGGGCGGCGTCCTCGCCGGAGGTGGCGGAGGCCGAGCGCGAGGTGCTGGAGCGACGCCGCAAGCACCTGATCATCCGCGTCGACCGCGCTGACCTCTCGAAGAACGTTCTGCGCGGCTTCACCGCCTTCGACACCTTCCTCACCCAGCATCCCGAGTTCCGCGAAGAGGTCACCTTCATCGCCCACCTGCAGCCCTCGCGGCAGGACGTGCCCGAGTACGCCGAGTACCTGGAGCGGATCGAGGCCCTGGTCGCCGTCGTCAACCATCGCCACGGAACCACCGACTGGATGCCGATCGACCTGAAGATCTACGAGAACTTCCACGACGCCGTCGCCCGTTACAAGCACTTCGACCTACTGATGGTCAACTCGATCTTCGACGGGATGAACCTGGTCGCCAAGGAGGCGCCGGCGGTGAACACGCGCGACGGGGTGCTGATGCTCTCCGAGAACACCGGCTCCCACCAGGAGCTCTGGGACTACGTGCTCTCGGTCAATCCCTTCGACATCCAGCAGCAGGCCGACGCGATCTACCGGGCCTTGACGATGGACCCCGAGCAGAAGCGCCAGTGGGCGGAGGGGCTGAGGCAGATCATCCTCTCCCGCAGCCCCGGCGACTGGGTCGACGACCAGATGCAGGACATCGAGGCCGTCCGCAGCTCCCTGGCCTAGGGGGAGAGCCGGAGTCGTCCGTCGCCTTGTTAGGCCCGTGCGCGGGTTCCGGGTGCATGGAGGCGGATTGGCGAAGGTCGGGGCGTTCGCCCTGGTCGGTGTGCTCGCCTTGCGGCTGCTGCCGAGCCTGCTGGAACCGCCCGAGCCGCCGCCGCTGGAACCGGACGTGGGGCTGCCGCAGATGGTCGAACCGCCAAACGAGCCAGCCCCCGCGGTCCGCGCCGCCAAGTCGCGGTTCCAAACGCACGACCTCAACGCAAGAGGAAAAAAGACCGCGAAACCAGCCAGCCGCCCTCACCGACCAGTTCCGGCACCGGCCCCTGCGGCGGCCCCGGCCCCCGCATCACCCGCGGCTCCGCCTGTCGCGGCCTCACCGGTCGCGGCGCCACCGCTGCCCCCACCCTCTCCCGGCGACGGCTCGGAGGAGTTCGCTCCGCGCTGACCGAGGTCGGCGGTCGTCGGCGGCAGCTCGCCGCTATAGTCCTTCGCCGTTTTGCCAGCACCACGCGAATACGAGCTGGTCCTAATGCTGGACCCCCAACTTGACGCCCCCGCCCGCGACGCGCTGGCGCAAGAGGCCCGTGGCCAGATCGAGGCCAGCGGCAGCCTCAAAGAGGAGAACACCTGGGGGCTGCGCAAGATGGCCTACGAGATCAACCACCGCACCGAGGCGGACTACCGCTGGATGCGCTTCGAGGCCCCCCGCGAGCTGCTGGACTCGCTCGACCACAACCTGAAGATCGCCGACGGCGTCCTCCGCTTCCGCATCTTCAAAGTCGATCCCGGCGCGCCGGTGATCGTCCCTCCCGCCGCCACGGCCGCTCCCGGCCCGCGCGAGCGTGTCGCCTCCGGACCCCGCGAGGATCGCGGCGAGTCCTACGGCGAGTCGGACGAGTAGCTCCACTCAGCCCCGCGTTTTGCGGGAACCAGGACCACGCAGGGGAGAGTCGGACCGCCCGCCTCCTTAGACTGGGACCAGATAAGCGAATGAAGAGGGAGTGAGTTTCTTGGCAGCTTCGAACGTGAACGTGGTGGTAATCACCGGGAACCTGACGCGGGATCCGGAGCTGCGGCACACCGGCGGCGGCACCGCGGTCTGCGATCTCCGCGTCGCCGTCAACAGCCGGCGCAAAGACCAGAGCGGCAACTGGGTCGACAAGCCCAACTACTTCGACGTCACCGTCTGGGGCGCGCAGGGCGAGAACTGCGCCAACTACCTATCCAAGGGCCGTCCGGTAGCGATCGAAGGCCGCCTCGACTGGCGCGAGTGGGAGGCCAAAGACGGCGGCGGCAAACGGCAGGCCGTGCAGATCATCGCCAACACGGTCCAGTTCCTCGGCTCGCGCGACGGGTCCGGCGGTGGTGGCGGCGGCAACGGCAACGGCGGAGGCGGCTTCAGCCCGCAGAGCGACGTCCCCGCCGACACCTCGGACTTCGAAGGGGCCCCCTCCGGCGGCGGGGCGGAAGACGATATCCCCTTCTAGGCCTCGACCACCTCACAGGGCGCCGCAGAGCGGCGCCCTGTAGCATCCCGGCCCGATGGCACGAGCAGCTGAGACTTCATCGCGGCCCGGAGCGCGGCGCGGTAGGCGCGGAGCCGACCGAGCGCGGCCCCGCAAATACACCCGGATCAACGCCGAGGTCATCGACTACAAGGACCTCAACCTGCTGCGACGCTTCCTCTCCGACAAGGGGAAGACGCGCGGGCGCCGGGTCACCGGACTTTCCCGCCGTCACCAGCGTCAGCTCTCGGTGGCGGTGAAGCGGGCGCGCGAGATCGCCCTGCTTCCCTACGTCGGAGAGCGCTGATGGCACAGGCCATCCTGCTCCAAGACGTCGAGAACCTCGGCGACCGCGGCCACGTCGTCGACGTCGCCCCGGGGTATCTCCGCAACTACCTCGTCCCCCGCAAGCTCGCCCAGCCGGCGACCGCGGGTGCCCTCGAGGAAGCCCAGAGGCGGATGGCGGCCGCCGAGCGCGCGGCCGAAGCGCGCCGCGAGCGCGAAGCCGAGGCCGCCGGCCTGCTCTCGAAAACCGTCCTCACGATCCACCAGCGCGCCGGCGAGGACGGCAAGCTGTTCGGCTCGGTGGGCGCCCGCGAGATCGTCGAGGCGCTGAGCGACGCGCGCGATTTGCGGCTCGACAAACGCCAGGTGCGGCTCGAGCAGCCACTGCGCGAGCTTGGCACCTTCATGGTCGAGATCGAGCTCTCCGACGGCACCGTCGCCGCGGTGAAGACGATCATCAGCGAGGAGAAGTAACCGCATTCTCTAGGCTCGGCGGATGCGTTCGTCTCGCCTACCGACCCGGTTGACCCGCCGCGCCAAGACGCGGACCCGTTTCGGCTGGGCTCGTTCGGAGCGCGCGACGGTCGGCCTCGCAACCGTGGCGATGGGGGCCGCCGGTGCCGTCGCCGTCGGCCAGTTCAGCCGCATGCTGGCGCGGCGCGCAAGCGAGGCGCACGATCCCGAAGCTCTGCTCGAATCGGCGCCCGCGGCGGCGGCCGACACCGTCGGCGTCGCCGTCCGCGGATACACCGAGGCCCCCCGCAGCGAAACCGTGCTCTTCAACTTGCTTGCCGGCTTCCTCGGCTCGTTTGCCCTCGTGCGGCTCTCGACCTGGGCGATCCGCGACGGCCGCGGGCCCTTCCACAACGTCAGGATCGGCGGGCGCCACATCCATCACTTCGTCCCCGGCATCCTTATCGCCTTCGCCTCAGGCACCGCCGCCATGCTGACCGACGACGACGAGCTCGAGCAGCGGCTGGCGATCCCGATGGGCGCCGGCATCGGCCTCACCTTCGACGAGGCCGCCCTGCTGCTCGACCTCAGGGACGTCTACTGGACCCGCGAAGGCCTGCTGAGCGTCCAGCTCAGCCTCGGCGCCACGGCGATCCTCAGCATCGCCATCCTCACCCTGCGGATGCTGCGCCGGGGAGAGCGCCGCCAGGAGCAGGAGGGCCTGATCCCACCCTCCCCGCATCATCACCAGCTCTCCTTCGCAACTGCCGTGAATCCGTGACGCAAGTGCAAATTCTTTTTCACGTCATTTGCACATAAGGGGCGCTTGCCGGGGCTGCCCCTCTGGTTTGATCGAAGCGGGTCGCGTCCACCCCGGATTCCGCCGGACGGCCGCCTATTACTAGCCTGATGCCGCAGCCGCCAACCACCCACGTGCCGCCCCAGAACATCGAGGCGGAGGAGTCGGTCCTCGGGGCGATGCTGGTGGCGGAGTCGACGCTGACCCGGGTGATCGACGAGGTCAAGCTCAACACCGCCGACTTCTACCTCGACAAGCACCGCCAGATCTTCGAGGTCATCCACGACCTCTACGCGGCCTCGAAGCCGGTTGACGAGCTCAGCGTCAGCGAGGCGCTGACCCAGCGCAACAAAATCGAGGAGGCGGGCGGGCGGCACTACGTCTCCGAGCTGGCGGCCAAGGTGCCGGCCGCCGCCAACGCCAAACACTACGCCGAGATCGTCCAGCAGAACTCGCTGCTGCGGCGGCTGCTCGGCGCCGGCCAGGAGATCCAGGGCTGGGTCAACGAGCGCGCCGGCGAACCCCGCGAGCTCTCCGAGCGGGCCGAGAAGCTGCTCTTCGACGTCGCCCATAAAGAGCAGGCGAGCGACTTCAAACTGCTCTCGGAGATCCTCCACGACGAGGTCGACCGGCTGGAGAAGCTCTCCACCGGCGAGACCGAACTGACCGGGACGCCGTCGGGCTTCCGCGACGTCGACGCCGTCACCGGCGGCTTCCAGCCCGGCAACCTGATCATCGTTGCCGCCCGCCCGGCGATGGGCAAGAGCGCCCTCGTCGCCAACATCGCCGAAAACGTCGCCGTCAAGCGCAAGCTGCCGGTCGCCTTCTTCTCCCTCGAGATGTCCGAGGTCGAGCTTGCCCAGCGCTTCATCGCCTGCCGCGCCCGCATCTCCGGCGACAAGCTGCGCAAGGGCCAGGTCTCCCAGCGCGACTGGCCGAAGGTGGTGCGCGCCTGCAACGAGCTGGAGGAAGCGCCGCTGTGGTTCGACGACTCCTCAGACCTCGGCATTCTCGACCTGCGGGCGAAGGCTCGCCGGCTGCACGCCCAAGAACAGGAGCGCGGCGGCCTCGGTCTGATCATCCTCGACTACATGCAGCTGATGCGCTCCGACGACCACCGCGCCAACCGGGTCGAGCAGGTCGGCCAGATCAGCCGCGGGCTGAAGATCCTCGCCCGCGAGCTGGAGGTACCGGTGGTGGCGATCTCCCAGCTCTCGCGCGCGCCCGAGCAGCGGACGCCGCCGAAGCCCCAGCTCTCCGACCTGCGCGAGTCGGGGCAGATCGAGCAGGACGCCGACGTCGTCGCCTTCCTCTACCGCGAGGACTACTACCGCGATCCCGACGAGGAGCCCGACGGCCTTGCCGACCTGATCATCGCCAAGCATAGGAACGGCCCGATCGGGACCAGGAAGCTGGTCTTCCTCGACCGCTTCCCGAAATTCGCCGATCACGCCCACCAAGAGGCACCAATCGAACAGCCGGCCGGCGAGGAGCCGCCCTTCGCCGACGCGGCTGCCGCGGGGCCTGACTTCTGATGCCCGCGATCGCCCGCTCCGAGCCCTTCCGCGAAGCCGCCTGCCCACTTGGCGTCTGCGATGGCTCCGGCTGGATCCTCGGTCCCGAAGACGTCGCCCGCCCCTGCGATTGCCGCGCCGAGCGTCTCAACCGCGGCCGCAGCCGCGGCATCTCCTCGGTCATCCCGCCCCGCTACCGCGGCGTCTCTTTTGACCGACCCCCGGTCTCTGACATGGCGCGGGATCTGCAGACGAAAGCCGCGGTCGGCGAGGTCCGTGCCTTCGTCGAGGAGCTCGACACCCGACTCGAGGAGGGGCGCGGCCTCTGGCTCTTCGGCGACACGGGCACGGGCAAGACCACGCTGGCGATGCTGATCTCGAAGGCGGCCCTGGAAGCCGGCAAAACGGTCGCGATCTATTCGCTGCCGAAGCTCTTGGCACGGATTCGGCGCACTTACGACTCGGAGCCGGGCGGCGACTCCTACCTTTCCTTCTTCGAGCGCCTCACCGCCGTCGATCTCCTACACATCGACGACCTCGGGGCCGAGAAACGCTCGGACTGGGTGCTGGAGCAGCTCTACGCGCTTGTCAACGAGCGCTACGAGGCACAGCGCTCGGTCCTGATCACGACCAACCTCCCGCATGAGGAGCTGGAGGAGCAGATCGGCTCCCGAACGGTCTCCCGTCTCACCCAGATCTGCGACGAGGTGGCGGTCTTTGGCGACGACCGCCGGTACGGGCGCTACCGCAAGGCAGCCTGACCCCCCCCCGCAGGCTCAGAGACTGCTGCAAAGCTTGAAGCCGTAGGCCTTGGTGAGTTCGTTGAATTCTGCGAATGAGGATTTGGGACCGCCAAGTTCCCCTTCCGGGTTCTTTTCGAGTCCGATCGCCGCCGCTTCCATGGCCGTGAGGATTTCTTCCGCCTTCTGCTCATCGCCCTGCGGAGCTGCCAGTTCGGCGAATTCTTCGATCCCTTCGCGCAGGGGAGGCACGGCCGCCGCGGGAACCGCCTTCTTCGGGTTTTCCTGAGCGGCTTTCGGAAGCTTTTTCACCGCCACTTGGTATTTCTGAGGGATCGAGGCGCAGATGGCGTCACCCGCTTTGATGAATTCCGCTTTGCTGGCGTCTTTTCCGCCACCGCCGCTCTTGCCGCTTTCCGCGTCGGTCGAGGTGGTCGTCGTATCCGCACTGGCCGCGGTGCTGGCGCTGCTGCTACCGCTGCTCCCGCAGCCAGCCCCTGCGATCAGCATTGCCGCCACGACTCCCAGCGCGAGCACCGTCTGTAGACCTCTAATCACTGCCCTCTCCTCCCAACCCCCCTTGATTGGTGAGATGACTTTATAGCGGTTCTGGACTTGCGGGTGAGCGCGCAACGCGCCGTCCGGCCGGCCCCGTCACAATCTCACGCGCATGCCAGGCGTGGTCATAGTCGGGGCCCAGTGGGGCGACGAGGGGAAGGGGAAGGTGGTCGACCTGCTCGCCGAGCGGGCGGCGATGATCGTCCGCTTCCAGGGCGGCAACAACGCCGGCCACACGATCGTCCGCGACGGCGAGGAGTTCAAGTTCCATCTGATCCCCTCCGGGATCCTGCACTCGCAGAAGACCTGCGTGATTGGCAACGGAGTCGTTGTCGACCCGCGGGTGCTGCTGGGGGAGATCGACGACCTCAAACGGGCCGGGATCAGCGTCAGCAACCTGCGGATCTCGGCCAACGCCCACCTGATCATGCCCTACCACGTGCTGCTCGACAGCGCCGGCGAGACGAAGCTGGGCAAGCTCTCGATCGGGACGACGCGGCGCGGGATCGGCCCCTGCTACGCCGACAAGGCGCTGCGGCTCGGCATCCGCGTGCAGGACCTGCTCGACGAGAAGATCCTGCGGACGAAGATCCGCGCGGCGCTGGAGCCCAAGCAGCAGGCGCTGCGCGAGCTCTCGGTGCAGCGGCGCAAGCAGCTCAAGTCCGCCGGCGAGGAGGCCAAGCCGGGTGACGGCGAGGTCGCGGTCGCCGATGTCCCGGACCCGCGGCTCGACCTGCATGCGATGGTCGAGGAACACATCAACTACGGCCATCGGCTCGAGCCCCACATCGCCGACACTGCTCGGCTCTGCTGGGACGCCCTCGACGCCGGCGAGACGGTGATCTTCGAGGGCGCCCAGGCGACCCTGCTCGATCTCGACCACGGCACCTATCCCTTCGTCACCTCCTCGAACCCGATCGCCGGCGCGGCCTGCGTCGGCGCCGGCGTCGGGCCGGGTGACATCGGCGAGGTCTGGGGCATCGCCAAGGCCTATGCGACCCGGGTCGGAGCGGGACCCTTTCCGACCGAGCTCGAGGACGAGGTCGGCGAGCAGATGCTCCAGCGGGGGCACGAGTTCGGGACGACGACTGGGCGGCGACGGCGCTGCGGCTGGCTGGACCTGGTGGCGCTGCGCTACGCGGTGCGACTGAACCGCATGGACGCGCTCGCGATCACCAAGCTCGACGTCCTCAGCGGGATCGGCCCGCTGAGGGTGGCGGTTCGCTACCGCTCGAAGGAGGGAGCCGAGCTGGACACCTTCCCCTACCACCAGTCGATTCTCCACTCGGCAACGCCGGAGTACGAGGAGCTGCCGGGCTTCGACCTCGATATCGGGGCTTGCCGGTCTGCGGACGATCTCCCGCGCGAGGCGCGTGACTACCTTGACTTCGTCGCCGACTTCGTCGGGGTGCCGGTGCGGCTGGTCGGCGTCGGGCCCAGCCGCGAGCAGGTGATCTGGCTCGACGGCTGAGCCGGTCAGGCTTCTGATACTTCGGTTACTGAATTAGGAACGCTGCTCGTTCCTAATCCTCTACAGTCTGGACGTGGCTACCGCCAGACGCTCCACCAGGTCAAGCGAGCGGCTGCCCCGGGGGCGACACGGTTTGCCGAGGGAGGCGGTGACCGAGTCCCAGCGCAGCCGCATCCACCAGGCGATGATCGAGGTCGTCTCCGAGCGCGGCTATCCGGAGACGCGGGTGGTCGACGTGATTGGCGTCGCCGGGGTCTCCCGCAAGACCTTCTACGAGCTCTTCGACAGCAAGGAGGACTGCTTCCTCGCCGCCTACGACGGGCTTCTCGAAAACCTCCTGCGCGACACGGCCACCGCGTTTGAGTCGCGGCCCGGAGCTTCCTGGGCCGAGCGAGCCGCAACCGGGCTCCGAGCCCTGCTCGAGCACCTGGCAGAGCACCCTGAGGAGGCCCGCTTCGCGATCGTCGAGGTGCTGGCCGCCGGGCCCAAGGCGCTCGCCCGACGCGACGCGGCGCTGCGTCAGTTCACCGGCTTCCTCGAGGCGGGGCGAGCGGAAACCTCGATCGAGCTGCCCGGGATCACCTCGCTTGCCCTCGCCGGGGGGGTCAACGAGCTCCTCTACAGCGAGATCCTCCATGGGGCCGCGGGGAGGCTCCCCAGCCGGCTGCCCGACCTGGTCTATTGGATCACCCTGCCTTTCCTTGGGCCCGAGGGCGCGACGGCGGAGCGAGAGCGGGCGCGGGGATCCGCCTCTACTTCGTGAGAGCTCCGTTAAGGCGCTTCTTTTTGTGAATCTGCGGGTTTAAGAAACAGGCAGGGTGGTAGTTTCACCGGCTGGAGGGATGTTCTCAATCAAGCTTTTAGGGGCTTGACCCAGGACGGGCAGCCAAAAGGAGAGATATGCGTAAGTACTTGATGTTGACGATGGCCCTCGGGGCCCTGATCGCTCTCAGCGTGGCAGGCATCGCCACGGCGGGAAACAAGCCGGTGACCGTGGAAGTCGGGAACATTGTCTTCACCGCCAACGGTGGCTTTAGCCCGGCCAAGCTGCCGAAGAAGAAGCTGGTGCCGATCTCACTCAACGCCGCTGGCCTGATCAAGACCAAAGACGGCACTCACCCCCCATCGCTTAAAGAAGTGGTTCTCGAAGGCGACAAGAACGCCATGGTCAACGTCAAGGGAATCCCGAAGTGCACGGCCGGCAAGCTGCAGGCGCGCGACACCCAAGCGGCCGAAAAGGCCTGCCCGAAGGCGATCATCGGCACCGGGACGACCACGGTCGAGGTGCAGTTCCCGGAACAGAACCCGATCAACGTCACCAGTAAATTGCTCGTCTTCAACGGCGGCGTCAGCGGCGGTACGACCACCCTCTTCATCCACGCCTACTTCTCGGCGCCGGTGTCCGGGGCGATTGTCAGCACGACCAAAATCAAGAAAGTCCACAACGGACGCTACGGCACCAAATCGGTCACCACGATCCCGAAGATCGCCGGTGACGGCGCGGTGACCTCGTTCAACCTGACGATCAACAAGTCCAAGCACGCCCTGTTCGCTAAATGCCCCGACGGCAAGCTGCAGGCCCACGCGACGGGCATCTTCGACGACGGCACCAAAGCCTCGGCGACGATCATCCGCAGCTGCACTGGGACCTGATCGGCCCCAATAAGCCGCCAAGGATTCCTTGGGATAGGCAGGATTCGAGAAGGGCGGCCATCAGGCCGCCCTTCTCTTTTGGCCGGCAATGCTCCATAACGGAGCACTTGATAAGTCCAAGTTATCTAAACTGGCGTAGTGTCCTTGGGGAAGGACAGTCTGGAGACCGCTGTGCTGACCGCAAAAGAGCAGGATCTCCGACCGCTGGCGGAAGAGAGCAGGGACCTGCTCGAGCTCGACGGCGCGCAGGCCAAGAGCATGGAGGGCTTCCTGCACGACGCCTGGTTCTTCGGAATCCGCTGCGGCCACATCGTCATGGTCGAGGGCAAAATGGGAACCGAGGACGCCTCGGCTGCGATGCCGGCGATCGAAGAGGGCTTTCAGAAGCTGATGGAAGCCATGGCTGAGTCCCTCAACCTGACGATCTCGGCAACGATCAGCGCCTGGCAACTTCTCAGCAAAGCCTGGCTCGCCGGCGCCCGCTTCTGGGAAGTCGAGATCGCCGCGAGGCTGATCGAAATGAGCTCGGAGAACTTCGACGAAGCCCTCCGGTGGCTCGAGGAATAGACACAAGAAAAGCGGCCGGCAATGAGCCGGCCGCTTTGTTCACACGAACTACAGAGTGGAGCTTTAGGGGGCCGTCACCGCCCAGACTCCCATCCAGCGACAGTTATGCGCGCTACAAGTGAATCCAGCGATCGTTCCCATTGAATCGGCCCCTTGTTCTGAGGGAAAGATCTTGGTGCCGGCAAAGAAAGTAGGACCGGCTGGGGTTGATGCACTCATCTGGTACACACACAGGACGCCGGCGTCCGCCAACGGCAGGCCTTCTCCGTCGAGACCTGGGCAGCCTGCTACTGGTGCTACTGGTTCTCCAAGTTCTGCTTCTTCTTCAAGCTGCTTCGAATAAACCACTTCCGTTGGCGCGGGCGCCACCGGAAGAGCAAAGGAAATCGGAATGAAGGTGAACGTGTTAATTGGCTGTTCTTCCAATTCTTCGGTTTCTTCGTTCAGGGTGTAGGTCAAGCGGTTGTCGCCATCGCCGGCCCACGTCCCGCGCTCGGTTGCACCTGACGGAAGTACGCCACCGGCGGTCCAAGGAGATCCTTCTTCGCCGTTGCAGACCGCTTTGGGACTGCCAGCCGCTTCAACTTCCACCGACACTCCACCTTCAGTACATCCGCCTTCACCAGGAGCCAACGTAGCAGTTACCACGCTCTTGCCAGCAGCCCCATTAGTGCCGTTGGTCCCGTTCGTGCCGTCTTTGCCGTTGGTCCCGTTCGTACCCGCCGGACCCTGGGGACCTTGCTTACCTTTGAGCTGCTTGAGCACACTGGGCTTGATCTGCTTCGTCGACGTAATGACGTACTTCTTAGCAGCGTAAGCCGCTCCTCCCATCGCGAACACCAGCGCGATGATTGCAATCAGTCCCGGGATTCCCAGGCGATGTCTCACTAGCGAAATCATCCACACTCTCCCTGTAGTGACAATTGACCTTAACGATGCTTCTTCTTGTGCTTCTTGCAACTGGTCTTGATGACCGGTTGAAAGTCGTGCCGCTTGCCGTTCTGACCCATCATCCGAACGTCTGCCTTCTGGGGGTGCGAACAAAGGTTGCGGGAGTTTTCCAGCACCCCTTGCTTGCCGCCCTTGAGCGAGAGCACGAATTTGGTCACCGGTGCGTCGGGCACCGCTTCAAAGATGTTGCGGGTCCGCGAGACTTCCGATCCTTTGTGCTGAACCGCGTCGACGAAGCCCACCAGGATGATGTGCACTTCGCCGTTCAGGTCCGCGACGATGTCGGGAAGTTCCCGTCCCCCTTCGCCGCCGTTGGAGCGGAAGTAGACCGGTCCTTCCAGGGGCTGGTCCAGCAGCGGCGTGAAAGCGCGGGCATGGCCCAGAATCGATCCTTTGGGGCAGGCGTGGGCGGCGAACTGGGGCCGCGTGCAGGGGTTGTTGATGTGAAGGGGCGAGATGAACTCCGAGCGCGGCAGGACGACGGCCACGCGGCCGATGTTGGAGTCTCCTGGCCGCGCCGTCAGCTGCGCCCGGAAAGCCGGGTTGCCAGCCCGCTTCATGTCGCCCTTCAACGAAAACGCGAGCTTTGGCTTGAAGGGCAGGTCCGAGCAGTCGCTGGCCTGGAAATGCTCCGTCAAGGCGGCAATCGAGCTGGAGGTGAGCTGAAGCGGCCCAGCCCCCCCAACCTGGGCTCGGATGCTGCCGGGTTCGCAGCCAGTCGGGTTGAGGATGAAGTTGGGACGGTCGGTCGAGATCCGCAGGTCCCTGAGCCGCAACGGGATGCCTTTGAGGATGCGGGGGATTGGATCGGCGTGTGAAGAGTCGATCTGGACTTCGGCAGTGGTCGGATCCAAGGTGAGGCCCTCGCGAATGACGATGTTGCCGACGTCGAACGGTCCCGAGACCCCTGGCGTTATGACGACGACGCTGAACGGATCGCCTCCGTAGGGACCCGCAAGGTAGATGTTCCCTTTGACGTAGGTCAGGACGGGACCTACCCCGGCGCCGGCGAGGACGTGGCCGATCTGCGATCCGGCCGGGCAGCTCGGGGCGGCGAGCTCTTCCCGTCCGGTCTTCGTGCGCGCCGTCTGGATCGCCGCGTCGGGGCAGCGCTCGACACCCGCGAGCTTTCCGGTCAGGCCTTTGGGCAGGGTGGCCGAGAAGCTGGTGAGTTCCTGTTCGCCGTCGTTGCGGGTGATCCGCAGGTTGAACGGCGAGTAGGCACCCGCCTTGCTGCTTTCGGTACCGGCGCTCAGATCCGGGGCCAGCGGTGCCTGATCGCCCAGGCACGGGCCTCCGTCGGGACCCGTCGCGACTTCAAAGGCGGCGGTCGTCGTAACTGGTTCTTCGGGGTTCGCCCATGGCGTCTGCACCGCTTCGGCAACGTAGGTGCCGCAACCGCGGGGACTGACGAGCGGCGCCCGTGGGCCGGAGCGGAAGTGGGCTTCGAGGTGGCTGAACGGGAGCTGTGGGGTTTCGTCGAACGTCGTCGTCAGCTGCCCGGTGGTCGGGTCGGCCTCGACCTCACCCGCCTGCTTGATGATCACCCCGAGCTTCTTGCTGCGGATCACCAGGTAGACGGCGAGGAAGGAGTCGAAGGGGTTCTCCGCGTGCGCCGTGCTCGTAGCCGGATCATCGGGCTGGGCGACGAAGAGCGAGCCTTCGAGTTCTTCATCGACCAACGGTGATTTGATTTTGACCGTTCCCACCTTTGCCGCCTCGGGGCAGTTTTCGCCGGGTAACGATTTGAGCGCTTCAGCTTCGAACTCGGCGGTGGTGCAACCCGCCAGCCCGTTGGCCGCGGAGGGGTTGAGGGTGACGCCCTGTGGCAGGGTGGCGACGACCTTTTTGAGGTCGGACTGCGCCCGCTGCGCTGGATTCGAGATGCCTTCGTCTTCCATCGAAAGCGCGAAGTCGAGGCCACTGGGGCTTTCGCCCGCAGTCCCCGACAGGCCGGCCTGCAGCCCGGGGTCGAATTCGAGGTCTTCGCAGCCTTCGAAGCCGATCGGGTTCGGCGGTTCGGCGTCGTCGTGGGTGACCGACGTGGTCAGGACCTGGGTAGAAGGTTCTTCCCACGAATCGGCGAGGAATTCGGTCTCCAGAGGTCCCGTGCAGGCTCGGGGCAGGGTCAAGAAGGCGGTTTCCGGCGTGCCGGGGGTGACTGGGCACTGGAAGCCCTTGGATTGAGGCGACCCGTCGGGGGCGAGTTCTTCTTTCAGGCAGCTGCCCCGGAGCGAGTCATGGACGACGGCGGTGGGGTTTCCCCAGAAGGTCGCCGAGGACCCGTAGATCAGCAGCGGCTGGGGCAGGTTCAACCCTGAGACGAGCACCCGGTAGGGAGGCTTTTCGGTCAGCGTCGCGTCCAGGGTGACGGGCACGCCAAGCGCGACGAATCCGAACTTGGCGGCAGCGCCGGGCGGTGGCTGGAGGTTGTAGAGGGCAGACGCCGAGGCTCCATCGACCCTCCCGGGTTCCAGCGGGAAAAAACTCGGAGTCGCGGTGACGTAGCCGATCACCGTGTCGTCGGAGCAGTGGGGCAGCGGTGGTTCGATGTTCTTGTTGATGTTGGCGAAATCGGCGCCCGAGCACCTGGGGGTGGCGGTGGGGATGCCGACCAGGCCCGGGGGGGTCGTGACCCGGAGGTCCTTGAGCGCGCCGGAAAGATGCGCCAGACCATCTTCGCCGAGAAACGTCTTGGTTTTGAAGACGGTAACGGCCGCGAAGGGATGCGAACCGGCCAAGTTGGCGGGGGAGCCATCGGCTTCTTCCAAATAGAGGTCCGAGGCACGCACTTCGAAGGCGGCGTCCGCTGGCGAAGCCCAAAGGGCCGCAAACAGGGCCACGCAAATCACGGTGACGACGAGGCGGCGCATCAGCTGCGCCCTCCTTTGTGGTGGCTCTTGTGGTGGTGGCGCTTCTTCTTCTTGACGCACTTGCCGTGCTTGCGCACGAAGCCCTTCTTGCACTTGGGCGGGTAGTGGCGGTTCCCCGGCCCTGCCTGACTGCTCTGCGCCGGCGGCACCGGAGGAGCGGGGGCGACAGGCTGGCAGCCTTCCCCTTCGCATTCTTCGGGTTCAGGCGCGATCGCGAAGCCGCCACCGACCCGCGCGTCGTAGATGTCGATCAGGTCCGGATCGGAGCTGACCAGGCTCTGGGAGGTGGTGAAGAAGACGTCGCTGCCGTCGGCGTCGGCGTCGACGAAGTGGGAATCGGTCGGTTCTTCGCCGCCGGAGATCAGAAAGACGCATCCCCCCGAGCGGGCGCTGAAGTAGGGATTTTCTTCGCTGCATTTACCGCTGCTGGGCGCCTCCCACTCATAGACGTCGGCGTGCTTGTTGGTGTCGGCGAGGACCAGCGGGCTGGTGCTTTCGAAGAACACCCTGCTGCCGTCGCGCGAGAGGGCGCGCGGCGCATACAGCTGCAGTTCCCAGCCCGGGATCGCCGAGGCAAACCAGTAGCCGGTGGGAGCTTCGGAGAAGAGAAGTTCCTGCCCGCTCGGGCGCGCACCTCCGGGCGGGCAGGAGACACAGCGCAGCTGGCGCGCCGAGACGTCCCAGCGATAGACCTCAGCATCCTGCTTGCCGCTTGCGGCGTCCTTGGTGTCGGCCCCGCTCGGGGCGGCGCGTGACATGAAGATCACCGTTTCCCCACTCGGGGTAACGCGGGCGGCGTGGAACATAGGAGAGACCGAGTCCACCGAGAGCCGCGGCGGGGTCGTGGTGTCCGCCGCTGAGAGCACGGCAACCAAAGTCAGGGGCTGGCCAGCTTCATAGAGGTAGAGGTTGGGTCGCCCCGCCACCGCTCCCGCTGCCAGTTCATCGGTCGCCACGAAGTAGATCCGCGAGAGGTCTTCACTCTCCCCGACCACGCCCCCGACCGAGGCGCCCACCAAGGTGGTCGAGGAGGCGGTGCTCAGATCGAAGCGCTTGAGGGCGCCGGCTTCGGTGTAGATCGCCGCGCTGCCGTCGGGGTTCGCCGCCCAAAAGATCGCAGCGCCGGCCGAGACTGGGGTCGTTTTAGTCCCCCCCACCCGCACGTAGACCTTTCCACTCCCGGCCGCTCCTTCGCTCCAGTAGATCCTCGATCCGTTGGCTGAGACCGCGTGGGTCACGTTGGCCGCCCGGTTGCCGCCGGGAGTACCCAATCCTCCCAGTTCGGAGGAGCCCGCCGACGATTTGACGGTGCTCGCAGACCCGTTCGGTCTAACGCTCACCAGCTTCAGGTTCCCTTCGAAGGATTCATAGACCTGCGAGATTTCGCTCGCTGAGGCGTTCGCGGTCAGCTTGCCAGTGGCCGCGAACACCGTCCGCCGCCCGTCGGCGGAGAAGCCCTGCACTTCCGGGGCGAGGGAGGTGGGGGTAGTGCTCGACGGTTCGCCCGTGGTCACGGCTTCATAGCCTTCGCCCAACACGTTTCTGTAGAGGTTCGGGTACCCGGGCACCCCACCCGGCGCCAGCACCGGTTCGTAGTCCTGACGCAACCAACCGACGGAGAGGTCTTCCCGGAAGGCTTTGTAGGGGGCGTCCAAGGCGGAGGTCAAGCCCGCCGGCGGACCTTCCAGCGGCGGGGAGAGGTTCTCGGTGGCCCAGCCGGCTGCCGTGCGGGTTGAGAGGTACTGGCTCTGGTAGCCGGCGCCCACCGGGTCGGCGAAGGCTCGATAAGAGGTGTAGGTCAGCTTGTCGCCACTGGGTGCCGACTGGTCGAGCTTCGCCGGCAGAACGAGGATGTTCGTCTGCACGGCGATGTCGCCGCCGAATTTCTCGAGCGGGGAGACCAGCTCGTAGGCGCGGCAGTCGGGGAGCTTCGCGCCGACCCCGGTACGGAAGGCCTGGTTTTCCGGGCATTCGGGCGGACTCGTTTCCGGCGCAAAGGTGGTGAACGTCCGTTCCATCCCGTCTTCAAAGGTCGGTTCTTCGGGGCCATTGCCGTCGGGGTCTTCCCCGTAGACCGGGCCGCCGCCGCCGCTGGCGGCCACGAAGCGGTAGTGGTAGGTGGTGGCGGGGTCGAGGCCGGGGAGTTCGATCGGTTCGGTCGTGACTGCCAGTTTCACGCTGCCGCCCCCGAGTAGGTTGCCGGGCGGCACCGGGGCGGTGCTGCAGCCGCCAAGGCGGCATTCGGAAGTCCCGTATTCCAGGTAGTAGTGGGTATCGCCCCAGAACTCCGGGTTGATTTCGGCCTGCAGGACCGCCGAGTCGGTGTCGAGCGAGGCGGCGAACTGCCCGACGATTTCCGGCGGCACTAGTGGAGGCGGCCATTTGTCGGGGGCCGGTCCGCGAACTTCGACGGAGGTTCCTTCTTGCGCTCGTTTCACGATGTAGAGGTCGGCGTCGCCAGCGGTGGTAACCACGTTGGTCGTCACCGCCGGGAGCTCCACGTTCGCCACTCCCGATCCCACGGGCACTGGGGGCGAGCAGCAGGAGTCGACGATTTCGCCGGAGGGGTCGATCTCCAATAACCGCGCCGTTACGCCCGGGTGAACAGAGCCACCATCTTCGGGGCCGACCGCCGCTCCTTGTGCAAGGAATACGTTGCCGTCCGGGTCGCTGGTTACAGCGGCAGGGGTCCAGGTCCCTTCCTCGCTAGGTTTCTTCTCCGGCAGTTCGTAGACGAGCGCGCCGGCCGGCGAGAGGCGCAGCGCCGGCACCGGTTCAGTCACCGGGCCTGCCCCGTAGACGAAGTAGATATCCCCGCTCGCGCGATCGATCCACAAGCCGCTCGCTTCGCCCGGGTTCGGCAGGGGGATTTCGGTCTTGAAAGTCCCGTCAAGTTCGAACTCCTGGATCCGGTTCCGGTCGCCGACATAGACCGTCCCTGAGACGATGTCCAGGAGGTCGCGGAAAGTTGACCGGCCCACCGCAGCATCCGAGTACTCACTCGGTCCGGTGCCTTCGACGCCGGCACCGCATTCGCCGCCCGCTTCTAGTTCGGCGGCGGTGCAGACGTCAGGGTTCGGGGCGCCGAGGGTCTTGTTGACGTCGCCGCCGAACATTCGCAGGAAATCGCCTTCGGGGGAGAAGGCCTGGACCCGGCGGTTTTCCAGTTCAAAGACGTAGACATCGCCGTTTTCGGCCACGGCGATGCCTCCTGGGGTCCTGAGCTGGCCGGCTGCCTCGCCGGCGATACCAGCGAGGCATTCGTGCCCCGCTTTCGCGTCGGCGGCGGTGCAGGTCTGCAGTTCTTCGCTCCCGTCGGCAACCCCCCACCCCCAGACCTTTACAAACTCGCCCCAAGCGGTGAACTCGCTGATGCGGTTGTTTTGTGCATCCGTGATGAAGAGATGGCCGGTGTCGGGATCGGCCGCGATCCCTCTCGGAAACAAGATCTGGCCCGCGCCACTGCCTTCTTCGCCGAACTCCGTCAGCTTGGGGCCGATCACCGCCCCGGCCTCGGAGGGTGCCCACAGGGCGGAGGCACAGATCACGAGCAGGATCAGCAGGCGCAGCCGAGGCGCTCGTCCCGATACCGGCATCCGTTTCCCCCGCACGACTTACCCCCCTGCCGAACTGATGTCCCTATTTAGCCCCGGACGCGGATACCGCGCGAGGCTTCAAATGTAACCCGGCTAGGATCTTAACCAGCCGCAATTGGTTGTCAAGCGAGCGCCGTCATCAGGGACAGCACCGGTCCGACGCTGTTTCTCGCCGCCGCCCTGGCCGCGATCGCGATCAGCCGGACGAGAGCGAGGCTGACTCGAGGACGCCCAGGAGCTGGGTCACTCGACAGACCAGCAGCCGCTCCTCGTCGACCTCGACCCAGACCCCGGCCGAGGAAGGGAAGACGACGTGGTCACCCGGCTGCACCGGCATCTCGACGCCGGCGTTGGCCCACCAGTCGAGCCCGGGGCCGATCGCGAGGACGATTCCCTGTTCCGGCGGTGGGTCGTGCGTGCCGGGCGGGACCACCAGGCCGGAACGCCGCACCCGGTCCTGGTCGAGCTCCTTGATCACGACCTGGTCGAACAGCGGCCGCAGCTGGTGGCGGACGGACTCGGTCGGGTCGGGTCGCTGGGCGGTTCCCATCGGTTCTAAGTCTGCCCTATCGGGAACTAGGATTGATCGATGCCCCTGGAGAAGAAACGGGTCAACTGGCGCGCCTGGTTGGTCGGCGTTCTCGTCGCACTCGTCCTCATCGTCGCCCTGCAGAACTCCCAGCAGGTCAGCTTCGAAGTCCTCTTCGCCAGCTTCGAGGCGCCTCTGATCGTCGTCATCCTCGTCGCCGTCGCGGTCGGCGTCCTGATCGGCTACCTGGCGCCGATCGTCCGCCGCCACCGGCGCGGGGAGCGTCAGCCCGCGGAGTAATCGTCAGGGCGTGGCCATCCGGCGCTCGAAGATCGAACGCGAGGGGATCCCGATCACGCTCCCTTCGAAGCGCTTCTTCGTCCCGTAGACGACCCAGGTGGTGTCGATTTCGCCGATCTCGAGGTCGAGCCGCAGCTCGTTTTCGTGCTCGCTCAGATGCTCGAGGTGGGTCAGCCCTGAGTCGTACCGGCCTTCGAGCAGCTCCCGCGCCACCACCGGCTTGGAGACCACGTCGACGACCTCCTCCCAGTCCGACTTGTCGACGTAGCCCGCGGTGGCGGGAACCAGGCCCAGTGATCGCGGCTTCTCGACCTCGCGGCGGCTCAGCACCGCCAGCGCCTTGGTCGGGTAGATGAAGGTGTCGACGACGAAGATCTCCATCCAGTAGCGCTCGGTCACCTCGTGCACCCTCGGATGGGCGCTGCACTGGATCAGGAAGGCGTCCTTACGTCCGCGGATCAGCTCCAGCCCGTCGAGAAAGTCGGAGATGAACTCGACCTCGAAGTCCTCGACGCCCTGGAAGTGCATGTATTCACGCGCCGCCCGCTCATGGCAGGTCCCCTCCGGCCCCAACGTCACCAACTGCACTCCCAAAGCAAGCTCCTCGCTAAACGATTTGCGCAGGGACGCTAGATTAAACCAGAGTTTGCGTGTATTTTGCTGCGAACGAAGTTCCGAGTCCTTAAGGAACGCTCAGGTCTCGTTGACTGTTCAGAATTCCTGTGCTAGAACACCCGCGTCGGCCAAAGAGGTCGACCGGGGTGGCGCCCTAAGGGGCGGAGCAGATGGCAGGGACCGTCGGCTTCCGAGCCTCCTCGGTCGCCGAGCGACTCGGGGGGTAACTGGGCCGCGCGGCGACACCAAAAGACGGCGCAAACCGCGTCGA
>DASSHE010000023.1:0-38337 GCA_035693065.1 Solirubrobacterales bacterium
GCCACCGTCGGCGTTGCTGTCACCGCCAACCGAGACGGCAACCGCGTTGCCGTTCCCGATCTGGGTGTTGCCGGTGTTGGCGTCGCCGCCTTCACCGCCGGTTGCGGTGGCGTTGCCACCGGTCGCGCTCGGGTCGCCCTGGGTCACGCTGCTGCTGTTGGTCTGTCCGCTCGTCGGCAGCGGCAGCGGCGTGGAGGCGGCGGCGGGCGCCGCTCCGATCGCCAGGGTGACCGCGGCTGCGATTACAGCCGTGGGATATCGCATTGGTAGTTCCTTTCTCTACTCGAGTTATTTCACCGGGGAGTGATTGGGCTCCCGGCGCAGCCCTGGTTTGAGGTCCGGCAGGGACCTAGCCAGGGCGCTCGAGTGCGCAGACGAATGGGGTCGGGGCGGGGAAACCCGCCAGCTCCCCGAGCCTGCGGAAGATCGTCGGAGCGGCCAGCGCGAGCAACGCAAGCAGTCCGGCGATGGGGACGAAGGAAAAGCCGCCTGCCCCGGACACCTCGCCCTGGGGCGAGCTGGGCAAGGGCGTCGGACTATTGCCGTTGAGAGGCGCGTGGTTTGCGGACCCCCCGCCGGCGAAGTCGGTAGTCGCGGCAGAGACTGGTACGAGTCGCCTAGCACGAGGCGAAGGCGTCAGAGAGCCGGCGCCGGCAGAGGAGGAGGTTTCTCTCATCGCCAGAGGCAACGGCGGCATCTTGAAATCCCCAAGCTCAATCCGGCGTTGGATGAGCGGGCTACCCCGGCCGATCTCTCGTTCGTCTGATTGGGAATCGCCTAGCGGCGCGCTCGGCGAAATCCCCTGAGGCGGCGGGGCGCTGAACTCGACACCGGGCACGCCCCCTGCCGGCTGCAGGACGCTTCCGGGGCTGCCGCCTGCAATTGAGTCAAGGGCTTTGCCCATCACAGCCTCGGCCGCCTTGGCGACTCCGTCGAGCGCCGCCCCCAGCTTGGGGACTCCGTTGAGCGCAGACCCGACGTCGCCTGGGGGAGTAAGGCGGGGCAGAGGCTGGAGATGGTCAGTGAACCCTCCCCGGCCGACGGCCTCCGCCGACGTTCCAGCCGATTGGATGACCGCCGCGGTCGTTTCCTTCAGATCTCGATTGAGCCCCGGATCGGCAGATGGAACGGCGGCGCTTTTTCGGAGCGCAGAGTCGGTGGTTGCCGCCGGCGTGGCGGGGGGCGGGTCGGTGGCCTCGGTCGAAGCGGGGTCGGCAGACGGCAGGGGGGCCGGCGCTTCTCCCGCCACCGCTTCCGGCGGGACGTTCGTCGTCACTTCGGGCTCCATCGCCTGCGCCGGCTCGGGGGCTTCTGCCACCGCCGTTGCAGGTTCCGAAGAGGAGGGGGGAATCGCTTCGGAAGCTTCGGAGGAAGGGGGAGTCGCTTCGGCTTCGGAAGGGATGTTTTCCGCGTTTTCCGCGGCTACCGCCGTGATCGCGGCGACCGGCTCGGTCCCTTCCGCGCCGGCTCGGGCTGCGCCTGCGAGCAGCAGCATCATCGTCACCGCGCCACCGATCGCGATGATCCGCCATCTGGCGATATGTCTGATCGCGTACTGCACAGGCAAATCGAGAGTACCCAATATTCGGCCAAATGCGCGCTGAATTTTAAAGTGTGGCCAAGGCTCCACATCAGGTTCAGCCTGGTCGTTCTGGAAGGAAACCCTGCATTTGTCGAAATAATTCGCAGAGGCTCAGGCGGGCAGAACGCAAATGTTAAGAAGGCGGCTGACAGCGCGGGCACCAGTAGGTGCGCCGGTTGGCATCGCCCTGGCCGCGGGCGGCGATCGGTCTGCCGCAGGCGGGGCAGGGCCTGCCGGCGCGGCGATAGACGGCGGGGTCGGGGCGACCGCGGTCGACCGATTCCAGCATCAGGCTGCGGGCGGCTGAGACGACCTCTGCCAGCTCTTCGTCGGAGAGGCCGTCGATCGGCTGCCACGGATCGATCTTTGCGGCGAAGCAGGCCTCGCTCTTGAAGATGTTGCCGACGCCCGCAAGCAGGCGCTGATCGAGCAAAGCATCGCCGAGCTCGCGATCGCCGGCGGCACGCAGGCGGGGCAGCGCCTGGCCGAGATCGAAGTCGGGCGCGAGCACGTCGGGTCCGAGGCGGGCGAGCGTGGGGTCGTGACGCAGGCGTGCGGCGCTGAGGACGCGCAGCGTGGGGCCGCCGAACTGGACGGCCTCCGCTGCCTCCCCGGTCAGCACCGCCCAGGCGGCGGAGGCAGGCTTGCGCCAGCGCTCGCCCCTTCGGCCCACCTGCCAGGACCCGCTCATGCCGAGGTGGCTGTGCAAGGTCAACTCGCCGAAGCACAGCAGCAGATGCTTGCCGTGCGTCCCGACCCCCTCGAGCCGGCATCCGTCGAGGCGCTCGAGCCCGGCGGCCCGCCCGGGCCCCCTGCCCGGCCGCACCGCGAGCACCTGCCCGCCGAGCGCCGCCTCGATGCGACGCCCGGCTCGCAGAATGGTGTCGCCCTCCGCCATGCCTCATGCATAGCGCAGCGATGCCCTGGGCACGCGCCTCTTGCGAGGCGGAATGGGTACTAAGGAGATGAAATAGGTATTCTCAGTCGTCTAATACCTATTTTATTATGAAGACCTTCCGCGAACTGGAGAAGCACCTGGGTATGGTCCCCGCCCCTTTCGCGGCGGCGCTCGGCACCGTCAGCGCTGGGCACGGCCGCGAGGAGATTCTCCGCCATCGCGATCCAAGGGCCATCGATGCGTTACGCGAGGCGGCGATGATCCAAAGCACGGCGGCGTCGAACGCGATCGAGCAGATCACAGCTCCGGCACCGCGGATCGTCGAACTGGTCCGCGACGAGGCCCGGCCGCAGAACCGATCGGAGGAGGAGATCACCGGATATCGCGATGTGCTCGGGACGATCCACGAGAGCGCCGAGCAGATCCCCTTTACCCCCTCCGTCGTGCTGCAGTTCCATCGCGACCTGTACGCACGCACGGCGATTCGCGGCGGCCGCTTCAAGAATGTCCAAAACGAGGTCGCCCGCTTCGACCCCTCCGGTAAGAGGATGGCCGTGATCTTCCGTGGCACGCCGCCCTCGGAGACCCCGAGGGCGATGGACGAGCTGCACGAGCGCTTCGCGATGGCGGTGGCGGACGGACGCCATGCGCCTCTTCTGCTCGCCGGTGCATACGTGTTCGATTTCCTGATGGTCCATCCGTTCAACGACGGCAACGGAAGGATGTCCCGGCTCCTCACATTGCTGCTGCTCTACCAGGCCGGTCACGACATCGGGCGGTTCGTCAGCCTCGAGCGCTTGGTCGAGGAGAGCAAGGAGACCTACTACGAGGCCCTCCAGGCGTCGACCGCCGGCTGGGATCGGGGAGAGCACGACATCTGGCCCTGGCTGGACTACTTCCTCGGCATCCTGATCGGCGCCTACCGGCAGCTCGAGGAGTATGCGGCTGGCCTGGGCACCGGCCGGGGCTCGAAGGCGACGCGCATCCGGAGCTTCGTTCGTCTTCATATTGCCGACACGTTTACCTCGGCTGAGGTTCGGGATGCTCTGCCGGACGTCGGGGTCGATCACATCCGCGCCGAGCTGCGAAAGCTGCGCGACGCCGGTGTGGTGGAGTCACCCGGGCGCGGACGCAAGCACTGGCGCCGGCTGCGCAGCGATTTCTGAAAGGGAGCCCGGGCGGAAGTCAATCCCGCCCGGGCTCCCACGGCGCTCGATTACTTCTTGTGGTGCCTCTTGCCGCCGTGGCAGGCGGGGATGTTGAGCCGCAGGTTCTTCGTCCTCATCCGCCGGCTGTTCTGCGCCAGCAGGTTGAGGAAGCCGTTCGTCTGCCGTGCGCAGAGGTTCCGGGAGTTGACCAGCAGGCCCCTATTGCCGCCCTTCATGGTGAGTTCGAACTTCCTGACCGCCACGTCGGGCGTGTTGTTGAACACCGTCTTCAAACGGCCGTGCTGGGAGCTGATCACGCCGCGCAGCCGGATCGGAACCTGGCCGTGCAGATCGGCCAGCAGATCCGGCAGTTCATGGCTGGACGAGGTCAGGTAGACCGGGCCCTTGAGCGGCTTGGCCAGCAGCGGCGAAGTCGCCCTCGCATGCCCGTAGATGGCGTTCTTCGGGCATTCGTTGGCGGCCAGCTGGACCCTCGTGCAGATCGTCTTGATGTGACTCTGATCGAGGATCGTCGCCCGCGGCAGGATGAACGACGCGCGCCTCAGGTTGGCGTCGCCGTTGCGAGCCGCGAGGATCGCCCGGAACTTCGGGTTCTGCGCTCTCTGGGTCTGGTGCTTGCCGCCGAAGATCCGGGCGAAGAACCGCGGCTTGAACTGCAGCGACTTGCACTTGACGAACTGGATGCCGTTGCTGCTGGTGACCTGCTGCCACTGAGCTTCGTTGGCCGGGTTGCCCCCGCCGCCGAAGATCGTCGAGTTGATCGACAGCGGTTCACGGCAGGTCGTCGGGTTGACCGTGAAGTTCTTCCGGTCGATGCGGACCGCGATCGAGCGGATGTCGAGCTTCACTCCGTTGAACACGTTCGGGATCGGGTCCGAGACGGCGTGAATTTCGGCCGTTTCGGGGTCGACGTTGAGCGCCGCCCGCACGACCACGTTGCCGAGGTCATACGGTCCAGCGACGGCCGGCGTGACGAACACCATGCTCAGCGGCGCGCCCTTGTAGGGGCCGGCCAGGTAGACCTTGCCGTCGGTCTGGAACGGGTCGGGGCCCGAACCGGCGGCGATACGCGTACTGCCGACCAGGCTGTTCGACGGACAGCTCCGGCTGGCGATCTCGCCCTTGCCGCTCCCCTTGGTAGCGGCTTCGATCGCGGACTGCGGGCAGTATTCGGTGCCCTTCAGCTTTGCGACCATCCCGGGTGGCAGGTTGACGTCGATCCGCTTGACCTCCTGGCTGCCCGGGGCGCGTCCGAGGTCGATGTTCAGCGGCGTGAACTTGCCCGCTTCGATGCTCACCGGCGACGCTTGATAGGACGGCTTGAACGGCCGCTCTGCAAGCGTTTTCGGGCACGGTCCACCACCGGCGATTTCACTCAGGCTGAAGGCGCTGCTCGGCGTCGCATCGGTTGCGCTCGAGAACGGCGTCAGCGCCGTGTTGGTCGTGTGCGGTCCGCAGGTGTCTGGGCTGGTGAGAACCCCGTGGGCCCCACCGTCGATGTGAACCCGGAAGGATTCGAACGGCGCCTGCGGGTTTTCAGCGACCACCACCGTGAGTCGGCCGGTGACCGGGTTGGGGAAGATCCTCCCGAGCAAGCGCACGTTGACCCCGAAGCGGGCCGAGGTGACGTGCAGGAAGATGCGGAACGTTTCCCCGGTGGTCGAGTTCCCGTTCAGCTGCTGACCGACGTAGACCTCACCGCCGAGGATTCCCGGCAGTGACGGGGTTTCGACTTCGATAGAGCCGATCCGCGAGGCGGCGGGGCAGGTGATCGGGTTCCCGGTACCCAGCCCGAACTGGGCGTCAGTGCAGGATGCGATGCCGTTTCCGGCTGAGGGATTGATTCCCGCGCCTTCGGGCAGGGTTACTTTCGCCACGTGCAGCTGGGAGTTGGTGATGCCTTCCGGATCGGGGTTGAACGGGATCGTCACGTTGACCGTCGACGGGTTGGGCGAGTCGGTCTGTTTACCGCCGGAGGTGACGTCGATGCCCGGTTCGAACGGCACTTTGTCGCAGCTGGTAACGCTGTATGGGGTGACGGAAACCGAGCTGTCTTCTTCGTCCGTCTGTGAGGTCGCTATGAGGGGCGAGCGCTGGGGTTGGCCGTTGCACTCGCTAGGTAGCGTGATGTAACCCGCGCCAGCTTTGCCGTTGAAGACGAGCCGCGAGCCGATGACCGGCGCACCGCCGACAAGCGGTGATTCCAGGTCGGGCTCGGTGGTGAACGAGATGTGCTGGTCTTTGGGATTGAGGTCGCCGACCAGGAAGGTCGCCTCTTTGCCTGCTGGGTTGAACCCGGCCATCGACGGCGCTCCGAAGAATGGTGACGACGGGTCGTCAGGCGTTTCGACGTTGAAGACGAAGGCCGGAATCGTTACCACCGGCCCTGCGGGGGACGCCAGGGTGCTGATGAAATCGACGCCGATTTCCGCGCCCGGCTGTTCGATTTTGCATTTGGTTATGGTCGGCGGGCCGGCGACCACGACTTCCTCGACCTGCTCCGGCGTGCACTGCGGCGTGGCCTGCGGGTTGACGGCGAGGCCCTCGGGAAGTTCGACCCGCGTCCGTTTCAGAAAGCCGTCAGGGAGGAAGGGCGCAGTTTCCGTCTGGTTCATCAAAAAGGCGTTGATGCCGAAGTTCGGATGGCCGGCGGCTTGGGTGTAGAAACGACTCGTTTCGTCGGTTCTGACGCACGGATCGCCGATTTCATCCCAACGGCCAAGGCCGAACGCACTCGCGTCGGTTTTACACGTCAGCGCTTCCCACCGCGCTATACCGAATTCGGCTTGCGCGCCGGAGGCTCCAAGGGCGAGAACGAGGAATGCGGCGGTAACAACGAGCAGTCCTACTGGACCACGCTTGCTTCCCATATGAGACTCTCCTCCAAAGACGGGTTTCAAATTGAGCTACCCGCCTCCCGCAGTTGAAAACGGTACAGCATGGCCACCGCGGGCTCCAAGCGGGATAACTACGGATTGGCCAACGCGGGCCAGAGGCGCTCCTCCGCCTCGGCTACTCGGTTGGCCAGGGTGTCGATCTCACGCCAGAGGTCAGGGTCGCGCTCGTCCCGCTCGCTGGCGAGGCGGAAGGCCTCGGCCAGATCGGTCCACGCGACCCCGGCCTGTGCCGCCAGGGAGGCCTCGGCGCGGCCCGCCTCCTCCAAGAAGCGCGCGTACATCAGCCGGAAGGCGCCGCCGCCGGTGCCACGGCGCTCGATCACCTGGTAGCCGAAGCGGGCGCACCACTGCCAGTCCTCGGCGACCTCCGGCCACGATCCGGCCTCGGCGGCGAGGCGGCGCACCGCGTCGAGGCCGGAGAAGCCGGGGAACTCGGGCTCGACCATCGCCCGCGCCGCCCGCTCGATCGCCGCCGGGATCGCATCGCGCAGGCGCTCGGGCGAGACCTCGTCCGTCACCCTGAACATGTGGCCCGCGAGCGGGTAGGCGGGGTGATCGCTGTGGCGCGCCCGATCGAGGTTCTCCAGCCGGGTCGTCTGCAGGCTTTCGAAACCGGTGTCGGAGAGGTGTGCCTGCTCCTCGTCGTAGCCGGCGAGGACGACCGCGTGCCCCGGGAAGTGGGCCGAGTTGCCGTAGTGATCGAGGAAGTAGAGGTCGGTGAGCAGCAGCACGGGGCGCCCCTCGTCCACTTCCGCGCGGGCCGTCTCCCAGGCGGCGTCCTCACCCGGCTCGAAGGTGCGCAGCTCCAGCGCGGCCCCGGTCAGCTCGGCGAAGTTCTCCTCGAGCCGGGCGGTGCGGCCGTTGAACCAGCGCGTCGGCGAGGCGTCCTCGATCGTCACGTAGTAGAAGCAGGCGCCGGCGCCGAGCCCGAACGCGAGCTCCTCGCTGATCTCGGTCCCGTGGAAGGCGAGCAGGTTGCGCAGCGCGGTCGAGCCGCAGTGCTGGCCGGGGGTATGGACGTAGCCGGGTACGAAGGGCATCGCGGCGGATTATCCTGCGCCGCCGATGCGGAGTCTCGACCTCAAGCTGCTGCGCCTGATGCGAACCGAGTGGCACACGCCCGCCCTCGAGGCGACGGCGAAGGTCCTGGGCAGGGCCGGCAACAACGGCGCGATCTGGTTCGCGCTCGGCGTCCTGCTGGCAATCGTCGACGGGAGCCACCGCGAAGCCTGGCTGGTCTGCGCCTTCCTCGGCCCGATCTCGATCGGCCTCAACTACGTGGTCAAGGCGATCGTCAGGCGGCCGCGGCCGGTGCTGGAGGGCCTGCCGCCGCTGGGGGGCGCGCCCAGCTCGCTCAGCTTCCCCTCTGCCCACGCGACCTCGGCATTCGCCGTGGCGACCGCGATGACCAGGGTCGAGCCCTGGGCCGCTCTCGCCTTCCTGCTCGCCCTCGCCCTCTCCCTGGGCCGTCCGTATCTGGGGATGCACTACCCATCCGACGTCCTCGCCGGTGTCCTGCTCGGCGTCCTCCTGGGCCTGATCGTGCCGCTCTCGCTATGAGCAGAGGAGGCGGCGCTTCATGAAGGTCGGGATCGTCGGGCTGCCCAACGCGGGCAAGTCGACCCTCTTCAACGCGCTGACCAAGGGCGGCGCCCAGACCGGCGATTACCCGTTCACGACGATCGAGCCCAACGTGGCGATCGCCCAGGTGCCCGACGAGCGCCTGCAGCAGGTGGGGGAGACCGTGCGCAGCTCCGAGCTCGTGCCGGCGACGATCTCCTTCCACGACATCGCCGGCCTGGTCAAGGGCGCCTCCGAAGGGGAGGGCCTCGGCAATCAGTTCCTCGCCTCGATCCGCGAGACCGACGCGATCTGCCACGTCGTCCGCTGCCACGCGGACTCCGGCGTCCCCCACCCCGACGGCCGGGTCGATCCGCTGGCCGACATCGAGACGATCGAGACCGAGCTGGTGCTCTCCGACTACGAGCAGGCCGAGCGGCGGCTCGACCGCGTGCGCAAGGGCGCCAAGTCGGGCGAGCCCGACGCGATCGCGGAGCGCGGCTGGCTCGAGCAGGTGGTCGAGGCGCTCGCCGCCGGCAAGCCGGCCCGCTCGGTGCCGGTTCCCGACGCCGCCGCCCACGGCCCGGCCAACCTGCAGGCGCTGACCTCGAAGCCGATCCTCTACGTCGCCAACGTCGACGAGGGGGACGCGGAGCCGCCCGCCGCGGTCGCCGCCCACGCGGCGGAGGTCGGCGCGGGCGTGGTCGCCGTGAGCGCCCGGATCGAGGGCGAGCTGGCCGAGCTCGACCCGGCCGAAGCGGAGGAGATGCGCGAGTCCTACGGGGTTGAGGGCTCCGGCCTTGCCCGCCTCGTCCGCGCCGCCTACGACCTGCTCGAGCTGATCACCTTCTTCACCGCCGGCGAGGACAAGGAAGCGGTGGCCCGGCCGCTTTCTCGGGGCGCCACGGCGCTCGAGGCCGCCGGCACGATCCACACCGAGATTCGGGACGCCTTCGTCAAAGCCGAGGTGATCGGCTGGCAGCAGCTGGTCGAGTGCGGCGGCTACTCGGCCGGGCGCGATCGCGGCGTGCTGCGCATCGAGGGCCGCGACTACGTCGTCCAGGACGGCGACGTGATCACGATCAAGGTGTAGCGTCGGCAGATGGACCAGGGAGCGCGTTTCCCGCGGATCGCCGCCAAGGCGGGCCACTACGAGAGCTTCTACATAAAGGCCTGCCGCCCGGGGGGCGGGCGGGGAATCTGGATCCGCCACACGGTTCACAAGCGCCCCGGGGCCGAGCCCAGCGCCTCGATCTGGTTCGTCCTCTTCGACCGCAAGGCGGCCGGGCCGCGGGCGACCAAGGTCACGGTCCCGGCCTCCGAGCTGTCGGTCCCCGATGGCTCGTGGATCGAGGTGGACGGCGCGGAGATCGGGCCCGGGCGTGCCGCCGGCGCGGTCGACACCGACGCCGTCAAGGCGTCTTGGGACCTGAGGTTCGCCGGCGACGCCGAGCCCTGCAAGTACCTGCCGTCGGACCGGCTCTACGAGACGCGGCTGCCGAAGACGAAGTTCGTCGCGCCCTATCCCGAGGCCCGCTTCGAGGGCAGGGTCGAGCTGGATGGCGAGACGATCGAGCTCGACGGCTGGCCGGGGATGATCGGCCACAACTGGGGCTCCGAGCACGCCGAGCGCTGGGTTTGGCTCGAGGGGACGGGCTTCGCCGGTGCTCCCGACACCTATTTCGATGCGGGCGCGGCGCGGATCAAGCTCGGCCCCTGGACGACTCCATGGGTCCCGTCGGGGATGCTGGTGCTCGAAGGCAGCGCCCATCGCCTCGGCGGCCTAGGCCGGATCCGCGAGGCGACGATTGAAGAGTCCGCGGGCGAGTGCCGCTTCGTCCTCCCGGGCAAGGACATCGTCGTCCGCGGCGCGGTCGCGGCCCCCAAGAAGGACTTCGTGGGCTGGGTCTACGCCGACCCGAAGGGCCCCGAGCACCACACGATCAACTGCTCGGTGGCCGACCTCGAGCTGACGGTGGAACGGCCTAGCCTGCCTGCGCTCCGCCTGGATCTCCCGGCGGGCGGTGCGTATGAGCTGGGCATGAGGGAGACGGATCACGGCATCCCGATTCAGCCGTTTCCGGATGGCTGACCACCTTGCCGTTGACGATCTCGCGGAAGCTCATCCAGCGGTCGTAGGCGCCGAGCGCCGACTCGAGCTCGTCGCCGCGGATCTTCGTCACCCCGCCCGTGCCGTAGAGCTTCGCCCAGAGGATCCGGGGTGAGACCCCGCGCTTGGTCACCACCACGCGCTTCAGCTGACCGTCGAGGTAGCTGCCGAGCCGGGCGCTGATCTCGCGGCCGCTGAAGGTCAGCTTCCAGGTGTGCAGCGGGCAGGCGCCGTCGTAGGGGTCGGGCACTCCCACCAGGTAGGGGATGGGAGGCCCGAAGAAGACGTTCTGGACGCTCTCGGTGTGGCCGCCCGAGCAGGCGGAGAAGAAGGTCTCGGCGATCTTGCCGCCGTACATCACGACCTGGCGCCTGGTCAGTTCAGCCGCCCGGTTGCTGCTTGCTGCCTCGCTGTCCATGCCGCCGTAGACCTGGCTGCGGGTGTCGGCGTAGAGGTCGAAGTCGTTGCCGCCGACCTGGTCGGCCAGTGCGTAGGAGCGCGCCGCCACCGCCTGCGTCTCCAGCGCGGCCGGCGGCCATGACGCGGGCGACTCGTTCGGCACCACGCCTTTGACGTACTGGTCGACCGGCAGCGCGTTGACCGCGTTCAGCGAGCCCGAGCTTTCGTCCGTCGGCACGACCTCGAGCGTGCCGCGGTACTCGCTGCCCTCGATCGAGACGTGGCTGTGCCCCGCGGCGGTCAGCTTGCGCCCACAGTTCGCTAGCGGCTTGCCGCCGGACGTGCGCAGCTGCACGCTGCGGCCGATGCGGTGGGCGTCGTAGCCGCGCCCGGGGTTGAGCGCCCTGCCGCAGGCGCTGGTCGCTTCGCCGAAGTCGACGTCGCCGCCGCTGATGTCGATCAGCACGCGCACGATCCGCGGCCCCGGCAGCGTGCCGATCGTGGTTCCCCTGTAGTAGTGGGCGAGGATGAAGCGGTAGCCCTTGCCGTGCTCGGCGTAGCCGTAGGAGCCGTACTGGCTCATCCCCACGCCGTTGCCGAAGCCGTGCCCGGCGACGACCCAGCGCACGCCCGCCTGGGCGTTCGGGACGAGCAGGAGGAAGAAAAGGAGGGCTGTGAGGCGGAAGCGCATCTCTGGGGAACAGATTCGTGAAGGCGGAGTCTCGGCCTGCACTACGCTTGTCGGGATGGCGACGCAGACGCTGCAAGCGGTCGACCACTCGCTCCTCGCCGCGGGCGAGTGGATCGAGACGGGCAAGTGGGGGGAGGTCGAGAGCCCCTACGACGGCAGCCTGGTCGGCCGGGTCGCACTCGGCGACGCATCGTTGGTGGACCGCTGCGCGATCGCCGCGCGCGCCGCCTTCGAGTCCGGCGACTTCCCCCAGCACGAGCGCGCCGCCGTGCTCGATCGCGCCGCCGAGCTGGTCGACGAGCGGATCGACGAGCTGGCGCTGACGATCGCCGCGGAGGCGGGCAAGCCGCTGAAGACCGCGACGGCCGAGGCGGGGCGCTGCGTCGACACGCTGACCTTCTCTGCGGTCGAGGCGCGCAAGCTGAGCGGCGGCACCGTGCCGATGGAGGCCTCGACGCCGGGGGCCGGCAAGCTCGGCATCATGATGCGCGTCCCCTACGGCGTCGTCGGCGCGATCAGCCCCTTCAACTTCCCGCTCAACCTCGTCGCACACAAGCTCGGCCCGGCGATCGCCGCGGGCAACGCGGTCGTGCTCAAGCCCGCCGGGCAGACGCCGATCTCAGCGCTGAAGCTGGCGCGGATCCTGCTCGAGGCGGGCCTCCCCGAGGGGTGGCTCAGCGTCGTCCCCGGCCCGGGCTCGGAGGTCGGCAACGCGATCGTCGAGCATCGGCTGACCGGCGCGCTCAGCTTTACCGGCTCGGCCGAGGTCGGCTGGGACATCCGCAGCCGCGTCCCCCACAAGAAGGTCAACCTCGAGCTCGGCTCCAACGCCCCGCTGATCGTCCACAGCGACGGCGATTGGGAGGCGGCGGCCGACAAAGCGAAGCTGCACGCCTTCTCGCACGCCGGGCAGAGCTGCATCTCGATCCAGCGGATCCTCGTCCAGGCGGACGTCGCCGACGCCTTCACGGAGCGGCTCGTCGCCAACACCCGGGATCTGCGGGTCGGCGATCCGCTCGACTCCCAGACCGACGTCGGCCCGCTGATCTCGCCCGGCGACCGCGACCGGGTCAAGCAGTGGATCGACGAGGCGGTCGCTGGCGGCGCCGAGCTGCTGACCGGCGGCGAGCTGGTCGACGAGGGTCGCTGCCTGGCGCCGACGCTGCTGGGGTCGCCGCCGCACGAGGCCAAGGCATGGTGCGAGGAGATCTTCGGCCCGGTGGCGACGATCGACCGCTACACCGAGTTCGACGAGGCGCTGCGGATGGCCAACGACTCCAAGTTCGGCCTCCAGGCCGGCGTCTTCACCCGCGACATGGGACGCGGCCTCGAGGCGGCGGCGACGCTCGAGTTCGGCGGCGTGCTGATCAACGAGGTGCCGACCTTCCGCGCCGACCAGATGCCCTACGGCGGCGTCAAGGACTCGGGCAACACCCGCGAGGGCCCCGCCTTCGCCGTGCTCGAGCTGACCGAGGAGCGCTTCGTCACGCTGCAGGGCTAGTCGCCGATTCAACTGATCTTACCGGAATTCTCGGTAAGAAAGATAAGATTCGGTAAGGTCCGTTGGGATGGACCCCTTCGACAATCCCTTCTCACCTGGCGCTGGTACGTCGCCCCCGGCCTTCGTCGGCCGTGACAATCTTGTTGCCGACTACGAAATCGCTCTGCGGCGCACCGCCTCGGAGCGTCCGGGGAAGAGCATCATGCCGATCGGCCTGCGGGGTGTGGGCAAGACGGTCTTGCTCAACCGATTCGATCAGATGGCCCAGGACGAGGGATTTGTGAGCGCATTCATCGAGGCGCCGGAGACGGGCGATTTCGAGCATCTGTTGGCCGCACGTCTTCGCTCTGTCCTTCTGGAGCTGGACAGGGGAACGGTGTCGAGCGCGGTCAAACGTGCTTTGGGAACGCTCAAATCGTTTTCATACAATCTGCCTGACGGAACCTCGATCGCGCTCAACGTAGATGCGATCGCCGGCACCGCGGACTCCGGTGTTCTGGCCGAGGACACCACCGATCTGCTTGTCGCCGCCGGAGAGGCAGCCAAAGATCGAGGGCGAGGATTCCTCATGGCGATCGACGAGGTCCAGTATCTCGGCGCCGCCGAACTCGCCGCGTTGATCACCGCGATCCACCGAACCGTCCAACTGAGCCTTCCCGTAATCCTCGTCGGCGCCGGGCTGCCCCAGCTTCCGGGGTTGGCAGGGAATGCGAAGTCATATGCCGAGAGGCTCTTTGACTTCCCAGAGATCGGCTCACTGGACGATGACGACGCTCGATCGGTTCTAGTGACCCCGGCAAGCGAGCACGGCGTGGAGTTCTCCGCGGATGCGCTCGACAGCCTTTTGGGATTCACCCAGGGTTACCCCTACTTTCTTCAGGAGTGGGGCTACCACGTTTGGAACACCGCCCCAGAATCACCGATCACACTCGATGACGTCAATCTTGCTGCCCGCGACGTTCAACGCCGACTTGACGAGAACTTCTTCCGGGTTCGCATGGACAGGCTGACTCCGGCCGAGAAGAAATACCTCGCGGCTATGGCTGAACTTGGCCCGGGTCCGCACCGATCCGGTGACATCGCGGCAAGGTTAGGGGTGAAAGTGGAGAGCGTGGCCCCGCGGCGTTCGAGCCTGATTCAAAAGGGAATGGTGTACAGCCCAGCTCATGGCGATACCGCCTTTACGGTTCCGATGTTCGACGACTTCCTCCGCCGTACTCCGCAAGGCTGACCGCCCGCTACTCGTGCGGCCGCGCCATGCGGCGGTGGTCCAGCGCCTCCTCGAGCACGGCGGGCTCCACTCCTTGCTCCAAGGCCACCTCGCGGAGGGAGCGGCCCGACTCGGCGGCGGTCTTGACGATGTCGGCGGCGCGGTCGTAGCCGATGTGGGGGTTGAGCGCGGTCGCCGTCGCCAGGGTGGCCTCGGCGTGGCGCTCGGTCATCTCCTCGTTGGCCTCGATCCCGGCGACGCATTTCTCGTTCAGCAGGCGCGAGGCGGAGGCGAGCAGCTTCACCGAGTCGAGCAGGTCGCGGGCGATCAGCGGCACGCGCACGTTGAGCTCGAACTGGCCCTGGCTGCCGGCGACGGTGATCGCGGTGTCGTTGCCGATCACCTGAGCGGCGACCTGGATCACGACCTCCGGGATCACCGGGTTGACCTTGCCCGGCATGATCGAGGAGCCCTTCTGCAGCTCGGGCAGGCGCAGCTCGGCGAGGCCCGCGCGCGGGCCGGAGCCCATCAGCGCCAGGTCGTTGGCGATCTTGTTGAGCGAGACCGCGTAGACCTTGAGCGCGCCGGAGAGCTCGACCAGGGCGTCGCGGTTGCCCTGCGCCTCGAAGCGGTCGAGCGGCTCGGAGATCGACAGGCCGGTGTCGGCGGCGAGCTTCTCGCGCACCCTGGCGGCGAACTCCGGGTGGGTGTTGAGGCCGGTGCCGGTGGCGGTGCCGCCGAGCGGGACCTGGCCGACCCGGCGCAGCGTCCCCTCGATCCGCTGGATGCCGAGCCGCACCTGGGCGGTGTAGCCGCCGAACTCCTGGCCGAGGGTCACCGGCACGGCGTCCATCAGGTGGGTGCGGCCGGCCTTGACGACGTCGGCGAAGCGCTCGGCCTTCTCGGCGAGCGCCTCCTGCAGGCCCTCCATCGCCGGCAGCAGGTCGTGCGTCACCTCGCCCAGCGCCGCCAGGTGGACGGCGGACGGGAAGACGTCGTTGGAGGACTGGCCCATGTTGACGTGGTCGTTGGCGTGGACCGGCTCGCCGGCGAGCTTGGCGATCACCTCGTTGGCGTTCATGTTCGAGGAGGTGCCCGAGCCGGTCTGGAAGACGTCGACCGGGAACTGGTCGTCGTGCTCGCCCGCGGCGACCGCGTCGCCGGCGTCGGCGATCCGGGCCGCCAGCTCGCCGTCGAGCCCGCCCAGCTCACCGTTTACGCGTGCTGCGGCAGCCTTCAGCCGGCCGAGCCAGCGGACGACCGGAACCGGAATCCGCTCGCCCGAGACCGGGAAGTTGTCTACGGCTTTGGTGGTCTCGCCACCCCAGAGCTGCTCAGTCAAGTTCGGGCCTCCGTCGAAGTCGTGGTGGGGGAAGCGTATTCAGCCGTGCGCTTCGCCGGCGTCGAAGCCGCGCTGGTAGGCGCTGAGGAAGGCGGCCGGCGGGGGGCGGTTGCCGGGGCTGTAGCGGGCGGCGGCAGTGAGCCGGCGGACGAGCTCGTCGTGGATCCCTTCGGTGCTGTCGGCGCCGCGCTGGGCCGCCCCCAGCAGGTAGCCGAGCTGCAGGTTCGCCGCCCCGCCCGGCTTGGCGCGCGCTTCCGCGTTGAGCTGGGTCGTCGCGCGCAGCATCGACTCGCCGACCGTCGCCAGGTCGCCCCCCTTCTGGTTCTGGGCGAGGCATTCGGAGATCGACGTCGAGCCGCCCAGCTCCACCTCCCCCGGCGCTCCTTCGAGCGCCTTCAAGTAGGTGGCCGGCCCTTCGAGACATGCGACCGGCGTCGAGCTGTCGGTAGCGCCGCAGCCGGCGCCGACGACCAAGCTGGCGAGAGCGGCGAGCAATAACGGGCGACGCATCGGCCGCATCCTACGGCCACCCCTACCGGGTCCGGTTCCTGGTCAGCCCCGAGGAGAAACGCCGCCGGACTGGACCACCGAGATCCCGCCGCGCGGGCCGGATTCGGCGATCGGCTCGGGCTCGCTGCCTCCCTGGGGGCCCTTCGGCGGCTTGATCCCCGCGGGTGGCGTGCTCGGCACAGGGGGCTTGCTCGGCGCCTGCCCGTGCGCGGGGAAGACGTCGACCCATTCGGCGAGCTGGAACATCGGCGCGGTCGAGTGTTCCCAGGAGAGATGGAGGTGGTTGCCGCAGCCATGGCCGGCGTCGCCGTCGTAACCGACCCAGCGGAAGGGGAGACGGGGCTGGTTCTGCGCCGGCTCGGCCCAGTGGGCGAGGCGGGTTATCGGCGCCCACGAGGCATCGCATCTGCCGGGGGTCCCGTGCAGCGGCACGACGTCGACCGCGACGCCGTTGTAGTGGTCGGAGTTGCGCACGTGGCACATGTTGCAGCCGACGTGTTTGCCGTCGGGCAGCGGGCCGGAGTAGCCGTCGGTGACGTAGATCGGGTAGCGGGCCGCGATCCAGCGCAGGTCGGGCACGATGCGACGGTCGACCATGTCGCCGGCTTCGTGCGGGATCGAAGCCGGGATCGGCACGATCCTGCCCGGCGCATATATGGAGCGGATCGCGAGCGGTGCCGCGCTCGCTGACGCCACGCCCCAGCAGAGGAGGAACGCCACGACGGCTCCCGCGAGGACCGCGAGGGCCGCGCAGGCCTTGCCGCCTCGGGTGTCGATCGTCCCTGGCACGTCTCCGCCTTTATCGACAAACCGACCCGCCCCGCTTGAGTGCTGCAAAGACGATCGTGGAATAGGGTCCCGGCCATGCCGACCGTGCGCGAGGCCAGCTTCGACCTCTTCCGCAAGCAGGGCATGACGACGATCTTCGGCAACCCGGGCTCGACCGAGCTGCCGATGCTCGCCGACTTCCCCGGCGACTTCCGCTACGTGCTCGGCCTGCAGGAGGCGGTCGTCGTAGGCATGGCCGACGGCTACGCCCAGGCCTCGCGCCGCACCTCGATCGCCAACCTGCACACGGCGCCGGGGGTCGGCAACGCGATGGGGGCGATCTTCAACGCGCAGGCCAACCACTCGCCGGTGCTGGTCACCGCCGGCCAGCAGACCCGCGCGCAGATGACCCTGCAGGCGAACCTGACCAACCGCGACGCGACGCGGATGCCCCACCCGCTGGTCAAGTGGTCCTACGAGCCGCCGCGGGCGCAGGACGTGCCGCTGGCCCTCGCCCACGGCGCCCACCTCGCCTCGCTGCCACCGCAGGGCCCCGTCTTCGTCTCCCTGCCGATGGACGACTGGGGCGTCGAGGTCGACGAGGCCGATGCGCGCGAGGCGACCGGTCGCCGGGTTGTCGGCCGCGCCGTCGCCGACCCCGAAGCGGTGCGCTCGCTCGCAGCCGAGCTCGACGCCGCCGACAACCCCGTGCTCGTCGCCGGCCCCGACATCGACGCCAGCGGTGGCTGGGATGCCGGCGTGGCCCTCGCCGAGCGCCAGCGCCTGCCGGTCTGGGCCACCCCCGCGCCCGGCGGCGGCAAGCTCGGCTTCCCCGAGGGCCACGCCAACTTCCGCGGCGTCCTGCCGCCGGCGATCGGCCCGGTCGCTCAGACGCTCGAGGGCCACGACCTGATCCTCGTCGTCGGCAGCTCCGTCTTTCCCTACTACCCGCATATCCCCGGCCCCCTGCTCCCCGAGGGCGCGAAGCTGGTCGCGATCACCAGCGACCCCGACGAGGCCGCGCGGGCGCCGATGGGCGACGCGATCGTCGCCGACGTCAAGCTGACCCTGGAGGCGCTGGTCGAGGCCACGCCGGAGTCCTCGCGGCCGGCGCCGGAGCCGAGCCCCGGCCCGACCGAGATCCCGGCCGAGGATCCGCTCAACTCCTCCACGGTCCACTCCGCGCTCGGCGAGGTCTTTCCCGAGGACGGGATCGTCGTGCTCGAGTCGCCCTCGAGCACGCTGGCGCTGCGCAACCAGCTGCGCCTCTCGCGCCCCGGCAGCTACTACTTCAGCGCCGGCGGCGGGCTCGGCTTCGGCCTCTCCGGGGCGGTCGGGGTGCAGCTCGCCCAGCCGGACCGGCCGGTCGTCTGCGTGATCGGCGAGGGCTCGGTGCAGTACGCGGTCAGCGCCTTCTGGAGCGCCGTCGCCTACGACGTGCCTGTCACCTTCCTCGTCCTGCGCAACTCCGAGTACGCGATCCTCAAGTGGTTCGCCGAGGTCGAGTCGGTGAGCGGCGCCCCCGGGCTCGATCTGCCCGAGCTCGACGTCGCCGCGGTCGCCGCCGGCTACGGCGTCTCGACCACGGTCGCGCGCGGGCGCGACGAGGTGCGCGACGCCCTCGCCAGGGCGCTCTCCTCCTCGCAGCCCGAGCTGGTCGAAGTCCCGGTTCAGCCGGGGATGTCACTGTTCTAGGCGCATGACCGTCGCCGCCCCTGACCGCGCTCCCGAGTCGCTGGCGGGCGGGACGGCGCAGCCGCTGCGCGGCGAGCTCGAGTCGCTGCTCGGCGCCGACCGGGTGCTCGGCCGCGCCAGCGACCTCGTCCGCTACGCCTCCGACGCCAGTCCCTACCGCTTGCTTCCCCGGGCGGTGGTGATGGCGCACGACGCGCGCGACGTCGCCAAGACGCTCGCCTACGGTCGCGCCAGCGACGTGCCGGTCGTCTTCCGCGCCGGCGGCACCAGCCTCAACGGGCAGGGCCAGGGGGACGGCATCCTCGTCGACGTGCGCCGCCACTTCGGCGGCGTCGCGGTCGAGGAGGACGGGGCGCGAGTCCGGGTCAAGCCGGGCACGGTGCTCGGCCACGCCAACCGGGTCCTCGCCCCGCACGGCCGCAAGCTCGGCCCCGACCCGGCGAGCACCGACATCGCCACGGTCGGCGGCGTGATCGCCAACAACTCTGGCGGGATGCGCTGCGGCACGACGAAAGACTCCTACTCGACCGTGCGCTCGCTGACCTTCGTCCTTCCCTCGGGGACGACGATCGACACGGCAGCGACGGGAGCGGCTGGGCGCTTCGCCGCCGAGGAGCCGGAGCTGGCCGCCGGCCTGGCGGCGATTCGCGACGAGATCCGCGCCGACGCCGATTTGAGCGAACGCATCCGGCGCAAGTTCGCGATCAAGAACACGACCGGCTACCGGCTCTGCGCTTTCCTCGACGCCGATGAGCCGCTGGAGATCTTTCGCCGCCTCGTCGTCGGCTCCGAGGGCACGCTCGCCTTCGTCGCCGAGGCGGTCTTCGAGACCGTGCCGCTGCCCGCCCGCACCACCACGTCCTGGATCCACTTCCCGGGCATCGAGGAGGCAATTGGGGCGGTGCGCGAGCTGGTCGACAGCGGTGCCACCGCGGTCGAGCTGATGGTCGCACCGGCCTTGATCACCGCCGCCTGGAACATGGTCGGCGCCCCCGAGGAGTGGAAGGAGCTGCCGCCCGAGTCGGCGGTGCTGCTGGTCGAGTACGGCGGCGCCGACGCGTCCGAGCTCGACGCCCAGGTCGCCGGCGCGGAAGCGATCCTCTCCGCGCACGAGCTGATCCGCCCCCTCGGCTTCACCCGCGAGCCAGAGGAGATCGGGCTCGCCTGGCGGGTCCGCGAGGGCCTGCACGGCCTGGTCGGTCGGCTTCGGCCGGAGGGGAGCGCGCTGATCGTCGAGGACGTCTGCGTGCCGCCGGAGCGGATCGCCGAAGGGGCCAAGGACCTGCAGGCGCTGCTCGGCCAGCACGGCTTCCTCCCCGGCGTCGCCGGCCACGCCTCCGCCGGCAACCTCCACTTCATGCTGACCCCGGACTTCGCCAAGCAGGAGGACCTGGAGCGCTACGAGGCTTTCATGGGCGGCCTGGTCGAGCTAATCGTCGACAAGTACGACGGCTCGCTGAAGGCCGAGCACGGGACCGGGGTCAACATGGCCCCTTATGTGGAGCGCGAGTGGGGGGAGAAGGCGACCGAGCTGATGTGGGGGGTGAAGCGGCTGGCCGACCCCGACGCGGTGCTCTCGCCCGGGGTGGTCCTCAACCGCGACCCCGGCGTCCACCTGCGCAACCTGAAGACGACGCCGGCGATCGAGGACTGGGGCGGGGCGACGACCTGCGTCGAGTGCGGCTTTTGCGAGCCCGTCTGCCCGAGCCGGAACCTGACGACGACGCCGCGGCAGCGGATCGTCCTGCGGCGGGAGATGGCCCGGCAGCCCGAGGGCTCGCCGGTCCAGCGGGCGCTGCTGGCGGAGTACGAGTACGGCTCCCTGCAGACCTGCGCCACCGACGGCTCCTGCCAGATCGCCTGCCCGCTGGGAATCGACACCGGCCGCCTGGTCAAGGAGCTGCGGATGGCGCAGCACGGCGAGCGGGCCGAAGCCGCGGCGCTGGCGGCGGCAAAGCGTTGGGGGGCGGTCGAGAAGCTTTCGCGGGTGGCGCTCAAGCTGGGCGGGCCGCTGGCGCGGCGGACCAAGCGCGGGGCAGCGCTGCCGGGGGCGGCCGAGGGGGTTGGCGGTCCCATCGACACCCTCAATAGTCAGGCGGCGGCGGTGTACGTCCCGAGTTGCACCAACCGCATCTTTGGCCCCTCGCGCGAGCCGGCAGTTGTCCCCCTTATAGGAGGACAATCGCCGGCTCGCTCTGTCGTTGACGCTTTGGTGACTGTTTCGGCGCGAGCTGGGACGCCCGTTTGGGTGCCCGAGGAAGTGGCGGGAAGCTGTTGCGGGTTGCCATGGAGCTCGAAAGGGTTTGCGGCGGCGCACGCGCACAAGGCGAACGAGATGGTGGAGCGGCTCTGGGAGTGGAGCGGGGAGGGACGGCTGCCGATCGTGATCGACGCCGCCTCCTGCACCGGCGCGATCGCCGAACCCGCCGACGGCGTCCTCTCCGAGGAGAACGCGGCGCGCCACGCGCAGCTCGAAATCCTCGACTCGGTTGCCTGGGCGCAGCGCCTGCTTCCCAGCCTCGAGATCGCCGCGAAGGTCGGCACCGCCACCGTCCACCCGACCTGCGCCACCCGCCGCCTCGGCCTCGCGCCCTCGCTGCGCGCCACCGCGGCGGCGCTCGCCGAGGACGTCTATGTCGCTCCCTCCGCCACCTGCTGCGCCTTCGCCGGCGACCGCGGCATCAGCCACCCCGAGCTGACCGCCTCCGCCACCGCGCCCCAGGCCGAGGAGCTCGCCGGCCGTCGCTTCGACGCGCGCCTCTCCAGCAACCGCACCTGCGAGATCGCGATGGAGCGGGCGACGGGCGAGCCTTACGAGTCAGTCGTCTGCCTGCTCGAGCGGTTAAGCCGTCCCTGACGGCTTCTCGGCGTCGACGCTCGCCGCGTCGAGGTCGCGGACCAGCGCCCGCGTCTTCTCGTCGTGCTCCATCCGCTTGTCGAGCAGCGGGTTGATCACCCCGCGCAGCGCCGAGGCGTAGCGCCACCACTTCGGCACGAAGATCCGCGGCGCCCGTTCCTCGATCCCGCGGACCAGACCGGCACCCGCCTCTTCGGGGGTGATCCTTTTCAGCAGCCACTCGGGGCTCAGTTCGCGCACCCGCCCGGAGGTATCCTGGGCGAAGGCGTCCTGCACCAGTTTCGTGTCGACCCAGCCGAAGTAGGCGACGCTGGCGCTCGCCCCGTGGGGCGCCAGCTCGATCCGCAGCGCCCGCCCCAGCGACTCGACCGCCGACTTCGCCGCCGCGTAGGGGCTGTTGCCGAAGCCGTTGGCGAAGGCGTAGACGGAGGAGACGACGACCATCTGGCCGCGCCGCTCGACGATCTGCGGCAGCGCCGCCCGCACCGTCCGCCAGACCCCGAGCATGTCGACCTCGAAGACCCGTTCCCATTCCTCGCCCGAGATGCCGCGCACGGTCGCGAACTGCTTCTGGGCGATGCCGGCGTTGGCGACGGCGACGTCGACGCCGCCCAGCCGCTCGACGATCTCGGCGACCGCGTTCATCATCGCGTTCTGGTCGGTGACGTCGCCGGCGAGGCCGATCGCCCGCTCGCCGATCCGCTCCGCCGCCTCGCGCGCATCCTGCGGGTCGAGGTCGAGGACGGCGACCGAGGCGCCGCGCATGTGCATCTGCCGCGCGGTCTCGAAGCCGATCCCGCGGGCGGCGCCGGTCACGAAGGCGACCTTCCCCTGTAGGTCGTAGCGCTCCATCGCGGGGACACTAGCTAGTCGGTCAGGGATCTGACGTGGGTCATCGATTCGTGAGCGCTCATAGAATCGTGAGCCCTCATGCCTGGATTCGAGCCCGTCGACCCAAAGCAGTCCTTCCCCGCACTGGAGGAGGGCGTCCTCGCGCGCTGGCGTGAGGGCAAGGTCTTCGAGCGCTCGCTCGCGGCCCGCGCCGAGGCCCCGGTCTGGAGCTTCTACGAGGGACCGCCAACCGCAAACGGCCGCCCCGGCTCCCACCACGTCCTCGCCCGCGTCTTCAAGGACGTCTACCCCCGCTACAAGACGATGTGCGGCTACCGGGTCCCGCGCAAGGCCGGCTGGGACTGCCACGGCCTCCCGGTCGAGCTCGAGGTCGAAAAGCAGCTCGGGATCTCCTCCAAGCAGGAGATCGAAGAGTTCGGGATCGCCGAGTTCAACCAGCGCTGCCGCGAGTCGGTCTTCGAGTACGTCGAGGACTGGAACAAGCTGACCGAGCGGATCGGCTTCTGGATCGACCTCGATGACCCCTACGTCACCCTCGAGGACGACTACATCGAGTCGGTCTGGTGGTCGCTGCGCAAGCTCTGGGACGACGGCCGCCTCTACGAGGGCCACAAGGTCGTCCCCTACTGCCCGCGTTGCGGCACCGCGCTCTCCTCGCACGAGGTTGCGCTCGGCTACGAGGACGTCGAGGACCCTTCGATCTACGTCCGCTTCCCGCTGCTCGGCGAGGACGGCGCCGAGGCCGGCGAGTCGCTGCTGGTCTGGACGACGACCCCCTGGACCCTGCCCGGCAACGTCGCCGTCGCGGCGGCGCCCGCGGTCACCTACGTGCGGGCGCGGGTGGGGGAGGAGACGGTGATCGTCGCCGAGGCGCTGGTCGAGCGGGTGCTGGGGGAGGGAGCCGAGGTGCTGGACCGCTTCCCGGGCTCCGAGCTCGTCGGCCGCCGCTACCGCGGCCCCGTCTTCGCCCTCGCCGACGGCGGGCCGGCCAAGGGCTTCGAGGTCCTCGCCGGCGACTTCGTCACCACCGAGGACGGGACCGGCCTCGTCCACATGGCCCCGGCCTTCGGCGAGGACGACTACGCCGTCGCCGCCGCCAATGGTCTCTTCGACCCGACCGACGCCGCCAGCCTCTACAACCCGGTCGGCCTCGACGGCAAATTCACCTCCCAGGTGACCGACTTCGAGGGCAAGCCGGTCAAGGACCCCGAGGTCACCGCCTCCCTGATCGCCGACCTCGAGCAGCGCGGCCTGCTCTTCCGCGAGCAGGTCTACGAGCACTCCTACCCGCACTGCTGGCGCTGCGGCACGCCCCTCCTCTACTACGCGAAGTCGAGCTGGTACATCGCCACCTCGCAGGCCCGCGACGAACTCCTCGCCAACAACGAGACGATCGGCTGGCACCCCGAGCACGTCAAGCACGGCCGCTTCGGCAAATGGCTGGAGAACAACGTCGACTGGGCGCTCAGCCGCGACCGCTACTGGGGGACGCCGCTGCCGATCTGGCAGTGCACCTCCGCCGGCTGCGACGGCGTCCGCTGCGTCGGCTCGGTCGAGGAGCTGCGCGAGAGCGCTCGCGGCGAGGTCCCCGAGGGCCTCGACCTCCACCGCCCCTACATCGACGAGATCGCTCTCGACTGCGCCGAGTGCGGCGGCGAGATGAAGCGGGTCCTCTCGGTGATCGACACCTGGTACGACAGCGGCGCGATGCCCTTCGCGCAGTTCCATTACCCCTTCGAGGGCCAGGAGGAGTTCGCCGAGCGCTTCCCCGCCGACTACATCTGCGAGGCCCAGGACCAGACCCGCGGCTGGTTTTACACGCTGCTCGCCGAGTCGACGCTGCTCTTTGGCGAGTCGAGCTACCGCAACTGCGTCTGCCTCGGGCTGATCCTCGACCCCGAGGGGCAGAAGATGTCGAAGAGCCGCGGCAACGTCGTCGACCCCTGGGACGTGCTCGAGACCCACGGCGCCGACGCCTTCCGCTGGTACTACCTGACCGCCCAGCAGCCCTGGGCTGGCTACCGCTTCTCGGTCGACACCGTCGGCGAGTCGGTCCGCCAGTTCCTCCTCACCCTCTGGAACACCTACTCGTTCTGGGTCCTCTACGCGAACGCCGAGGGCCTCGGCCCCGAGGACTTCGAATCCCGTGGTTCCTTTCGGACGGATAGCGTCCGAAAGGAACCACGGGATGGGGGCGACCTCGACCGCTGGGCACTCTCCCGGCTGCAGGCGACGATCGCCACCGTGCGCGAGCGGATGGACGCCTACGACTGCACCGCCGCCGGCCGAGCGATCGCCGAGTTCGTCGAGGAGCTCTCCAACTGGTACGTGCGGCTCTCGCGCCGGCGCTTCTGGGATGGCGACAAGGCCGCCTTCGCGACCCTGCGCCACTGCCTGCTGGAGACGGTGGCGATGCTGGCGCCGTTCACCCCCTTCCTCGCCGACGAGATCCACCGCAACCTCAGTGGCGACGACGCTGCGCCCTCGGTCCATCTGCGCGACTTCCCGGAGGTCGACGACTCCCTCGCCGACCCCGGCCTGGAAGAGGCGATGGGGGCGGTGCGGCTGACGGTCGAGCTCGGCCGCGCCGCCCGCGCCCAGGCGAAGGCCAAGGTGCGCCAGCCCCTGCGCCGCGCCGTGATCGTCGCCAACGATGCCGAGCGCTCCGCGATCGAGGCCCGCGCCGACCTCGTCACCGCCGAGCTCAACGTCAAGGAGCTCGACTTCGTCACCGATGAGTCGGAGCTGGTCAGCTACGAGGCGAAGCCAAACTACCGCTCGCTCGGTCCCCGCTTCGGCAAGAACATGCCCCAGGTCGCCGCCGCCGTCGCGGCGCTCGACCCCGCCCACGTCGCCGCCGTCCTCGCCGAGGGCGGCGAGATCGGGATCGCGATCGACGGCACCGACCACAGCCTCAGGCCCGAGGACATCACCCTCGCCCTGCAGCCCCTCGAGGGCTACGAGGTCGAGGCCGAGGCCGGCCACGCGGTCGCCCTCCAGCTCGAGCTCGACGACGAGCTGCGCCGCGAGGGCCTCGCCCGCGAGATCGTCCACGCCGTCCAGATCGCCCGCAAAGACGCCGGCCTCGAGATCACCGACCGCATCGCCCTCGCCCTGGCCGGCGACGCCGAGCTCCTCGAAGCCGCCCGCGCCCACGAGGGCTACCTCGCCGGCGAGGTCCTAGCGACCTCGGTCAGCTACGACGGCGCCAACGGCGCCAGTGCCAAGATCGACGGCCGCGACCTCAGCATCGCCGTCACCCGCGCCTGAGGGAAGAGATTCGCCTTCCGCGCTCTTAACGGGCGTGGATTTCAGCCGCCACGCCAAGAACCAACTGCGTCGAAACCAGTGGTCCGAGCGCGAGGCTGTAGCGGTCATCTTGGACCCGGTGGCGACGGATGCTGATGAGAGCTGTAACCCTCGCTATGTTGGCTACATCCGCGGCGCCTTGGTCCGTGTTGTGGTGGCCGCCGATGATCCCAACGTGGTGATCACCGTGCACCTGAGGAGGCATTTGTGAAAGTCGATTTCGACAGCGAGGCAAACGCCGTCTCGATTGATCTACTCGACGTAGACCGATGGGACGACGGCGGGGAGTTTGACGAGAACTACTGCACCATTGCCTTCTCGAAAGGGCGGGTAGCAAACATCGGGTTGCTGCAGCCGACCGAAAACCTCCATCTCCTGGAAGCGGTCGCTGAGCGCTACCACCTAGATCCAGACCGCCTGATCGCTGCCGTTAAGGCGGCGCTTGCCGCTCCCGACCACACGGTGACGATTAGCGACAGTCTCGCCGCTTAGTCTTTCGCTTCGCCGATGATGAAGTCGGCTTTCGCCGAGTCGCTGAACTTCACCCAGCAGTGGTCGGGGGAGACGCCGGCCACCTCGACCAGCGCCGCTTCGATGCGGCGCGCGATCTCGGCCTTCTGCTCGTCGGAGCGGCCCTCGTACCAGTGGACCTCTACGAACGGCATCGGGGGGAGGGAGCGGCGCCGCGCTAGGCGAGCGCCGGCTCCAGCTCAGCCTCGAGGCGGCGCTTCGGCATCGCCCCGACGACTTTCTTGGCGATCGCGCCGTCCTTGAAGAGGATCATCGTCGGGATCGAGAGGACTTCGTAGTTGGCCGCCGTCTGCTGGTTCTCGTCGACGTTGATCGAGACGATCTTGAGGTCCGCGCGCTCGGCGTCGATCTCCTCGAGGACGGGATGGACCACGCGGCAGGGACCGCACCAGGGCGCCCAGAAGTCGACGAGCACCGGGCCGTCGGCGTCGAGCACGTCAGCTTTGAAAGTCGCGTCGGTTACGTCCGTCAATTTGCCAGTCACTGGTATCGGTCTCCCGTTCGAGTTTGTCCCTCAATACTTCAGAAAGTATAGCGACGTTCGCCAGCGGTAGATGGACCCGCCTCGACGTGGCCGCGACCGAAGCGCAGCAGGGGTAAGCGCCAGATGGCCTCGGCCACGATCGAGAGGTCCATCTTCGAGCTACCCACGCGCCGGTCGCGGAAAACGATCGGCACCTCGACGACCTTGAAGCCGTGCTGGATCGCGCGGTAGGTCAGCTCGACCTGGAAGGCGTAGCCGCGGGCGCGGACCGCGTCGAGGTCGATCGCCTCCAGGACCTCGCGCCGGAAGCACTTGAAGCCGCCGGTCAGGTCGCGCACCTCGAGGCCGAGGGCGAGCCGCGCGTAGGTGCTGCCGCCGCGGCTGATCGCCCGTCGCAGCGGCCCCCAGTCGCTGACGCCGCCGCCGGCGACGTAGCGTGAGCCGAGCACCACGTCGGCGCGGCCCGCCGCATCCAGCAGCCGCGGCAGGTAGGCCGGGTCGTGGGAGAAGTCGGAGTCCATCTCGAGGATCAGCCCCGCCCCCCCGGCCAGCGCCTCGCGGAAGCCGGCGATGTAGGCGGGCCCGAGCCCTTCCTTGCGCGGCCGGTGGAGGACGCGGACGTCGTCGTGGCGCTCGGCGAGGGCGTCGGCGATGCGGCCGGTGCCGTCGGGGGAGTCGTCGTCGACGATCAGCACCCGCGACCCCGCCGGCAGCTTCGCCCGCGCGGCTTCGACCAGCGGCTCCAGGTTCTCGGCCTCGTTGTAGGTCGGCAGGACCAGCCAGGCGGGACCCGCATCGGACTCGGTCATCGCCGCCGATGCTATGGGGTGTGGTTGAGCTTTGTTCCGGATAGCGGGACGAAGCTCAACCACACTCCGCGATTCGCCGTGCCTAGAGTTGGGGCGTGACCAACGCCGAGATCGCCGCCGCGCTGGAGGAGCTGGGCGTCCTCTACGAGCTCGACGGCGCCGTCAAATACCGCGTCCTCGCCTACAGCACCGCCGCCAAGGCGATCCGCGAGAGCCCGGTCTCGGTCGCCGAGCTCTCCGCCCAGGGCCGGGCGACCGAGGTCCCCGGCGTCGGCAAGACGCTGGCGGAAAAGATCGCGGCGCTGCTGGAGACCGGCGAGATCCCGGCGGCGGTGAAGCTGAAGGCGAAGTTCCCTCCGACCCTGATCGAGGTGACCCGCGTCCCCGGGGTCGGTCCGAAAACCGCGCGGCGGCTCTTCGAGGAGCTCGAAGTCCGCTCGATGGAGGACCTCAAGGCCGCCGCCGAGGGCGAAAAGGTGCGCCACGTCAAAGGTCTCGGCTCGAAGGCGGAGGAGAACATCCTCGCCGCCTTGGAGCGGCTCGGCGAGCCGGGGGAGGGGCCGGGACGGCTGCTGCTCTCGAAGGTGAAGCCGATCGCCGAGGAGCTGGCGGAAGCGCTGCGCGAGCACCCGGCCGCCAAGGAGGTCGAGGTCGCCGGCTCCGCTCGGCGTTGGGCCGAGACCTGCAAGGACATCGACCTGATCGCCACCGCCGAGGAACCGGAGGCCCTCTCCCAGCACCTCGCCGAGCACCCGCTGATCGCCGCCCACGGCACCCCCGGGCCGAACGGGGTGCGCTGCCAGACCCACAACGGAATCTCGGTCGACCTGCGGATCGTCCCGCCTGCCGCCTTCGGCAACCTGCTGCAGCACTTCACCGGCTCCAAGGCCCACAACGTGCAGCTGCGCGAAGCCGCGGTCAGCCGCGGCCTCTCGGTCTCCGAGCACGGGATCACCGACACCGAGAGCGGCGACGTCACCACCTGCGAGAGCGAGGAGGCCGTCTACAAGCGGCTCGGCTACACCTACATCGAGCCGGAGCTGCGCGAGGGCCGCGGCGAGCTGAAGGCGGCGCGCGAGGGCAAGCTGCCCGACCTGGTCGAGCTGGCCGACGTCAAGGGCGACCTCCACTCCCACACCACCCTCTCCGACGGTCGCAACACGCTGGAGGAGATGGCGGCGGCGGCGCGCGAGCGGGGCTATGCCTACCTGGCGATCACCGACCACTCGGCCAGCCACGGCTTCGGCGACCACGTCACCGCCGAGCGCCTCTGGGAGCGGATCGAGGAGGTCCGCGCCTGGAACAAGGACAGCGGCCAAAGGCGCTTTCGCCTCCTCGCCGGCTCGGAGATCAACATCGGCCTCGACGGCTCGCTCGACTACCCCGAGGACCTCGTCGCCGCCCTCGACTGGGTCGTCGCCAGCGTCCACACCTCCTTCTCGGTCTCCGAAAAGCAGATGACCGAGCGCGTCCTCACCGCGATCGAGAACCCGCACGTCGACTGCATCGGCCACCTCACCGGCCGCCTGATCGGCCGCCGCGAGCCCTACGGCATCGAAATCGAGGCGGTCGCCGAGGCCGCCGCCCGCACCGGCACGATGATCGAGATCAACGGCAACCCCAACCGCCGCGACCTCTCCGACCTCCACGCCCGCCTCGCCTCCGAAGCCGGCGTCCGCATCGTCCTCACCACCGACGCCCACGGCGTCGACACCCTCGACAACATGGTCTACGCCGTCGCCACCGCCCGCCGCGCCTGGCTGACCAGAGCCGACATCGCCAACACCTGCGGCTGGGCGGAGTTCAAGAAGCTGCGCAAGCGGTAGTCAATCCCTCTAGGCCGGGACGTCGAGCCGGTCGCTGCGCAGCCCTGGCGCCCGCACCAGCTCGATCGGTCGCATGGCGTTGGTGGGGACGACGTAGAACTTGACGCCGTCGCGCTGCTCGACCCCGAGCACGGCGGCCTCGCGGGTGTGCCAGGCGAGCGAGACGATCAGGGCGTAGCCGGCGCCGACGGCGGCAACGCCGGGCCAGAAGATGCCGAGGACGCCGGCGGCGATCGCCGTCAGCGCGATCGGCCAGAGGCGGACGGCGGCGATCCGGGCCGGGCTCTGGTCCGGCAGCGAGGTGGCGGTGCGGGCGTGGGCGAGGGCATCGCGGACGTCGGCGGCGGCGCGGGCGGGCCGGCTCAGGTACATGCCAATCGCCAGCGAGACCAGCCACCAGGCGGCGGCGATGAGGACGATGGTGGTGCTGCCGTCGCGGTTGGCGGCGACGGCGGTGATCGCGCCGAGGGCGGTGGCCTCGGCGGCGGTGACGAAGACGCTGACGCGGAGCAGGTCGGTGTAGGGCATCAGAGGGTCGGCGTTCTCACCGCTGGGCCAGCCACTCGAGCATCTCCAGCCAGCCATCGAGCCCGGTCACCGTCAGGTCCGCCTCTTCGGCCAGCTCCGCCGGCGCCTCCTGGGAGAGGACGCCGACGCAGACGGCGCTCGCCAGCCGCCCTTCCTCGCGCAGCTCACGCAGGCGGCCGAAGGCGTCGAGGTCGGTGCGGTCGTCGCCGGCGTAGATCGCCCGGTCCAGCCCCTCGTCGGCGAGCAGCGAGGCGACCGCGCCGTCCTTGCCACCGCCCCCGGCCGGCCGCAGCTCCAGCACCTTGCGGCCCCAGCGCGGTTCCAGCCCCACCTTGCCGGCGGCGTTGGCGATCTCGTGGGCGCGGCTCTCGGCCGCCGCCTCGTCGACGCTGCCGCGCCAGTGCAGGGCCTGGATCGGCCCCTTGTCCTCCAGGCGCAGGCCGGCGGCGTCAAGCTCGCCGTCGAGCGAGGCGATGAAATCGGCGGCTTCGGTCTCGCGGCCGGCCACCGAGGGGTCCGGCTCCGGCGCCTCGGCGCCGGGCAGCAGCAGCTCGAGGCCGTGGTTGCCGGCGTAGGCGAGCGTGTCGAGGCCGACCAGGCGCCGCGCCTCCAGCGCCTGGCGGCCGGAGATGCAGCCGACCAGCGCGTAGCGCTCGCTCAGCCGCGCCAGCGCCTCGCGCGCCGCCGCCGGCACCGCCGCTTCCTCGGCCCTTTCGACGATCGGGGCCAGGGTCCCGTCGACGTCGGTGAGGATCGCGCTGCGGGCGGGAGCGTCTCGAAGCGGGCCGAGGCTCGTGGCCCATGCTCCGATCCCCGTCTCGCTGCCGTGAGACACGACACTAGTATCGCCGGATGCCCTCGCCCGCCGGTGCCTCCCCGGACCACGCGCTCTGGAAGCTGGCGGCGATCGGCACCCTCGCCGGCCTCTTCAGCGGCCTCTTCGGGGTCGGCGGCGGCACCATCATCGTGCCGCTGCTGATCTTCTGGTTTGCCTACGGAGAGCGCCTCGCCACCGGCACCAGCCTCGCCGCGATCGTCCTCATCGGCGCCCTCGGCGCGATCGCCCAGGGCGGGATCTACGGCAACGTCCACGTCGCCAGCGGCCTGCTGCTGGCGATCCCGGCCGTCGTCGGCGTCATCCTCGGCACCGCGATTCAGCAGCGGATCCCCCAGCGCGCCGTCTCCTACCTCTTCGCCGCGCTCCTGGTCGCCGTCGCCATCGACCTGATCCTCTCGTGAGCGAGGACCTGCCGTGAACGAGCTGCTCGCCGCCCTGATCTGCCTTTTCGGCGGGCTCACCGGCGGCCTCGTCGGGGTCGGCGGCGGCATCCTCTTCGTCCCCGCGCTGACCGTCTTCATCGGCCTCACCCAGGTGGAGGCGGAGGCGACCTCGCTGCTGATGATCGTCGTCGTCGCCGTCGTCGGCTCCTACCGCCAGTACGGCTACGGCAACGTCCGCCTGCGCGAGGCGGCGATCATCGGCGTCCTCTCCCCGCTCGGTGTCTGGGCCGGCGTCCACGTCGCCAACCACGTCTCCGAGCGCACCCTGCAGCTCGCCTTCGCCGCGCTGGCGCTGTTCATGGCCCTGCAGGTGGTCCGCCGCGCCAAGAACGGCCTGGAGTGAAGAGGGTCGACCCTAGCGGTCGACCCTCTTTCGTTCGTTAATCCATCGGGTATGGCTGAGCCACTCGGACTGGTCGCGGCTCCATGTCAGTACGGAAAATTGGAGGTACTTCGGCGGCGACGTCGTCGCAGTAGAGACGCCCAGCCTCTTTCCACCTTCCTTCACTGATCAGACTTAGAGGCGTGGAAAAGGCGACCGATCTGTTCGGATCACGGAGCCAGTCCGCCTCTTGAAAGGCGATCGTTCCGTTCGCGACGATAAATCGCGCTACCTCCTTGAGCTCTCGTAGCCGTTCCTTGTGCGTGGTCTTCTTGATCGTTGGTTGCACCTCCTCAAGCCATGACGCAGTGGTCCGAGGACTTGCATCCAGCGCAGTGCCAAGGTCGACTGCGGTGAGCCCGACCTCCGCCAGTGCCTGTACTACTCGTCCCGGAGCGATTGCTCCGTCCAGAACCTCGACGAGATGCACTCGGCGAGCTTCGACTCGCTCCTGGTCGGAGCTGACGTCAGCAGACACGCTTGGGCTCGCCTGATGCGAGCAATCTCGGCCCGGTTGGACCGGCGGTCTGACTGCGTGACCAGTGGCAGCTAGAACGAAATCGTTCCATAGTCACTTGCCTCCTTTGGAGTTGAGAGAGCAACACAGTAGCAGTTTCAGAGAAGTTTGGCTGTAAATTCATGTCATCTTTTGGTGCAGAGTTATGGTAAATTGGTTGCTCCGCCCCAAGGCCGAGCCCGCACCTCCTCAAGGGAGACAACCCATGTCGAATGATTCCTGTCCACCAATCAAAAGGTCCAGATCCCGCCCGCTTCGCCGCAGCGATGTCGCCCTGACCCCTCTGAACATCTGCCGGGATGAAATTTTTAAGACCCTGGCTGACCTGAACTGCCGCTACGCCCTCCTAAGGCGCGTCTCAAGTGCCTATGAATCGTGGCGCGGTCAGTTAATGCTCGCGGAGAAGTTCTTGGCTCGCCAAAACGCCTGGCCCGTACGAACAACTCTTCGCCCGGGTGTCGAACTAGGTCCAGAGGTGGGTCTGGATGGCTGGCAGGCTGAGAGGGCCTACAAAGGCTTGCTTGAGGGCGAGTCCACGTATCTCGAGCACGGCGCCTTTCTTCTTCAGCACAACGCTGGCTTCTGTCTCAGCCTCTCGGGTGACGCTTCCGCAGTATTCGTTGCGGAGCGATTCTTTCCCACTGCGGTGGAGATCGGAAATCCTACCCATCTCTCGGGCCCCCCTGTGCTGGTCTGAGACTGGCACGGTCGGGGCATTCGATGCCCCGACCGTGCGATCAACTCCATCGTCTACCCTCAGACGGTGGATTCACTGACCTGGGATGGCGACCTGCCGCACCTGCGTTCCCCGGTCCTCGTCTGCGCCTTTCGCGGCTGGAACGACGCCGCCGCCGCGGCCTCGACCGCGCTCACTGCGGTGGCCGATTCGCTCGACGCCGAGCGGGTCGCCAGCATCGACCCGGAGGAGTTCTTCGACTTCCAGGCGAACCGGCCGACGATCAGCATGGACGAAGGGCAGACACGCCGGATCGACTGGCCGGAGAACAACCTGCTCGCCGCCCGCGTGCCGGGAGCCGACCGCGACCTGGTCCTGCTCGACGGCACCGAGCCGAACCTGCGCTGGCGCACCTTCTCGGAGATGGTCGCGACCGCGGCCGACGCCCTCGGCGTCGAGCTGGTGATCACCCTCGGTGCCCTGATCGCCGAGGTCTCCCACACGCTGCCGGTGCCGATCACCGGCCTCGCCTCCAGCCAGGAGCTGGTCGACGAGCTGGAGCTGGAGCGCTCCAACTACGAAGGCCCGACCGGGATCGTCGGCGTCGTCCACGACCTCTGCCGCCAGGCGGGGATCGAGTCCGCCTCGCTTTGGGCCGCGGTGCCGCACTACGTCGCCGCCGTCCCCAACCCGAAGGCCGCCCTCGCTCTGCTGCGCCGGCTCGAGGGCCTGACCGGGATCGCGGTCGAGGCCGCCGAGCTGGAGGAGGAGGCGGGCGACTACGAGGAGCAGATCGGCCGCGCCGTCGCCGCCAACCCGGAGATCGAGGAGCTAGTGCAGCGGATCGAGGCCGAACAGGTCGACCTCTTGAGCGAGGAGGGCGAGCTCCCCTCAGCCGACACCCTCGCCCGCGAGTTCCAACGCTTCCTCCGGCAGCGCGGCAAAGACGACAGCTAGGGACGAACGGGCCGTGGGGGGAGGCGGTCACTCCCTCGCGTGAATTTGTCGCGTCCCTTCGGGACGGCTCCCGAAGATCCTGCCTGCCTATGGCAGGCAGGAATCAGATTGCATTTCGCCGCTTCGCGAACATTCCCGCGAGGGAGTGACCGCCTCCCGCGCCCGGGCGCCTATTCATGCTCCTTCCGCGGTTCCTTTTGGACGCATACCGTCCGAAAGGAACCACGAGTTGAAGGTCAGGCTTCCGCTGCCGGGCAGATCAGGCGGTAGTCGCACCAGCCGCAGACGGTGGGGGAGGGGCGGGGCTCGAAGTCCTGGCCGAGGATCCCCTCGCCGACCTGGAGGACGGTGCGCTCGACCCGCTCGGCGTCGTCGGGCTTGGTCGGGGCGGCGACCTTGTCGCCGTCGAGGACGTAGTAGTAGCTGCCGGTGCTGGCCTCGATGCCCCAGGCCTCGCGGGCGGCCATTCGGTAGAGCGCAAGCTGCAGGTCGCTCTCCAGGTCCTCTTCGCTCTTGCGCTCGCCGGTCTTGTAGTCGATCAGCTCGTAGTCGCCGTCGGGGAGGCGGTCGACGCGGTCGACCCGCCCGCGCACGTGGTGCTCGCCAACCCGGAAGTCGAACTTGCGCTCGAGCCAGACCGGTTCCCCCTCCGAGAGCCGCTCGCGCTCCCAGTAGAGCCGCAGCGCCTCGCGGGCTCGGTCGCGGAACTGGAGCTCGTCGTCGGAGTTGCCGAACCCGGTGCGTCGCCAGCCCGACTCGAAGAGCCGGTTCAGCATCGGCAGGCCGTCCTCCTCGCGCTCGGGCGGTTCCTTGTGGAAGCGTTCGAGGACGTTGTGGAAGAGGATCCCGAAGCGCTGGTTGATCGTCGGCTCCTGGGGGATCCCGAAGACGCGCGCGAACTTGTACTTCAGCGGGCAGGTCAGGTAGAGGGTCAGGTCGGAGGCGGAGAGGCTGAGCATGCCGTCGCCCCGCCGCGGCAGGAAGGCTGCCAAAGAGGGCTCCTCGCGGGCGGCGATCAGATCGAGCCGGCGGCCGCGCTCGTGCTCGGAGTCGAGCAGATAGGCGTCGAGCGCCGAGGCGTCGAGCTCGGCCTGCTGCTCGGGCGTCGCCACCTGCCGCAGCAGCCCGTTGACGGCGGCGATCGCCTCCGCCGTCGGCTCGTCCCCCGGCCGCTGCGCCAGCGCCGCCAGCTTCAGCAGCTCGAGGTAGCGGGCGATCGCCCGGTTGACGTCGATCGCGGTGTCAAGGCGCGGCTCGGAGAGCTCGCGGCCGGCGCGCCAGGAGGCCTCGAGCACCTGCTCGCGCAGGGCGCGGTAGGTCGCGTGCAGCCCCTCGGCCGGCCCGAACAGCTCCTCCTCATGCGCCTCCTCCTCGACGCCGGCGGCGGCCAGCGCCTCCTCGTAATAGCGGGAGGGACGCGGCGCCTCACCCTCGGCCCCGCGCTCCAGCCGCGAGAGCACCAGCCCGTCGCGCGCCGGCCAGCCGATCCGCGACCACTCGCGCTCCTCCTCCAGCCCGAGCACGAAGACGTGGTCGAAGCCGAGGCCCTTGGCTTCCTCCAGCGCCATCCCGCGGACCGCTCCGGGCGAAGGGGGCTCCTCGGCCCCGGCCGGTTCGACCCCCGCCTCGGCGACGGCGCTGAGGTAGGCGACGAAGCCGCGGGTCGAGCCGTGCGGCTCGCGACGTGCCCAGGCGGTCGCCAGCTCGGCCAGCCGCGAGAGCCCAAGCAGGCGCTCGGCCACCTCCGGCTGGGCGGCGAAGAGCCGCTGTCGGCGCAGCCCCACCCGCTCGATCAGCCTCCGCACGAAGACGTCGGCGCGGCGCTCCTCCATCACCTGCGCGGCGGCGTTGTAGAGCTTGAGGAAGGCGCCGATCCGCTCCCGCGCCTCGGGCTGGAACTGGGGGCTGTCGAGCGCTGCTTCGCAGCCGGCGACCATGTCGAGCTTGCGCCGCCGCGCGATCGTCGTCAGCCGCGCCAGGTCGCCGGGACGCAGCTCCACCGGCGGCCGGGTCAGCGCTCGCGCCGCCGCCGCCGAGTCGTCGGGATCGGCGAGGACTCGCAGCCAGGCGATCGCGTCGCGGACCTCGGGCCGCTGGAAGAGAGCCGCCGGCCCGGCGAGGTGGAAGGGGATGCCCCGCTCTTCCATCGCCGCGGCGACGGCGCCGCCCTGGCCGGCGGGGTCGGCGACGAGGACGCAGATCTGGTCGGGGGAGGAGCCGGCCGCGACCAGCCCCTCGGCGGCGCGGGCCACCGCCTGGGCCTGGGCGCGCTCGTTGCCGCAGCGCCAGAAGCTGAGGCGGGGATGGCGGAAGCGCTGCTCCAGCACGATCGCCTCGCCGCCTGGGTGCAGCCCCCGGTACCACTCGGCCGCCGCCTCGCCCTCGGCGGCGAAGAGCTGGTTGGGGTTGTCGGCGGCAAGCGACTCCAGCAGCGCCCGCTGCGCCGCCGTCGCCTCCTCCAGCTCGTCGACCATGAGGAACTGGAAGCGCTCGGCGATCTGGCGTCGCACGTCCGGCCGCTCGACCAGGAGGCAGTCGAGGGCGAGGAAGACGTCGCCGCGGTCGAGGCTGCCACTCTCGGCGAGGATCCGGTCATGGGTCGTGTAGAGCTCGGCGAACTCGAGCTCGCGGGCCAGCGCCTCGCGCCCCGCCTCGTCGTCGGCGCTCTCCTCGCGGGTCCGCTCCGAGAGCGTCGTCGGCCCGACCCGTTCGGCCTTCAGCCGGTCGATCCGCGCCAGCAGCCGCGCCAGCAGCCCGGCCGGGTTGCCGCGGATCTCGTGGCGGCGCAGCGGTAGCTGGTCGAGGCGGTCGAGCAGCATCGCCAGCCGCTCCGCCGGTCCCAGCACGTCGAAGAAGGGGTCGAGGCCGGCGGCCTCGGAGTGCTCGCGCAGGATCCGCTCGCCGATCGCGTCCCAGCTTCCGATCCAGAGCTCTTCGAAGGGGCCCGGCAGCAGCGCCTCGGCGCGCTCGCGCAGGCGTCCGGCGGTGACTCGGGTGGCGCTGATCATCAACACGTTCTCCGGCCGCGCCCCCTCGCTGACCAGATAGGCGAGCCGGCGCGCCAGCAGCTCGGTCTTGCCGGTGCCCGGCGCCCCCAGGACCAGCAGCGGCCCCTCGCCGTGCTCGAGCGCCCGCCGGCGCTCGTCCGCCCCCGTGTCAGCCGCCGCCGTCGATCCGTCCTCGCGCATCGACCCAACGCTAGCGCGCCGTGGCCGCGTCCAAGCGTTATCTAGCATCTGCCCGATGGACATCCATTCAGCCGACTGGACGGCGATCTGCCGCCGCATCGTCGCCGCCCAGAAGGAAGTCCTCGCGCGGGCGACGACGAGCGAGGAGCGCACGGTCTACGAGGGCGTGGGGGAGGGCGGCGACCACACCCTGGTGATCGACCGCGAATGCGAGGACGCCGTCTTCGCCGAGCTCGAGCGCCTGGCGGCCGAGGGGGCCTCCTTCGTCGCCGTCTCCGAGGAGCGCGGCGAAGTTGCCTTCAACGACGGCGGTGAGGACCGGGTGGTGATCGACCCGATCGACGGCTCCCTCAACGCCCGCCGCACGCTCCCTTCCTTCGCGGTCTCGATCGCCGTTGCCTCCGGCTCCTCGATGGCCGATGTCGAGTTCGGCTTCGTCCACGACTTCGGCGCCGACGAGGAGTTCGTCGCCCGGCGCGGCGGCGGGGCGGAACTGAACGGGGCGCCGGTGAGGGTCGCCGCCGCGGCCGAGCGACTCGAGCTCGTCGGCGTCGAGTCGGCGGAGCCGGAGTGGTCGCTGCCGGCCTTCGCGGCCCTCGTCGGCAAGGCCTACCGCCTCCGCGTGGTGGGGGCGATAGCGATCTCCGCCGCCTACGTCGGCGCCGGTCGCTTCGACGCGATGCTGAGCCTGCGCTCCTGCCGCTCGGTCGACGCCGCCGCGGCGCAGCTGATCGTGCGCGAGGCCGGGGGCGCGGTCGCCTTCGGCGATGGGGACCTCGCGGCCGCTGGCCTCGATCTCGACTCGCGCTACCCGGTGGCGGCGGCGAGCAGCGAGGAGGGCCTCGCCACGGTGCGCTCGGCCCAGCTCGCGCAAGCCGCGTAACCATCGCGGCGGGGCAGTTTAAGAACGTGTGTTCGTAGAAACATATGTTCGCTACACTCGGCATGCCCGAGCCGCCAACAAGAATCGAAGGGGTGTTCCACTTCAATGGCAACGCAGAGCAGCAAACGCAGTAAATCCCAGACGCAGGCCAAGAAATCCCAGACCCAGGCCAAGCGCGCCACCACCGAAGCGAAAAAGTCCGCCGCCGAGACCGCCAGCGCCAGCAAACGCGCGGCAGTCAAGTCGGCTGCCGCCCAGAAGAACCAGGTGCAGACGGTCGTCGAGAGCGCCGTCGACCTGCCGGTCGGCGTCGTCCTCAGCGTCAGCGACCGGCTCGCCGATCTGGCCGAGCCCTGGACCGACCGCAGCAAGGCCCAGAAACAGCTCAACAGCTACCGGACCCGGGCCCGCAAAACGTTGAAACGGACCGAGCGTCGCGGCAGCACGGCCCGCCGCCGGGCGACCACCGAGGCCCGCAAGACCCGCACCCGGGTCGAGCGCGAGGCGCGCAAGCACCAGCGCACCGTCGAGACCACGCTGAAGCGCAACCGCAGCGAGGTCGAGCAGCGCGTCCGCCGCACCATCGAGGAGCAGACGAACCGCGCCCAGGGCTTCGTCGAGACGGTCAGCGACCAGCTGGCGGCTCTTCGCTAAGAGCGACTCGACCGCCGCAGTACCGACCGCCCCGGCTCGCCGGGGCGGTTTTTTTGTGCGTTTAGCTATCAAACCCGCGCTGTTCCCATTGATTACACAGGAGTTTTCTGGTAAACCGTTGGCGTCGGCTAAAGAGGTCGACCGGGGTGGCGCCCTAAGGGGCGGAGCAGATGGCAGGGACCGTCGGCTTCCGAGCCTCCTCGGTCGCCGAGCGACTCGGGGGGTAACTGGGCCGCGCGGCGACACCAAAAGACGGCGCAAACCGCGTCGA
>DASSHE010000024.1:0-12292 GCA_035693065.1 Solirubrobacterales bacterium
TCTCCAAGTTCCTCCTGTCGGGGCCGATCTTCGGGGCGCAGACGATCTCGCGGTTCTACGCGCTGCACATGCTCCTGATCCCGGGGTTGATCGCCGCCCTAATCTTCGTCCACCTGTGGCTGGTCGTGAAGCTCGGCGTCACGCCCAGCTTCACGACCAGCCACATGTGCACGAAAATGAGCGCACCGATGGCGCCAGGTATCAGCAGCATGTGCAGCGCGTAGAAGCGCGAGATCGTCTGCGCCCCGAAAACCGGCCCTCCCAGCAGGAACTTGGTGATGAACGGCCCCAGCACCGGCGCCGTGCCGTTGATGTTGACGGCCACGACCGAGGCCCAGTAGGCGCGCTCGTCCCACACCAGCAGGTAGCCGGTGAGCCCCATGCCCATCACGCTGACGAAGATCAGCGAGCCGGTCAGCCAGGTCATCTCGCGCGGGTACTTGTAGGCGCCGTAGAAGAAGGTGCGGCCCATGTGCAGGAACAGCAGGATCACCATCACGCTGGCGCCCCACTTGTGCATGCCGTGCACCAGTTGGCCGAGGAAGACGTCGTTGTTGATGTGGGCGATCGAGCTGTAGGCCTGGGTCGTCGACGGCGTGTAGAACATCGCCAGGAAGACGCCCGTCACGGCCTGCACGATGAAGGCGAAGAGGGCGGCGGAGCCGAGCGTGTAGAACCAGTTGGTCCCTTTCGGCACCTTGCGGAAGAGCATCCCGGTGAGGAAGCCGCTCGCCGCCAGCCGCTGGTCGATCCAGGCGGTCGCCTCCATCGGCGCTTCCAGAGCCTGTTTGCCGAGCCGCTGGTAGTCGGAGGGCCGCTCCGGCGGGTTGTCTTTGAGGTCCTGCGGGGCAGGCTGTCTGGGCACGCCGGTCTCGCCGGGCTTCGGCGTGCTGCGCAACGGCGCGGGGACAAGTAGGTCGGAAAGCTTCGGCATCTAGATCAAGGGGGCGGGAAGGTGGACGGCCGCGGCGGGTAGAGGTATTCCCAGATCCCGCCGGTGAACTCGCCGGGATCGCGGGCGCGGACCGGCTTCAGCTGCGAGGTGACGCTGTAGCGCGGGCCGATTTCGACCTGACCCTGGTTGACCCGGGTCTGGAAGCGATCGAGCGGGCGCACCGGCGGGCCGCCGATGCGCTTGCCCTGGAAGTCGTAGACGCCGCCGTGGCAGGGGCAGATGAAGTTGCCGGCCGCCTCGACGAAGCGGACCGGGCAGCCGAGGTGGGCGCAGCGGTTGGAGACGGCGACGAAATTGCCCGGTTCTTCTTCGAGCTCGGCGGAGCTTTTGCGCACGTAGGCGGTGGTCTTGCCGGCGTCGCCGATTCCCTCGGTCTCGGTGAAGACGACCTGGCGGTAGGTGTCTTCGACGAAGTCGGAGACCGGGCCGACCGCCTCCCAACGCTCCTTGCCGCGGTGGAAGATCGGGGCGACGGCGAAGCCGACCGCCGGCAGCACGATCGCGGCGCCGGCGAGACCGCCCAGCGCCTGCGAGGCGATCGTGAAGGCGTGGCGGCGAGTCATCGACTCGCCCTCAAAGTAGCCGGGAGGGTCGGGCTTTACCCGCTCCTGCTCACGGGCCTCCTCGGCCCCATTTACCTGTTTCGCGTCGTCAGCCACAATCGCTTCGCGTAAGGGCAACGCATGTTATTGCTTGGAGGGTGTGATCTGCGTCACGGAAGCGGCACGGCCTGTCGTGGAGCCGCGATTTGCTCCGCTGCGGCCTGCCAGAGGGGCGGAATCCGGTCGGCTTCGCCTTCGGCCTGGAGGCGGGCGCAGCGGCTGATCAGGTCGGCGAGGACGGCGACCGCGGCAGTGTCGCCCAGCCTCGCCAGGCGGTCGAGGCCGAGCGCGTAGAGGTAGTCGCCGGCAAGCAGGGCGAGGTCCGAGTCGTGGCCGGCGAGCAGGCGCGGCTCCCCGTAATGGAGCAGGTAGCCCTCGCGCACAGCCTCGACCACGAAGGCGTATTCCCCCGGCGCCGCGGCGGCGCCGGGCCCCGCGGACGCCAGTTCGCCGAGCCGCGGCGGCTCGGCGGGGTCGACGACGTGCGGGGAGATCGGCGTCTCCTCCTCCCGCAGCTGCGCCGCCAGCGCCGTCAGCGCTTCAGCCGGCGAGGGCATCGTCCAGGGCCTCGGCGGCGGCTTCGAGGGTGAGGTCGACGGTCGCCTCGCCGTGGGCGAGGGAGACGAACCAGGCCTCGAACTGGGCGGGCGGCGGATAGACCCCGCGCTCGAGCAGGGCGCGGCAGAAGCGCGCGTGGGCGGCGGTGTCGCAGGCGGTCGCGGTGGCGAAGTCGACGACCGGCACCGGGCTGAAGAAGAGGGTGACGAGGCCCGGGGCCTTGGCAACCTGGAGCGGCCGCTCCCGCGCCAGCGCTTCGAAGCCGGCGGCGAGCCGGTCCGTCAGGGCGCCGAGCCGCTCGTAGGCGGCGGCGTCGAGCTGAGCCAGCGTCGCCAGCCCCGCGGCCACCGCCAACGGGTTGCCCGAGAGCGTGCCCGCCTGGTAGACGTCGCCGGCCGGCGCCACCTGCTCCATCGCCCCGCGCGGGCCGCCGAACGCCGCTCCGGGGAGGCCGCCGCCGATCACCTTGCCGAGCACGGTCAGGTCCGGTTCGACCCCGTAGAGCTCCTGGGCGCCCCCGCGCGCCACCCGGAAGCCGGTGATCACCTCGTCGAAGACCAGCAGCGCGCCCGCCGCCCGGGTCGCCTCGCGGAGGAACTCGAGGTAGCCCTCGGCCGGCGGCACCACGCCCATGTTCGCCGCGATCGGCTCGGCCAGCAGCGCCGCCACCTCGTACTCCTCGAGCACCCGGCTGACCGCCTCGCGGTCGTTCCACGGCACCACCACCGTCGCCGCTGCCTGCGCCGGCAGCACGCCGGGGCTGCCCGGCACCGCCAGCGTCGCCAGCCCCGAGCCAGCGTCGGCAAGCAGGCCGTCGGAGTGCCCGTGGTAGGCGCCGGCGAACTTGACCACCACCTCGCGGCCGGTGATCGCCCGCGCCAACCGCACTGCGCTCATCGCCGCCTCGGTCCCGGAGCTGGTCATCCGCACCATCTCCACGGCGGGGAAGCGCGCCGCCACCTCCTCGGCCAGCTGCACCTCGGCCAGGGTCGCGGCGCCGAAGCTGGTCCCCCGCTTCGCCGCTTCGATCACCGCCGCCACCACCGAGGGCTCGGCGTGGCCGAGGATCAGCGGACCCCAGGAGCCGATCCAGTCGACGTAGCGGTTGCCCTCGACGTCGAACAGCCAGCAGCCTTCGCCGCGCTCGACGAAGATCGGGTCGCGGCCGATCTGCCGCATCGCCCGGACCGGTGAGTTCACGCCGCCGGGCAGGACGCGCGCGGCGCGCCCGAAGAGCCCGTCCGCCTCAGGAATGCTCGGCCTCCCAGCGGGCGTAGTCCTCGGTGAAGTAGTGGAGGCGGATCTTCTTGTACTCGGTCGAGGAGTAGAGGGTGGCGCGGTCGTCGGGACCCATCCGGCAGTCCTCGGCGATCGAGTCGAGGATCGCGTCGCACTCCTCCTTCGAGCGGCCGTGGGCCATCGTGAAGACGCTGTAGGGCCAGTCCTCGTAGGTCGGGCGCTGGTAGCAGTGGGAGATGCCGCGGTAGGAGGCCATCTTGCCGCCGACCTCGAGGATCTGGTCCTCGGGCACCTTCCAGACGCCCATCCCGTTCGCCGAGAAGCCGGCGCGGCGGTGGTAGAGGATCGCCGCCACCCGCCGCAGGATCTTGCGGTCGATCATCCCGCGGAGGCGGTCCAGCAGCTCCTCGGTGGAGATCCCCAGCTCGGCCGCGGCGGCGTCGTAGGGACGCTCGACCGCGTCCATCGGCCCCTGCAGGGCACGGATCAGGGCGATGTCGTCGTCGTCGTAGGGCTGCGGTTCCAGCTCCCGCGGCGGCGCCGCTTCGACCGCCGCCGACAGCGCCTCGGTCCCCTTCTCCATCTCCAGGTTCATGTTGATCTTGAACAGGGTCAGGGTCGGCAGTTCGCGCATCGACTCCGCCCCGGTCTCCTCCATCAGCGCTTCCAGGGTCCCCTTCAGGCCGAGCTTGGAGTCCGGCGGGGTGGCGATCGTGAACCAGAGGTTGAAGTCGTGGGTGCGCAGGTAGTTGTGGGAGACGCCGGGGTGGGCGTTGACGATCTTTGCCGCCCGCTGCGGGTTCTCGGCGTCGACTTTGGCCGCCACCAGCATCGACTCGTAGCCGAGCGCGCGGGTGTCGAAGATCGGCGTGATCTCGCGGATGATCCGACCCTCGAGCAGGCGGTTGGTGCGGGCGAGGACGTCGTCGAGCTCGAGCTCGGCCTCGGAGGCGACCAGGGCGAAGGGCTCGGGGTCGAGCGGGAAGCGCGACTGCAGCAGGTTCATCAGGCGCTTGTCGGTCTCGTCGAGCGGGATCGCCGAACCGCCCTTGCGGCTGCGGGCCTTCGACTGCGGCGTCTTCACCGAAGCCATGGGGCGGCCTCCTTCGCGTAGTAGGTGAGGATCGCGTCGGCGCCGGCCCGGCGGATCGAGGTCAGCGCCTCGACCACGGCGGCGCGCTCGTCGAGCCAGCCGTTGGCGGCGGCGGCCTTCAGCATCGAGTACTCGCCGGAGACGTGGTAGGCGGCAAGGGGCGCCCCGGTCGCCTCCTTCACCCGCCGCACGACGTCGAGATAAGGGAGGGCCGGCTTCACCATCAGCATGTCCGCCCCCTCCTCGAGGTCGAGCTCGGCCTCGCGCACCGCTTCGGCCGCGTTGGCGGGGTCCATCTGGTAGCCGCGACGGTCGCCGAAGCCGGGGGTCGACTCGGCGGCCTCGCGGAATGGGCCGTAGAAGGCGGAGGCAAACTTGGCGCTGTAGGCGACGATCGGGACGTTCGGGTGCCCCTCCTCGTCGAGCTGGAAGCGGATCGAGCCGATGCGGCCGTCCATCATGTCGCTGGGGGCGACGGCGTCGGCGCCGGCCAGCGCGTGGGAGATCGCGGTTTTCGCCAGCAGCTCGACGGTTACGTCGTTGTCGACCTCCTGGCTGCCGTCGCGGACCACGCCGCAGTGGCCGTGCGAGGTGTACTCGCAGAGGCAGACGTCGGTCATCACGACCAGGTCCGGGTGCGCCTCCTTCAGCGCCCGCACCGCCATCTGCACGATCCCCTCGTCGTCGTAGGCGCCGGAGCCGGCGTCGTCCTTGACCGCCGGCACCCCGAACAGCATCACCGCGCCGATTCCCGCCGCGGCCACCTCGCCCGCCTCCTCGACCAGGTGGGAGATCGAGAAGCGCTGGATGCCCGGCATCGAGGCCACGTCCTCGCGCACGTCCTCGCCCGCCACCACGAAGAGCGGCTGGATCAGGTGACCTGGCGAGAGCTCGGTCTCACGTACGAGCCCGCGCAACGTCTCCGTGCGCCGCAACCGACGCAAACGCGTAGCGGGGAAAGCCATCGAAAGCCGAGTTTACGGAAGCGGCCTGTGCGGGGGGACGGGCGCCAGTAGCGTTCCACGCCGTGGAGGCCACTGACGTCGTCAAGCGCTACGGCGAGCGGGAAGCGCTGCGGGGGGTCAGCTTCCACGCCCAGCCGGGCGAGCTCGTCGCGATCATCGGCCCCAACGGAGCCGGCAAGACGACGCTGCTCTCGATCCTCGCCGGGATCGCCTCCCCCGACGCCGGACGGGTCGACTCGCCGGACGGCGAAGTCGGTTGGGTGCCGCAACAGGCGGCGCTCTACAGGCGCCTCACCGTGGAGGAGAACCTGCTTCTCTTCGCCCGGCTCGAGGGACACGAGGACCCGCTCGCCTCGGCCGAGGAGATGCTCGAGCTGACCGGGCTGCGCGAGCGGCGCGGCGAGATCGTCGCCCGCCTCTCCGGCGGCAACCAGCAGCGGATCAACATCGCGATCGGCCTGCTCTCGCGGCCGGCGGTGCTGCTCCTCGACGAGCCCAGCGTCGGCCTCGACCCGCGCCAGCGCGCCCGCCTCTGGGAGTTCGTCTCGGCTCTCGCCGGCGGCGGCACCACGGTGATCTTCTCCACCCACGACATTCAGGAGGCCGAGCGCTACGGCGGCCGCCTGCTCGTCCTCGCCGACGGCGAGGCGCTCTTCGACGGCTCCCCGGAGGAGCTGCGCGAGGCGGTCCGGCGGGAGGCGCCGGAGGCCGCCGACCGCGACTTCGAGACCGCCTTCGTCGCCTACCTGCACCACCGGGGGCATTGATGGGGAGCGTGCGCTGGCTGCTGCTGAAGGACCTGCAGATCCTCCGCCGCTCGCCCCTGCAGGCGGTCCTCCTGGTCGCCTACCCGATCCTGATCGCGGTCCTCGTCGGCTTCGCGATCTCGCGCGGGCCCGAACAGCCGCGGGTCGCCTTCCTCAACGAAGTGCCGCAGGGAACGCGGATCAACGTCGGCGGCGCCGAGCTGCCCTCGGCCAACGTGCGGGGCCGGATCTGCAAGCGGGTCGAGTGCATCTTCGTCTCCGACCGGGCCGAGGCCGAAGCGAAGGTGAAGTCGGGTGATGCCCTGGCGGCGCTGATTCTCCCCGCCGACCTCGTCAACAAGATCAACTCGCTCTCGACCCTGGCGCCGGGGATCCCCGAAGTCGAAGTCCTCGTCAACGAGGAAAACGCGGTCAAGGCGGAACTGGTCGACGACCGGATCACCACCCTGCTGGCGCAGGCGAACCTGGCGATCGCGCGGCGGATCGGCTCCGAAGGGGGTCGCTACCTGAGCCTGATCGTCAACGGCGGCGACTTCAAAGCGCTCGGCGGGACCTTCCACATCCTCGGCCTGCGGACCAGCGCCCAGATCCTCGAAGCGGTGGCGCCGGCGCTGCCGGCCTCGCTGCGGCCCTCGCTGGAGGAAGTGACCCGGTTCGCCGCCGAGGCGCGCGACAACCTCGACGTCGCCAAGCCGCTGATCGACCGCCTGGCGCAACCGATCAAGGTCGACAAGGTCGTGGTCGGAGGCGAGAGCCCGCCGCTGGAAATCTTCGCGATCGCCGTCGCCGCGACCCTCACCCTGGCCTTCGTCGTCGTCCTCCTCGTCGCTGGCTCGCTGGCGCTGGAGCGGGAGGAGAACGCCTTCCCGCGGCTGACCCGGGGGCTGGTGTCGAATGGAGGGCTGCTGGTGGAGAAGGTCCTCCTCGGAGTCGTCGTCGGCTTCGCCGTGACCCTGCTGATGCTCGCCGGCCTGGCGATCTTCGTCCCGCTCGAATGGGGCCGGTTCGGGCTCTGGCTGCTGGCGATCCTGGCCAGCGGGGCGGCCCTCGGTGCCGCCGGGGCGGCGCTGGGGGCGGCGGCGCGCGAGGTGCGGGCGGTCTCCCTGCTCGCCTTCATGGTCACCCTCCCGGTCGCCTTCCTCTCGCTCGTCCCCTCGGGGGCGGTCAGCCCCACCGTCTTCGACGCGATCCGCGTCTTCACCGGGCTCTTCCCGTTCAAGCCGGCGCTGCAGGCGATCACCGCGGCGCTCGATTCAGCCGGCCCCGGGATCGGCACCCCCCTGCTCCACCTAGCGATCCTCTTCCTCGCCTACGCCGCCATCGCCCGCCTGGCGCTGCGGCGGTTCGCGACGGTCTGACGGGTAGGGTCGGGCGATGCGGGTCCTCTTCATCGGCGACGTCGTCGGCAGCCCCGGGCGGGCGGGGCTGCGGGAAGCGCTGCCGCGCCTGCGCGAGCGCCACGCGCCCGACCTGGTGATCGTCAACGGCGAGAACTCGGCCGGTGGGGTCGGGATCACCGAGCGCACCGCTCGTGACCTCTTCGAGTCCGGCACCGACGTGATCACCAGCGGCAACCACGTCTACCGCCATCGCGAGGCCTACGACTTCCTCGACCGCGAGGAGCGGGTCGTGCGCCCGGCCAACTACCCGCAGGCCAACCCCGGGCGCGGCCACACCGTGGTCGAGGCGGCCGGGATGCGGGTCCGGGTCGTCAACCTCAGCGGCGGCGTCGGCCTCCGCGTCGCCCGCTCCCCCTTCGACACCGTCGACTCGATCCTCAGCCACCACGAGGCCGACGCGGTGATCGTCGACTTCCACGCCGAAGTGACCAGCGAGAAGGTGGCGATGGGCTGGCACCTCGACGGCCGCGTCGCCGCCGTCCTCGGCACCCACACCCACGTCCCCACCGCAGACGGCCGGGTGCTTCCCGGCGGCACCGCCTTCATCTCCGACGTCGGCATGACCGGCTCGCGGACCAGCGTCCTCGGGGTCAAGCCCGAGCAGGCGCTGCGCTCGCTGATCACCCAGATGCCGACGCGGTTCGAAACGGCGGAGGACGACATCTGGGTGATGGGGGCGCTGGTGGAGGTGAACCAGCAGGGGTTGGCTGATTCTTTTTTGCAGGTGATGGAGCCGGTGGTGGCTGGGGACGGTTAGGGCGAGGGTTCGGGGGGCTGGGTTGGGGCGGGGATACCCCCTCCTCTCTCAACTTGCTCGGGTGGGTCGTGCTCTGGCAGTCCTTGGGCGCCATGACCGAGAAGTACAAGCCGTTCGGAGGGGGTATCCCCGCCCTTCTCGAGCGTCGCCAGAGCAACCAACATCAGCGGGAACCACCAGACGATGTACAGGTAGAACCAGTGGTGGAGGGTTAGCTGGAGCAGGAGGACGATGGCTGCTGCTAAAGCAGATAGCTGGGTGAGGGACTTGCGCTTGGGGACGAAGGCGAATGCAAGCGAGGCGGCTCCGGTTAGGGCGAGCAGGGCGATGCGGATTGGTTCTAGGGATCGGGACTGGCCCCAGATGCTGAAGGGGGAATCGCGGCCGGCTTGGCTGGCGATCGCGCGGTCGTAGAACGTCTTCAGGCCGGGGTCGAGCGCCGGCCACAGCAGCACCACGACGGTGACGGCGAGGAAGGCGGAGGCGAAGAGCAGGGCCGGGCGGAGGCGGCGCTCGTAGGTGAGGAAGATCGGCGCCAGCAGGCCCGGCGCGAACTTGGCCCAGGTGGCGAGGGCCAGCGTCGCCCCGCGCGCCAGCGGCCGTGCGGCCAGCAGCAGGGTCGCCACCAGTAGGGCGGCGATCAGCCCGTCGTTGGTGTTGGACTCGAGCACGTAGGCGGTGTACGGATAGGCGGCCCAGCCGAAGCCGAGGATCGCCGCCAGTCGGCGCCCCTCCGGTCCGGGCCGGATCCGCATCCCCACCAAGAGCAGGAGGACGAAGGTGGCGACGTCGAAGACGACCGCGGCGGCGTGGGCGGCGGGGAGGTCGTCCCAACTGCCGGAGTAGGGCCAGATCCGCTCGAAGGGCAGGTAGGCGAGGTAGTTGACCGGGCCGTAGGTGTCGCCGGAGGAGATGTCGTCGGGGAAGTTGCCGTAGATCGCTTCTCCGTGGGCGATCCGGTCGGCGCCGACGACGCCCGCATAGCCGACGTCGATCGCCCCCGCGTCGGCGACGTTGAGCCCGACCCGGAGCCCCATCAGGAAGAGCGCGGCGACGACGAGCCAGGTCACCGACCAGACCGGGCGCAGCCCCTCGCCCCTCCCGCGCACCCCGATCCAGAGGCAGCGGAGCAGCAGGTAGACGAGGACGGGATAGACCAGCGGCACCGAGAGGCCGATGTTGGCCCGGTTGAAGAAGAAGTGGGAGACGGTGAAGCCGAGCAGGACCAGCAGGTCGAGGTTGGCGACCCGCCAGAGGCGGCGCCAGTCGACCAAGCCGACGAGGAAGATCAGGCAGAGGGGGATGAAGACGTAGGGGGCGTTCAGCTTGTGGCCGAAGGCGCCCGAGTAGCCCCGCGCCATCTTCCAGGCCACCTGGTACCCGGTCCACGACTCGGTCACCTCACCGCTGCGGCCGTCGACGAGGACGAGGGCCAGCTCATCGCCGGCGGCGAAGTAGCCGACCTCCCAGTGACCTTCCTTGAAGGCCGCGCTTGCCCCCAGGTCCGGGTGCCGGCGGCGCTCCTCGCGCACCTTCGGATCCCTGTCGGCGGCGGCGATCGCGTCCTGTTCGGGGATCCGCTCGGTCACGAGCTGGTTGTCGACGGTGTTGACGGAGCCAGCGCTCGCCGAAGTGGCAAAGGCGCCCGCGAGCAGGACGGCGGCGAGCAGGGCCAGCGCGGCCCTCATCGCTCCCGCGCCGCCCCGAAGTGCTCGAGGACGACCGGGGCGACGTCGCGGAGGGTCCACTGCTCCCGCTCGTCCGGCGAGTCCGGGCCGCAGCCGACGAACAGCAGCGGCCCCAGCGAGTCGCCGGCGTGGAGGGCGCCGTGACTGCCCCCGCCCGCGTGTGAGACGCCGCCCCAGTCGACCGCCTCGAAACCGGGCGCGAGGGAGACGACGAAGTCGCCGGCGTGGGGCGCCGAGAGCGCCGACCAGACCCGCGCCAGGGGATCGGGGTAGTCCTCGCTGCGCAGCCGCCCGTCCTCGACCCGCGCCTCCAGCGCCGCCAGCTCGCCCTCGACCTCCCAGCCGGCGCCGCGCAGGTCCTCGACCCCGGCGCCAGGGCGAAACCGCAGCGCGTCCTCGCCCCGCTCGACCACGGCCCAGGCGCCGGTGGCAGGTGGCCCCGGCGCTTCGCGGCGCAGCGGCTCCCCGTCAGCCGTCTCCAGCCTGCAGACCAGGTCGACGCCCTCGAGGACCCCGAGCCGCGCCGCCACCTCCACCGGCTCGGCTCGCCTCCCCTCCCCCGGCAGCAGGTAGACGTGGGCGGCGCGGCCGGTCGGGCTGACCGCCAGCTGAGCCCGCTCCGGCCGCTCCTCGGACGGCTGCAGCACCGACCACTCCGCGGCCAGCAGCTCCGCCAGCGGCAGGCCGCGATGCACCGGCGTCTGCGCGTGGTCGGCGAGCAGGATCAGCGCGTGGTCGGCGAGGAACTCGTCCAGCGAGCCCGCCTCCTCGACGTAGGTCGCGAAACAGGCGTCGGCCTTGGCGATCGACTCGACCGACGCCTCGGGCCCGTGCCGGTGCGAGTAGTTGTCGTTGTCCGGCAGCGAGAGGAGGAGGAAGTCGTAGAGGTCCTCGCGCAGCAGCTCGGCGGCGCAACAGGCGGCGTAGCCGTCGCGGTTGCCGGGGATCGAGGTCGAGCGGCAGGGGACCTCGCGGCTGGCGTAGAGGTCCCCGTAGAAGAGGTCGGTCGGCCCCCAGGTGTGGTGGTGGAACTTCAATTTCGAGGCGTCGACGGCGCGGCGCAGGAGGCCGTCGAGCGAGACCTCATGGCGCTGGCGGCCGCGGTAGATCAGGAACGGCGTGCAGGCGGTGCGGGCGCCAACGTCTTCGAGACTCTCGAAGAGCGTCTCCACCTCGGGGCTGAGGTGGGCGAGGTTCATGTTGTAGACGAGGTCGTAGAGGGCGAGGAAAACGCCGAAGGCCCGCGTCGCCTCCAGCGATGACCCGTACTCGACGTAGCGCCGCTCGAGCCGGTGGTACCAGTTCATGCCGCTGATCCAGTGCCCGTCGGCGGCGCGACCGGTGACCATCTCGGCGCTGGCGACGGGCGTCACCGAGGGGAAGCTGGAGACGCAATCGGGGACGAGCACACCGCGCTCGAGCAGGGCGCCGAAGGTGGGCGCTCGACCCTCGGCGACGGTGCGTTCCAGCATGTCCGTGCGCAGCGAGTCGACGTAGGTGAGGACCAGCTTCTTGGCGGGCACTAGCGCATCATCCCCAACCGCGATCGGCGGCTCAGGACCTGTCCTAGCGGAGGACGCGGAGGCCGGCGTGTTTGCGCTGCGCCCGGCGGCGTCTCGAGATGCCGAGCCAGGCCAGGGCGGCGATCACGAGCAGCGTCGCCGGGGAGATCAGGATCGCGATCGCGACGACGATCAGGGCAACGAGCGAGACGAGGAAGCCGAGAGCGCCGGCGCCGCTGCCCTCCCGGCGTCCCGCCGAGCTGACCACGTCACTGACGACCAGGCAGGAAAAGACGGCGCCGAGGAGGCAGAAGAAAGCTCCAGCCAGGGAGCTGACGTTGGCGGTTCCCGCCAGCAGGAAGCCGACGACGATCGCGATCACGCCGGCGAGGATCGTCATCCGGCCGCGAGCGGAGCCGTGCGTGCCGGTGGTGCCGGCAAGCATCCCGATCGCGATGCCGATGCCGAGCTCCAAGCAGATGCCGGAGAAAGATCCCATGCCCGAAAACCTAACTCCCCGGGCGGGGCGACGCGGATTCGCCACACTGTCTCCTATGTCCGAACCGCCCCACCGGCGTCGCGCCCACGCCAGCAGCAGCGACCTGGAGCGCTACGCCGGCCTCTTCGCCGAGCGCACGCGGGTGATGCGCTCCTCCGCGATGCGCGACTTGATGGCGGTGACGGCGCGGCCGGAGGTGATCTCGCTGGCCGGCGGGTTGCCCGACACCTCGACCTTCCCGCCCCAGACCTTCGCCGCCCAGATGAC
>DASSHE010000025.1:0-88809 GCA_035693065.1 Solirubrobacterales bacterium
GTCGGCGGCACGATCCCCGCCGACGACATCCCCGAGCTCAAGGGCCTCGGCGTCGCCGAGGTCTTCACCCCCGGCGCCGGCACCGACGAGATCGTCGACTTCATCCGCGAGCGGGCCAGCGCCCGTCACGCCGAAGGCTGACGGGACGAAAACCGGTTAGATAGACCGGAATTCGGTCCGTCGCGGAGTTGTGGCGGGAAAAGCCGCACCGATCGGCGGGGAAAGACCCGATGGCGCTCGTGCCTGGCGATGTGACGATCGGCGGGCAAACGAGCAGGAGGTTGGGCAATGGGAGTGGGGAATGTGCGCCGGCTGGCCGTTTTTGCCGACCGCCGCGACGCGGGCCGGCGCCTCGCCGTCGCCCTCGAGCGGTTTCGCGGCGAGGCCCCGCTGGTCGTCGCCCTGCCCCGCGGAGGGGTCCCGGTCGCCTACGAGATCGCGCGCGCGCTGCGGGCGCCGCTCGACATCCTCCTCGTCCGCAAGCTCGGCGCCCCCCACCAGCCCGAGTACGGCATCGGCGCGATCGCCGAGGGCGGCGTCCGCTTCATTCGCTCCGAGGAGCTGGAGCTGACCGGCGTGGGGGAGGAGGAACTGGAGCGGGTGATCACCGCCGAGACGGCGGAGCTGGAGCGGCGCCGGCGTCTCTACCGCCGCGAGCGCGAGCCGCTTCCGGTCGTCGGCCGCACGGTGATCCTGGTCGACGACGGCATTGCCACCGGCGGCACCGCAATCGTCGCCGCGCAGGCCTTGAAGGAGCGCGGGGCGGCGCGGGTGGTGCTGGCGGTGCCGGTCGCCCCGCCCGGGGCCGAGGAGCGGCTGGCAGAGCGCTTCGACGAGGTCATCTGCCTGGAGGAACCGCATGGGTTTTTCGGCGTCGGCCAGTTCTACGTCGACTTCAACCAGGTCGGCGACGAGGAGGTTGCGAGGCTGCTGGACGGCGGCGACCCCGCCGACGCCGACGCCGGCGACCCTCCCGGTGACCCGGCGCTGAGCGAAAGCTCGGTCGAGATCGAACCTGCCCCCGGCCTCCGGGTCGCCGGCAATCTGCGGGTTCCGGAGGCGGCCGCCGGCCTAGTCATCTTCGCCCACGGCAGCGGCTCGGGCCGCCTCAGTCCCCGCAACCGGCAGGTCGCCGAAGCCCTCAACGAAGCCGGCTTTGCGACCCTGCTCTTCGACCTGCTGACCAACGAGGAGGAACTCGACCGCGCCAACGTCTTCGACATCGGCCTGCTCAGCCAACGGTTGCTGGCGGTGACGCAGTGGAGCCGCGAGGAGAGCGCCTTGCGCGATCTTCCCGTCGCCTACTTCGGCGCCTCCACCGGCGCTGCCGCGGCGCTGCGGGCGGCGGCTCGGCTCGGCGACGGAGTCAGCGCCGTCGTCTCCCGCGGCGGCCGCCCCGACCTCGCGGGCCAGGGCCTCGAAGAGGTCGTCTCGCCGACCCTGCTGATCGTTGGCGGCGCCGACTGGCAGGTGCTGGCGCTGAACGAAGAGGCGGCGAAGCTGCTGCGCTGCCGGCACGAGATCGCGATCGTCCCCGGCGCCACCCACCTCTTCGAAGAGCCAGGGGCGCTGGAGCGCGTCGCCGCCCTCGCCGCCGAGTGGTTCGCCCGCTGGACCTGATCCCTCAGCCGCCGACGGCGGCGCCCTGCGCGAGCGACTCGACGACCTTGTCCGCCAGGTGCGCGGGCACTTCCTCGTAGCGCTCGAACTCGAGCGTGTAGTCGGCGCGGCCGCCGGAGATCGAGCGCAGGTCGGGGGCGAAGTCGAGCACCTCGGCCATCGGCACCTCGGCCTCGACCTCGGTCATCTGGCCCTTCGCCTCCATCCCCAGGGGGCGGCCGCGGCGTGAGTTGAGGTCGCCGATGACGTCGCCGACGCACTCGTCCGGGCAATTGATCGTGAGCTTGACGATCGGCTCCAGCAGGGCGGGTTCGGCCGCTTCCATCGCCTCCCTGAAGGCCATCGCGCCGGCCAGTTTGAAGGCCAGCTCGGAGGAGTCAGTGTCGTGGTGTTTGCCGTCAACGAGGCGGACGCGGACGTCCTTGACCGGATAGCCGGCGACGGTGCCGTGGCGCATCGCTTCCAGCACGCCTTTCTCCACCGCGGGGATGAAGCTGCCGGGGATCGCCGCCCCCTTGATCTCGTCGACGAACTCGAGGCCGCGGCCGTCTTCGGCCGGCTCGATCTCGATCGCGCAGTCGGCGAACTGGCCTTTGCCGCCGGTCTGCTTCTTGTGGCGGGCGCGGGCGGCGGCCGGCCGGCGGATCGTCTCCTGGTAGGGGACCCGCGGCGGGTGTAGCTCGATCTCCGCCCCGAAGCGGCTCTTCATCCGCTCGACCAGGACCTCGACGTGGACCTGGGTCAGCCCGGCGATGATCTGCTCGCCGGTCTGCGGGTCGCGGTGGACGTCCAGCGTCGGGTCCTCCTCGCTGAGCCGGCGCACCGCCGTCGCCGCCTTCTCCTCGTCGCCCTTCGTCTTCGCCTCGTAGGAGAAGGCCATCACCGGCGCCGGCAGCTCGAGGGGCGGCACCGCGAGGTCGCGCTGCGCCTCGCAGAGGACGTCGCCGGCGCGCGTCTCCTTCAGCTTGCCGACGGCGCCGATGTCGCCGGCGCCGAGCTCTTCGACCGGCTTCAACTCCTTCCCCAGCGGCTGGCCGATACCTCCGATCCGCTCCTTCTGGTGGCGGGTGACGTTGACCGCCTGCGAGTCGGCGCGCAGGGTGCCGCTGTAGACGCGGAAGATGTTGATCCGGCCGGCGTAGGGGTCGGCGGTCGTCTTGAAGACGTAGGCGACCAGCGGCCCGTCCTCGTCGGGGGCGATCTCGACCGCTTCGCCGTCGCCGTCACGGGCGGTCAGCGCCCCGCGCATTCGCGGCGAGGGGAGGTCCTCGACCAGCGCGTCGAGCAGCCGGTTCGTCCCCAGGTTCCCGGTCGCGACGCCGCAGGTGACGGGGAAGAGATGCCCCTCGGTGACCCCGCGCTTGAGCGCGTCGACGATCTCCTCGTGGGCGATCTCGGCGCCCTCGAGGTAGCGCTCCATCAGCTCGTCGGAGTTCTCCGCCACCTCGTCCATCAGCTTTTCCCGGTACTCCTCCGCCTGCGGCCTCAGCTCCTCGGGGATTGGCGTGCGCTCGGCGTTGCCGCGCCCGCTGCCCTCGTAGACGAAGGCCTCCATGTCGATCAGGTCGACGACGCCGCGGAGTTCGCGCTCGGAGCCGATCGGAATCTCGGTCGCGACCACGTGCGGTCCGAAGGCGGCCTTCAGCGAGTCCAGGGCGGCGAAGAAGTCGGCCCGCTCGCGGTCGAGCATGTTGACGAAGACGAGCCGCGCCAGTCCCTCCGCGTCGGCCCGCTGCCAGAGCCGTTCGGTCTGCACCTCGACCCCGGAGACGCCGTTGACGACGACGACCGCCGAGTCGGCGGCCCGCAGCGCCGCGGCCGCGTCGGCGACGAAGCTGGGGTCGCCGGGGGTGTCGATCAGGTTGATCTCGCGGTCGGCGTGCTGGAAGCAGGAGACGCAGGCGTTGATCGAGAGCCCGCGCCGTTGCTCGTCGGGCTCGTGGTCGGAGACGGTGGAGCCGTCCTCTACCCGGCCCAGCCGGGAGATCGCCCCGGCCTCGAACAGCATTGCCTCGTGGAGGCTGGTCTTGCCGCAGCCGCGATGGCCGATCAGAGCGACGTTACGGATCCGATCTGCAGCCTTGTGCGACACGAAACGAAGTTACACCCGCGCGCAAGGGTTGCTCCTATCCGAGTGGCTGGTCAAGGATGAAGACCTCGACCGCCATGTCGGGGTCGAGGTGGTTGTCGCTCATGAAGGCGGCGACTTTGCGGTGGGTCAGGCCTTCGATGCTCTGCTTGAGCTCGGCACCCATGCTGAGCTGGTAGAGGTGGCGCATCCTCAGCACCGCGTCGGCCTCGCCGTTGCCGGCGAGCTTGCGCTCGGCCGGGGTGAGGACTTCTTCCATCACCGTGATCACGACGTTGCCGTTGTGGACGGTGAAGGCCTTTTTCGGCCCCCGTCCGTGGCTCTCGTTGTGGACGCGGATGACCTCGCGGGTGATCGCGGCGTTGAGCTCCCCACCACGTAGGGGTTTCGAATCGGGCATCGACTGGGTTGTTTGGGTTTCGCTCTGCGGCGGTCCCGACGAGTCGAGCCGCGCCTCAGAAGCCCAACCGCACCCATCGTCTATAAGGCAACCCCGACACAGGCCTGCAACTGGCGACGTCAGAGTCGGGCGCCATGCTAGCGAGCGCGGTCGGCGGCTTGCATATCAAGGGCAGTGGGCTCGGGATGCAGGACGAAGATGCTGACGACGAGGTCGGGCTCGAGGTGGCTGTCGCCGAGCAGCGCCAGCACCGGGCGGCCGGTGATTCGCGTGATGCGCTCCCTCAGCTCCGGCTCCATCATCTGGTGAACAAGCCGCTTCATCCTCCGCACCTCTTCACCCTGGCCGTTGCGCGCGAGGCGGCGCTCTCCCGGGGTCATCGTCCCCTCCAGCACCGTCAGCACCAGGTTGCCCTGGTGCATCGAGTAAGCCCGGTCCGGCCCCTTCCCGGTCGCCTCCGCGTGGAGGTGGATCACCTCCCGGGTTACCGCCGCGTTCAGCTCTCCTCCACCGATATCCCCAGTACCGGTCATGTCCATCGAATGCCCCGCCGCGGCTGCCCTGAAACCGTCCCTTGCATCACCAATTTTCTCATTGCTCAAAGAAGAATAGGCCGGTATCTTTCCTTTGCGGTGTCGGCGTTCCCGCGGGTTTGCGTCGGCGCTGGTCTGTGGGGTCGAGCGCCCCGAGGGGGACCTGGGGCCTCCGCTTGGCTCGTCTCCCGAACTAGTCCAGGAGAAAGCCCCCGTGCAGATGGATCTGCTGCGCTGCCCTAGTTGCCTGCGGCGCTTCTTGGTGCCCGACGCCGGCGAGGCCAGCTTTGCGTGCCCCGCCTGCGAGAACGACCTGCAACTGATGGTCCGCAGCATCCCGGGTCCCCCGAACCGGGCGGCGACGGCGCTGGGGGCGAAGATCCTCGGCCGGCCCTTCAGCGACAGCGGGGCGGAGGCTTGAGCGAGTCGCCAACCGAGGCGGTGCTCCAGCTCGCCCGCGACGTCCTCTCCGAGCACGACCTCGACGACGTCCTCGGGCGCGTCGTCGATGCCGCCCAGGAGCTGACCACGGCGCGTTTCGCGGCGCTGGGTGTGCTGGACGAGGCCGGCGCGGAACTGGCCCGGTTCCTCACCCGCGGCGTCGACCCGGAGGAGACGCGCAGGATCGGGCCGCTGCCGACGGGCCACGGCGTCCTTGGCGAGCTGATCAGAGATCCGGTCCCGCTGCGCGTCGCTGACGTCAGCCGTCACCACCGCGCCTACGGCTTTCCCACCGCTCACCCGGAAATGCGCTCCTTCCTCGGGGTGCCGATCTTCATCGCCGGCCGCGCCTACGGCAACCTCTACCTGACCGAGAAGGCGGGTGCGGCCGAGTTCACCGAGGACGACGAGCGGGCGGTGGGGCTGCTGGCCGAGTTCGCCGGACTGGCGATCGACCACGCCCGCCGGCTGGAGAGCGCCGAACAGCGCCGCCGCGGCCTCGAGCGCAGCGTCGCCGGGCTCGACGCGACGGTGACGATTGCCCGCACGCTCGCCGCTCAGACCGATTTGAGCCGGATCCTCGAGCTGGTCGCGAAGCGGGGGCGGGCGCTGGTCTCGGCGCGGACCCTGGTGATCGAGCTGGAGGAGGGAAGCCAGCTAGTGGTTGCCGCGGCGGCCGGCGAAGTTCCGACCGGCCTGATCGGGGGGCGGGTCGACCGCGAAGGCTCGGTCGGCGGCGCCGCCCTGCGCTCGGCGCGGCCGGAACGGATCGAGGCGGGACTCAACCGCGCCCGCTTCGCGGAGTACGGCCTCGGGAGCCTCGGCCTCGAGGCGGAGGCGGGTCTGGTGGTGCCGCTGGTTCTCCGCGGCCGCACCTACGGCACCCTCGTCGCGGTCGACCGGCAAAGCGACGGGCCCGAGTTCACGGTCGAGGACGAGGAGCTGCTCGAGGCCTTCGCCGCCAGCGCCGCCACCGCGGTCGCGACCGCGAAGCTGTTCGACGCCGCCCGCCACCGGGACCGGCTCGCCGCCGCCGAAGCCGAGCGGGCGCGCTGGGCGCGGGAACTGCACGACGAGACGCTGCAGGGGCTGAGCGCTCTGCGGCTCTCCTTGGCGGCGATGGAAGGGGCGGAGGCGACCGCGGCCCACCAGCTAATCGAGGGGGCGATTGCCGACGTCGAGGCCGAGATCGAGAAGCTGCGCACGCTGATCGTCGAACTGCGGCCGCTGGTCCTCGACGAGCTGGGGATCGCCGCCGCGATCGAGGCGCTGGCCGAACGGCTCGAAACCCCGCATCTGGAAGTGCGGACCGAGATCGATCTCTCCTTCGAGGAGGGGAGGGTCGACGAGCGCCACCGCGACGAGCTGGAGACGGCCGTCTACCGGATCGTCCAGGAGGCGCTCGGCAACGCGATCAAGCACGCCGATGCCACGCAGGTGCACGTCCAGGTGGTGGATGACGACGACCGCGCCGAGCTGAGGATCACCGTCCGCGACGACGGCAACGGCTTCGAGCCGGCCAGGCGGGAGTCCGACGGGTTCGGGCTGCAGGGGATCCGCGATCGCGTCGAGCTGCTCGGCGGCACCCTCGACCTGCGCTCTGCGCCCGGCGAGGGGACGGAGCTGCGGGTCGCGGTGCCCTCCCAGCGGGGAGTCGACGGGAGCAGGGCCAGGACGGCTTGAATAGGAGGCATGCGAACGCCGGACGGATCGATCCAGACCGTGTCGGGTCTGTGGATCGACCCGCTCGATCCGGACCCCGCCTGCATCGACATCGGCGACATCGCCCAGGCGCTCGCCAACCAGTGCCGCTTCGGCGGCCACTCGCGCGCCTTCTACTCGGTTGCGCAGCACTCGGCGCTGGTTTCCGACCTCTGTGCTGAGCGCGGGGGCGGGCCGGCCGAGGCGCTGGCGGCGCTGATGCACGACGCCGGCGAGGCCTACCTGGTCGACCTCCCGCACCCGCTCAAGCACCGCAGCGAGCTGGGGGCGCCGTATCGGCTGGCCGAGGCCCGGCTGGAGGAGGCGATCCGGGCGCGCTTCGACTTGGCGCCGCCGAACGGGGAGCTGAAGGCGATCGACCGCGCCCTGCTGGCGACCGAGCGGGCGGCGCTGACCGAGGCCCGCGATCCCTGGCCCGAGCTCGAAGGCCACGAGCCGCTGGAGCTGGAGATCGACCCCTGGCCGCCGCCGCGGGCCCGGCGCGAGTTCCTCGACCGCTTCGGGCGGCTCGACGAGGCGCGGCGATGATCCGGGCGGTCACCTTCGACTTCTGGAACACGATCGCGCGGCTGCCGCCCGGGGCGATGACCGAGGCGCGGCAGCGGGCGATCGCCCGCGCCTGCGCGGAGAACGAGGTCGAGCTCGAGGCGGAGCTGCTGGCGAGCAGCCTCGAAGACGTCGGCTTGCATTGGGAAGAAGCCTGGGCGGCGGGCCGCCACCTGTACCCGCGCGAGGGGGCGGCGAGGCTGGTCGAGGCGCTGGGGGTGGGGGAGGCCGCGCAGGAGGCGGTCGCCGAGGCCTTTCTCGGGGCTGGGCGCGAGGTGCCGCTGGAGCTGGCGCCGGACATCGGCGAGGCTTTGGCGGCGCTGGCCGGGCGCGGCGTGCGGATCGGGATCGTCTGCGACGTCGGCTTCAGCGGCGGCGAGCTGCTGCGCGAGCTGCTGGCGCGGGAAGGGTTGCTCGGCTACTTCTCCGGTTGGTCTTTCTCCGACGAGGTCGGCGCCTACAAGCCCTCCGCGCAGAGCTTCGAAGCGGCGCTGCGGGCGCTCGCGGCCGAGCCGGCGGAGGCGCTCCACGTCGGCGATCTGCGCCGCACCGACGTCGCCGGCGCCGCCGCCCTCGGCATGACCACCGTCCGCTACACGGGGATGCACGACGACCCCGACGTCGAGGGCGGCCCCGAGGCCGAGGTGGTGATCGACAGCCACCTCGACCTGCTCGGGCTCCTCGACGACTAGGCCCGCTTGGTGCCGACCGCGACGAGGTACTCCATTTCGAAGCGGGCGCTCCCCTCACCTCGGTCCCACTCGCCGCAGAACTCGCTCAGGGCCTGGTCGAACTCCTCGGCACGGTTCTCTTTCTCGGCGTTCGCCCGCGCCGCGATCGTCGGCCCGTAGCGCTGCTTGAAGTGCTCGCCGTAGTCGTCGGGCCGCTCGAAGGCGGTGACCTCAAGGGCGTCGCGCTCAATCAGTTCCAGCTCGACCCGCTCGCCGAAGAGCTCACCGAGGTGGTCCTCGCTGCCCCACAGCGGCGGCGATGAGGCCCCCTCGGGCGGCGGCGGCGCGAACGGTTTCATCGTCCTGAAGAGGGCCCCGATCATCCCCTCCGGAGTCCAGCTCAGGAGGGCGATCTTGCCGCCCGGCTTGCAGACGCGGATCAGCTCGTCGGCGGCCGCCTGGTGGAAGGGCGCGAACATCACCCCGATCGAGGAGATGACGACGTCGAAGCTCTCGTCCTCGAAGGGCAAGGCCTCGGCGTCGGCCTCGACCCACTCCAGCTCGACCCCGGCGGCCTCGGCGCGGGCGCGGCCCGCCTCGAACAGCTCCGGGGTGAGGTCGCTGGCGATCACCGTGGCCCCGGTCTTCGCCGCCTCGATCGCGGCGTTACCGGTGCCGGCGGCGACGTCGAGGATGCGGTCGCCGGGGCCGATGGCGCAGGCCATGACCAGGCGCGGCCCGAGCGGGGTGAGGAAGGTCTCGACCATCGAGGGGTAATCCCCTGAGGCCCACATTTTTCGGTGTTTGGCCTTCAGCTCCGGGTTGGCTGGGGTGCTGGCGCTCACTGTTGATCTCCTTTGCGTCGGTTTCGCTTACAGGTCTACGCCTCCCGCCGGAGGCGATCAACTGCAAAATCTGCAGTTGCGGCCCTACACTGCCCCCAGAGGGAGATGCCTGAGAGCAGCTACGGCCAGTTCTGTCCCGTCGCGCAGGCCGCCGAAGTGGTGACCGAGCGCTGGACCCTGCTCGTCCTGCGGGAGATGCTGATGGGGAGCACCCGCTTCAACGAGATCCAGCGCGGGGTGCCGCGGATGTCCTCTTCGCTGCTGAGCAAGCGCCTGCGGGAGATGGAGCGCTCCGGCCTGCTGACGATCGAGCCGCTGCCCGGGGAGCGGGGCAACGCCTACCGCCTGACCGCAGCCGGCAAGGCGCTGGGGCCGCTGGTCGTCGCGCTCGGTACTTGGAGCCGCGAGTGGCTGCAGCGCGAGATCAGCGCCGAGGAAGCCGACCCGGCGCTGCTGATGTGGGACATGCGGCGCAGCCTCCGCCTCGACCGGCTCCCGACCGAGCGAGTCGTGACTTTCTTCCGCTACCGCGACGCCGAGGAGGGCAAGCGCGCCTGGTGGATGGTCGCGCGCGCCGACGGCGCCGACCTCTGCTTCACCGACCCCGGCTTCCCGATCGACCTCCAGGTCGACGCCGAAGCGCGGGCGATGGCGGCGGTCTGGATCGGCCAGCTCGACCTTGGCGCCGCGATGCGCTCGCGCCAGGTCAAGGTCAGCGGCCCCGAGCACCTCGTCCGCAGCTTCCCCGACTGGATCGGCCTCAGCACCTTCGCCTATCCCGACCCCGCGGCCGAGCTCGCGGCGCGCACCGGCTGAAGCGATGGCGGAGCTGATCCTCTATGCGATCCCGGCCTTCGTGCTGCTGCTCGTGGTCGAGCTGCTCTCGTTCAAGTACGCGCGCGACGAGGAGCTGGTCGGCTACGAGCTGCGCGACACCCGCACCAGCCTGACCATGGGCGGCGGCAACGTCGCCATCAACGCGGTCTGGAAGCTGGCCGTGATCGCCGTCTACGCCGGGCTCTACGAGCTGACCCCGCTGCGAATGCCGGCCGACGAGTGGTGGACCTACGTGCTCCTCTTCTTCGCCGACGACTTCGCTTACTACTGGTTCCACCGCATCCACCACGAGGTGCGGGTCTTCTGGGCCAGCCACGTGGTCCACCACTCGTCCCAGCACTACAACCTCTCGACCGCTCTGCGCCAGACCTGGACGCCGATGACGGCGCTGCCCTTCTGGGCGCCGTTGGCGCTGCTCGGCTTCGCGCCCTGGATGATCCTCACCCAGCAGGCGGTCAGCCTGATCTACCAGTTCTGGATCCACACCGAGCGGGTGACGAAGATGCCCGCCTGGTTCGAGTTCTTCTTCAACACGCCCTCGCACCACCGCGTCCACCACGGCTCCAACGAGGTCTACCTCGACCGCAACTACGGCGGCATCCTGATCGTCTGGGACCGCCTCTTCGGCAGCTTCCAGGGGGAGACCGAGCGGGTCCGCTACGGCCTTACTCAGAACATCCGCAGCTTCCGCCCGACCCGCGTCGCCTTCCACGAGTTCGCCGCGATCTGGCAGGACGTGCGGGCGGCGAGCAGCTGGCGCCACCGCCTCGGCTACCTCTTCCGCGGCCCCGGCTGGTCGCCGGACGGCAGCGGCGGCGGCACCCGCGGCTAGCGGCTCAGGCCGCGCGCTCCTGCTGGAAGCGGTCGAGCCACTCCTCGAGGCTGAACTCGGCCGGCTCGGTCTCGGCGAGGAACTCTTCCAGGGCGGTGACGAAGCGCAGCGGCGCCTCCAACTGCGGCATGTGGCCGACGCCGTCGAAAACGACGAGCTGGCTGCTGGGAAGCTGGCGGTGCGCCTCCTCACCATGGTGGGCGGGGATGATCGTGTCCTCCTCCCCCCAGAGGATCAGCACCGGCACCGCCTCGGCGAGGTAGAGGCGGTCGGCGGCGCTGACGCGCTGCCCCTCGGTGCCGAGGACGGCACGCACGGTCCCGAGGAAGGCGGCGCGCCGCTCCGGGTCGGTGAGGCTGCCGTAGCCCCGCAGGACCTCGGCGAGGTCGGCACTGGGCCGCAGCCCGAACAGCCGCAGGCCGCGAGCGATGGGCGGCACCACCCGTCCGCCGAGGGCGGCGGTGGCGGCGATGAAGAGGTCGGCGCCGGGGAGGGCGGCGGCGCGGAGGATCGGGCTCACCTCGGGCCCGAGGCCGCCGCTGGAGACGAGCACGAGCCGCTCGACCATCTCCGGGAACTGGTAGGAGAACTGCATCGCGACGCCGCCGCCGAGCGAGTGGCCGACGAGGGTGGCCCGTTTGTGGCCGAGGGTGAGCAGGAGGTCGCGGAGGCCGGCGGCGAGAGCGCCGAGCGAGTAGTCGCCGCCGCCGGGGCCGGAGGCGCCGTGCCCTGGCAGGTCGGGGGCGATCACGGTGTGGTTGCGGGCCAGCGGCTCGACGACTTCGGCCCAGTTCTCGCAGCTGCCGCTCATCCCATGGATCAGGAGCAGGACCGGTCCCTCGCCCGCCTCGTGGTAGGTGACCGGCCTGCCGTGCAGCGTCGCCGTCTTCAGCCGCAACATCCCTACATGGTATGTCTCCGGTCGGAAATGCCAACGGAGAGGAACGAATGAGCGTCGAAGCAGCCGCCCTGCCCTACGAGATTCCCCAGGAGGCGCGCGACCTCCGCGACATGGTCCGCCGCCTAGCGGAGGACAAGATCGCGCCGCGGGCGGGGGAGATCGACCGCGAGGGGGAGTACCCCTGGGACGTGCGCGAGCTGCTCGCCTCCCACGACGTCCTCGGCCTCCCCTTCGAGGAGGCCTATGGCGGCACCGGCACCGGCACCCTGGTCCTGCAGATGGCGGTCGAGGAGATCGCCAAGGCCTGCGCCTCCTCGGCCCTGATCTTGATGGTGCAGGAGCTGGGGACGCTGCCGATCCAGCTCTTCGGCTCCGAGGAGCAGAAACAGAAGTGGCTGCCGAAGTGCGCCAGCGGCGAGTGGTCGCCCGCCTTTGCCCTCTCCGAGCCCGAGGCGGGCTCGGATCCGGCGGCGATGCGGACGACCGCGGTCAGGGACGGCGACGAATGGGTGATCAACGGCCAGAAGGCCTGGATCACCAACGCCACCGTCGCCGACTTCTACGTTGTCTTCGCCACCACCGACCGCGAGAACAAGCGGATCAGCGCCTTCGTCGTCGAGAAGGACCGCGAGGGCTTCGACCCCGGCAAGCTCGAGCACAAGCTGGGGATCAAGGGCTCGCCAACCGGCGCGCCGAGCTTCACCGACGTCCGCGTCCCGCACGAGAACCTGATCGGCGCCGAGGGCAAGGGCCTCAGCGTCGCCCTCGGCACCCTCGAGCGGACCCGCCTCGGCGCCGCCGCCCAGGCGGTCGGGATCGCCCAGGGGGCGACCGACTACGCCAACGCCTACGCGGCCGAGCGGATCGCCTTCGGCAAGCCGCTGAACCAGCTCCAGGCGATCCAGTTCAAGCTCGCCGACATGGAGACCGGCACCGCCGCCGCCCGCGAGCTCCTCTACAAAGCTTGCTCGATGGCCGACCGCCCCGAGCGCCCGGCCGACCTCGGCAAGTGGACCTCGATGGCGAAGCTCTTCGCCTCCGACAACGCGATGAGGGCGACGGTCGAGGGGGTCCAGGTGCTCGGCGGCTACGGCTACGTCAACGAGTACCCGCTGGAGCGGATGATGCGCGACGCCAAGATCACCCAGATCTACGAGGGCACGAACGAGATCCAGCGCGTGGTGATCGCGCGGTCGATGGCGGGCTAGCCGCCGGCGCGGATCAGGTCGGCCGCTTTCTCGGCGACCATGATCGTCGGCGCGTTGGTGTTGCCGCCGGGGATCAGCGGCATCACCGAGGCGTCGACCACGCGCAGCCCGCGGAGCCCGCGGACGCGCAGCTCGGGGTCGACCACGGCGTCGCCGTCGCCGCCCATGCGGCAGGTCCCGACCGGGTGGTAGAGCAGCTCGACCCGCCGCCGCAGGTCTTCGGCCAGCGCCTCGTCGCCGTCGAGGTCGGGGCCGGGGAAGAGCTCCCGCCCCAGCACCTCGGCAAAGGGCTTCTGGGCGGCGATCCGGCGGGCCAGGTGGACGCCGGAGACGAGCGCCTCGACGTCCTCCGGCTCGGCCAGCGAGTTGGTCAGGATCCGCGGTTTCGCCGCCGGGTCGGCGGAGCGCAGCCGCACCCAGCCGCGGCTCCGCGGTTTCACCATCACCGGGCCCATCGTCACCGCGTGGCCGTCGTATTCCTGGAAGCCGTTGTCGACGAAGTAGGCGGGGCCGAAGTGGAACTGGAGGTCGGGGGCGGGTAGCCCGGGGCGGCTGCGGACGAAGGCGAAGGCCTCGGCGACGGTCGAGGTCAGTGGCCCGCTGCGGCGCAGGAGGAATTCGAGCAGCGCCTTCGGCTTCTCCGCGTCGGCCAGGGAGCCGCCGCCGGGCACGTCCCAGACGCAGCTCACGTACGGGTGGTCCTGGAGGTTCTCGCCGACGCCGGGGAGGTCGTGGACGAGGCCGATCCCGTGCTCGCGCAGCTCCTCGGCGGGGCCGACGCCGGAGAGCATCAGCAGTTGCGGCGAGCCGATCGCGCCGGCGCTGAGGATCACCTCGCGCTCGGCCCGCGCCGTCCGCGGGCCGCCGCGCCGGCGCGAGTAGCGGACCCCGGTCGCGGTCCCGTCCTCGATCTCGACCGCTTCGACCAGCGCCCCGGTCACCACCTCCAGGTTCGGCCGCCTCAGCGCCGGCCGTAGGTAGGCATCGGCGGTGCTCCAGCGGCGGCCGTTGCGCTGGGTCACCTGGGCGAGGGCGGCGCCGTCCTGCTCGGGCCCGTTGTAGTCGTCGATGCGGGGGATGCCGGCGCCGGCGCAGGCGGCGAGGAAGCGGCCGGTCAGCGGCCGCGGCGAGCGCTCGTCCTCGACCCGCAGGGGGCCGCCGACGGCGTGGTGCTCGGAGGCGCCGCGCTGGTTGTCCTCGGCCCGCAGGAAGTAGGGCCGCACCTGCTCCCAGCCCCAGCCGGCGGCGCCGGCGGCCGCCCAGGCTTCGTAGTCGAGCGGGTTGCCGCGGACGTAGAGCATCGCGTTCATCGAGCTGGAGCCGCCGAGGCCCTTGCCGCGGGGGACGAAGAGCGAGCGGCCCGCGCAGTGCGGCTCGGGCTCGGTGTCGAACTCCCAGTCGAGCTTGGTGCGGAACTGCTTCGCGAAGGCGGCGGGGATCTTCACGTTCGGGTGGCGGTCCCGGCCGCCGGCCTCGATCAGCAGGACCCGCACCTCGGGGTCCTCGCTGAGCCGGTGGGCCAGCACGCAGCCGGCCGAACCGGCGCCGACGATCACGTAGTCGTACATCCACTCTCCTCGCTAGGTCAGCCTGAGGGGATCTTCTTCGACGGTGGCCGCGATTGCCACCCCACCTGAAAGGCTTGGAGCGTGGGTGACGAGCGCAAAGCGATTCGGGCCGCTGTGAGCGGGCGCGTCCAAGCGGTCGGCTTCCGCGAAGCCGCCGTTCGCCGGGCGCACGACCTTGGCGTGCTCGGCTGGGTCCGCAACGAGGAGGACGGAACGGTGCGGGTCCACGCCGAGGGGCCGGCGGCGGCGGTCGACGAGCTCCTCGCCTTCCTCGGGGAAGGGCCAGCGGCGGCACAGGTCAAGGCGGTCGAGGTCGAGCGGGCCAAGGTCGAGGGGCACGAGCAGTTCGCCGTCCGCGGCGTCAGCGCCGGCGTCTTCGTCGTCCAAGAGCACCAGGCGACCGCCCACCACTTCGACCTCCGGCTCGAGGTCGACGGCGTGATGCGCTCCTGGGCGGTGCCGAAGGGGCCCTCGCTGGACCCGGCGGTGAAACGGCTCGCGGTCGAGGTCGAGGACCACTCGCTCTCCTACAACGAGTTCGAGGGAGAGGTCGACGGCGGCCGCGTGATCGTCTGGGACCGCGGCTCCTACGAGCAGGGCGGCCGGGTGCCGTGGCCGGAGGCGCTGGAGCGCGGCCACGCGGTCTTCGTCCTCCACGGCGAGAAGCTCCGCGGCGGCTTCGCCCTGCAGCGGACGAGGCCCGGCGCGAAGCCGCAGTGGCTGCTGATCAAGCGCAAGGACGACGAGGCCCGCCCCGGCTCGGACGTCACTACGGAAGCCCCAGCGTCAGTCCTCAGCGGCCGTCCCCTGAAAGACGTCTAACCGCCGACCGCGAACCGCCGACCGCGAAACCGCAAAAATGACTCCTCGAGAGTCATTTTTGCGGTTTCGCGGAGCAGGGACTAGGAGGGATTGGCGAAACCCCCGCGCTCGTCCGGCGGCGGCGGACACGTCGCGGTGCGGCGTCCTCAGTCGGCCAAATAGCGCTGCTATTCGGCCTCCCTGCGTCCTTGCCCCGCTCGGTCCGGCGCTCGCCGAGCCGCACACGCGGGTTTCGCCAATCCCTCCTAGGCAGCGGCCAGGGCTATACGGCGCTCGCCGCGGGCGGGCAGCAGCAGGGCCGAGAGGCAGACCATGCCGAAGGCGCAGGCCTGCAAGGCGATTCCGGCGGGATCGGTGGAGAGGGGATCGCCGAAGACGAGGATGCCGCCGGCGATCTGGGTCGCGTTGGCGACCAGGCCCATCAGCCCGATCGTCTCGACCGCGCCGCCGCGCTGGAGGGCGGCGACCGCGGTGTACTGGGCGAGGGCACCGCAGACGACGATGATCGCGACCCACGGCGCCACCACCGGCGCTTCGACGCCGGCGCCGGTGAGGCCCTTGATCGCGATGCCGGCGAGGGCGAAGAGGACGCCGGCGAGCGCCGCGAGGAGGACGCCGCGGCGGGCAGCGAGCCGCTCCGAGCGGTGGCCGAGGGCGAGCGCGGCGGCGAGCAGCACCAGGCCGCCCTCGAAGCCGAGGATCGCCGCCGGCGAGAATTCGGAGTGGCTGCCGCTGAAGCTGGGGACGGCGACCGCGAGCAGCGCCAGGCCGGCGCCGCCGAGCACCAGCGCCAGCCACTGACGGCGCTCGACCCGGTCGCCGAAGAGCCGCTGCGACATCACCGCCAGCGTCACCGCGCCGCCGGCGAGAACCGCCTGCACGAGCGAGATCGGCGCCATCGAGAGGGCGGCGACGTGGACCAGCCAGGCGACCGCGGCGAGCCCCCAGCCGGCGGCGAACCAGGGCGAGCGGGCGAGGCCACGGGCGCTGTGCAGCGGCCGCTGGATGCAGACCGGCGCCACCCGCTGGCAGCCGCGGTGCTTGAGCAGGGCCGCCAGGTTGGTGATGACCGCGGCGACCAGCGCCAGCCCGATGCCGGTGTCGACCGAGGTCATCGCCTCGTTCGCGCCCTCTCACCGTCGAACTGGCGGGTGAGCCCGAGGCTGCCGGCCATCCGCCGCACTTCCGCGGCCTGGTCGGCGAGGACGAAGCTGATCCCGGTGCCGGCGCGGCCGGCGCGGCCGGTGCGGCCGACCCGATGGACGTAGGAGTCGAGGTCCCCGGGGGCGTCGAAGTTGATCACGTGGGTGACGCCGGCGACGTCGATGCCGCGGGCGGCGACGTCGGTGGCGATCAGCGCGTCGACTTCACCGGCCTCGAAGCGGGCCAGCGCCCGTTCGCGCTGTCCCTGCGTTTTGTCGCCGTGCATCGCGACCGCGCTCAGATTGCGCTGGCGCAGGCGTTTGGCGAGCCGGTCGGCGCCGCGCTTGGTGCGGACGAAGACGAGCGTGCTGCCGGCCTCGTTCTCGCGTAGCTGGTCGACCAGGTGGCCGATCTTGGCGCCCTGGGAATCGACGTGGAGGAAGCGGTGCTCGATGTCGGCCTTGGCGCCGTCCTCGGGCTTCTGGGTGTGACGGCGGGCGCCGCGGGTGAAGGCGGTGGCAACTTCGCCGGTCGCCCCCTCGAGGGTGGCCGAGAAGAACAGCGTCTGGCGCTGCTCCGGGGTTTGGCCGACAATCCGGCTGACCGCGGGCTTGAAGCCCATGTCGAGCATCCTGTCGGCCTCATCGAGGACGAGGACCTGGACCTGCTGCAGGGAGACGACCCCGCGGGCGATCAGGTCCTCGAGCCGGCCGGGAGTGGCGACGATGATGTGGGCACGCCGCGCCGCTTTGCTCTGCGCGCCGAAGGGGACGCCGCCGTAGACGGCGGCGATCTCGAGGCCGCGGGCGTCGGCGACGGTGCGCAGCTCCTCGACGATCTGGCCCGCCAGCTCGCGGGTGGGGGCAAGGACGAGGGCGGAGGCGGGGCCGTCCGCGGGCTCGATCCGCTCGACCATCGGGATCCCGAAGGCGAGGGTCTTGCCCGAGCCGGTCGGCGACTGGACGAGCAGGTCGTGGCCGGCGAGCGCGTCGCGGACGACGAGCTGCTGGACGGCGAAGGGCTTGGTGATGTCGCGGCGCGCGAGTGCGCGCACGACAGGTTTGGAGGTGCCGAGATCGGCAAACGAAGTTATGACGTGAGCTCCTTTTTGAGCGACTAGGGGAGATCCTGTGCCCCTAGGCGCCGGGCGGCACACGGAGGAAACGGAACCTCTCGGGTGGCGAGATAGCCAAACCCGACTTCTTCACCGTAGCAGCATTGCCCCGCAACCTCCGTAAATCTGGGTAAAGGGAAATCTCGCGGGCGTCTGCGGCAAAACCCCCTGATCGGGTGAGCGGGCTCGCCATATGCTGGACCCGTGTCGCGCAACCTCGTCGAGCTGATCCGTCGCCACCACGCGGTCGAGGCGCCGACCGCGCTCGAGGTGCTGAAGGACGCGGTCGCCGACCACGGCGAGGTGACCGACGCCGACCGCGTCCGCGCCGCCGAGCTCTCGGGGCTGCCCGAGGCCGCCGTCTACGGCGTCTCGACCTTCTACGACGACCTGCTGGCGCCGCGGGGGGAGAGGCACCTGCGGGTCTGCACCGGCACCGCCTGCTTCGCGGCGACGGGAGACGCCCACGTGCGCGACGCCGAAGCCGGGCTCGGCATCGGCCTCGGCGAGCGCAGCGACGACGGCTCGGTCTCCCTCGCCGAGACCGTCTGCCTCGGCTTCTGCCACTCCGCCCCGGCGCTGCGCGACGGCGACCTCGTCGATGCAGGGCCCGACGTCGTCGCCCGGGCGCTGGCCGGCGAGACCCGCGCCGCCGCCGAGCCCGAGTGGGAGAGCCTTCTGCCCGAGCCGGTCCTGACCCGGCCCGGCGACTGGTCGGGCCTGCGGCGGGCGGTCGCGGAGCTCGGCGCCGAGGCCCTCCTCGACGAGGTCGAGGCGGCAAACGTGCGCGGCCGCGGCGGCGCCGGCTTCCCGGCCGGGACCAAGTGGCGCTTCGCCCGCGAAGCGGCCGGTGCCGAGAAGTTCATCGTCGCCAACGGCGACGAGGGCGACCCCGGCTCCTACATCGACAAGTACTTGATGGAGCGCAGCCCGGGCCTGGTGCTGGAGGGGATGGCGCTCGCGGCCTTCGCGGTCGGCGCCAGCCACGGCTTCGTCCTCTGTCGCTCCGAGTACCCGCTCTCGAAGCCGGCCCTCGAGGCCGAGGCCGAGCGGGCGCGGGCCGAGGGGCTGCTCGGCGCCGACGTCCTCGGCAGCGGCTTCAGCTTCGACGTCACCGTGCTCGAGGGCGCCGGCTCCTACGTGGTCGGCGAGGAGACGGCGCTGTTGCAGTGCATCCAGGGCCTGCGCGGGACCGTCACCGCGCGGCCGCCGTTCCCGGCCGAGCGCGGCATCTACGGGATGCCGACCGTGGTCAACAACATCGAGACCCTGGCCAACGTGCCCTTCGTCGCCCGCCGTGGCGCCGAGGCCTACCGCGACCTCAGCCCCGAGAGCGACACCGCCGGCTCCAAGCTCGTCTGCTTCAACGAGCGCTTCGCGCGGCCGACCGTGGTCGAGGTCCCCTTCGGCATCTCGGTGCGCGAGCTCTGCGAGGAGGTCGCCGGCGGCCTGCGCGACGGCGGCGCGATCAAGGCGGTGCAGATCGGCGGCCCGCTGGCCGGCATCCTTCCCGCCGCCAAGCTCGACACCGCCTTCGACTTCGACGCCCTCGCGGCGGAGGGCTGCATGGTCGGCCACGGCTCGATCCTCGCCTTCGACGAGGGCACCTCGATGCGCGACGTCGCCCGGCACCTGCTCCGCTTCGGCGCCCACGAGAGCTGCGGCAAGTGCTTCCCCTGCCGGATCGGGCTGCGCCGCGCCCACGAGGAGTTCGCCGCCGACGGGCCGGTCGACCGCGCCCGCCTCGAGGCGCTGCTGGAGGCCCTCGAGGTCGGCAGCCTCTGCGCCCACGGCGGCGGCATGCCGGCGCCGCTGCGCAGCCTGATCGCCCACTTCCCCGAGGAGCTGGAGCTGCGATGAAGGTGACGGTCGACGGGGTCGAGGTCGTGGTCGGGGAGGGGGCCACCCTGCTCGATGCCGCCCGCGCCGCCGAGCGCTGGGTGCCGACCCTCTGCTTCGACGAGCGCCAGGCGCCGTTCGGTGCCTGCCGCGTCTGCCTGGTCGGGGTCGAGGGCGCGGTCAAACCGCTGCCCGCCTGCACGACGCCGTGCCGCGAGGGGATGGCGATCGAGACCGGCGAGGTGACCGCGCGCCGGGTCGCCGGCGCCGTCGTCGAGCTGGTCCTCTCCGAGCTGCCCGAGGAGCCCGCCCCGCACACCGAGTTGGCCCAGGTGGCGGCACGGCTCGGGGTGGAGGGGAGCCGCTGGCCCGGCGCCGTCCATTCCGGCGAGGAGGACCTCCGCCACCCCTACCTGGCGCTGCGCCACGAGCTCTGCATTTCCTGCGGGCGCTGTGTTCGCGCCTGCGACGAGGTCCAGGGAGCCTTCGCCCTGACCGCTACCGGACGCGGCTTCGAGGCCAACGTCACCGCCGGGCTCGACGCCGGCTTCGCCGATTCGACCTGCGTCGCCTGCGGCGCCTGCGCCGACACCTGCCCGACCGATGCGATCACCGAGACCAAGCTGGTGCGACTATTGGGGGAGGAGGAAGCATGAGCGACGCTCGATTCGACCGCAACGTCACCACCACCTGCGGCTACTGCGGGGTCGGCTGCCGGCTCGAGGTGCATGCCAGCGGCGGGCGGATCGCGACGATCGGGCCGGCTCTCGACGGCCCCGCCAACGAGGGTCACACCTGCCTCAAGGGGCGCTTCGCCCACGGCTTCACCCGCTCGCCCGACCGGCTGAGGACCCCGCTGATCCGCGAGCAAGGCGCGCTGCGGCCGGCGAGCTGGGACGAGGCGCTGGAGCGGATCGTCTCCGAGCTGAACCGGATCAAGGCCGCCCACGGCGCCGACGCGATCGCCGGCCTCGCCTCCTCGCGGGCGACCAACGAGGACTGCTACGCGATGCAGCGGCTGATGCGGGCGGCGGTCGGCACCAACAACATCGACAACTGCTCGCGGGTCTGCCACTCGCCGACCTCCTTCGCGATGCGCAAGTCCTTCGGCCTCTCCGGCGCCACCGGCTCCTTCACCGACATCGACCACGCCGAGGTGGCGCTGCTGCTCGGGGTCAACCCGACCCAGGGGCACCCGGTCGTTGGCGCCCGGATCAAGCAGGCGGCGCTGCGCGGCTGCAAGCTGATCACGATCGACCCGCGGCGGATCGAGCTCGCCGACTACGGCGAGATCCACCTCTCGCCGCGGCCGGGCACCAACGCCGCCGTCGTCCTCGGGCTCTGCCACGTGATCCGCCGCGACGGCCTCCTCGACGAGGACTTCATCGCCGCGCGGACCGAAGGCTACGAGGCGCTCGAGCGGCTGCTCGACGCCTACGACCCGAGCGCGGTCGAGGAGATCACCGGCATCCCCGCCGCCGAGCTGGAAGCGGCGGCGCGGCTCTACGGCGAGGCGCGCAGCGGCTGCCTGCTCTGGGGGCTCGGCGTCACCGAGCACCGCTACGGCTCCGAGGTCGTGCAGTTGCTCTGCGGCCTGGCGATGATGACCGGCAAGGTCGGTAAGCCGGGCTCGGCGCTGCTGCCGCTGCGCGGCCAGAACAACGTCCAGGGCTCCTCCGACATGGGCGCCCTGCCCGACACCTACACCGCCTACCGCTCGGTCGCCGACGAGGAGGTGGCGCGCAGCTTCGAAGCCGAGTGGGGGGTGCCGCTCTCGCGCCAGGTCGGGATGAAGATCCCGGAGATGTTCGACGCCGCGATCGCCGGCGAGCTGCGGGCGATGTACATCTTCGGCGAGGACGTCGCCCAGACCGATCCCGACACCGCCCACGTCGCCGAGGCGCTCGAGAGCCTCGAGTTCCTCGTCTGCCAGGAGATCTTCCTCAACGAGACGACGAAATTCGCCGACGTCGTCCTGCCCGCCTCCGCCTTCCTCGAAAAGGAAGGCACCTTCGTCAACGCCGAGCGTCGCTTCCAGGTCGTCGAAGCGGCGATCGAGCCGCCGGGGGAGGCGAGGACCGACTTCGAGATCATCGCCTCGGTCTCCCGCGCGCTCGGGCACGAGACGGGGTGGGGGAGCCCCTGGGACGCGCTCGACGAGATCGCCCGGCTGACGCCGCACTTCGCCGGGGTCAGCCGCGAGCGCCTCGGCCGCGGCGGCCTGCAGTGGCCGGTGCGGCCCGACGGCGTCGACTCGCCGACCCTCTACGACACCAGCTTCGACCGCCCCAATGGCCTCGGCCACTTCGCCGCCCTGCCCTACAAGGCGCCCGGCGACGCCGCCGACGAGGAGTTTCCGCTCGTCCTCGTCACCGGCCGCGTCCTCCAGCACTACAACGCCGGCACGATGACCCGGCGCACCCCCAACGTCGATCTAGTCGACCGCGACGTCCTCGAGATCCACCCCGACGACGCCGCCCGCCTCTGGGTCGGCGACGGCGACCGCGTCTCGGTCCGCAGCCGCGTCGGCCGCATCGAGCTCGAGGCCCAGGTCACCGACCGGATCCAGGCCGGCCACGTCTTCACCAGCTTCCACTTCCCCGAGACCCGCACCAACCTCCTCGTCGGCCAGTCCGCCGACGTCAACACCTCCTGCCCGGAGTACAAGGTGATCGCCGTCGACGTGCGACCGCTCTCCGAGCAGCCCGCCTTCACCCCAGCGCTTAGCTGAACCTTTGCTAAAATATTCCTGATGATTCGCAGCATCAGGGGTCTGCTGGCGGTGACGGCGAGCGCGTTCGTGCTCGCGGTGGCCTTTGCTGGCGCGGCCCAGGCGGTGGAATTCCACGCCGAATCCGAAGGCAAAATCACAGGGTCCTACCCCAAAGGCGAAAAAGGCGGCGAAGGGGAAGCCTTCAACTTCGTCACCAACGGCGGCATCGCCCCCTGTTTCAAAATGACGGCGGGCATGACCTTCTTCGCAAAAACAATTCCTTCGCTCACGCTCAATACGTTCTTCAGCGAATGCCTCTTCACGACGAAAATGGGCGCTTGCATCTTCGAATTCAAGGCCTCGGGGACCTTTGCGATCACTGGCGTAACGTGCGCTACCAACCCGATTGAAATCGTCCGCGGAACCTGCGTGATCAAGTTCGGCCCCCAGGAAAAGGAATCCGCCATCACCTACGAAAATGGCGGCAGCGGAACCAGTCGCGACATCACGGCGACGCTCAAAGCCACCAAATTGCACTACGTCCAGACCGGCAATTTCTGCAGCGGCGGCGTCGGCACATTCACGAACGGCGAAATCACCGCCAAAGTGACACTCAAGGCTGATACGCCCGAAGCTGTGCCGCAGGGCCTCTGGATCGAATAGGCGGCTCGAATGCTTAGGGCCGGCTCGATGCCGGCTCCGGGGTCCGGGCCTCGACGTCGATCCGCGGCAGGATCCGCTCCAGCCAGTCCGGAATCCACCAGTTGCGGGCCCCGAGGAGCTGCATCACCGCCGGCACCAGGATCATCCGCACAACGGTGGCGTCGAGGAAGATCGCCGCCGCCAGGCCGATCCCGAAGAGCTTGAGGAAGACTTCGGGGGAAGCGACGAAGGCGAGGAAGACGACGACCATGATCGCCGCCGCGGCGGTGATCACCCGGGCCGTCTTGGCGAGGCCGTCGGCGACCGCGCGGCGGGTGTTGCCGTCCTTCAGGTACTCCTCGCGGATCCGCGAGATCAGGAACACCTCGTAGTCCATCGAGAGCCCGAAGAGGATCGCGAACATCATCACCGGCATGAACGGGGCGATCGGCACTTCGTGGTCGATCCCGATCAGTTCGCCGACGGCGCCGCCCTGGGCGACCAGGGTCATCACCCCGTAGGCGGCGCTGACCGAGAGCAGGTTCATGACCCCGGCCTTCAGCGAGATCAGCGGCGAGTGGAAGGCGACCAGGAGGAGGAGGAAGGAGAGGCCGACGACGCCGGCGATGAAGATCGGCATGCGGCCGGTGATGTATTCGCTCTGGTCCTCGAGCGCGGCGTTGACGCCTCCGACGAGGGCGGTGACCCCGGTCCCCGCGGTCGCCTGCGGGATCGTCGTGCCGCGGATTTGGTCGACCAATTCCGAGGTCGCCTCGTCCTGCGGAGAGGTGGTGGGGACGACGGTGATGATCGCGGCGGTGCCGGATTCGTTGAATTGCGGCGCCGGCACGTAGGCGACGCCGTTCTCATCGCGCAACGCCGTTGCGAGCTTCTGCACGTCACCTTCCGCCCCCTCGGGCATTTCGGCGGCGATCACCAGCGGCCCGTTGGCGCCGGGCCCGAAGCCCTCGCTGATCAGGTCGTAGGCTTCGCGCGTCATCGTCCCCTTCTTGTCGTTGCCGGCGTCGGGGAAGCCGAGTCGCATGCCCAGCGCCGGCGCCGCCAGCGCCAGCAGAATCGCGGTGGCGACGATCGCCGCCGTCCAGGGCCGCCGCTGCACCGCGTGGCTCCAGCGGGCGGCGGGGGAGTTGCCGTCTTCTTCGACCCGGTCGAGCCGGCGCCCGAGGATCGGGATCCGCAGCCGGTCGACCTTGGGGCCGAGGAAGGCGAGCAGTGCCGGCAGCAGGGTGATCGAGGCCAGCATCACCACCAGCACCGCTAGCGAAGCTGAGATCGCCACCCCATACATGTAGGGGAGTCCGGTGAGGAAGAGGCCGAGGATCGCGATCACCACGGTGCTACCGGCGATCAGGACGCTGCGGCCGGCGGTGGTGACCGCCTCGACCACGGCGTCGTGGCGGTCCTTCCCCGACTGCATCGCGGTGCGGAACCGGGTCAGGACCAGCAGCGCGTAGTCGATCCCGACGCCGATCCCGATCAGGCCGGAGACGGCGGTCGTCCAGTTTGGGACGTCGATCACGTTGGCGAGGAGGACGATCAGGCCACCGGAGGAGATGCCGAGGCCGATCAGCGCGATCGCCAGCGGCAGGCCGGCGGCGACGAGGGAGCCGAAGGCGATCAGCAGCACGATCGCCGCTCCCAGGAAGCCGATCCCCTCGGGGCTGGTCTGTTCCTGGGCGGTGTAGATCGGTTCGCCCCCGAGCTTGATCTCGAGGCCGCCGGCGCTGTTGGCTTCGGCGGCGTCGATCAGTTCTTCGCCCTGCTTCTTCTTGATCTGCCAACCGGGGACGTTGAGGGGGAGGGTGGTGGTGGCGACTTTGCCGTCTTCGGAGACGCGGATCGGCGCCGGCTTGCCGACGTGCTTGATTTCTTCCGCTTCGGCGAAAAAGGCGTCCATCTGCTTCTTCGCGGCGGCGCTGTCGGCCCCGTTCGGGTCTTTCCAAACGACGTAGATTTCCTGCCCCGAATAGCCGCCGAACTCGCGTTCGGTTAGGTCACTGGCCGCCTTCGACTCAGAGCCGGGCGTGTTGTAGTCGGCTTCGTACTCCCCGGCCAGGGAGGAGCCGAGGCCGATGATGACGACGGCGGCGACGATCCATCCGACGACCATGCGGCCGCGGCGGCGGTAGGCGACGTCAGCGAGGCGAGCGAGACGGCGGGTCATACGGGGATCCCTCCTCGTGAGGTACTCTTAATTACCAGAAAGGTTTCGGACGTGAACGATTCATATCACAAACGAGCGGGTAGCCTCTTTCCGCCATGACCGCCCCCTCCAGCAACGGCGACCGCGCCCCGCAGACGCTCGCCTTCCTGCTCTCGCAGGTCGGCATCCACGCCTCGCGCCGGTTCGCCGAGCGCATCGCCGCCGTCGACCTCAACCCGCCGCTGTTCCGCATCCTCAACCTCGTCGATGCCCGCGAGGGGCAGTCGCAGCAGGCGATCGGAGCGGCGATCGAGGTCCCGGCCAGCCGCATGGTCGCGCTCGTCGACGAGCTCGAGCAGCGCGGCCTGGTCGAGCGCCGGCCCGACCCCAGCGACCGCCGCGTCCGCGCCCTCTTCCTCACCGCCAAAGGCCGCAAGGCCCTCACCCGCGGTCGCGAGATCGCCAAGCAGCACGAGGAAGAGCTGACCGAGGGCATGGCCCCGGCCGACCGCAAGCGCCTCGTCGACCTCCTGCAGAAGATCGTCGACCAGCAGGCGATCGGCTCAGGCGTGCACCCGGGCCTCAGCGGCTGCTAGTTGCGAAGCGCGCTCGCGCAGCGCGTAGAGGGCGATCGCGACGACGGGGACGATGAGGTCGGACCAGAGCAGGAGTCCGGTGTTGTCAGGCGCGTGGTTGTCGTGGATCGCGGTCTGGTGCAGGTGCCCGTAGAAGTCGCCGAGGTAGCAGACGGAGACGGCGATCACGGCGGCGAGGAGGAAGCCGTCGCGGAAGCGGAAGCAGAGGATCCCGAGGATGCCGACCGCGAGGTCGGCGAACCCGACCTCGGTCTGGAAGCCGCCGTCGCCGTTGCTGAAGCCGATTTCCTTCGCGGTGTTCGGCCCGTCGAAGAAGTGGAACATCGCGCCGAAGACGGCGGCGACGCCGACCGCGACGACCATCCACCAGATCAGGAAGATCTCCAGCGTCCGCGCGCTGCTGCGGGGCTGCCTGTCGCGGTGGAGATGGATCGTGGCGCCGATCAGCGCCAGCCCGGCGAAGAAGAGGAACGGCATCGCGGATACATCGGCAGGCCCAGCCGGCTCCCTTAGGTCCCGGCGAGGATCTCCTCCGTCGCCGGGTCGCGCTCACCCTCGTAGAAGCGGCTCAGGATCTCCGGGAAGAGCGGCTCGCCGGGGTCGGCATGCTCGAACAGGGTCATCGAGGAGCGCAGCTTGACCGCGTCGATGCCACCGAGGATCTGCTCGGCGGAGCGGTCCTCGAGGTCGAGCAGGACGCGGCAGCACTCGCGCAGCCTGGCGCCGAGGACCGGATGCTCCAGATAGGCCCGGGCCTCGGCGAGCGAGCCGATCGCGTAGTGCTGGGCCATCGGGCTGCGGCCGAGGCCGGCGAGCTGGGGGAAGACGAACCACATCCAGTGGCTCCTCTTCTGCCCGGCCCGCAGCTCGGCGAGGGCGCGCTCGTAGGTCCCGCCCTCGTCCTGGGCGCTGAGGAACCGCTGTAGCCGGTGAGGATCCATGGCTCTCAGGCTAGGGTCTCGGCGTGGGAGTGACCATCGACGAGCTGATCGTCGGCGACGATCCGGCCGCCTGGGCGGCTTGCGGATTCGAGGTGGAGGGCGACGCCTGCGTCATCGAGGAGATCCGGATCCGGTTCGCCCCCGGCGAGGGTCGCGGTCTACTTGGCTGGTCGCTGCGCGAGGTCGCCTCGACCGAGCTCGACGGGCTGCCGACGTGGCGCTCAGAGCAGCCTGCCCCGGCACCGACGGGGGCGCACCCCAACGGGGTCGCGGCGCTCGACCACGTGGTCGCGATCTCCTCCGACCTCGATCGCACGATCGGTGCCCTGGAGCGGGCGGGGCTCGACCTGCGCCGGGTCCGCGAGGAGCCGACCCCGGCGGGGGCCCCGCGGCAGGCCTTCTTCCGGCTTGGCCCGGCGATCCTCGAGGTGGTGCAGGAGCCGGCCGAGGCGACGGCGCGGGCCGGCGGCGACCGACCGGCCTTCTTCTGGGGGCTCGCCTTCTCGGTTCCCGATCTCGACGCGGCGGTGGCCGGGCTTGGCGAGCGGGTGAGCGAGGCGCGGCCGGCGGTGCAGCCGGGGCGGCGGATCGCGACCCTGCGCCGGGCCGCCGGGCTCTCGCTGCCGATCGCCCTGATCACTCCGCGAATCTGAGACCTTTTCCGCTCAAGAGCCGATTGGAAACGGCCGATGTTCCAATCATGGACACCCGGTCCAAGCGGTTTGGAATGCCGCGCCGAGCCGTTTTCGCGGTGATCGGAGTGTTGTGCGCGCTGCTCGCCGCCTACGCGGCGGTGATCTTCTGGGCGCTCGGCGGTGAAGGGCTGCAGGACTTCTTCGGCCGCTGGGTCTACGACGCGCTGGTCCTCGGCGCCGCGGCGCTGGTGCTGCTGCGGGCGGCGAGCGATCCGCGCGAGCGCCGCGCCTGGCTCGCGCTCGGGGTCGGTTTGCTGCTCTGGGCGTTGGGCCAGACCTACTACTCGGTCGTCCTCTACTACGCCGAACCGGCGCCGTTCCCCTCGCCCTCCGACGCCCTCTTCCTCCTCTTCTATCCCGCCACCTACCTCGCCCTCGTCCTCCTGCTGCGCGCCCGGATCGCCCGCCTGGAGCCACTCGCCTGGGTCGACGGGCTGATCGGGGCGCTGGCGATCGCCGGCGTCGCCGCGGCGCTGATCTTCCCGCCCGTCCTCGAAGCCCTCGGCGGCAGCGCCTTCGGCGTCGGCGTCAGCCTCGCCTACCCCTGCGCCGACCTCGTCCTCCTCGGGCTCCTCTTCGGTGGTCTCGCCGCCTCGCGCTGGCGGGGAGGAGGGACGTGGCTGGCGATCGCCGGCGCCCTGCTCCTCTTCGCCGCCGCCGACGTCGTCTACCTCTCCGCGGCGGGGCAGTCGACCGAGGCGCTGAACCTGGCCAGCGTCGGCTGGCCACTCGCCTTCATCCTCCTCGCCGCCGCCTCCTGGCTCCCCAGCAAGCCGGTCGAGGCGAGCACGGACGGGATCGAGCGGCGGCGGATCGTCGTCCCGATTGTCCTCGCCACGGCGACGATCGCGCTGCTCGCGGTTGGGACGATCCAGCCGATCGGCGTCGCCGCCGTCGTCCTCGGGGTCGCCTGCCTGCTGGCGGTTCTGGTGCGGCTGGCGATCACCTTCGAGCAGAACGCCGAGCTGCTCGAGCAGACCCATGGCGAAGCGACCACCGACGCCCTCACCGACCTGCCGAACCGGCGCCAGTTGATCCTCGACCTCGAAGCGGCGCTGGCGGCGCGGCCCGCCGAAGACCAGGTGCTGGCGCTCTTCGACCTCGACGGCTTCAAGGCATACAACGACAGCTTCGGCCATCCCGCCGGCGACGACCTGCTCACCCGCCTCGGCGCGCAGCTCACCGCGGCAGTGGCTCCCTACGGCCGGGCCTACCGCCTCGGCGGCGACGAGTTCTGCGTCCTCGGCTCGACCAAGGCCGCCAGCGGCAACGAGATCTGCTCGGTCGCCGAGGCCGCCCTCTCCGACCGCGGCAAGGGTTTCGTCGTCACCGCCTCCTGGGGGATGGTGCAGATCCCGGCCGAGGCGGCGACCGCGACCGACGCGCTGCGGATCGCCGACCGCCGCATGTACACGAAGAAGGGCCAGCGCGCCGACTCGGCCAGCAGTCAGACCCGCGGCGTCCTGTTGCGCGTCCTGCACGAGCGCGAGCCCGAGCTGGAGCGCCACCTCGACGGCGTCGCCCGGCTCGCCGCCGCCGTCGGCCGCCGCCTCGGCCTCGACGCCGAGGAGCTCGACGTGATGGTGAGGGCTGCCGAGCTGCACGACATCGGCAAGGTCGCGATCCCCGACGAGATCCTCCACAAGGCCGCTCCCCTGTCCGACTCCGAGTGGGCGCTGATGCGCAAGCACCCGCTGATCGGCGAGCGCGTCCTCGACGCGGCGCCGGCGCTCGAGCCTGTCGCCAAAGTCGTGCGCTCGACCCACGAGCGCTGGGACGGGACCGGCTACCCCGACGGCCTCGCCGGCAGGGAGATCCCGCTCGCCTCCCGGATCATCTTCATCTGCGACGCCTACAACGCAATCACCGAAGGCCGTCCCTACAAGCGGCCGCTGAGCCGCGAGCAGGCGCTGGACGTGCTGCGGGAGGGCGCCGGGACCCAGTTCGACCCCGAGCTGGTCAAGGCCTTCGCCGAGACCAATCTCGAAGGGAGGCCCTTCGAGAGCCAGCCTGAACCGGAAGCCGAGACTGCCGCTGAGCGCCCGCCCGACTGGCAGGGCGGGCGGCTTCCGTCAACGCCCCGCTAGCCGCCGAACGGCGGGCAGTTGGGGTTGTTGTCGGACTGCTTGCACGGTCCGGCGCTGCCCTGGAAGTGGCCAGAGCCGCCGGCGTGCGGGTTGTCCGCGATCGCCGCCGCGGGAGCCGAAAGCGCGAACGCTCCCGCCAGCAGCACCGCGATTACCTTCTTGCGCATGTTTCCTCCCGTCGCTTGAAGGAACTACTGGACGTTTGTACTACTCGTCAGGCGGCGCGGTCAACGTGACTTAACACTCAGGGTTTGGCGAGAGACGCGAGGGTCTCCTCTATTCCCGCCCGCATCAGCTCGAGGTCGGGGACCCCGGCGCGGTCGGCGTTGAGGCCGAAGCTGACGGTGCCGGCGTAGCTGACCACGGCGACCCCGACCGCGTGGCCGGCGAAGATCGGCACCAGGGGAATCACCCGCCGCATCGGCGCGCCGCTGGCGTAGAGGGTCGCGGGCGGCCCCGGCACGTTGGTGATCGTGAGGTTGAAGAGGCGCGGGGTGAAGGCGAGGCGGGCGGCGACGCCATGTACGACCGGCGGCGCCGCTCCGGTCAGCTCGATCAGGGCCTCGCCGCCGGCAGCCTGCCCGCCCTCCTTGAGCGCGCGCGAGGCGGCGACGGTCTCGTGGTAGCGCACCAGCGGCTTCGGGTGGGCGAGGGGGAGGTCGAGGAAGAGGGAAGAGACGCGGTTGCCGAGGGCGAGCGATTGGCCGGCGGCGCGGAGGCTGACCGGGACCATCGCCCGCACGTGGTCGACCGCGGCGAGCTCACCGCGGCTCTCGAAGAGCCGGCGCAGGCCGCCCGCGGTGGCGGCGAGGACGACGTCGTTGACGGTGCCGCCGTGCTCGTCCTTGATCCGCTTCAGCTTGGCCAGCGAGGTGTCGACGGCGGCGATCCTCCGGGTCGCGCCGATCGGCTGGTCGAGGCTGGTGTGGGGGGCGGCGATCAGCTCGTCGCGGATCAGCATCTCGGCCACCGCCCGCGAGCGCTCGAGCGCCGCGCGGAGCCGCCGTGGGTGCACGGCGGTGCCGACGCCGGCGCCGAGGGCGCCGCCGACCCGCGTCAGTACGCCCGGCTCCTCGCCTTCGCCTTCCTCACCGCCGGAGATCAGCTCGGCAAGAGTCGGGTCGCTGGGGTCGGGGTGGGGCTCGGGGTCGAGCAGCGCCGCCGCCACCGAGGCGCCGCTGACCCCGTCGACGAGGCAGTGGTGGGCCTTGGTGACGAGTGCCCAGCGGCCGCCCTCGAGGCCGTCGAGCATCGTCGTTTCCCAGAGCGGCCGCGAGCGGTCGAGCCGGTGGGAGTAGAAGTCGCCGAGCCAGTCGAGCAGCTCGGCCTCGCCGCCGGGCTCGGGCAGGGCAGCTCGCCGCATGTGGGCGGCGATGTCAAAGTCCTCGGCGGGCTCCCAGCTCGGGCGGGAGAGGCTGGCCACGTGGGGCGAGGAGAGGCGGCGGCGGAAGCGCGGCAGGAAGCGCAGCCGCTCCTCGGTCTGGCGCTGGATCTCCTCGAGGGTGGGGACCGAGCCATCCCCGGCGCGGTCGAAGACCATCGCCCAGCCGATGTGCATGTGGGCGGCGGCGTCGGCCTCCTCGAGCTCGAGGAAGGCGGTGTCGAGCGCGCCCAGGTGATGTCCCATGGGGCGAGGCTAGGCGGGCCCGGCCCGCCTGCCATCCGTAGTAACTACGGATGCCCCCGTCCCTCCACCCCCATACCATGGCGGCCATGGGCGCGTTCCGATACGAGGGGCACCGGATCGAGTACGACTCCTACGGCGAAGGGGAGAAGGTGATCGTGCTGGTCCACGGGCTGCTGATGAACCGGCACATGTTCGACCGGCTCGGCCCGGAGCTGGCCGGCCGCGGCAACCGCGTCGTCTGCGTCGACATGCTCGGGCACGGGCGCTCGGACCGGCCCGAGGACCTGCGGCTCTACTCGATGCCGCTCTTCGCGCGCCAGGTGGCGGCGCTGCTCGACCACCTCGAGGAGCCCGACGCGGTCGTCGGCGGCACCTCGCTCGGCGCCAACATCGCCCTGGAGGTGGCGACCAGCGCGCCGGACCGGGCCCGCGGCCTCTTCATCGAGATGCCGGTGCTCGACAACGCGCTGCCGGCGGTGGCGGCGATCTTCGCGCCGCTGCTGTTGGGCCTGCGCGCCGGGCGACCCTTCTTCGAGGGGGTCTCGCTCCTCACCTCGGCGATCCCGCGCACCAATTACCTGCTCGACATCGGCCTCGACTGGGTGCGGCAGAAGCCCGGCCCCTCGAGCGCGGTCCTGGAGGGCCTGCTGCTCGGCGAGACCGCGCCCCACCGCGAGCAGCGGACGCGGATCGAGCAGCCGACCCTGATCGTCGGCCACCCGCGCGACCCGCTCCACCCCTTCAGCGACTCCGGCATGCTGGCCGAAGAGCTGCCCAACGCCCGCCTGGTCGAGGCGAGCTCGATCCTCGAGTGGAGGCTCAAACCCGAGCGCCTCAACACCGAGCTGACCGCCTTCCTCGACGAGGTCTTCGCCGCCCCCGCCGTGGCTGCCTGACGAGCCGGCAATTTTCCCCCTATGAGGGGGTCAACTGCCGGTTCGACGCAGGCCCAACGGCGCGATCAGGACCGGGCAGGGGGCGTTGTCGATGACGGCGCTGGAGACGCTGCCGTGGAAGGCGCGCCAGACGGGTCCACCGCCGCGGGAGCCGATCACCAGCAGGTCGACGCCCGCCTTCGCCGCCTCCACCAGCTTCTCGGCCGGGTAGCCGCGCAGCAGCACCGGCAGCGCCCGGGTCTCGTCGGGCAGGGCCGCGACCGCCTCGTGCAGGGCGCCGCGGACGGCGTCGAGCTCGGCCTGCGCCGACGAGGCGGCGGCGCTGACCGAATCCGGCGAGAGCGGCCCGAGCTTGTGGGCGACGGCGTAGACGCGGAGGCTGGCGCCGTTGGCGAGCGCGAGCTCGGTCGCCAGCTCGAGGGCGCCGCGGGAGGAGGGGGAGCCGTCGAAGCCGACGCCGATCACCCGCAGGCCGGCGTCGGAATCGTCACCGTCGAGGGGGCGCCACTCGCCCGGCTCCTGTGCCGGGGCACCGAACCCCCGCGGGGCGACGGCCAGCGCGCAGGGCGGCTCCTTCGCCAGTCGCTCCACGGTCGCCCCGGGGATCAGGCGGCTGACGCCAGCGCGGTGGGTGGGGCCGAGGACGACCAGGTCGGCGCCTTCGGAGACGGCGAGGCGGGCGAGGTCTTCGACGCCCTCGGCGGTGGCGGTGCGCGCCGCGGCGCCGGTCGCCTGGGCGAGGCGCTCGCCCAGCGCCACCGCCTCGGGATCCGAGCCCTCCTCCCTGACGCCGATCAGGATCTTGCGCAGCACGGGGCGAAGTCTCTCAGCGCTCAGGGATCGATGGGGCGCAGATGCTCCAGGTCGAAGCCGTATTTGTCGCGCAGCCGCGCCGCGAGCAGCGAGCGGTGGCAGGCCTCGGGGTCGCGCTCGACGCAGAGCAGCGCCGCCGAGCGGCGCCCGATCCAGCGCACCACCGGGTCGAGGTCGACGCGGTCGAGGACCTCGGCGGTGTAGCGCTCGACGTAGGCTGGGGCGAGCACGGTGCGGCTGCGTTTGCCCTCGCCGCGGCGGGCGTCCTCCTCGTACTGGAGCTGGCGCATCTCCGTCGTCGGCGCCAGCTCCTTCAGGTGGCTGTAGTCGATCCCCGCTGCGGCCAGCGCCGCCTGCAGCCGCGCCGCGTTGGCCCAGGCGTACTCGCTGCCGCGCACGCCGCGACGCTGGCGCACGTCGAGGAGGAGCTCGACTCCGGCGCCCTCCAGGGCGGCGAGGAAGGACTCGAGGTCGAAGCCGTAGACACCGATCGTGCGCAGCGTGGGCATGGGCTCCATTTTCCCTAGCCTGGGCTTCTTGAACGCGACCCGGCTCCTGATCGTCAACGCCGACGACCTCGGCCTCTGCGAGGCGGTCAACGCCGGCGCCTTCGAGGCGCACGAGCGCGGCGTCGTCACCAGCGCCAGCCTGATGGTCCGCCAGGGGGCGGCGGAGGCGGCGGTCACGGCGGCGGCGAGCCGTCCCGAGCTGGCGCTCGGCCTGCACCTCGACCTCGACGGTCGCCACTACGAGACCGGGGAGGCGCTGGCGCTGGCGCCGCCCGCCGAGGAGTGCCGGGCGCAGCTGCGGCGCTTCCGGGAGCTGGTAGGGCGCGACCCGACCCACCTCGACTCGCACCACCACGTCCACCGGGCGGAGCCGGTGCGCGCCGCGGCCGAGGCGCTGGCGGCGGAGCTGGGGGTGCCGCTGCGGGGAGGCGAGGTCCGCTACGAGGGGCGCTTCTTCGGCCGCGACGGCGACGGGCGCCCCTCTCCCGAGGCGATCGCCCCGGAGCGGCTGGTCGAGCTGATCGGCTCGCTGCCGGCCGGCTGGACCGAGATCGGCTGCCACCCCGCCGCCGGCCCGGTCCCGTCCTCCTCCTACGACGCCGAGCGGCGGCTCGAGCTGCGGGCGCTCTGCGACCCGCGGGTACGCGAGGCGCTCAATGTGACGGACGTCAAACTGTGCTCCTTCGCACAGGTATAACCGGCCGCGCTTCGTACCTTGGAGCCATGATTCGCTCCGCTCCACCCGCCCCGATCAAGACCGCCGCGCTGACCCTGGCGATCGCCGCCGTGTTCGGCATCCTCGCCGGGCACATCCCGGCCGCCTGAGTTCGGCTCAGGTCTCGAGCACCATCGCGCAGTAGCCGTCGGCGATCTCCGTTGCGGTTAGGCGCCCCTGCGGGCGCACCCACTGCGGCGTGTAGTTGACCATCCCCAGCAGGGCGAGGAGGGAGAGGCGGCGGTCGGCGAAGCTCATCGAGCCGTCGGCCTCGCCGCGGGCGAGGACGTCGTCGAGGATCTTCTCGAAGGCCTTGCGCTGGGAGCGCACGCGGCGCCAGCGCGGCTGGCGCTCGATCGCCCCGCGCTCCTGGGTGAAGACGAGCATGTGGTCGCGGTGCTCGACCACGTGGGCGACCCAGGCGCGGACCAGCTCACGTAGCTGCTCGACCGGGGGCGCGCCGGTGGCGACGATCTCCCGCGCTCGCTCCAGCAGCGGCTCCAGCAGCTCGTCGCAGATCGCGATCAGGAGGTCGTCCTTGCCCTCGATGTAGTGGTAGAGACCGCCGGCGGCGAGGCCGGTGGCCGCGGTCAGCTCGCTCATCGAGGTGCCGTCGTAGCCGCGCTCGGCGAACAGGCGCGCCGCCGTCGCCACCACCACGCGGCGGCGGGCGTCGTAGCGGGCGCGCAGCGCCGGTCGGGTCGGGGGCGAGGGGGCCGGCATCCGGCAAAGGTAGCGAAAAACCGAATCTCCGCTCGAAATTAGAACGTTGGTTCGGTATCGTGGCGGGATGGACTTCGACCTCGGCGACGAGCATCGCCTCATCCAACGCACGGTCCGCGACTTCGCCACCCAGGAGGTGGCCCCGGTCGCGGAGGACCTCGACCGCGAGCACCGCTTCCCCTACGAGATCGTCGCCAAGCTCGGCGAGCTCGGGCTGATGGGAATTCCGTTCCCGCAGGAGTACGGCGGCGGGGGCGGCGACTCGCTCGCCTACGCGCTGGCGGTCGAGGAGCTGACCCGGGTCGACTCCTCGGTCGCGATCACCCTCTGCGCCCACACCTCGCTGGGGACCCAACCGATCTACCTGTTCGGCGACGAGGACCAGAAACGCGAGTGGCTGCCGCGGCTGACCGCGGGCGAGGTCCTCGGCGCTTTCGGCCTGACCGAGCCCGAGGCCGGCTCCGACGCCGGCAACGTCCGCACCAAGGCACGGCTCGACGGCGGCGAATGGGTGATCGACGGCGCCAAGCAGTTCATCACCAACGCCGGCACCGAGATCTCCGGCGTCGTCTGCATCACCGCCCGCACCGGTGAGGAGGAGATCTCCAACCTGATCGTCGCCAACGGCACCCCGGGCTACGAGCAGGGCGAGCCCTACCGCAAGATGGGCTGGAACGCCTCCGACACGCGGCCGCTCACCTTCACCGACTGCCGGGTGCCCGAGGCGAACCTGCTCGGCCCGCGCGGGATGGGCTTCCGTCAGTTCCTCCAGGTGCTCGACATCGGCCGCATCGGCGTCGCCGCGATGGGGGTCGGGCTGGCGCAGGGAGCACTCGACGAGGCGCTCGCCTACGCCAAGGAGCGCCAGGCCTTCGGCCAGTCGATCTCCCGCTTCCAGACGATCCAGGCCAAGCTCGCCGACATGGCGACGGAGATCGAGGCAACCCGGCTGCTCGTCTACAAAGCCGCGCGGATGAAGGACCAGGGCGAGAACTTCAGCCTCACCGCCGCCCAGGCGAAGCTGAAGAGCGGCCGGCTGGCGGTGCGCTGCGCCGAGGAGGCGGTCCAGATCCACGGCGGCTACGGCTACATCGAGGAGTACCCGGTCTGCCGCTTCTACCGCGACGCCAAGATCCTCACGATCGGCGAGGGCACCGACGAGATTCAGCAGATGGTGATCGCGAGGGCGCTGGGGGCCTGAGGTGACGACGGCGGCGATTCCGAAGGCGGTCCGCGTCCGCGAGGTCGGTCCCCGCGACGGCTTCCAGAACGAGCCGGAGACGATCGCCACCGAGGACAAGGTGCGGCTGGTCGAGATGCTGGCGCGGACCGGGTTGCGGCGGCTCGAGGTGACGAGCTTCGTCCGCGCCGACGTGATCCCGCAGTTGGCCGACGGGCGCGAGGTGCTGGAGCGAGCCGAGATCCCCGACGAGGTCTCGGTCTCGGTCCTGGTCCCGAACGAGCGCGGCCTGGAGGCGGCGCTCGAGGTGCGGGAGAAGATCGACGAGGTCAACGTCTTCCTCTCCGCCTCCGAGACCCACAACCAGCGCAACGTCAACCGCTCGATCAGCGAGTCGCTGGCTGGACTGGAGCGCGTGCTCGCGCGCGCGACCGAGGCGGGGCTGCGCTGCGAGGGCGTCATCAGCACCAGCTTCGGTTGCCCCTACGAGGGCCACGTGGCGCCGGAGCGGGTCTTCGAGATTGCCCGGGCGCTGCGCGACTCCGGCGCGGTGGAGGTCGGCTTCGGCGACACCACCGGGATGGCGAACCCGGTCCAGGTCGGCGAGTTCTTCGCCCGGGCGCCGGAGGAGGTGCCGGGGGTGGAGCTGACCGCGCACTTCCACAACACCCGCGGCCAGGGCCTCGCCAACGTGGTCGCGGCGCTGGGGGCCGGGGTGGAGTCCTTCGAGTCGAGCTTCGGCGAGCTCGGCGGCTGCCCGGTGCCGCCGGGGGCGACCGGCAACATCGCCACCGAGGACCTGGTCTCGATGCTGCGCGAGATGGGGGTCGAGACCGGGATCGACCTCGAGAAGTTGCTGGCCGCCTCGCGGGCGGCGCAGGAGGTTTTGGGGCGGTCGCTCGGCAGCCACACCCTGGTCGCCGGCCCGGTCGATTGGCGAGGGTGAGGCGATGTTCTCGCGCGTCCTGATCGCCAACCGCGGCGAGATCGCCCGCCGGGTCGAGCGCACCCTGCGGCGGCTCGGGGTCGAGTCGGTCGCCGTCTACAGCGACGCCGACGCGGGGGCGCCGCACGTGCGCGAGGCCGACCACGCGGTCCACATCGGGCCGACCGCCGCGGCCGAGTCCTACCTGCGGGTCGAGCGGATCGTCGAGGCGGCGCGGCGCAGCGGCGCCGAGGCGGTCCACCCGGGGTACGGCTTCCTCTCCGAGAGCCCGGCGCTGGCGCGGGCCTGCGCCGAGGCGGGACTGGTCTTCGTCGGGCCGCCGCCGGAAGCGATCGAGCTGCTCGGCGACAAGGCGGCGGCGAAGCGAACCGCCGCTGCCGCTGGGGTGCCGGTGCTGCCGGGGATCGGCGGCGAGGGCGGCGGCGACCGGCTCGGCGACGAGGAGATCGTCGCCTGGGCAGCCGGCGACGGCGAGCTGCCGCTGATGCTGAAGGCGGCGGCGGGCGGCGGTGGCAAGGGCATGCGCGTGGTCGAGTCGCTCGAGGCCCTGCCGGCGGCGATCGAAGCGGCGCGGCGCGAGGCCCAGGCGGCCTTCGGCGACGACCGGCTCCTGGCGGAGCGCTATGTCCCGCGCTCCCGCCACATCGAGGTCCAGGTTTTGGCCGACGCCCACGGCAACGCCGTCCACCTCGGCGAGCGCGAGTGCAGCCTCCAGCGCCGCCACCAGAAGGTGATCGAGGAGAGCCCCTCGCCGGTGGTCGGACCGGAGTTGCGGCAGCGGATGGGGGAGGCGGCGGTGGCGCTGGCGCAGGCGAGCGGCTACGTCAACGCCGGCACCGTCGAGCTGATCGCCGAGCGCGACGACCCCGGCTCCTTCTACTTCCTCGAGGTCAACACCCGGCTCCAGGTCGAGCACCCGGTAACCGAGCTCGTGACCGGCCTCGACCTGGTCGAGCAGCAACTTCGGGTCGCCGCCGGCGAGCCGCTCGGGTTCGCCCAGGCCGACGTCGAGCTGCGCGGCCACGCGGTCGAGGCCCGGGTCTACGCCGAGGACCCCGCCAACGGCTTCCTGCCCTCGGCTGGCAAAGTCGTCGCCTACCGCGAGCCGCGGGACGCTGGCGGCCCGATCCGCGTCGACAGCGGCGTCGAGGAGGGGGTCGAGGTCGGCACCGACTACGACCCGCTGCTGACGAAGGTGATCGCCCACGCCCCGGACCGGGCCGAGGCGCTGGCGCGGCTCGAGCGCGGCCTCCGCGACCTCGTGATCCTCGGCCCGACCACCAACTCCGCCTACCTCCGCGCCCTGCTCTCCCGCCCCGAGGTCCGCGAGGGCGCGATCGACACCGGCCTGATCGAGCGCCTCGGCGACGCGATCGCCCCGCCCCCGCACGCCCCCGAGCTCCCCGCCGTCGCCCTGGCACTGCTGTTGTCCCCGAGGTCTCCGGCTGCCGACCCATGGGACGCCACCGACGCCTGGCGCCCCACCGGCCCCGGCACGATCCGCGTAGCCCTTGCCGGCCCCGCCGCCGAGGGTGTGGTTGAGCTTTGCGCCGCTATGCGGAACGAAGCTCAACCACACCCCGGGGAATGGCTCTGGAAAGTGGGGGAGGACGAGGGTTCGTTCGCCCTCGCGGGGGATCTTGTGACGGTCGACGGGATCTCGCGGCGGCTGGGGGTCTACTGCGAGGGGGACGCGGTCTGGATCCTCGACGGCGCCGCGGAGCCGGCGCGCTTCGCCTTCGCCGCTGAGGCCGGCGCCGCGGCCGGGGCCGCGCCACGCGGCTCGCTGGAGGCGCCAATGCCAGGGACCGTGATCGACGTCCGCGCCGCCGCCGGCGCCGCGGTCGAGGAGGGCGAGGTGCTGGTGCTGCTGGAGTCGATGAAGATGGAGCTCTCGGTCCAGAGCCCGCGCGACGGCCTCGTCGCCGAGGTCCTGGTCGCCAAGGGCGAGCAGGTCGAGCGCGGGCAGGCCCTGGTCGCGCTCGACGGAGACGGAGAGGGGGAGACGGCATGACCGTTCTGCACACCCACGCGAAGCCGGGCAGCGAGGAGTTCGAGCGCAACGAGGCCGAGCACCGCCGCCTCGCCGCCGAGCTGCGCGAGCGCCACGCCCGCGTCCTCGCCGGCGGCGGCGCGCGGGCGCGCGAGCGCCACGTCGCCCGCGGCAAGCTGCTGCCGCGCGAGCGGGTCGACCGTCTCACCGACCCCGGCAGCCCCTTCCTCGAGCTCTCGCCGCTGGCCGCCGAGGGCCTCTACGACGACGGCGCTCCCGGCGCCGGGATCATTACCGGCGTCGCCCGCGTCGAAGGCCGCGAGGTCGTCGTCGTCGCCAACGACGCCACCGTCAAAGGCGGCACCTATTACCCGATGACGGTGAAGAAGCACCTGCGGGCGCAGGAGGTGGCGCTCCACAACCGTCTGCCCTGCGTCTACCTGGTCGACTCCGGCGGCGCCTTCCTGCCGATGCAGGACGAGGTCTTCCCCGACCGCGAGCACTTCGGCCGCATCTTCTTCAACCAGGCGACGATGTCGGCCCAGCGGATCCCCCAGATCGCCGCGGTGATGGGCTCCTGCACCGCCGGCGGCGCCTACGTGCCGGCGATGAGCGACGAGACCGTGATCGTCCGCGAACAGGGGACGATCTTCCTCGGCGGCCCGCCCCTGGTGAAGGCGGCGACCGGCCAGGACGTCACCGCCGAGGAGCTCGGCGGCGGCGAGCTGCACGCCCGCACCTCCGGCGTCGTCGACCACCTCGCCACCGACGACGCCGACGCGCTGCGGATCGTCCGCTCGATCGTCGCCACCCTGCCGGCCCGCCCGCCCGCGCCCTGGGAGCGCGCCGGCCCCGAGGAGCCCGCCGTCGACCCCGCGACCCTCTACGGCGCCGTCCCGCCCGACAGCCGCACCCCGTATGACCCGTGCGAGGTGATCGCCAGGATCGCCGACGGCAGCCGCCTGCACGAGTTCAAGTCCGAGTACGGGACCACCCTCGTCTGCGGCTTCGCCCACGTCCACGGCCACCCGGTGGGGATCGTCGCCAACCACGGCATCCTCTTCAGCGAGAGCGCGCTGAAGGCCGCCCACTTCGTCGAGCTCTGCGACCAGCGCGGCATCCCGCTGCTCTTCCTGCAGAACATCAGCGGCTTCATGGTCGGCCCTGAGTACGAGGCCGGTGGCATCGCCAAGGACGGGGCGAAGATGGTCGCCGCCGTCGCCACCGCGCGGGTGCCGAAGCTGACGGTGATCGTCGGCGGCTCCTTCGGCGCTGGCAATTACGGGATGTGCGGGCGCGCCTACTCGCCGCGCTTCCTCTGGATGTGGCCGAACGCGCGGATCTCGGTGATGGGCGGGGAGCAGGCGGCGACGGTGATGACCGAGGTCGGCCAGCCCGAGACCGGGGCCGAGCTGCGCGAGCAGTACGAGCGCCAGGGCAGCCCCTACTACTCGACGGCGCGGCTCTGGGACGATGGGGTCATCGACCCCCTCGACACCCGCCGCGTCCTCGGCCTCGCCCTCGGCGCCTGCGCCAACGCGCCGCTGGCGGCGCCGGCGGCACCCGTCTACCGAATGTGATCGCCTTCCCGCAAGCGTTCCTCGCCACCGTCGTCGCCGCGCTCGCCCCGGGCGTCGCCCCGTCCCACTGCCCGCCCGGGCACCCCGCCTGCCGCGTCACCGAAGGGCGGATCGTCTACGTCGAGCGGGTCGACCCCGACGGCGACGGCGACGCCCACTTCGTCGTCGTCGACCCGCAGGGGATCACCCTGCCGGGGCTGACCGCGATCGACGTCCGCAGGGGCCTGCGCCCGCATCCGCTGCCCGGGCCGGGCGAGCTGATCAGCGCCGCCGGCCCGGTCCAGACCGGCTCCTACGGCCAGCACCAGATCCACGCGCTGGAAATCCACGTCGCGCGCTGAGCTCGACCACACTCTGGGAGACTCGCGGGATGGCCCGCGCCTTCAGCCAGGTCGACGTCTTCGGCAGCTCCCCCTGCGGCGGCAACCCGGTCGCGGTGGTGCTCGAGGCGGAGGGGCTGGAGACGGGGGAGATGCAGCGCTTTGCCCGCTGGACCAACCTCTCGGAGACCACCTTCGTGCTGCCGCCGAGCGCGCCCGGGGCCGACTACCGAGTCCGCATCTTCACCCCGGCGCTGGAGCTGCCCTTCGCCGGCCACCCGACGCTCGGCACCTGCCACGCCTGGCTCGAGGCGGGCGGCGAGCCGCGCGACCGCGACGAGATCGTGCAGGAGTGCGACGCGGGCCTGGTCCGGATCCGCCGCGAGGCGGGGGAGCTGGCCTTCGCGGCGCCGCCGCTCTTGCGCTCCGGACCGGCGAGCGCCGAGGACACGGCACGCGTGGCGGCGACCCTCGGCCTCGACCCGGCGGAGATCCTCGCGGTCGAGTGGGTCGACAACGGGCCGGGGTGGATCGCCGTCCTGCTGGAGAGCGCCGAGCGGGTGCTGGAGCTGAGCCCGCGCTCGAGCGAGTTCGACCTCGACCTCGGCGTCGTCGGCTTCCACCCACCCGGCGCCGAGGCGGCGATCGAGCTGCGCGCCTTCTTTCCGGTCAACGGCGTCGCCGTCGAGGATCCGGTCACCGGCAGCCTCAACGCCTCGGTGGCGCAGTGGCTCCTCGGCAGTGGCCGACTGACCGCTCCCTACCTCGCGACCCAGGGCACCGCGATCGGCCGCTCGGGGCGGATCCAGGTCTCTCAGGACGAAGCCGGGACGATCTGGATCGGCGGCCGTACCGAGACGCTGGTCGAGGGGACCGTCGCCCTCTCCTGACCGGCGCCCCCTCAGTGGGCGCCGGCGCCGTGGATCACGGCGTGGCCCTTGCCGCGGGCGATCAGCCAGCGGTTGACCGGGACCGCGACCAGGCCGGCGACGACGAGCGAGAAGGCGAGGCTGCCCCAGAAGAGCGGGCTGTCGAGCCCGGCCATCATCGCCCCGGGGATGAAGACCATGACCGCGTTGTCGACGACCTCCATCGTGGCGATGCTGAAGGTGTCGGCGGCGAGCGCGATCGGGACCACGCTTCGCAGCGGCAGGCCCGACCGCAGCAGCGGCATGCTGGTCAGCCCGTAGCCGAAGAGGAAGGCGAGGGCGACCGCGAGGGCGACGGTGCCGAGGTTGGAGAAGCCGAGCGCGGTGCCGATCGCCATCCCCGCCACCTCGCCGATCGCGCAGCCGGTGAGGCAGTGGAGCGTGGCCGCGATCGCGACCTGGGTGAGGGCGCGGCCGTCGCCGGGCATTGCCTGGGGGTGTGCGTGAGCGGTGTTCATGAAAGCCACCGTAGCATACCCCCTAGGGGTATAGCAAGGAGCAAAAAGGGGGAGCCGGCCGGGCCGGCTCCCCAGATCGCGGTTCGGCCGCTAGCCGACGTACATGATCGCGATCGCCATCGCGTCGTCGATCAGGTGATGCCCTTCCGGCACGTTGTAGATCCCGTGCAGGCGGATCGTCTGGCCTTTGGTGAACGTGGCAATCGGGTTGCCGGTGCAGACATTCATCGAGGAGACGTGTTTACGGCCGTCCGGGGTTTCGTAGCCCGGGCCGCCGTAGCCCGCCACCGAGTTGCAGAGGAGCGCTTCCCCGGCGGATTGGTTGGTGAGTTCGATGTTGACGCCGTGGTCGTGGATGTGACCCGCTGCGGCGATCAGTTTGCCGCCGAAGGTCGATTTCCAGTTGTAGTGGGTGTCGCTGAGGCCGATCGGCACTTCGATGTAGGAGTTCAGCGAGCACTGGTTGGCGTCCATCCAGACCGGGCGCAGTGCCGCGCGGCTGGTCGCGTCGGTGCCGGTCGCGTACTTCCAGGTGACCCGGATTTTCACCGTTTTGCTGGTCGTTGCCCAGTTCATCAGGTCGAAGACCATGTTCCAGGTCTCGATGCTGTTGACCTTGTAGCCGTAGGGCAGCGCGGTCAGGTCGACGGCGGTGCGCTCGTCGCCGGTGGCGAAGAACCGTTCGCCGAGCAGGCCCGGACCTTTGCCGGCGCAGGTGACGTCGGACTTGCCGCTCGACTGGGCGGCGAACATCGCGTGGTGGAGCATCGGCCCCTGGCTGATCGTCGCCCGGGTGCCGTCGGTGTAGACGAGGTCCGGGGTGGCGCCGATGATCGTGCAGCCGGTGCACGGCTTGGCGATGTTCTGGACGATCTGGTTGGTGATCATCCCGGCGTTTTCGTGGTCGTGCGGATCGCCGTTGCCGGCCGGGATCGTGTACGGCCCGTAGTCGATCGTTTTCGTGGTGATGGTGGCGTTGGCGGTCGCCGGCACGAGGAGCGCGACGAGCGCGCACATGAGCAGCGACAAGCGCTTCACAGCATGCATCTGTTCCCCCTTATAGGAATCGGACGAGACACCTCCCGCGAGGAGCCTCACTAATTAATCAGAGAACCTATTTCGCTGGATCGGCGGGTGTCAAATATGTACGCCGCAGTTCGCTGTCGCACGGGGCGCCTTGACATGTGACTATCTGGTCACCTATTGTTCAGGACGTGGACGAGGTCTTCAAGGCACTGGCTGACCCGACCCGCCGGCAGCTCCTCGATCAGCTCTACGAGCGCGACGGGCAGACGCTGAGCGCCTTGGAAGAGCCGTTGCCGATGTCCCGCTTCGGCGTGATGAAGCACCTGAAGGTGCTCGAGGAGGCGGGACTGGTGACGACGAGGCGGCGCGGCCGCGAGAAGCTGCACTTCCTCAACCCCGTCCCGATCAGGCTCGTCCACGACCGCTGGGTGAGCAAGTACGCGGAGCCCTGGGCCTCGGCGCTCAGCGAGCTGAAAAGAGATCTGGAGGAGGACGAACGATGAACGAGCAGCAGCCCTACACCGTGATCGGCGGCCGCGGCACGATGACCGTGTTCGAGGTCTACATCAAGACGACGCCGGAGCGCCTCTGGGAGGCGATCACCAGCGAGGAGATGCGCCGGCGCTACAGCTTCGGGGTCGGCACCGTTTCCGACTGGACCGAGGGGTCGAGCTACAGCTCCGGCGTCCCCGGGGTGGTCGACATCGCCAGCGGCGAGAACCTCGAGGTCGACCCGCCGCGCCGCCTGGTCCAGAGCTTCAACGCGCTCTGGAGCGAGGAGGTCAAGGCCGAAGGCACCTCGCGGGTGACCTGGGAGATCGAGCCGGTCGGCACCTCCTGCCGCCTGCGCGTCACCCACGACCAGCTCGGCGAGGATGCCAACAACGAACTCTGGGGCGGCTGGCCGATGATCCTCTCCGGCTTGAAGACGCTGCTGGAGACCGGCGAGGACCTCGATACCCCGGGTTCGCTGCGCTACTCGGGTGGCGGTCCCTAGTGGTCGAGGCGCTGGGTTGGAGGCTCGCTTGCGCTGTGCCACGAACGGACGGGCGAACGTTTGCCCCGCAGTGGAAGGGTGTCGATGTCGCGGGCGGAGTCGAGGATTTCTCGCGCCCGCTTGGAGACCGTGTCGCCCCGAAGGTAGTGGATCAACGGCACGAGAATGAATGCCTCATGCTCTTCCCAAAAGAGGACGTGGAGTGCTTCGACTCGTTTCGTCAGGTCTTTGCCCTCGAGCTGATCGGGCTGCCCGGTGGCGGCGTGGTCGATGGCCTGTGCGAGCGTCCGGTAGTCCCGTGGGCTGAGGTGAATTGCCAGTGAGCGGCGATTGTCGTTCCACACTTCAATAAGCGAGGGACTGGTCGCTTCGAGACCACGCCGCAGCTCCTCCCCGAGCGCGGCGGCTCCAGCCGCGGCGTCCGCGAGTTCGGTGCGCCGTTCCGCCCAGAAACCGTAGCCTCGTCCAATTGCGAGGCCGAGGATGACACCGAGGAGTCCGAGCAGCGCCGCGGTCACATCTCAATTGCAGCAGACCGAGGGCCGTGGGGAGGACCTGACTGATTTCGGGGGCAGAGGGTGGTCCGGGCTTTGCGGTCTGGGGGACCGGGGCTCTCGGGGTGTGGCTCCATACGGAGGCGGCGGGGGGCGGGCGCCCGGAAAATCCGCGGTGTCTCGATCCCGGTTTCTCGCGCCTGCGCCGCTGGGTACCGGGAGCGCACCCGACTCGAGGAGGAGCAGCCGATGAGCCAACCCACCCTGGAGGACGCCCGCGAGCTGTGCGGCTGGAAGCCGCCGCTCGGGGTGATCTCGGTCTACGTCGGCTTCAACCCCGCCGACCGCGGCGGCGCCTGGCGGACCGAGCTGCGCAACGGCCTCGAGGCCGTCCTCGAGGCCGGCAAGGACGCCGATCACGACCGCCGGGTGGCGCTGCGGGCGACCGCGAAGCGGATCGCCGAACGCTACGAAGACGGCGACCTGCGGCCGCCGCCGCGCGGTGAAGCCGGCTTCGTCGAGGTTGCCGAGAAGAGCGGCGGCGAGCGCTGGTGGGGAACCGCCGTCGCCCCGGCCAGCGATGCCTGCGTCGAGTTCGGCGAGGCGCCGGTGCTCACCCCCCTGGTTGAGCTCGCCGGCCGCGGCCGGGCCCGCGCTGTGGCGCTGCTCTCCTCGGAGCGGGTGCGGCTGTTGCGCTGCGCCGAAGGGGCGCTGGAGGATCTCCAGAACTGGGAGCTCAGCATCACCAGCCTCGACTGGCGCGAGCGCAAGGCCCAGAGCGCCAACAACCCGACCCGGGCGCAGGGCGTCAGCTCCTCCGGGCACGACCAGTTCGAGGAACGGCTCGATCACAACCGCCAGCGGTTCCTCGGCGAGTGTGGCGCCCTGGTGGCGCGCCGCCTCGACGAGGACGGGCTCGACGAGGTCGTCGTCTTCGGGCCGGGGGTCGACGCCGAGGGTTTCAGCGCGGGCTTCGGCTCGCCGTCGGCACGGCTGACCCCGGGCGGCGAGGCCGACCTGATCTCGACCCCGCGCGGCAAGCTGACCGAGATCGTCTGCGGCGTGATCGCGGGTCTCGACGAGAAGCGCGAGCGCAGCTTCGTCGACCGTGTTCTCGACGAGGCGAGAGGGGGGGTCCGCGGCGCCGCCGGCCCGCAGGAGGTTGGCGAGGCCCTGGCCGAAGGCCGGGTCGACCACCTCGTCTTCGACGCGGGCATCGGTGAGCGGGCGGAGCCGCTGGTCCGCGGCGCCCTCGCCGGCGGCGCCCGCGTCACCGTCGTCCGCGACGGGGTCGGCGAGCTCCTGGCGGGGGCCGAAGGCGCCGCCGCGATCCTCCGCTACTGAGGGTGTGTGACCGGACTCCGGTTCGCCGTGCCCGCTCTCGGGGTAGGTGAGCCCTGAGCGAAAAGACTGAAAGAAACAGCGAGGAGACGGAATGAGTGAGCGCGAGCAGACCCTAGGGGGTCCGTTGGGCAAAGTGGTCGGCCGAGCCAAGCAGGCGGCGGGATCGGTCCTCGGACGTGAGGACATGCAGCGAGAGGGCAAGCTGCAAGAGGTGCAGGCCGACACTGAGGCCGAAGCCGCGACGGCAGCCGCGGAGGCCGAGCGCAAGGAGCGCGAGGCCGAGATCGAGGCCGAGCGGACCGAGGTCGAGAGCCAGCGGCGCGAGCTGAAGCTGGAGGCCGCCGAGGTCGAGGCGGAGGAGCGGGCCGAGCGCCAGCGTGCCGAGCAGGAGCACGCGGCCCTCACCGGCGCCGAGCTCGACAAGGCTCGGGTCGAGCGCGAGCGCCAGGCGGGAGAAAGCCGTTTCGAGGCCCAGCGCCGCGAGGCCGCGGCGAAGCGGGTGGAGGCCGGCCAAGAGGCCTCGGAGCTGAAACGTGAAGCCGATCGCGCCGAAGAGGCAGCCGCCGCGATCGATCCCAAGGAGGAGAACTGATGGCGCTACGTCCCGTATCGAAGACGATCTTCAACTCGTCGCTGAAGCTGGCGAGGGCTCCGTTCGACGTCGCCCTCGGCGCCCTCGGCGGCTCCGATTCCCAGGCCCAGCACCTGATCGACCGCGCCGAAGCCGGCGCCCGCAGCGCCACCGGCATCCTCTTCCGTGACGAGGAGTTGCGCGAGGAAGGCCGGGCGACGCAGCTCGCGACCAGGGAGCGCGAGCGCGCCACCTACCTGCGCGAGGAAGCAGAGGTGATCGACCGCGTGGCCGAGGAGCGGCGCGAGCAGGCTGCCGAGGCAGCGGCGGCGGAAGCGGCAGAGGTGCGCCGCAAGGCCGAGCAGGAGCGCCGCAAAGCCGACAAGCGCAAGCGTGAACGCGAGTCGCGTGCGGCCAAGACCGAGCAGGTGAAGAAGGAGAAGGCCGCCAAGCAGGCCGAGAAGGCGAGAGAGGTCGCCGCCAAAGCCGACCGCGTCGCCAAGCTGGAGAAGCTCGAGGCCAAGGAGGAGAGCATCAAGGCCAAGGAGAAGGCAGCGGCGAGCGAGCGCCGCGCGGGGCTCGTCGAGGACGCGGCCGCCGAGGCCAAGGCGAAGCGGAAAAATGCCGAAGGAAACGGCAAGGGGTAGCGCCCGCACCATGCTCCCGGGCCAGAACCAGTTCGAGCCCGACCACGGACCCGAGCCGGTGACGATCACGCCGTATCCGGACGGGCCGTATCTGGTCCGCGGCGCCTTCGTCGTCCAGGACGAGGAGGGCAACGAGGTGCCGCGGCGGCGGCGCACGATCGCGCTCTGCCGCTGCGGCAAGTCGCGAATCCGCCCGTTTTGCGACGGCACCCACAAGCTGATCGGCTTCCGCGCTCCGGGTGGCGGCGAAGAATGATGGTCGGGACGCTGCAAGCACCGGCTGGGCGTCTGATCAAGCTGCCGGAGCCGCGTGGCCCGCTCAGCGAGCGGCTGTTCACGGCTCTGCGCGGGGCGCCGGACGGCGAGGAACTGCTCGGTGCCCCGCCGCCCGAAGCGGCCGACGCGATCGGCGACGACGACCTCCAGCTCGCCCTCTACGTGGCCTACGAGCTCCACTACACCCGGATCGACGGGGTCGACGAGGCGTGGGAGTGGTCGCCGGCGCTGCTCGCCTTCCGGGCCGGCCTCGAGCGCCCCTTCGAAGAGGCGATCGCGGCTCTGGTCCCGGCCGGCAGCGAGGACGAGACCGCCTCGGTCGGCGCGGCGCTGCAGGCGATCGTCGCCGAGGACCCCGGCCCGCCGCTCTCCCGCCAGATGGAGACACAGGGGACCCGCGGGCAGATGATCGAGCACGTCGTCCACCGCTCCGCTTACCAGCTAAAGGAGGCGGACCCGCACTCGTGGGCGATCCCGCGACTCTCCCCGGCGCCGAAGGCGGCGCTCCTGGAGGTGCAGGCCGACGAGTACGGCGGCGGCGACAGCGCCCGCATGCACTCGGTCCTCTTCGCCGAGACGATGGCGGCGCTGGGGCTCGACCCGACCTACGGCGCCTACGTCGACCGGTTGCCGGGCCTGACCCTGGCGACGGTCAACCTGGTCAGCGGGTTCGGCCTGCACCGGCGCCGCCGCGGCGCCCTCGTCGGTCACCTCGCCGCCTTCGAGATGACCTCCTCGATTCCCAACCGCCGCTACGGCAACGCCCTGCGCCGGCTCGGTTACGGACCCGAGGCGACCCACTTCTACGACGAGCACGTCGAGGCCGACGCGGTGCACGAGAACATCGCCGCCTGGGACCTCGCCGGCGGCCTCGCCGCCGCCGAGCCCGAGGTCGCCGTCGACATCCTCTTCGGGGCGCGGGCACTGCTGGCGCTGGAGGCGCGCTGGGCGAACCACCTGGTCGATTCCTGGGAGCGGGGCGAGAGCTCCCTGCTCTCGCCCTTGCCGACCGCCGGCCGGGCTTGAGCGAGCCGCTGACCTACCTGGTGCCGGTCCGCTGGGAGGGCGGCGGGCAGCGCGCCGAGTTGGCCGGATACCTGGCAACGCTCGCCCCCCACTGCGACGAGATCATCGTCGTCGACGGCTCGCCGCCGCCGGTCTTCGCGGCCAACCGGGCGGCCTGGGGCGCCGACGCCATCCACCTCGCCCCGGACCCCGCCGACCGTTGCCTGATGGGGAAAGTGGCCGGCGTCCGCACCGGCTTGAGGCGATCCTCCAACGAGCGCATCGTGATCGCCGACGACGACGTCCGCTATGACCCCGCTGCCCTGCGCCGCGCCGCCGAGATGCTCGCCGGGCACGACCTGGTGCGGCCGCAGAACTACTTCCGCCGCCTCCCCTGGCACGCGCGCTGGGACACCGCCCGCACCCTGCTCAACCGCGGCTTCGGCGTCGACTACCCGGGGACGCTGGCGCTGCGACGCTCGCGGGCGCTGGCGATGGGCCTCTACGACGGCGACGTGCTGTTCGAGAACCTGGAGCTGATCCGCACCGTGCGGGCGCACGGAGGCACGGTCGCCAGCCCGCCCGACCTCTACGTCGCCCGGCTGCCGCCGTCGGCCGCGCATTTCTGGGGACAGCGGACGCGTCAGGCCTACGACGACTTCGCGCTGCCGGGGCGGATGGCGCTGTGGCTGGCGACGCTCCCGCTTTTGGGGCTGGCGCTTGCCCGCCGCCCGCGGCTGGCGCTGACGGCGGCGGTTCTCGCCGTCCTCAGCGCCGAGCGGGGTCGCCGCCGGGCCGGCGGCGCGGCCGTCTTCCCGGCCACCTCGTCGCTGCTTGCCCCCGGCTGGCTCCTCGAGCGGGGGGTCTGCGCCTGGCTGGCGGTGCTCCAGCGCCTGCGCTTCGGAGGCGTCCGCTACGGCGACTCGGTCATCCCGACTGCCGCCCACTCCGAGCGCACGCTCAAGCGCCGCTTCGCCGCCCCGCGCGACCGCTGAGTTTCACCCCGCACACCCAGTTTTGGATCGGTCCGGCCGGGGAAGAGACCATCCATGGAGACGATCGCGAGACACGGCGGTTTCCAGCACGAGGCACTGGTCTACGACGGTGCCGATGAGTATCTCGCCGGCACCGTTCCCTTCCTGCGAGCCGGCATGCAGGCGGGTGAACCGGCGCTGGTCGCGGTCGGCCCCGAACAGACGCGCTTGCTCGAAGCCGAGCTCGGCTTCGATTGCGAAACCGTCGAGTTTGTCGATATGCGGGAGCTGGGCAGCAATCCCGCCTGGATCATCTCCTTCTGGCGCGAGTTCGTCGACCGTGCCGGCGGCCGCTCGGTACGGGGGATCGGCGAACCGGTCTGGGCGGCCCGCAGCCCCGCCGCGCTGGAGGAGTGCCATCGCCACGAGGCCCTGCTGAACGTCGCTTTCGCGCCGGAGCCGTCGTGGTCGCTCCTCTGCCCCTACGACGCCGGGGCGCTGCCCGAGCAAGCGCTGGAGCAGGTGGCGAGCTCGCACCCGCGCCTGTCCGGCGAGGATCCGACGCGGCCCAACCCCCAGTTCGATCCCGAACCCGATTGCTTCGCCGGTGAGCTGCCGCGGCCGCGGGTCGAGGTATACGCGTTCGCCTTCGGCCTCTCCAATCTGGTCGAAGTCCGCAGCCTGGTCGCCTCGACCGCCGAACGGGCTGGCATGGAGGAGGCCGCGGTCGCCGACCTCGTCACCGCCGCCAGCGAGCTGGCGGCCAACAGCATCGTGCACGGCGGCGGGGAAGGCGTCCTGCGCCTCTGGAGCGAAGACGACTGCGTGCTGGCGGAGGTGGAAGACCGGGGACGGATCGAGGAGCCGCTGGTCGGGCGGCTGCGGCCGAATCTCGAGCAGGAGGGTGGGCGCGGGCTCTGGCTCGCCAACCAGCTCTGCGACCTGGTCCAGATCCGCTCCCGCGAGGGCCGCACGGTGGTCCGCCTCCACCTCGGTGCCCGCGAGTTCGCCTGCGTCTGAGCGAAGGCTCGGCCCCGTCGCTAGTCGAGTCCCTGCCCCTTTTTCTCGGCCGCTTTGTAGGCGATCTGGAAGAAGTCGGAGATCGTCAGGGCGGCGAAGATCGCGACGATGAAGCGGGTCAGCCGGGGGGCGAAGAGCAGGCCGAGTGAGAATCCGGCGACCACCCAGAGCCCGAGGCAGTATGGGCAGACGAGGAGCTCGCCGAAGGCCTTGCGCGCACCCGTCCCGCGAGAGCGCTCCTCGAGCTCGGCGGGGCCGCCCGAGCCTTCGAGCTCGGTGAACGGAGCCCGCAGGGGGCTCGTCACCTTGTCCTTGGCGATCAGCCGGCTGAGCTTGTGGGAGGCGACGCCGATGAGGACGACGTCGCGGATCGGGACGCTCTCCGGAAGCTGTCGTCCCTGTCGCCTGGCGAGGAGGAGCAGGCCGGCGACACTCGCGTTGAAGATGGTCATCGCCCCCAGGTAGGAGAGGAGGGGCGGCCGCTCGGCGGGGGCGGCGTAGCCGGCGATCGCCGCCGGCGTCGCTTTCTCGTCGGTCGTGGAAGTGGCCATCGATACCTGCTACCCAGGGCGGTACCGGTTCCAACCCTCGCCGTCAGCCGCTAGGATCGCCGCCTGCCGACGGCTACGCAGTCCACCACATGATTCAGCGCTTCGAAATCGTCGAAACCGACCCGCGGCCTGGTTACCGCGACATCAAAGTGATCGGCGAGCTTGACCTGGCCGTGGCCGGCAAGCTCGACGAGAAGCTCGAGGTCGCGATGGCCGAGTGCGAGCGGATCCTGATCGGCCTCGGCGGCTGCGACTTCATCGACTCCTCCGGGATCGCGGTGATCCTGCGCGCCCACAAACGGATGGCCGAGCAGGACCGGAACCTGGTCGTCTACGGGCCCAGTGCCCAGGTCCTCCGCGTCTTCGAGATGACCGGGCTGACCGCCAATGGCCTCGTCTTCGAGAGCGCCGAGGAGGCCCTGGCGGCGCTCGGCACCGAAACCTCCGCTTAGTCCCGCTGTCCTAGCTCGCCAGCGCGAAGCGCATCCGCACCTCGGTGCCCTTCCCCTCCTGGACGATCGTCAGCTCGGAGCAGAGCCGGGCGATGATCGAGAGGCCGAGCCCGAGGCCGTCGGACTCGCCGACCTCGAAGGCCTGGCCGCGGTCGAGGACCCGGAACTCCAGCCAGTCGCCCTCGTTGGAGCCGGTCAGCTCCACCTCGGCGGCCCCGGCGGGCGCCTGCGAGTACTTGACGGCGTTGGTCACCGCCTCTGAGATCGCCAGGGCGACGTCGGCGACCAGCGCGCGCCCGGCTCCGTGGGCGGCGGCGAACTCGGCGGCCCGGTGCCGGAACAGCGGCACCGAGGAGGGAGAGGCATGCGCCTGCACTGCGATCGAAGGGGAAGCGGGCATCTCAGTCTCCTTCGACACGATGCCCAATCTTCTCAACCCTGGGCGGCGGTATCGCGGGCGGTCAGGGGCTGAGGTCGAGCTCGGCCGTCGCCGTTCCGTCCTCCAGCAGCTCCGGGGGGATGGCGCCGCGGAGGCGCCAGCCGCCGCGCTCGCGGTGGACGATCCCGCGCTGGTCCAGCGCCGTCAGCGCCGTCGTCACCGAGGGCCGGCGGGCGGCGACGAGCTCGGCGAGGATCGCGTGGGTGAGCGGAACCGGGATGTCGATCCACTCACCGCGAACGTGGCCGAAGCGGTCGGCGAGGTGCCAGAACAGCATCGTCAGCCGGGTCTCGATCCGGCGCTGGCTGATGATCGCGGCGAGAGTGGCGAGGTATCGGGAGCGCAGCAGGCCCCGCCGCAGTAGCTGGACGCTGACCTCGGGGAAGAGGCTGGCGCGCTGGGTGAACTCGCGGTTGAGGAGAGCCAGGCGCGTCGACTCGATCGCGACCCAGCGGGTTTCGGAAGGGATGCTGGCCCACTCGCCGATCGTGTCCCAGGGCCGCAGCAGGTCGCCGGGCCCGATCAGCTCGGCGCCGTAGCACTCGCTGTGCACCACCCGGCGGCAGAGGATCCCGGAGAGGACGAGGAGGCCGTAGCCGGCATCGTCGCCCTCGAGGGCTCTGGCCTCCCAGTCTCCCCGCGGGACCTCGAGCACGGGCGCCTGACAGCCGTGGACCGCGTTCGCCAGCCGGGGGCCTGAGATGCCCGCGGCGAGGTCGGGATCGATTCGGAGTATCGAAACGTTCCTCATCCATTCAAGCCTACGCCTTCGAGCCCGTTCTGATGTGCTTAGGCAGCCTTCAGGTTCGCTTCCTAGCCTTGCCGGCGATGGAGCGAGCACGGTCGCTCGGCGCCGCCGCCGGCAACGAGATCCTCACCTGCGCGATCGCCTCGGTGCTGACGATCCTGCTGCTGGTCGAGGGGGTGACGATCCTCGACCTCGGCCCGCTCCTGGTGCCGCACATGCTCGTCGGCCTGGCGCTGATCCCGCTGGTGGTGGCGAAGCTGGCGACCACCGGTTACCGCTTCGCCCGCTACTACACCCGCTCGCCCGTCTACAGGGAGAAGGGTCCGCCGCTACTGCCGTTGCGGCTACTGGCGCCGGTGCTGGTGGTTGGCACCCTTGGCGTCTTCGCCACCGGGGTGGCTCTGCTGGTCGACGGGCGGAAGTCCGACACCCTGCTCTTCTTCCACAAGGCGACCTTCGTCGTCTGGGGCGCGGCCTTCGGCATCCACCTCCTCGCCTACCTGCCGCGGGTCCTGCGCTCCCTGCGGGCTGACTGGACCGCACGCCGCCGGCGCCTCGTCGGCGGCGCCGGCCTGCGGGGCACCGTGGTCGGCGTCGCCTTCGGCAGCGGCCTCGTCCTCGCCCTGGCGCTGCTGCCGACGATCGACGCCTGGCAGGACGCTCTCGTCGGCTAGGCCCTGGCCCGCCTTGCACCCGCGGTGCTCGGTGCTCGCGGTCAGTGCGGTCGGGGTACGCTGGCCGCGCATGGCCGACGCCTCATCCAGAGTCCCCGGCACCCGCCTCTACCGGGAGATCGAGCGCGACGGCGAGCGCGACGTCGTCGCCGTCGAGGAGCCGCTGGAGATCCGCGTCGACGGCGAGCCGCTGAGCGTGACGATGCGGACGCCGGGCAGCGACGAGGAGCTGGCGCTCGGCTTCCTCTACGGCGAGGGGCTGATCGACGGACCGCGCGAGGCGGGGCCGACGGCGGACCTCGCCGCCAACGTGGTCGAAGTCGCCGGGCCGCTGCGGCACGACCCCGGCGCCCGCCGCTTCTACACGACCTCCTCCTGCGGGGTCTGTGGCAAAGGGGCGCTGGAGGAGGTGGCGGTGGCGAGCGCGCCGCTGCCGCCGGGGCCGCGGGTGGAGCGCTCGCTGTTGGCCGACCTGCCCGAGCGGCTGCGCCAGCCCGGCTTCGAGCGCACCGGCGGCCTCCACGCGACCGGGCTCTTCGACGCCGCTGGCGAGTTGCTGGCGGTGCGCGAGGACGTCGGCCGCCACAACGCGATGGACAAGGTCGTCGGGGCGGCGCTGCTGGCCGGCTGGCTGCCGCTGCGCGAGCGCCTGCTCTGCGTCAGCGGCCGGCTCTCCTTCGAGCTGGTCCAGAAGGCGGCCGTCGCCGGCTGCCCGATCCTGGTCGGCGTCGGCGCCCCCAGCTCGCTGGCGATCGAGCTGGCGGCCGACCGCGGGATGACCCTCTGCGGGTTCGCGCGGCGGGGGTCGGTGAACGTTTACGCGGGGGCGGAGCGGGTCGGCTAGCCCGCTGGCGCCGCGGGTGCGACTTCCTTTGCGATCTCTCCCAGCTCCGCCGCCGGGCGGCCGCTGCGGCCGGCGATCCAGCAGGCGAGCGGGGCGGCGGTGCGCTCCGAGGAATGCGCCGCCGTCGCCGCCAGGTCGAGCAGCGCCGTCGCTTCCTCCTCGCTCGGCGGCTCCAGCCCGACCCGCTCGCAGAACCCGGCCAGCCACTCGTCCCGTCTCATCTCAGCCTCCGATCGCGCTCATGGTTCGGGCCGGCGGCCGGAAGCCCGGGTCACCGACGCGGTGTTTCAGCTCCTTGCGCCAGACCGCGTCGCGGATGATCGCCTCGACCTCGGCGTCGTCGCCGCCCTCGCGCAGCGGTCCCCGCAGGTCGGTCTCGTGCTCGGAGAAGAGGCAGGTACGCAGCTTGCCGTCAGCGGTGAGGCGGATCCGGTTGCAGTCGGCGCAGAACGGTTCGGTGACCGGGTTGACGAAGCCGATCTCGCCCTCACCGTCGGCGAAGGCGTAGACGCGGGCGGTCGCGTGCGGCTCGCGCGGCAGCTCCCGCAGCGGGTGCGCCGCTTCGACCAGCGCTCGCACCTCGGCGCCGCTGAGCACGTCCTCGGGTTTCCAGTTGCGGCCGCCGTCCAGCGGCATGAACTCGATGAAGCGAACCTGGAAGCGGCGGCTGCGAGCAAGCTCGCAGAAGCGCAGCACCTCCTCGCGGCCGAAGCCGGGCATCGGCACCGCGTTGACCTTGATCGGCGTCACCGCAGGGAAGGCGGCGATCGCCTCCAGCCCCGCGAGCACGCGGTCGAGGGCGTCGCGGCGGGTGATCTCGAAGAAGCGGCCGCGGGCGAGCGAGTCGATCGAAACGTTGACCCGGTGGATCCCCGCCGCCACTAGCGCCTCCGCCTGCTCGGCGAGCAGGTAGGCGTTGGTGGTGAGGGAGAGGTCGCGGATGCCCTCGATCGCCGCCAGTCGCGCCACCAGGGCGGGGAATTCGCGCCGCACCAGCGGCTCGCCGCCGGTCAGCCGCACGTCCCCGACCCCGAGCCCGACGAAGACGCGGACGAGCCGCTCGATCTCCTCGAAGGTGAGGATCTCGGCCCGGTCGATCCACGGCATCCCCTCCGCCGGCATGCAGTACTGGCAGCGGAAGTTGCAGCGGTCGGTGACGGAGACCCGCAGGTCCCCGAGCAGCCGCCCGTGTGCGTCTTGGAGCGCCACCGATCGAGGGTAGCGGCCCCGGGCGCTGACACACTTGGGCGGTATGTCCGTGAACAGCGATCGACCCCTCGGCGCCGTGCTCGCGGGCGGCCGCGGGAGTCGGATGGGTGGGGGGAAGGCGACGGTCGAGTTGGGCGGCAGCCCGCTGATCTCCTACCCGCTGGCGGAGCTGGCGGCGGCGGGGCTCGAGGCGGTCGTCTGCGCCAAGGAGGGGGACGAACTGCCGCCGCTTGCGGTCCCGGTGCTGCGCGAGCCGGCGCGGCCGCGCCACCCGCTGGCTGGGGTCGTGGCCGCGCTGCGAGCGGGGGAGGGGCGGCCGTTGGTCGTCGTCGCCTGCGATATGCCGTTCGTCGCCTCTGGCCTGCTGCGGCTGCTGGCCGAGACCCCGGAGCCGCTCGTCGTCCCCGCCGTTGGCGGTCGCCTGCACCCGCTCCTCGCCCGCTACGAGCCAGTGCTGCTGCCGCGGCTGGAAGCGGCGCTCGAGGCCGAGGCGCCGGTGACCGCGACGATCGAGGCGCTCGGCCCGCACCACCTGCACGAGCCCGACCTGGCCCGCTTCGGCGACCCCGCCCGCCTCCTCTTCAACGTCAACGACCGCGAGGACCTGGCCCGAGCCGAAGAGCTGCTCTGATCCGCCCCCAGCCTCCCGCCCTCCCATCCCGTGGTTCCTTATGGACCTATGTCGTCCGTAAGGAACCACGGAACTCCAAACGGGGTGGCTTCAGTCGAGCGGGATCAGGCGGGTGGCGGTCGCCTTCCAGGCGGCGACGACGCGGGAGCCCGGGCGCAGGCCCAGCGCCTCGGCCGAGCGGGAGGTGATCTCGGTCCCCAGCGGGTCCGGGACCGAGAGGCCGACGCGGACGCGGTTGCCGACCGGGGTCAGCGAGGCGACCTCGCCGGGGAGCCGGTTCAGCATCGAGCCGGCGCCGGCGGCGCCGGGCGGCTCCAGGGAGATCTCCCAGGGGTAGACGCTGACCGCGACCGGACCGCTGGCCTCATCGCTGCTGCGCAGCTCGCCGCCACCGCGGAGGTGGACCAGCGTCAGGCCGCCCGGCTCGGGCGAGGCGTCGCCGTGGAGCACCGCGGCGCCGGCGAAGTCGGCGACGAAGGCCGAGTGGGGCCGGGTCGAGATCGCGGCCGGGTCGCCCACCTGGACGATCCGGCCGCGATCGATCACGGCGATCCGGTCGGCCAGCAGCGCCGCCTCGTCGTAGGAGTGGGTGACGAGGAGGACGGGGATCGCCAGCTCTCCCAGCAGCCGGTGCAGCTCGCGCAGAGCGCCGCGACGCGTGCCGGGATCGAGCGCGGCCAGCGGCTCGTCGAGGAGCAGCGCCCGCGGCTCCGCCGCCAGCGCCCGGGCCAGGGCGACGCGCTGGCGCTCGCCGCCGGAGAGGGAGCCGGGGCGGGCCTCGGCCAGGGCGGCGACCCCAAAGCGGTCGAGCAGCTCGGTAGCCCGCCGGCGCCGCCCGCGCCGGGGTCCCGCCATCCCGTAGGCGACGTTGCGCCAGGCGCTGAGGTGGGGGAAGAGCGCGTAGTCCTGGAAGACCACCGCGCAGCCGCGCCGCTCCGCCGGCAGCTCGATCCCGGCCTCGCTGTCGAACCAGGTCTCGGCGCCGAGCGCGACCCGCCCTCGTGCCGGTCGCGCCAGCCCCGCCGCCACCCGCAGCGCCGTCGTCTTGCCGGCGCCCGAGGGTCCGGCCAGCGCCAGCCGCTCCCCGGCGGCCACCTCCAGCGCAAGGTCGAGCTCGAACTCGCGCAGGGGCACCCTCGCCTCCACGGTGAGTGAGGTCGATAGGCCGCTCACGCGGCACCTTCCACGGCGCGGTCGGCGCCGAGGAGCTTGACGGCGCCGAGGATCACCGCCGCGACGACGATCAGCACCGCCGAGATCGCCAGCGCCCCGGTGAAGCCGCCCGGTTCGCTGAACTTGGCGAAAATCGCCAGCGGCGCCGTCTGGGTGACGCCCTGCAGGGAGCCGGCGAAGAGCAGCGTTGCCCCGAACTCTCCCAGCGCCCGCCCCCAGGCAAGGGCGAGGCCGGCCGCCAGTCCGGGCCGGGCGACGGGGACCGCGACGGTGGCGAAGACGCGCCCCGGCCCGGCGCCGAGCGTTCGCGCCGCCTCCAGTTGGCGCGCGTCGACGGCGGCGAAGGCGGCGATCGCCTGGCGCAGGAAGAAGGGCGCGGCGACGAAGACGAGGGCGACGATCACTCCCGCCGTCTCGAAGACCAGCTCGAGGCCCGCGTCTTCGACCGCGCCGCCGAGGATCCCCTCCGGCCCGAAGGCCGCCAACAGGGCGATTCCGGCGACCGCCGGCGGCATCACCAGCGGCAGCTCGATCGCGGTCAGCACCAGCGCTCGGCCGCGGAAGCGCCGCCGCGCCAGCAGGTAGGCGGCGGGGGTGCCGACGGCGACGATGATCGCCAGCGCCGCGACCGAGGTGCGGAGGCTGAGCCAGAGCGCTTCCCGGGCGCTCTCTTCGGCGAGGGCGTCCAGCAGCCGCGCGGGGCTGACGTCGGTGAAGATCGCGACGACGGGGAGGACGAGGAAGAGCAGGGCCAGGACCGCGGCGAGCAGCGCGACCAGGCCGAACCCCGAGCGCAGGCTCATGGCGCCAGAAAGCCGGCGGCGCGCAGATCGGCCGCGCCGTCGCCGTGCAGCAGCCCCCGTAGGTAGCGGTGCGCCAACTCCGGCTCCTCGCTGTCGCTGAGGACGGCGGCCGCGTAGGCGACCTCGGGCTGCAGGCGTCCCGGCAGCGCGATCGTCCTCACCTCGTCCGGCACCGCGCTGGCATCGGTCCGGTAGACGAAGCCGGCGTCGGCAGCGCCTCCGACCACCTTCGCCAGCACCGCGCTTACCTCGGGTTCTTCGGAGCGGACGTTGGCGAGGATCGCCGCCCGCTCGGGCGCCGGCAGCCGGCCGAGGACTTCGCGCGTGTAGGCGCCGACCGGGACGCTGGGATCGCCGACGACGATCTTGGTCCCGGGCCGCGCCAGGTCGGCCAGCGAACGGACGTCGCTGCCCTTCGGCGTCACCACGACCAGCCGGTTGCGGGCGAAGACGATCGGTTTGCCGACCAGGCCTTCGCGGTGCAATTCGGCCGGGTAGGAGGTGTCGGCGGAGGCGAAGACGTCGGCGCCGGCGCCCTGGCGGATCTGCGCCGCCAGTTGGTCGGAGCCGGCAAACGAGGTCCGCACCTCGGCCGCCGTGAACGATTCGCCGTACTTCTCCAGCGGCTGGGTCAGCGAGGAGGCCCCCAGCACCGTCAGCCGCGGCTCGCCACCGCCGGCACCGCACCCCGTGAGCGCTCCCATCGCCAGCACCACCGCGAGTGCCCCCGCGACGGGCCGATTTCCGGTTAGGTGGACCGCATTTCGGCCCATCGACCTCACCCGTCGCGCTGGACCATCACCGAGGACGCCTTGACCGCGGCGGTGGCCTTCATCCCGGGGACCAGCCCGAGCTCCTCGACCGAGTCGCGGGTGATCGCGGCGGTGACCAGGTGGGGGCCGGCCTCGATCTCGACCAGCGCCATCACCCCGTCCACCTCGACCGAGCGGATGACGCCGGGGAAGCGGTTACGGGCGGAGAAGGCGTCGCCGGTCGCGTGCCGGCTCGGCGCCGCGCGCAGCCGTTCGATCTCGGCGATCGGGACGCGGCGGCGGTTGCGGGAGTCGCGGCTGGTCTGCAAGCGGCCGGCGCGGTCCCAGCGCCGCACCGTCTCGGTGCTGACGCCAAGCATCTTTGCCGCCTCGCCGATGCCGACGCTCTCCGCCATTGCCTAGGCAGTGTATAGGCAGAAAATGGTGGCTCGGTCAGCCGAAGCGCGGTTCGAGCGGCTGGAAGGTCCGCCACCAGCCCCGGTCGAGCGCCGCATGCTCGACCGCGCCCAGGACCGAGCCGTCGTCGTCGTAGAGCTCGTAGCTGACCACCTGCGGCTCGTGCTCGAGATCGACGGCGACGATCCGCGCCATCATCAGGTACGGCGGGCATGACAGCCAGACGTCGCCCGGTTTAGGAAGGGATTTCAGATCGGGGGCTGCCATGGCTGCTCGGTACCCCTCTGATTCGACGCGAAAACGCCGAACCATCCCCGAAATTAGGAGGATTCTCGTCCTCGGAGCGGGCGAGGAATCGCCGCTCCAGAGCGCTTCGTCAGGAAACGAGCGCGATCAGGTCGCGCTCGATCTTGCGACGCGCCTTGGCGCTCAGCGTCCCGTTGCGGGTCTGCGGCGGGGCGATGGTGACGCCGTCGCGGTAGCGGTCGAGGACACGGGGGTCGATATAGGAGGCGCGGCAGACCGCGGGGGTGTTGCCGAGCGCCTCGGAGACCTCCCTCACCGCCCGCCCGATCGCCCGTTTCGCGGCGGCGTCCGAGCGCGGCGGAGACTCCTCGCCGGCCAGCGCGAGCGCGGCGAGGACGGTGCCGTGCCAGGTGCGGAAGTCCTTGGCGGAGAAGTCGGGCCCGATCTGCTCCTTGATGTAGTCGTTGATGTCATCCGAGCGGACGTCGCGCCATTCGCCGCCCTGCCGGTAGGCGAGGATGTCCTCGGGCCCGCTGCGGCGGCGATACATCGTCTCCAGCGCCCGCCGGGCGGCGACGTCGCGTATCGACTGGATCCGCCGCTGGCCGCTCTTGGCGGGGAAGTCGAAGACGATCTCGTTGCGCTTGATCGTGACGTGGTCGCGCCGCACGGTGGCGAGGCCGAAGCTTTCGTTTTCTTCCGCGTAGACCTCGCCGCCGACGCGGAAGAAGCCGAGGTCGAGGAGGCGGACGGCGCAGGCGAGGGAGCGCTCGCGCGGCATCCCCTGGCGCCGCAGGTCGGCGGTGACGGCGCGGCGCAGCCGCGGCAGCTTGGCGGCGAACTCGCGCATCAGCTCGAACTTCCGTTCCGCCCGACGCTTCTGCCAGCGCGAGTGGTACAGGTACTGCTTGCGGCCGGCGTCGTCGTAACCGGTCGCCTGGATGTGGCCGAAGGGGTCGGGGCAGACCCAGACCTCCTTCCAGGCGGGCGGGATGGCCAGCGCCCGGATCCGCTCCAGGGTCTCCTCGTCGGCGATCGTCTCTCCCGACTCGTCCTCGAAGGAGAAGCCGCGGCCGCGACGCACCCGCCTGATCCCCGGCCCGGCGCAATCGGCGCGCCGCAGACGGCCTCGGCGGACGGGGGTGGCGGTGCTCACCGCCTCCAGTTACCCAAGCCGCGCCGGCCGGGAAACGCCGCCGACCTGCGGGCGCTGTTGGAGATGAGGTCCTAGGAGCCGCTCAGCGGCTCGACGCGGAAGGCCGAGCGCTGCGGGTGCGCGGGCTTGTAGAAGGTGGCGGTCTGGTTCAGCAGACGCCACGGGAAGGGGAGGGTCCCGCCGGGCTGGGAGAGGAAGCGGGTGAAGAGGACCGAGGCGCGGCGGCAGGTGATCGCCGAGCGCGGCGGCAGGTAGAGCAGGTACTGCCCCTTGGCGAAGGTGAGCGGGCCGACGCGCGAGCCGGCGTTGACGGTGAAGGTGCCGGGGCAGAGCTGGCCGAGGACGTTGCCGCCACCGCCACCACCGCCGGATTCGCGGCGGGCGGAGAAGCCGGGCTGACCGGGGCGGGTGAAGGAGACCTTGCCGCTGCCTTCGGCGACCACCTTCCAGGGCCGCGGCAGGACGCCGTCGTAGTCCTCGAGGAAGCGAGCGAAGAGCTTCGACGATTCGGCGCAGCCGAGGCCGGCGTCGACGGTCACCGCGTAGTTGCCGGCAGGCAGGCTGGCGGCGCCGATGCGGTCGCTGTGAAGGACCCGGAAGCTGGGGCAGGTCGCGGCCGCGGCGGGGCCGGCGGCGCTCAGCGCCAGCAGCGCCAGCGAGCCGGCGAGCGCCAGCGCGAAAGCGGCGGCGAGGCGTTTGCCGTGTGCTTGGACGGGACCCACGGCCGGCAAGCTATCAGCGCCCCCGGCGCCGTTCCGTGGACCCGAATCCCTAGCATTGCGTCGCCAATGCCGGAACCCGTCAAGCGCAACCAGCGCTACATGCCTGGGCTGGACGGGCTGCGAGCCATCGCCGTCCTCGCCGTGATCGTCTTCCACCTCGGCTTCGGCTGGGCCCCGGGCGGCCTCCTCGGAGTCGGCATCTTCTTCACCCTCAGCGGTTACCTGATCACCGACATCCTGCTGACGCAGCTCTCGCAGCGCGGCCACATCAAGCTCACCCAGTTCTGGCTCGCCCGCGCCCGGCGCCTGCTGCCGGCGCTGTTCGTGATGCTGGGGATCGTTATCGCCTGGGTGACGATCTTCGGCCCCTCGCAGCCGGACCAGTTCCGCAAGGCGGTCGTCTCCGCGGTCTTCTACGTCAACAACTGGGAGCAGATCGCCAACAACGTCTCCTACTTCGCCCGCTTCGCGCCGGAAGGCCCGCTCAACCACCTCTGGTCCCTCTCGGTCGAGGAGCAGTTCTACATCTTCTGGCCGTTCCTGCTGCTGCTCGGCGTCAAGCTCGTGCACGAGCAGCCGCTGCCCTCCGGCGTCCGCCCCCGGCTCGCCCTGATCACGATCGCCGGCGCGATCGCCTCCTCGATCCTGATGGCGATCCTCTACCACCCGAGCCTCGACCCCTCGCGGATCTACTACGGCACCGACACCCGCGCCGGAGGTCTGCTCTTCGGCTGCGCCCTGGCGATGGTCTGGCCCAGCCGCCGGCTCAGCCACCGGATCACCCCGCAGGCCCGCAACCTGCTCGACGGTCTCGGCGTCCTCGGCCTCCTGATCATGGCGCTGATGATCTGGCGCACCGGCCAGTTCTCCTCATTCCTCTACCAGGGCGGCTTCGTCGTCCTCTCGCTGGCGACGGTGCTGGTGCTGATGCCGCTCACCCACCCGGCCTGCCGCCTCGGCACCTGGCTCGGGGTGCGGCCGCTGCGCTGGGTCGGCGTCCGCTCCTACGGGATCTACCTCTGGCAGACGCCGATCATCGTCCTCACCTCGCCCGAGGGCAAGCACGCCGAAGGCCTGCTCGCCAAAGGCCTGCAGGTGGCGGCGATCTTCGGCGTCGCGGCGCTCTCCTGGCGCTTCATCGAGGAGCCGATCCGCCACGGCGCGATCGGCCGCTTCTTCGCCCGCCGCCGCGCCGTCGGCTGGAAATGGGAGACCTTCGCGCCGCCGATGCGGGTGGCGATCGTCGCCACCGGCCTGATCGCGGTCGTCGCCGTCGCCGGCATGGCCGGCCTCAACTCCTCCTCGGCCGAAGGCAACGACGTCCGCGTCAAGGAAGCGGTCGCGGCGGGGACGACCAAACCGCCGCCGCTGACCAAGGCCCAGGCCGAAGACTCGACCAAATCGTCCTGCAAAACCGTCGTCCACATCGGCGACTCGACCTCCGAGGGGCTCGACTCGGCCGAATACCTGCCGATCGAAAGCCAGCGGATCCCCAGCCGCTACGCCGAAGTCGGCGTCAAAGAAACCCACATGGAGGTGCAGGGAGCGCGCTCGATCGAAGAGCAGTTCGAAGGCGAACCGAACGCCCAGGAAGTCGCCGCCGCCTGGAAGGCCGAAGGCTTCGAAGGCTGCTGGGTGCTGGCGCTGGGGACCAACGAGGCGGCCAACGTCGCCGCCGGCTCCAATGTCGGCGAGCGCGAACGGATCGACAAGATGATGGCGATCATCGGCGACGACCCTGTGCTCTGGGTCAACGTCCGCTCGCTGGTCGAAGCGGGCGACCCCTACTCGAAGGAAAACATGGAAGCGTGGGACGAAGAACTGGTCCGCGCCTGCGCCGTCTACCCGAACATGCGGATCTACGACTGGGCCTCAGAGGTGAAAAACGCCTGGTTCATCGAAGATGGGATCCACTTCACCTCGCCCGGCTACGCCGCCCGCGCCCAACTGATCGCGCAGGCGCTCGCCCATGCCTTCCCCTTCAAAGGCGAAACCGAAGGCGGCATCAAGCACTGCGTGGTTAGCTGAGGCCGGGGATCTCGATCGGCTCGACCGTGTCGGCCGGCTCGAACCCGAAGATGCGGCCGTAGAAGTAGAGCTCGGCCTCGAGGCAGCGGATGTTGGTCTCGGCTCGCCGGAAGCCGTGCTGCTCGCCCTCGAACGGGAGGTAGGCGTGGGGAACCCCGTTGCGCTCCAGCGCGGCCACCATCGTCTCCGCCTGGTTGGGCGGGACGATCTCGTCCTCGAGCCCCTGGAAGAGGATCACCGGCGAGCGCAGCCGGTCGACGTGGTTGATCGGCGAGCGCTCCCGGTAGAGGTCGGCGCGCTCGGGATAGGGCCCGATCAGCCGGTCCAGGTAGCGCGACTCGAACTTGTGGGTGTCGCGCGCCAGCGCCTCGGTGTCGCCGACCCCGTAGTAGCTGGCGCCGGCGGCGAAGGCGTCGTGGAAGGTGAGCGCGCAGAGGGTCGCGTAGCCGCCGGCCGAGCCGCCGCGGATCGCCAGCCGCGCCCCGTCCGCCTCGCCCTGCTCGGCGAGGTAGAGGGCGGCGCCGACGCAGTCCTCGGTATCGGCCACGCCCCACTCGCCGCGGAGCTTGTTGCGGTACTCGCGCCCGTAGCCGCTGGAGCCGCGGTAGTTGACGTCGACGACGCCGATCCCGCGGCTGGTCCAGAAGATGAACTCGCGGTCGAGCGCCGGGGTCGCGTGCGAGGTCGGGCCGCCGTGGCTCTCGACGATCAGCGGCGGCAGCTCGTCCGCTGGGGCCTCGAACTCGGGGTTGGTCGGCGGGTAGTAGAAGCCGTGGGCGATCTCGCCGTCGCCGGTCGGGAACTCGATCGCCCGCGGCCGCGGCACGTAGGCGGGGTCGATCGGCTCCTCGCTGGACTCGCGCACCAGCTCGGTCTCGCCGCCCTCGACGTCGTAGAGGACGACCGCGGCCTCGCGCTCGGGGTTGGAGGCGGCGAAGGCGACGCGGCTGCCCCGAGCCGAGATCGCCGGGAAGCCGAACGACGTGAAGGGGAGGCCGAGGTCGGTCGGTTCCCAGCCCTCGGGCTCGAGCAGGAAGAGCCGTTCCTCGCCGCGCTCGCAGCGCACGCAGGCGATCGCCCCGCCCTCGAGGAAGGCGAAGGTGGCGCCGCCGAAGAGCCACTGCGGGTGGGCGAGGTCGGCCCGCTCCTCGGTCAGCTGCACCAGCGCCCCGTCCTCGCCGCTGAACTCGGCCCCCGGCTCGCGCGCCCGGTAGAGGTTCCACCAGCCGTCGCGGTCGGAGACGAAGTGCAGGCGCCCGTCCGGGCCCCACTCGGGCTGGAAGACCGACTCCTCGGCGCCGCCGGCGACCAGCCGCTCCTGGCCGCTGTCGGCGAGCGGGGCGATCCACAGCTCGGTCCCGTCCCAGGGCATGTTCGGGTGGTCCCAGCAGGTCCAGGCGAGCCAGTTGCCGTCGCCGCTGACCCGCGGGAAGGCGTAGAAGTCACGGCCGCTGGCGAGCACCCGCGGCGCCGCCGCGCCGTCGATCGGCAGCGAGACGATCTCGTTCACCGCTTCCCCCTCGCCGTGGCTCTCACGCACGCAGACGACGGTGAGGCCATCGGGCGTGGTCCGCATGTCGGCGTAGCGCCAGGTGCCGGGGGAAGGGGGGACCGGGGTGATCGGCACCGGCGCCTCGCCGAGCCGCTGCCGGTAGAGGCGCTGGTCGGCGAAGTCGACGAAGAGGACGAGGTCGGGGGCGGCGAGCCGCCAGGCGCCGCCGCCGTACTCGTGGACGCGGGTCCGCACGTTGGTGGCCGCCGGGGTCACCGCTTCGGGCTCGCCTCCCGGCGGGCGCCGCATCAGGACCACGCGCCCGCCCTCCTCGGGCCGGCCCTCGGCCCACCAGACGGCGCCGTCGGCGGCGATCGTCGCCGCCGCCAGCCGGCGCCCGGCGCGGGCCACGGCGGCCGCCGAGACGGGCGAGCGCCAGGAGCCGTAGGGAGCAACCTCAGGCATCGGCGCAGTCTAGGCGGGCGAAGCCGTGCAGCCGGCAAATGGCCAAAAGGACGGACACTGCTTGCGCACGCTTTACCCGATTTCTGCACAACTTTTCCCAGAGATGCACAATTTTTCGGAATGTTGTGCTACAAAGTTGCGAGCTGGTTGAAAATTTTCATAGCCTTGCTGTACTCCGTTGTCAAAAACTTGACAGCGGTTTTGACTTGCCCTAGATTTGCTCTGCAAGTTTGGCGCAGGGCGATCCGGCCTCGCGTCGACGCGACGAGAGGCACGAATGGCAGAGCGGGTTTCGGCAGAGGGTCGCGCCGTCAAGCCGATCCACAAGCGCAGTCAGCAGTGGGCGGGCCAGCCGTTCGCGGCGCTTGAGGATGCTGCTGCATTGGCCACCGAGCTCAGCGGCCTCCTTCGCGAACAGGGGGCGGTGGTGCCGCTGACGATCACGGTCACCACGGAAGACCGCGAGTACCGCGACCTCGGCACGAGCGATTTGCAGGAACTCGCAGCGGAGTTGTCTCTGGACACGATCGAATCCCTCAGTATCAGCTCGGCGGCGGTTCCGACGGAACCCGTAGCGGTCGCTTTGCGGCTTGTCGAGACCCGGAGCAGTCCGTCAACGTGGCTCGCCGTGGAGGGTTCGAATCAGGTGGCGGTGGACGGGATCAAGGCCTGGATAGCAAGGGAGATCGAGGCGCGTCTCGAACGGGCCCGGGAGTCGGCCGAACCCGACAGGCTGCCGCGGGAGGAGGGCAAACCCGTGCCCTGGATCCGCTGGCTCAATCATCCTTGGGCGATCCAAATCGGCGGTGGCGCGATGGCCGCGGTGCTCGGCACCGCCCTCATATTCCTCCTTACGCGCTAACGGGGGCGCGAATCCACGTTAGCTCTCGACCTCGACCTCGCGCAGGCGGTGGCTGTCGACGTCGTAGACGAAGCCGCGGACCGCGTCGCGGTGGGGGAGGAAGGCGGAGGAGCGGACGCGGCGGATCGACTGCCGCACGTCGGCGTCGAGGTCGTCGAAGGACTCGATCGCGAAGGCCGGTGCCACCCCGGTGCTCTCCTGCAGCTCGCGGCGGAAGCCGTCGTCGGTGATCTTCTGCATGCCGCAGTCGCTGTGGTGGATCAGCATCACCTCGCGGGTGCCGAGCAGACGCTGGGAGATCGCCAGCGAGCGGATCACGTCGTCGGTGATGACGCCGCCGGCGTTGCGCAGCACGTGGGCCTCGCCGTCGCCCAGACCCAGCGCCGCGAAGACGTCGAGGCGGGAGTCCATGCAGGTGACGATCGCCAGGTGACGCTGGGGTTCGACGTCGAGGTGGCGCTCCGCCAGACCTTCCGCGAAGGCGCGGTTGTTCTCGAGCAGCTCGTCGATCGTTCCCACGGCCGGCAGCCTAGTCGCAGCGCTCCGCGCACGGTTTCCAGGAGCCTGCACCGGGGTAGCCGGCCCTCGTAGACGACGACCACGAGGGAGACACGAACATGGAGACGAACAGCCTCGAAAAGGGGATCTTCGGCGGTGAGAGCTCCGGCACCCGCGAAGACATCGTCGCGATGCTGACCAAGGCTTACTGGATGGAGATCGAGACGGTGATGAGCTACCTCGCCGCCTCGACCAACCTCGACGGCGTCCGCGCCCAGGAGATCCGCGAGTCGCTCGCCCAGGACGTCGAAGAGGAGCTCGGCCACGCGAAAGAGTTCGCCAACCGGATCAAGGAGCTCTACGGCGTCGTCCCCGGCTCGGAAGAGTTCCAGCCCGAGCAGAGCTTCCTGCAGCCGCCCGAGCACCAGACCGACGTCGTCGCCGTGATCCGCGGCGTGATCAAAGCCGAGACCGGCGCGATCGAGCACTACACGCGGATCGTCGAGGAGACCGACGGCGTCGATCCGGTCACCCAGGACATGGTGATCGCGATCCTCCGCGACGAGCAGGGTCACCGCCGCCTCTTCGAGGGCTTCCTGCGCGAGTACGAGTTCGAAGGCAAGGCCTGAGGAAGGGATGGCCGCGCCGCCGCCGCGCTACCTCCACCTCTGCGCCCACGAGCAGTTCCCACCTGACGCACTGCTGCGCCAGGCGGTCGCCGCCGAGCAGGCCGGCTTCGCCGGCATCGGCTGCAGCGACCACCTCCAGCCCTGGTGGGAGCCGGGGGAGTCGGGCCACGCCTGGCCCTGGCTGGGGGCCGCCGCGCAGGCGACCGAGGCGGTCGCGGTCGGGACCGCGGTGACGCCCCCGGGCCCGCGCCACCACCCGGCTCTGATCGCCCAGGCGTGGGCGACGCTGGAGTTGATGTACCCCGGCCGCCCCTACCTCGGGATCGGCTCCGGCGAGGCCCTCAACGAGGTCCCGGTCAGCGGCGAGTGGCCGTCGGTCGGCGCCCAGATCGAGCGGATGGCGGAGGGCCTGGAGATCATCCTCGCGCTCTGGGAGGGGGAGCGGCTGAGCAGCCGCGGCAAGTACTTCACCACCGAGGGCGCCTACCTCCACAGCCGCCCGCGCGCCAGCCGCCCACCCGTCTACGTCTCCGCCTTCGGGCCGCAGGCGGCGAAGGTCGCCGGCGAGCTCGGCGACGGGATCTGGACCCTCGCCGACCCGGAGACGGTGCCGGAGATCCTCGACGCTTACCGCGGCGCCGCCGAGGACGCCGGCCAGGCTCCCGGCGAGATCGTCCTCCAGACCGCCTTCTCCTGGGCCTCCGACGACGACGCCGCGCTGGAGGGATGCCGGGTCTGGAAGGGGTCGCAGCCGCAGGAGTTCTACCGCGACGACTGGCACGACCCGGCGGCGATGTACGAGGAGGGCGAGCGCCAGGTCTCCGACGACGAGCTGAAGGAAGCGATGATCGTCGCCGCCGACCCCGAGGTCCACGTCGAACGGATCCGTGAGGTGGAGGAGATGGGGGCGACGACGGTGGCGCTGATGAACAACTCCGGCGCCGACCCGCTGGCGGCGATCGAGACCTACCGCGAGTCGGTGCTGCCGCGCCTCCAGCGCCCGGCCTGAGACCGCCCCGATTAGGCTGCTGGACGATGAAGGTTGTCGGCGAGGACCTGGGTGAGCTGCGGCCGGTCGGCCATGTCTCCTCGCCGCTGAGCGAGCGCGCGACGGCGCCGAAGCAGGGGGACGAGGGGGCGCCCGAGGCGACGGTGGAGATCGCCGCCGAGTACGAGTCGGCCCTGCGCGGGCTGGAGGCCGGCGACGAGCTGCTTGTCCTTACCTGGTTCCACCAGGCCGACCGCGAGACGCTGGCGGTCCACCCGCGCGGCGACCGCGACCGCGAAGAGGCCGGCGTCTTCGCCACCCGCTCGCCGGACCGCCCCAACCCGATCGGCCTGCACCGGGTCCGCGTCCTCGCGGTCGACGGGCCGCGGCTGCGGGTCGCCGACCTGGAGGCGATCGACGGCACCCCGGTGCTCGACTTGAAGCCGGTCTTGGGGGCGGTGGAGGAACGGTGAGCGCCGACGTCAACGACCTCGTCATCCGGCCCGTCGCCGAGGCGGACGTCGAGGTCCTCTTCGACCTCATCCTCGAGCTCGCCGCCTACGAGAAACTCGCCGACAAGGTCAGCGGCGATCCCGAGGTCCTCCGCCGCACCCTCTTCGAGCAGCGCGCCGCCGAGGCCCTGCTGCTGGAAGCCCGGGACGAACTCGTCGGCTACGCGATCTTCTTCACCACCTTCTCCAGCTTCGAGTGCCGCTCGGGGATCTGGCTCGAGGACGTCTACGTTCGGCCCGAGCACCGCCGCGGCGGCATCGGCCAGGCGGTGATGGAGCACCTGGCGGCGATCGCCCTCGAGCGTGGCCACGCCCGCCTCGAGTGGGTCGCCCTCGACTGGAACGAACCGGCGCTGAACTTCTACGAGCGCCTCGGCGCCGCCCGCCTCGACGACTGGGTGATCCACCGGCTCGAGCGCGACGGGATCAGGAGGTTGGCGGGCGCAACCGGGGGTGACCCGGCGGACGTCTAGCGGGTGTGTCCGCCGGGTCACCCCCGGTTGCCTCAACGCAGCGGCCGCATTCCGTGGTTCCTTTCGGGCGGTATCCGTCTAGAAAGAACCACGAAACGGACAGCATGGGCCGTCAGCCGATCGCGTGGTTCCTTTCGGACGCATGTCGTCCGAAAGGAACCACGGAACTCAGAGGTTGGGACGGGACTTCGAGCGTTTGGCGCGGCTGAGCAGCAGCTCCCGCTCGCGCTCGTTCGCGGTCAGCTCGGCGGCGCGGCGGAACTCGGCGGCGGCCTCCTCGCCGCGGCCCGCTTTGGCGAGCAGGTCGCCGCGGACGCTGGGGAGGAGGTGGTACCCGCTCAGAGCGGGGTCGTCGGCGATCCGGTCGAGCAGCTCGAGGCCGGCGGCGGGACCGAACGCCATCCCCAGGGCGACGGCCCGGTTCAGCTCGACCACCGGCGAGGGGGCGATCTGGGAGAGCGCGTCGTAGAGGGCGGCGATCTTGATCCAGTCGGTTTCCTCGGCCCGCAGGGCGCGGGCGTGACAGGCGGCGATCGCCGCCTGTAGGCCGTAGGGGCCGAGCGGCCCGGGCAGGGCTTCGGCCCGCTCCAGCGCCCGCCGGCCGCGGACGATCAGCAGCGGGTCCCAGCGCCCGCGGTCCTGGTCGAGCAGCAGCACCGGCTCGCCCCCCGGCCCCAGCCGCGCCCGCGTCCGCGAGGCCTGGATCTCCAGCAGCGCCACCAGCCCGTGGACCTCGGGCTCCCCCGGCGCCAGCTCGGCGAGGATCCGCCCCAGCCGCAGCGCCTCCTCGCAGAGCTCGGTGCGAATCCAGTCCTCGCCGGCGCTCGCCGCGTAGCCCTCGTTGAAGACGAGGTAGATCACCTCCAGCACCGAGGGCAGGCGCTCCGCCAGCTCCGCGCCGCGCGGCACCTCGAACGGCACCTGCGCCTCCCGCAGGGTCTTCTTCGCCCGCACCAGTCTCTGCGCGACCGCGGACTCGCGGGCGAGGAAGGCGCGGGCGATCTCCGGCGTCGTCAGCCCGCCAAGCAGGCGCAGCGTCAGCGCCACCCGCGCCTCGCGCGCCAGCAGCGGGTGGCAGCAGGTGAAGATCAGCGCCAGCAGGTCGTCGCCGATCTCGTCCTCGACCGCCGCCTCGAACTCGGAGCGCTCGAAGGCGAAGAGGGCGCCGGTCTCGCGGGCGATCTCTTCCCGCTTGCGCTCGTAGGTGGCGTCGCGGCGCATCAGGTCGATCGCCCGGTTCTTCGCCGCCGCCATCAACCAGGCGCCGGGGTTCTCCGGCACCCCGGTGGCCGGCCACTTCTCCAGCGCCGCCACCAGCGCATCCTGCGCCAGGTCCTCGGCAAGGCCGAGGTCGCGGGTCATCCGCGCCAGGCCCGCGATCAGGCGGGCGGACTCGATCCGCCAGACCGCCTCGATCGCGCGCGTGGCCTCGGTCATTACTAGCCGCCGAAGTTCTCCTCGGCCGCTTCCTGCACGTCCTGCGGGAAGTCCTCCATCTCGAAGACCCGCCGCACCTCGATCCGGCAGTTCTCGCCGGGGCAGCGGCTGGCCCACTCCAGTGCCTCCTCCTTGCTGCGCGCCTGGATCAGCCAGTAGCCGCCGACGACCTCCTTGGCCTCCGCGAAGGGCCCGTCGGTGACCGTCGCCTTGCCGTCCCTGAACTCGACGACGCCGCCCTCTGCCGGCGGCTGCAGCCCGTCGAGCGAGAGCAGCATGCCCGCCTTGCGCAGCTCCTCGTTGTAGCGACTCATCGCCGCCACGGCCTCGGCCGACGGCTGCCACTCCTCTTCGCTGATCTCCGGGTACATGAACATCATGAAACGCATCGGTTCCTCCATCTCTCGTCGGCGGCTGTTCCGCCCTTTTACCTGACGACGAACGAGCGCCGCCGAAATCGACACGCTTCCGTCACACCCTCACCTGTCACAGCGGGGCTGCCAACCTCGTCTTAGGGTTGAAACCGCAACCAGAGGAGGCACCCATGAAGATCCTCATAGCCGGCGCCGCCGGAGCGATCGGCAAGCAGCTAGTCCCGCTGCTGGTCGCCGAAGGCCACGACGTAGTCGGGATGACCCGCAGCGAGTCCAACCGCGAGCTGATCGAGGCGATGGGGGCGCGGGCGGCGATCGCCGACGCGCTCGACGCCGACGCCGTCGCCAGCGTGGTCGCCAGCGCCGAGCCGGAGGCGATCGCCCACGAGCTGACCGCCCTTTCCGGCAAGTTCGACCTGCGCAACTTCGACCGCTTCTTCGAGACCACCAGCCGCCTGCGCACCGAGGCGACCGACCACCTGCTCTCGGCCGCCCACGCCGTCGGCGTCCGCCGCTTCGTCGCCCAGAGCTACGCCGGCTGGCCGGCGGCCCGCGAGGGGGCCATGGTGAAGACCGAGGAGGATCCCTTCGACCCCGAGCCGGTGCCGGCGATGCGCCGTGCCTTCGAGGCGATCCGCTACCTCGAGGAGACGGTGACGGGGGCCGCCTGGACGGAGGGGATCGTGCTCCGCTACGGCGGCTTCTACGGGCCGGGCACCTCGGTCGAGCCGGGTGGCGAATTCACCGAGCTGATCCGCAAGCGGCGCTTTCCAATCGTCGGCGACGGCGCCGGGGTCTGGTCCTTCGTCCACGTCGCCGACGCGGCCGAGGCGACCGCGGCCGCCCTCACCCACGGTCGGCGCGGCGTCTACAACGTCGTCGACGACGAGCCGGCGCCGGTCGCCGAGTGGCTTCCAGAGGTGGCGAGGCAGCTCGGCGCCAAGCCGCCGCGCCGGGTCCCCCGCTGGCTGGGCCGGATGCTCGCCGGGGAAGCCGCGGCGGTCATGATGACCGAGGTGCGGGGCGCGTCGAACGAGAAGGCAAAGCGCGAGTTGGGCTGGACGCCCGCCCATCCGAGCTGGCGCCAGGGCGTGGTCGCCGGGGCGGCATGAGCGGCGAACGCGAGCAGGTGCTGGCGGAGCTGCGGCCGGTCGCCTTCGCGGTCGCCTACCGGATGCTCGGCAGCGTCACCGAAGCCGAGGACGTCGTCCAGGAGGCCCTGCTCCGCCTCGACGCGGTGCTCTCGTCGGGTGAGCGAATCTCCTCTCCCCGCGCCTACATCGCCACCGTCACCACCAGGTTGGCGATCGACGAGCTGCGCTCCGCCCGCGCCCGCCGCGAGACCTACGTGGGCGAGTGGCTCCCCGAGCCGCTGCTCGGCGCCGGCGACGAGGACCCCGCCGACCGGGTCGAGCTGGCCGAGTCCCTCTCGGTCGGGTTCCTCCTCCTGCTGGAGCGGCTGACGCCCGAGGAGCGAGCGGTGCTGCTCCTCCACGACGTCTTCGGCTACGGCTACGGCGAGGTGGGAGAGGTGATCGGCAAGACCGCTGACAACGCCCGCCAGATCGCCTCTCGGGCACGCCGCCACCTCGGCGCGGAGACCCCCCGCTTCGAGGGCTCGCGGCAGCACCGGGACGAGCTGGCGGGGCGCTTCCTCGCCGCCGCCCAGACCGGCGAGGTCGAGGCCCTGAAGGAACTGCTGGCGCGCGACGTCGTCCTCCGCGGCGACGGCGGCGGCAAGGTGCCGGCGCTGGCGCGGCCGCTGCGCGGGCCCGACCGGGTGGCGCAGGCGCTGGTCAACTGGTCCCGGCAGGGCCAGCGCGCCGGCGTCGAGCCGCGACCGACCGGGATCAACGGCAACCCCGGCGTGCTCTTCGTCGACCCCGACGGCGGTCTGATCGGGGCGATGTCGGTTGAAGTCTCCGACGGCGGCATCGCCGCCGTCAACTCCGTCGTCAACCCGGACAAGCTGCGCCACCTCGGGCCGGTGGGGGACATGCGGGCGCTGCTCGGGCGCGCCGCCGAGGCGGCCCGCTCTCAGCAGGGCCCGAGCCGCCGCAGCTCGCGCCGGTAGACCCGCATCGAGGCGTGCCGCCAGTCGCCGTGCGTCTGGCTGCGCAGGCTCGGCACCAGCTCGTGGTGGTAGGGCGAGCTGAGGCTCTCGGCGTGGCCGATCACGTCGTGGACGCGGATCCCGAACTTGCAGCGCAGCCACTGGGTCAGCCGCAGCGAGGCGCGCAGCTCACGCCGGTTCCCGAGCGCGTCGCCGTCCCCGTAGCCGACGTGCTCGATCCCGATCGCGGTCCAGTTGAGCCCGACCGTGTGGCGGCAGCGGGTGCGCAGGTTGACCAGCCGGAAGGTCCGCCCCGAGGAGGAGACGACGAAGTGGGCGCAGACGTTCGGCAGCTCGCCCAGCTCGACGTCCGGGACGTCCGGGGCGAAGGTGTTGTAGACGGCGGCGGCGGTGCTGGTCTCGGCCATGTGCTCGACGATCACCCGGGGGTGGCGGAGACGCCAGGTGCGCTGCCCGTAGTGGCGCTCCGAGTAGGCCGCCATCTCGCGCTTGCGTTTGGGGCCGAAGGGGATCGCCCAGACCTGGATCGGCGGCCGCGCCGCCCGCCGCCCGCTGGCCGCGGTCCCGCTCGCCGGCCCGGCCGGTGCCGCGCCGGCCGCGACCAGCAGCAGCAGTATCACCACCGCCCCCGCGCTCGCCGCTCGTCTCATGCTCGCCGCTCGTCTCATCGCGGCAACGCTAGCGAGCGCGTCAGCCGCGCCGGCCCCCGATCGGTACACGGTTTCGCCGCATTCGGGACGGGTAAGTGAGCGCATCGACTTCAGCAAACGAACGGAGGCGTTGACCGCATGTCAGAGACGAACGAGCGGGACTCCAAGCTCGTCCAGTATTTGAGCGAGGCCTACGGCAAGGAGCGCGAACTCGAAACCGCCCTCCAGTCCCACATCGCGATGACGACCAGGGCGCCTTACAGGAAACGGCTCCAGCAGCACCTCAAAGAGACGAAATCGCACGCCAAGCAGCTCGAGCGCCAGATCAAGAAACTCGGCGGTGGCGGCCAGATCGTGCAGACCGCCGTGGGCAAGCTGACGGCGGCGGCGAAGGGACCGCTGCACGCGATCCGCGGCGAAGGCGCGACGGAGAAGATGCTGAAGAACGCCAAGACCGAGTACTTCAACGAGCACGAGGAGATCGCCACCTACCTGGCGATCGAGACGCTGGCCGAAAAGGTCCGCGACAGCGAGACGGCGAAGATGGCGCGGGCGATCCGCCGCGAGGAGGAACGGATGGCGAGCTTCCTCCTGACCCAGGTGAAAGCGCTGACCGCCGCCGTCGTCAGCGAGGAGATCCCGGCCTCCCAGCGCCGCGCCGCGGCCTCCACCGGCAAAGCCAAAGCGAGAAGAAAACCGGCGGCGAAAAGAAAACCGGCGGCGAAATCGAAAGCGAAATCCCGGGCCAAAGCGAAAGCGAAAACGAAACCGCGGCCGCGGAAAAAAGCCTCCGCCCGGAGCTAACTAAGCCGACCCGACCGCGATCCCGCCGGCGGCTTCCGCCGCGGCCGTCTCGGCCGCGGCGTCGCGCGGGCGGATCGCCAGCAGGACGAGGTCGTCGCGCAGCACCCCGGCGCTGCGGCTGACCGCGTCGGCGCGCAGGCGCTCGATCATCTCGTCGAGCTCGAGCCCCGCCAGCGACTGCGCCATCGCGGCGAAGCCGGCCGGGTCCTGGTGATTGGCGACCGGCCCTGCCTCGTGCCAGCCGTCGGTGCAGAGGACGAGCGTCGAGTCCGGCCCCAGATCGCACTGGTGGCGCTCGACGCGCGCCTCGGGCCAGGCGCCGAGTACCGAGCCGCCGCCCAGCAGCCGCGGTCCTTGCGGAGTCGTCTGCACCGCCGGCGGGTGCCCCGCCGAGGCTACGACGGCGTGCCAGCCGTCCCTGTCGCGGCGCAGGCGGGCGAGCATCGCGGTGGCGAAGTCGTTGAGCGTGTCGCCACCGAGCAGCAGCTCGTTGACACGGAAGAGCACCTCGTCGGGCTCCGCGTCCTCCTGGGCGAGGCCGCGGACCGAGTGCCGGATCGCCACCGAGACGCCGGCCGCGGCACTGCCTTTGCCGGAGACGTCGCCGACCACGATCCAGCAGCCGTCCGGCGTCGGCAGCACGTCGTAGAGATCACCGCCGACCTCGATGCCCTCGCCGGCGGCCTCGAAGACGACGGCGATGTCGAGGCCGGGGATCTCGGCCGGGCGGGGAGGACGGAGACCCCGCTGAAGGTTCTTGGCGACCCGGTCGCGCTCGCGGTAGAGGCGGGCGTTGTCGAGCGCCAGCGCCGCCCGTTCGCCGAGCTCGCTGAGGAATTCGAGGTCGCCGGGGTCGTAGCGGAGATCGCCGGCCGCGTGCAGGAAGGAGATCGCGCCGAGCGAGCGGCCGCGCGCGGTCAGCGGCACCACCGCGGCCGAGTTGTAGCCGGCGTCGACCATCAACTGCAGGTGCTCCGGGCCCTGCGCGACCTTGTCGACCACCTCGGGCGCCTTCAGGTCGCGCCAGATCATCGGCCGTTCCAGCCGCAGCACCTGCGCCACCGGGTGCTCGCCATTGGGGTCGAGCGGCTGCTCGCGGCGGATCAGCTCCAGCCGTTCCGCCATCTCCGGGTTGGCCCCGGCGACGACGCTGTCGCCGAGCCAGCCGTCGGGGCGGCGGAAGTCGATCAGGCAGAGCTCGGCCAGCTCCGGGACCGCGGTGGAGACGATCGTCCGCGCCGTCTCGACCGGGTCCAGGGAGCTGTCGAGGAGCCGGCTGGCGGCGACGAGGAACTCCTGGGCGCGGCGGCGGCGCATCTCGGCGGTGATGTCACGGGCGACGACCGAGGCTCCGATCAGCCCCCGCCTCGGGCTGCGGATCGGGGAGACGGTGAGGGAGACCGAGATGCGGGCCCCGTCGGCGCGGATCCGTTCGGTCTCGTAGGTGTCGAGACGCTCGCCCTGTTTGACCCGGTCGAGGATCACCATCTCCTCGTCTTTGTGGTCGGGCGGGACGATGAAGGAGACGTGGCGGCCGATCGCTTCCTCGGCGGTGTAGCCGTAGAGGCGTTCGGCGGCGGGGTTCCAGGTGGTGACGTAGCCGCCGAGGTCCTTGCTGAGGACGGCGTCCTGGGTGCCGCGGACGACCTCGGCCAGGTGCTGGCGGAAGCGCTCGGCTTCGGCGCTCTTCGCCTCCGCCCGGCGGCGGGCGATGAAGGTGCCGAGCTGGTCCGCGAATCCGGTCAGCAGCGCCATCAGCTCCTCCGACTGTGGGTTGAAGGCGCGGGTGTGGAACTCGGCGACGGCGAGGACGTCGGCGCTGTCGCCGATCGGCACCGGGATCGCCAGCGCCGCGCTGAGGCCGAGCTCGGCGGTGACCTCGAAGCGGGGCGTGGGCGTCGGGTAGGCGCGGTAATCCGGCGCCAGCGCGATCTCGCCGCTCGCCCAGGCGTCCCCAGGCAGCCCGGTGCCGCGTCGGAACTCGATCTCGCGGCTGCGCTGCCAGAGCTTGCTGGCGTCGAGGTCGGGGGCGCTCCAGCCGGAGACCAGCCGCAGCGGCTCCTCCTCGTCGGTCACTTCCCAGAGCCCCCCGACCTCCCAGCGCAGGAGGCCGGCGACGATCTCCAGAAAGCGCGGCGCCACCTCTTCCAGCGAGTCGCCCTCGATCAACCGGGCGGCGAGCTCGCGCTGGCTCCTCAGGTAGCGCCACAGCTCCATTTCCTGCGGTTTCTCCATCCCTCTCAAAGCTACTCGCTCGAACCGGGAGCCCCAACTTCGCGAGTTCAGGTGGAGAGGGTTTGCGCTCGTTTGTCCCCGGGGTAGTGAGGAACCACTTGGGTTTGGACGGACAGGAGGAGTGGAGATGTTCAGGTGCGACAACTGCGGCAGCGGCTACTCGACTCAGGCGGCGTCCTCTTGGACCTCCTGCCCGCGCTGCCTCGCCAAAGACAGGGTCTCGATTCCGCTTAGCTTCGAGCTGGGCTGGCGGCGAGCGCAGCGGGACCATGAGGCGGATGGGCCCACCCCGGTGCTCGCCCCAACGGCTGAGTCTGCCCCGCTTCCGCGTTGAGTCGACGGCGAACGGGGTAGCTGTCCCGTAACGCCGAAAGACGAAAACGAGGAAAGGGGCAGCCATGTCCGATCGCCTGCAGAACAAGAAAATCGCCTTCCTGATGGCCAACGAGGGGGTCGAGCAGGTGGAGCTGACCGAGCCGCTGAAAGCGGTCCGTGAGGCCGGGGCCGAGGCCGAGCTGCTGGCGCCGGAAGCCGGGCAGATTCAGGCCTTCAACCACCTCGATAGGGGCGAGAGCTTCGACGTCGGACGGCAGGTCGGCGAGGCCGATGCCGGTGAATTCGACGGGCTGGTCCTCCCCGGGGGCGTCGCCAACCCCGATCAGTTGCGGACCAAACCGGAGGCCCTGGAGTTCATTCGCGGCTTCTTCGCGGCGGGCAAGCCGGTCGGGGTGATCTGCCACGGCCCTTGGCCGCTGATCGACGCCGGCGTCGCAGAGGGCCGCACGCTGACTTCCTGGCCGAGCCTGCGGACCGACCTTCGCAACGCCGGAGCCGAGTGGGTGGACGAGGAGGTCCACGTCGACGACGGCCTCGTCAGCAGCCGCAAACCGGACGACCTGGCGGCCTTCTGCTCGAAGATCGTCGAGGAGTTCGCCGAGGGCGTCCACGACGGGCAGCGTGCCGAGGCCCACGCCTAGGGCCGGGCGCGCCGAGCCGGAAAGGAGACGCAGATGCCGCCTCGCGGAGTCAAGAAAGGCAGCAAACGCGACCGCCAGTACAAGCACATCAAGGAAAGCGAGAAGGAAGCCGGCCGCTCGAGCGAGCGCGCCGAGGAGATCGCGGCCCGCGCGGTCAACAAGGAACGAGCCCGCTCGGGCGAATCGGAAACCGCCTCGCGCAGCTCTACCCGTGGCCGCTCCGCCAGCAGCCGCGGTGGCAAGCGCTCCGGCCACGGGCCCGGCGGTCGCACCCGCGAACAGCTCTATAACGACGCCAAGAAGCTGGGGATCGAAGGGCGCTCGCGGATGAACAAGCAGGAACTCCAGCGGGCCGTCGCCGGCGCCAGCTAGCCGGCCCGGTTCTCCTCCTCACGGGCTCGTCGCCTCGCGGCTTCAAAGGCGGCGAGCCCGACGATCACGGAGACGCCGGCGGAGCTGCCGTCGGCCAGGCGCCGGGCGCTGCGGGCGTGGGCTTCGCTCAGCAGTTCGGACGCCCTGTCCATGATCACGGTGATCTCCCTCCAGCCCTCCTCGTCGAGGGTCAGGGGCATCCAACTGAGGGTGGTGTCTTCGCGCCCGTCGATCGTGCCCGCGGCCAGCGCCCGCGCCGCCGCCTCGAGAAACGTCCTCGCCGCCGCCCCCGTCATCCCGGCGCGCACCGAGGCCGGCGCCTGGCGCCACTCCTGATGGCCGACGAAGGAACGGGGGGTGATCCCGAAGAAATGCTCGACGTTCCCCTGGCGTGGCTGCGTGGCCACGAGTTCGAGACAGCCGCAACGGACCAGGGTGTTGGCGTGGTAGGCGATCACGCCGAGGCTCTCGTCGATCTCCTGCGAGAGTTCGCTGGGGCTGGCGACGCGTCCGCGCAGCGTTTCCAGAATCTCCACTCGGATCGGGTGCGAAAGCGCCCTGACCAGTTCCTGGTCGACTCGCTCCGCCTTCTTCTCGGCCAACTTCAAACTCCTCGCGTTTCCCTTCCGCTACCTGGCACGTTCCGCGCAATATTTCTTATTTAGACACGGTGGCCAACCCCAATTTTCGGTTTTTGCCGGGATTTACGGGCGAAATTCGTCGATTCGCAGATCCGCGATCGACTCGACCACCTGGGCGGCGCCGGCCTCGCGCAGCTCCGCCTCCGAGAAGCCGCCGGTGAGGACGGCATGCGTGGTGACGCCGGCGGCGCGGGCAGCTTTCACGTCCCAGACCGAGTCGCCGATCATCAGCGCGGGGCCTTCGTTCCCGGCCTTCTCCAGGGCGGCGTGGACCAGGTCGGGCTCCGGCTTCGTCGCCTCGACGTCGGCGCTGGTGGTCCAGCCGTCGACCAGCTCGCGGGCGTCGAGGAGGTCGAGGTAGTGGTCCACCTCCTCGGCCTTGGCCGATGAGGCGAGGATCACGGTGCTGCCGTTCTCCCGCAGATCCTCCAGTAGCTCGCGGGCTCCTGCCATCGGCTCGACTTCGCCGATCAGCTCGGCGTAGGCCTCGCCCTCGGCCTCGCGGATCGCGTCGCCGTCGGTGGCCGCCGCCTCCGCCCCGATCAGCGCCTCGAGGATCTGGTCGCCGCCCATCCCGATGTGGCGGTGGACCCTCCACATCGGCAGGTGGTGTCCGTGCACGCGCAGGGCGCGGTGCCAGGCCAGGGCGTGGTGGTAGTTGGTGTCGACGAGAGTTCCGTCGACGTCGAGTATCGCCGTCAGGGGCATGGCCGCTCCGGGGTCCGGGGTAGGGAGGTGAGGACCGCTACCCCGCGCCGCGGGCGCGCTAAACGGAGGTGTCGATGGAGGCCGTGCGGGTCGGCTGCTCGGGATGGAGCTACGAGAGCTGGCGTCAGACCATCTACGCGGGGGTCCCGTCCGCGCGCGCCCGGCGGGTTCAACCAGGCTGCCCGTCGGGTACCTGCCGGACATGTCGACGATAAAGAAGTCCCTCGCCCGAAAAGCGGTCAAGTCGACCGCCAAGCACTCCGCGCGCGGCACTGCCTCGAAGCTGAAGCGCGATCCGATCCGCGCCATCGCTCTGCTCGGGCTCGGAGGCCTCCTCGGCGCCCTCGCCGGCTGGCTCCTGGGCCGCAGCGCCGCCCAGCCCGCCCCGGCTGGCACCGGCGCCTAGGCCGGCGCCAGCCGGGCCGTGGCCCGGCTCGGTCCTAGAGGCGCGAGCGCAGCATCTCCTTGCCCTGCTCGGCCCCCTTGCGGCTCGTCTCCTGGGCTCGCCGGAAGAAATCGGTGAGCTCGGAGTCGCCTTCCCGATCCGCGTCTTCGATGTAGGTCTCGAGCCGCAGCACGTTGCTGAGGCATTGCTCGGTGAACCAGATGACGTTGTAGTCCTTGTCCTTGGTGCCGGTGACGTGGCCAGTCTCTTGAGTGCCCATCGGTCGTGTCCTCCCGTAGTTGCTTTCACCCTGCGAGTACCCCTTGGCGGAGCTGGGGAAAACGGCGCTCGCGAGTTTCGCGGCAGCCAGCCAGGGGTAACCTGGGGGGCGGCGGTCTTCGCAGGCATCGAAAAGGGAGCGCAAGGATGAAACAGGACGAGCCCGGCAGTCAGGAAGAGCGCGCGGAGGAGCGGCTGGCCGAGGAAGAGGCCGAGGCCGCGGCCACCGAAGCCGGTGAGATCGGCGGCCCCGCACCGTTCGAGAGCGACGACCCGGCCGAGCGTCCGCTGGTCGAGGCGGGGGAGGGCGAGGCCGAGGGCTTCGAGCTCGCCGAGCAGCAGCTCGAGGACATCGCCAGCCACGGAGACCAGCATCGCTTCCCGTCGCGGAAGGCGCCGCCGCCCGAGGAGCGGGCCGACAGCACTTACAGCGAACCCGACCAGACGATTCCGGACGACGAGTAGGAGCTTGGCGATGAGCCGCCGACTGATCGCGATCGTCACCGACGAGATCCACGGGCCGGAGCCGGTGGAGGAGATCTGCGGCGATTCGCACGGGGAGCACGTCGAGGTGCGGGTCGTCGTGCCAGCCGTCGAGGCCAGCCCGCTGCAGCACACGCTGGGGGACATCGACGAGCCCAGGAAACTGGCCGAAGAGCGCCTCGAGGGAGCGCTGAAGCTGATCCGCGACAAAGGGATCCAGGTCAGCGGCGAGGTCGGCGACCCCGATCCGGTGCAGGCGGCCCGGGACGCGCTGCTGAAAGCCCCCGCCGACGAGATCCTCATCTTCGAGCACGCCGAAGGGCAGGCGCGCTGGTTCGAGGACGGCCTCTTCGAGCGCGCTCAGGAGGCGCTGGAGCCGCCCCTGCGCCTAGTCGTGTTGGAGACGGCCGATGGGCAGCCCGACCACATCGTCGAGAAGGAGGAGGCCGGCTCCGGCACGATCAACCCGCTCGAGGGCAGGGAAGTCGGCGGCGGCGCCTACGTCCCCGGCCTGACCCGGGAGGACTTGGGAGGGATGCTGGCCGGCATCCTCGGCACGATCATCGTCGCCGTCCTCGCCGCCGCGATTGCCGCCGGCGGCCAGGAGACCGGCTGGGAAGCCGCGGCGATCCTGATCGCGATCGGCGTCGCCCTCGCCAACCTTGCCCACGTCGTCGGCCTCACCCTCTTCGAGAGCGTCAACTACCACGGCGGTTTCTCCAGGTTCTTCCGCGTGCTCGCCCTGGTCGCGACCCCGCTCGCGGTCCTCGTCAACACCGCGATCCTGATCTTCGCCTAGGAGGATTTGGCGAAACCCTCCTAGCTGGCCGCCGCGGCCACCGGCTCCTCCCGCCGCAGTGCCTCCAGCACCTCCTCGGCCAGTTGCGAGCCGTCCTCGGTCCGCAGCGGCGTCGCGTTGACGCGGAAGACGACGCCCTCGGTGTCGAGCTCCTCGAGCGAGACGCTGGGCTTGTAGCGGGTGGGGACGGTGATTGCCCGCAACAGCCGCTCCTCGACCTGCTTCGGGCTGGTGTGGGAGGGGAAGCGGACGCGGAGGTCGACCTTGTCGGGCTCGCGCAGGGGCACGACGACGAGGCTGAGGAGAACGTTGTTGGGGACCATCAGACGGTCCGCGCCCTGGCTCAGGGTCGTATAGAAGAGCCCGAGCGAGGAGACGGTTCCCTCCAGCGATCCGGCTAATGCCCCGCCCACCAGCCGCACCCGTTCCCCGACCCGGAACGGTCGCGTGCTCTGCAGGACGATGCCGGCGAAGATGCCGCCCATCGCCTGCTGGGCGGCGAGGCCGAGCAGGACCGCGGTGAAGGCGCCGCCGACGGCGAGGGTGCTGGCGGTGACGCCGGCGATCCGCAGGGCGAGGATCACCACCGCCGCCATCGCCAGCAGGCGGATCACGAAGCCGGTGGTCCCCGCCGTCGCCGGATCGAGGCGCCGGTAGAGGCGCGGCGAGAGGCCGCGGGAGAGCCAGTGGGTCGCCGCCGAGCCGACGATGATCAGGATCGCCACGGTGCCGGCTCTGATCCACTGGCCGTAGCCGGGGGCGATGTGACGGCGGTTGTAGTAGACGACGAGGGTCGCGGCGATGACCAGCAGCGCCGCCAGTAGCGCGCCCACCGCCCGTTTCGAGAGCTTTGGAGTTAGCTCCTCGCCCAGCCCCAGGGCGGTCCAGGCGTGGCTGCGGGTCTCGAAGAGCTCGCGGGGGAGCCGCGGTAGGCGGCGCGGGGGAGAGGGCATCAAACACCGCTACCCGGCGGCTGGGGTGATTAACGCCGTTCGGCGGAAAGCGGGCTTCAGCCGCGGATCGAGGCCAGCGCCTCGTCCCTGGTCAGGTGGACCGGGATCGAGAGCTGGAGGCCGGTGATCTCGAGCACCCGCCGCACCTGTTCGTTGTCGCTGCAGATCGCGAGCACCCGGCCGTTGCCGCCGCCCTCGAGGCGCTGCCAGGCGCGGACGATGAGGGCGATCCCGGTCGAGTCGATGAACTCGCAGTCGCAGAGGTCGATCAGCAGCGAGTCGTCGTTCTCGAGGGCCTCCTCCAGGGGGCCCTCGAGATCGGGCGCGGTGCTGAGATCGAGCTCACCGCGCACCGAGATCGTCACGACCCCCTGCGCGGCCCCCCCGACGTTTACCTCGAACGGCGCTGGAATCACCTGCCGATCCTACCGCAGGCAGGGGAGGCGCCAAAGCGATTCAAGCGCCAGGACGGCGTCAGAGCTCGTACCTTGTTTTGCGGTTGATCGCCAGGGGTAAGCACGTGGTGACGCGGGCGGGCGGATATGCTCGCGACCCCTCTAATTCCGGCCTCGACGCTCCTGGGGGAAAGCTGAGACTTTGAACACCTCGATCGACGATCGCCTGGGGCTCCAGATGTCCCTTCCGGCCCGCGCCGAGAACGTTGCGGTCGTCCGGCACGCCCTCGCCGGCCTGGCCGAGCGCCTGGGAATGGACGAGGCCTCCCTCGCCGACCTAAAGACGGTCGTCACCGAGGCCTGCATGAACGTCGTCGTCCACGCCTACGCGGGCAGCGAGCCGGGGCCGCTGGAGGTCGAGGCCGAGAGCGACAGCGGGGGGTTGACCGTGGTGATCCGCGACCACGGCAGCGGGATCCGGCCGCGGCCGGACGTCGAACGGCCGAGCCTGCGAATTGGGCTGACGCTGATCGCAGCCCTCTCGAGCAGCTTCGAGATCCGCGGCGGCGCCGACAAGGGAACCGAAATCCGCATGCACGTGCCGCTGATCGCCCGGGACGACCACGCTCCCCGTTCGCCATTCGCCGTCGCCGCCAGCGAGGCCACCCGGATCCGGGTCGGTCCGCCGGAGATCGTCGGCCCGGTCCTCAGCCGTGCCCTCTCCGCCCTCGTCGCCCGCCAGGACGTCAGCGTCGACCGCCTCTCCGACACGATGCTGCTCAGCGACGCGATCTCGGCCCGCGCCCCGGAGGGATTCACCGACGGCCACGTCTCACTCAGCATCGCCGAGCTCTCCGACGGGATCGAGCTGAAGGTGGGCCCGATGACTCAGGGCGGCGCCGAGCGCCTGCGCAGCAGCTTCGAGCTGCCCGAGGTTGGCGGCTCGCTGGAGGCGCTGGCCGACGACCTGCGGGTCGAAGCGGGCGACGAAGGCGAGTACCTCGTCGTCGCCATCTCCTCGAGCAACTAGGAGGGGGCCGGTTTCCCGGCCCCCTTGCTTACGCTTCGCTCACGGTGAGATTGTGCCGTCGAGCTGATTTTCGAGGTTGTGCGGCGTGCCGCTGTATGCCTTGACTGTTATATGGGCGGTCATATTGCCGGTCGTAGCCCCGGTTCCGTTGAATGGACAGCCGAATCCGTCTTGATTTTTAACCGTTGCGACGGGGCTTTGGGTGCCGTCGAGCTTGACCTGCATCTTCCCTTCCGCAGTCGCATTTGTGGCTTTAATGCCAGCGGTGATCGTTTGGGATCCGACCGACGCTACGCAGGTCCCAGAACCAGCATTGATCTGAATTTGTTTCCCGGTTTCGCAAACGACGTTCAGTTCTCCCGCAAAGACACCAGCGCTGGTTTCTTCGGTTGCCATCGCTTCAAGATTGCAGCCGGTCGTGGCCACCGTTGCGCCGATAAAACCGAACGCATTACAGCCTTCGTAGGTGGGGTGCATTTTGCCCCGTGTTTCACCGTCTTTGCCGGTTGCCGACGTGTTCCCCGAATTGCATTCGATACTGGAGCCATCAATGGTGAAGACGGCGTTGCCTTCGACTTGTTCACCTGTCAGTTCAACCGTGCCTTCGTATGTCGCCCCTCCTTTGGTGACAACCCCTACGAAGGCGGCCTGCGCCGCGGAAGCGCCCAGCGCCGCAAGTGCCAGCGCGGCGACAAGCGCCACTCCGAGAATTTTGATCCTCCCGTGCATCCGTTCCTCCTAGCGTCGTTTTGCCTCGGCCCCTGCCGAGACTGGCGTGACACTAGAAGACGCGCGCATAATCACACAAAAACGTTTGTGTATTTATGGCGGAACGGCCTGCCGGCACTTCGTTGTCGCCATCTCCTCGAGCAACTAGCAAAAGGGGGCCGGTCTCCCGGCCCCCTCTCGAGCGTTCAGTTCACGGGGAGATTGTCCCGTCGAGCTGATTTTCGAGGTTATGAGGCGTGCCGCTGTATGCCCTCACTGTTGTTTGAGCATTGATGCTGGCGGTCGTTTCCCCGGTGCCATTGAAGGGACAGCCGAAGCCGTCTTTGGTTTTGATGGTTTTGACGGGACTTTCGATGCTGTCGAGTTGTACGTGCATCTTTCCCGCCGAGCTCATATTTGTCGCTTTAGTGCCTTTGGATACCGTCTGAGGCCCAATTTTGGCTTCGCAGAGAGCAACAGCGATGATTACTTCTTTACCGCTTTCGCAGACGAGTTTCAGTTCGCCCGCGAAGACACCGGCGCTGGTTTCTTCGGTTGCCATCGCTTCGAAGTCGCAGCCGGTCGTCGTCACCGTCGCGTTGACGAAGCCGAAGGCGGTGCAGCCTTCGTAGGTGGGGTGCATCCTGCCCCATGTTTCGCCGTCTTTGCCGGTCCCTTCCGTTATTGCGACATTGCATTCGACACCGGACCCATCGATGGTCAGTCTTACGTTGCCAATTTGTTCGCCTGTGAGTTCAACCGTGCCATTGAATGTCGCCCCTCCTTTGGTGACAATCCCGACGAATGCGGCCTGGGCCGCGGAAGCGCCCAGCGCTGCTAGCGCCAAGACAGCGACAAGCGCCATCCCGAGAATTTTGATCCTCCCGTGCATCGTTCCTCCTAGCGTCGTTTTGCCTCGGCCCCTGCCGAGACGGCGGGACTAGCGAAAAGGGGGCCGGGCGTCCCGGCCCCCTTGCTTACGCTTCGCTCAGGGCGAGATTGTCCCGTCGAGCTGATTTTCGAGGTTGTGAGGAGTTTTGCTGTACGACCTCACTGTTGTGTGGGCATTGATTTTGCCCGTCGTCACTCCAGTGCCATTGAACGGACAACCGAAGCCGTCTTTGGTTTTGGTGGTTTGGACCGGGCTTTCATTGCTGTCGAGCCGGACGTGCATCTTTCCTTCGGATGTCACATTTTTCGCTTGCGTGCCTCCCGTCACCGTCTGGGGCCCGACTTTCGCTTCGCAGACGCCGCCAGCCGAGATCACGATTTCTTTCCCGGTTTCACAGACGATCTTGAGTTCGCCAGCGAACACGCCAGCGCCATTTTCCGTCGTGGCCATCGCTTCGAAATTGCAGCCAGCAGTCGCGACCGTCGCGCCGATGAATCCGAAGGCGGTGCAGCCTTCGTAGGTGGGGTGCATTTTGCCCCATGTTTCGCCGTCTTTGCCGGTTCCCGAGGTATTGGCCGAATTGCATTCGACGTTGGAGCCGTCGACGGTGAATTTCGCGTTGCCTTCGACCTGTTCGCTTGTCAGTTCGACCGTGCCATTGAATGTTTCTCCTTTTTGGGTGACGACTCCGATGGGGACCGCCTGCGCCGCCGAGGCGCCTAGCGCCGCCAGTGCTAGAACGGCGACGAGCGCCAACCCGAGGATCTTGTTCCTTTGATGCATTGGTTCCTCCTAGTGTTTTCATCCCGGCCCCTGCCGGGACTGGGCGACACTAAGGTCGCTCGGACGAACACGCAAAAACATTTGCGTATTCAAATTCCGAGGATGAGAGCTGCGGCGGGGTGCTAGCTCTCGGTCTCGGCGCCGGTGCTCTGCTCGGCTACCTCGGCCCGGATCCGCTCCAGGGTGCGCCGCAGGATCCGGGAGACGTGCATCTGCGAGTGGCCGATTCGCTCGGCGATCTGCGACTGGGTGAGGTCCTCGACGAAGCGCAACTGCAGGACCAAGCGCTCGCGCTCGTCGAGGTGGGGGAGAGCCCCCTCCAGCGCCAGCTTGTCCTCGACCAGCTCGTAGCCGGCGTCCTCGTCGCCGACCCACTCGCTGGCCGGGGACTCTTCGGCGTCGTCGCCACCCACCGGGCGGTCGAGCGATAGTGGCCGGCGGTTGTGGTTCGCCTCGAGCACCTCGAGCACGTCGGTCGGGTCGACCTCGAGGTGGTTGGCGATCTCGGCCACCGAGGGCGAGCGCTGCAGTTGCACGGTCAGTTGGGTGATCGCTTTCTCGACTTCGGCCATGCGGTCGTGGAGGCCGCGGGGGACCCGCACCGTCCAGACGCGGTCGCGGAAGTGCCGCTTCAGCTCGCCGAGGATCGTCGGCGAGGCAAAGGCGGTGAAGGGGGCGCCGCGGTCGGGGTCGAAGCGGTCGATCGCGTTGACCAGGCCCAGGCTTGCCACCTGCAGCAGGTCGTCGAAGGACTCGCTGGCGCCGCGATAGCGCAGGGCCAGGTTCTTGGCGAACGGAAGGTAGCGCCGGACCAGCTCCTCGCGGATCGCCGGATCGCGGTCCTTGACGTAGCGCGCCCAGAGCGCTCGCTCGCTCGCCAGCCCCTCCTGGGGGCCTGGAGCTGCCTGATCTATCGGCTTCTCGCTACTCACGGGTCCAATCGTTAACGCGGCGGTACTTCACCAACGTCGCTGCCCTGAGAGCGTCAGTGTGAAGCTGTGCAGCGCGACGGCAAAGCCGTCGGGGCAACCAACGATAGCGGCAGCGATCAGCTGTCTCCCGTGGCTGGGGCAAACTGTCCTTTCGGCAGTCGCTTGGCACGACCCTGCGCGACCGCTTCGCGCAGCGCTTCGCCGAACCGGCCCGGCCCCCAGTAGCGGGCGCCGACCCGCCGTCGCAGCTCGCGCCGGTTGGCGCTGCCGTGCTCGTGCAGGGCCGCCTCGATGATCGCCACCTCGTGATCCAACGGCACCGCTTCATGCGGTCCGGCGACCGATAGCGCCCGCGCCGAGGAGAGCGAGCCCGGCCCGGGCCGGAAGCGCCCCGGCGCGCGGCGGCTGGGACTCGGCCGCGCTGCCGGCCGCTCCTTCTCGGCACCGCCCTCGACCCCCTCGGCGCTGAGCGGTTCGGCGATGTCCTCGAGCTGCTTCTGCTCGGCGCGGACGCCGAAGAAGAGCTCGGCGATGCCGCCGATCGACATCACCACGGCGCCGATGAAGAAGCCGATCGCCACCTGGTTCTGGCTGCCGCTGGCGATCAGGTGACCGAACAGGAGCGGCCCGGTGATGCCGCCGGCGGCGGTGCCGACGGCGAAGAAGAAGGCGATCGAGAGTGCGCGCGTCTCCATCGGGAAGATCTCGCTGACGGTCAGATAGGCGGAGCTGGCGCCGGCCGAGGCGAGGAAGAAGATCGCGATCACGAAGGCCATGAAGGACCAGGTCGTGAGGTCTTCGCCAAGCAGGAAGAAGCCGAGGGCCGCGGTCAGCAGGGCCGAGGACAGGTAAGTGCCCGCGACCATCGGCTTGCGGCCGACCGTGTCGAAGAAGCGGCCGAGGATTAGCGGTCCGAGTAAGTTGGAGGCGGCGAAGATGGCGATGTAGACGGGGATGGTTCCGGAGTCGACTTCGAAGAATTCGCCGAGGATCGTGCCGAGGTCGAAGGTGACGGCGTTGTAGAGGAAGGCCTGGCCGACGAAGAGGGAGAGACCGAGGACCGTCCGCCGCGGGTATTTCGAGAAGGCGGTGCGGGCGATCTCGCGGAAGGGGATCTTCTCTCGCTGATGGACGACGAGGGAGGAATCGGGCTCCGGCAGCTCTTCGCCGGTTTCGCGCCGCACCCCGTCCTCGATCTCGCCGACGATTCGCTCCGCCTCCTCCTCGCGGCCGTGGATGAAGAGCCAGCGAGGGCTCTCCGGCACGTGGCGGCGGACGATCAGGATGCCGACGCCGAGGATCGCGCCGAGGCCGAAGGCGAGGCGCCAGCCGACATCGGCGGCGAACAGAGCGGTGTCCAGCAGGGCTACCGAAGCGAAGGCGCCGGCGGCCGCACCCACCCAGTAGCTGCCGTTGATGATCAGGTCGACCCGGCCGCGAACCCGGGCTGGGATCAGCTCGTCGATCGCCGAGTTGATCGCCGCGTACTCGCCGCCGATGCCGGCGCCGGTGAAGAACCGCGCGGCGTAGAAGAACCACGGCGCGAAGGAGAACGCCGTCACCACCGTGGCGACGATGTAGACCACGAGGGTGAGGATGAACAGCTTCTTGCGTCCGAACCGATCGGTGAGCTGCCCGAAGAACAGCGCGCCGATACAGGCACCCGCGACGTAGAACGCGGCGGCCGTGCCGATCCCGCCGGCGCTGATCTCGATGCCGCTGCCCTTCTCGGTGAGCCGGGCGGCGACGCTGCCGACGATCGTGACCTCGAGGCCGTCGAGGATCCACACGGTGCCGAGGCCGATGACGACGAGCCAGTGGAACCGCGACCACGGCAGCCTGTCCATGCGTGCCGGGATGCGGGTCTCGATGACGCCGGTCTCAGCACTCATGGCGGCCGCGTATACCCACGTGGCGCCCGGCGAACACGCGGCGGTAGCCTGGCTGACGATGCTCGCCTGCCGCGTGTTCGGTCACCGGTACCGGTTCGGCGCCGACGGGGAAACGATGCGCTGGGACTGCGTCCGCGGCTGCGGCGCCTGCGGCAGCAAGCGCTACGCGACGCCCGAGCATGCGAGCCGCTACGCCGCCGCGTTCGATCGCGAGGACCGCGAGGACGTCG